>NZ_JBFAQX010000028.1:0-105605 GCF_040678995.1 Amycolatopsis sp. NPDC049253 | reverse complement strand
GTTGCACACCTACAATCACCACCGCGGCCACACCGCACTCGGCGGCAAACCACCCGCCACCCGCGTCCCCAACCTCACAGGACAGAACACCTAGGTGCCGTCGGGGTGCAGGCGCCAGGTCATGGTCACGGTCGTGCCGGAGCCGGTGCGGACGATCGTGGCGTCGTCGGACAGGATCCGGATGAGGGCCAGCCCGCGACCGCGCGAAGGGTCGGGTGCGGCCGGCGGGTGGTCCCAGCGGCCGAAGTCGGTGACCGTGATGCGGATCAGGCCGGGCTGGTGCTGGGCGCGCAGCTCGACGTCGCCGGCGGCGCCGGCCGGGTAGGCGTGCTCGGCGGTGTTGATCAGTGCCTCGTAGGCGGCCAGGGCGATGTCGCCCACGAGGTCGGCGGGTGGGTGGTGCGCCGCGATCCAGCGGGTGAGCTTGTGGCGCACCTTGGTCACGTCACCGGTCCGCGCCGGCGACGTCACCCGCAGCTCGGGGGTGACGGGCGCGCCGAAATCGCCGGCCGGAGCCATGTGCGCCACCTCGCCCTTTCCTGATCGGGTTGGCCTGGACGTCATGGCTCGGGATACCCGCGCACGGCACTCTCAAGCACCGGATGCTCACCCGGCGGCCAGCGCCTCCTCGACCGAGGGGTACGTCGCGAGCTGCTGGTCGAGACCCACCAGCTTCAGCGTCCGGTCGAGGTAGTGCTCGACCGCGAGGCGCAGGCTGGTCTGCTCGGCGGCCCTCAGGTGCGCGTCGACCAGGGTCGCGATCGCGCCCGAGCCGAAGAACTCCACGGCGGTGAGGTCGATCACCAGTACTTCGGGGCCGTCTTCGACCGCCTCGCGGATCGAGGTCCGCAGCCCGGGGGTGCTCACCGCGTCGAACTCGCCCTGCGCGGTCAGCACCACGGCGGATCCGGCGCGGCGCAAGCTGATGGTCGTTTCCCCCGCGAACGAGCGGGGGTCTTGTCCTGGGTTCGGATCTGTTGCCGGCATCCCCCGATACTCGTCCGCCCGCCGCCGCTCCGCACAGCCACCGATGCCGCGGCGAGCCGCGCGGGACGGGCCTGCCCCGCGGTCACGGACCGGAAGCGCTTGACCCCCATGCCTTCCGGGCGTCTTCGGTGGTGGGATAGCTCTTGAAAAGCTCGGCCAGCCCGATGAGGCCGAGCGTGCGGGCCAGGTGGCCGGGCACCGCGGCCAACGCGATCGCCGCGCCCGCCGCGACAGCCACGTTGCGAGCGGCGATCAGGGCCGAGACGCCGCTGGAATCGCAGAACTCCAAGCCGCTCAGGTCGACGAGCAGCTGCTGACCGGCCGACGGGGCGAGGAGCCGGATCGCTTCGAGGGCGTCGGGCGCGGTGGCGGCGTCGAGCTCTCCGCTGAGCTCGAGCACGGGGCCCGACGCGGTGTCGCGGGTGGTGACGGTGAACTCGATGGTCACTGCTCCTCGTCTCCGGTGTGCGGAATGCTCAGGGCGAGCAGGGCGGTGTCGTCGTCGACGCCGTCGGCGAAGCCGGCGAGCAGGTCGGAGATCGCGGCCACCACCGTCGTCGCCGTGGCCGGGGCCAAGGTCGAGGCGAAGTCGCGCAGCTGCTCCTCGCTGTAGCGCACGCGGCCCCGCGTGCGCGCTTCGGTCAGGCCGTCGGAGTACAGCACCAGTGTGTCCCCGGGCCCGAGGTGGCGCCGGACGGCGGCGAATCGCGCGTCGGGCAGCGCGCCGACCAGCTGGCCACCGGGGGTGTCGAGCAGCTCGGCCGCGCCGTCGTGGCGGATCAGCAGCGCGGGCGGGTGCCCGCCCCCGGCCAGGGTGACGGTGGCGCCACCGGCGTCGGGCACGAGCAGGCCGTGGACGACGGTGCAGTACCGCGGGTCGGTGCTGTGGTACTCGTGGTTGAGCACGGTGTTGAGGTTGCCCAGCACCGTGACCGGATCCGGGTCGTAGACCGCGGCCGCGCGCAGGGTGTAGCGGGCCAGCGAGGTAACCGCGGCGGCCTCCGCGCCCTTGCCCGACACATCGCCGAGGAAGAACCCCCAGGTGTCACCGGTCAGCGGGAACAGGTCGTAGAAGTCGCCACCGACCTCGTCGGCCGAGGCGGGGTGGTAGTACGCGGCGACGTCCATCCCCGGTACGGCGGGCAGCACCGGCGGCAGCAACGTCCGCTGCAGCGTCGTGGCCAGGCGATGCACGCGGTCGCGCTCGCACTCGGCCTCCTGGCGGGCCCGCAGCAGCTCCTGCTCGTAGGCACGGCGGTCACGCGCGTCGAAGACCGTGGTGCGGATCAGCTGGCCTTCGCCGCCGGAACCGGTTTTCACCGTGGACGTGACCAGCACCGGCAACCGCGTCCCGTCGGCGCCCTTCAGCTCGAGGGCGATGCCGCCGAACTCGCCGTGCATCCGCAGCGACGGCGCGAAGTGCGTCTCGTGGTACAGCCGGCCACCGACAGTGAGCAGATCGGTGAACCGGCGCCGCCCCACCAGCTCCTCGCGCCGGTAGCCGAGCCAGCCGAGCAGCGTGGTGTTGACCTTGGCGATCGTGCCGTCCATCAACGTGGACAGGTAGCCGCACGGCGCGTGCTCGTAGAGGTCCTCGGCGCTGTCCTCCAGCAGGGCGGAGAAGGACGCGGCCAGCGCCTCGGGGTGCTCTCCCGCCGACCCGCCGCCGGCGTCGCCGGTCTCGCCCATCATCAGCCGGCCGCGAACGCCGTGATCGCGGCGGCGGTCGCCTCGGGTGCGCTCAGCTGCGGGCAGTGGCCGGTCGCGTCGAGAGTCACCAGCACACTGCCCGCGATCCGCTCGTGGACGTAGCGCCCGACCTCGGGCGGCGCGATGGCGTCCTGGGTGCACTGCAGCACCGCCGTGGGCACGGCGACCTTCGGCAGGTCCGCGCGGTTGTCGGACAGGAACGTGGCCTGCGCGAAGACCCGGGCGATCGCCGGGTCGGTGCGGCAGAAGCTGTCCTTGAGCTCCTCGCCGAGCTCGGGCCGCTCCGGGTTGCCCATGATCACCGGCGCCATCGCGCCCGACCAGCCGAGGTAGTTCGCGTCGAGCGAGTCGAGCAGCTCGTCGATGTCGGCGCGGCTGAACCCGCCGCGGTAGTCCCCGTCGTCGAG
Source organism: Amycolatopsis sp. NPDC049253 (assembly GCF_040678995.1). Lineage (NCBI taxonomy): Bacteria > Bacillati > Actinomycetota > Actinomycetes > Pseudonocardiales > Pseudonocardiaceae > Amycolatopsis > Amycolatopsis sp. NPDC049253. Next base: position 102,501 of record NZ_JBFAQX010000028.1, on the reverse strand, counting down.
GTACCGGGGTGACGGCGTCAGCAGCACCAGCTTCGCGAAGCGAGCCGGCTCGCGGTTGGCGGCCAGCACCGCGACCATCGCGCTCACCGAGTGCCCGACCAGCACCACGTCACGCAGCTCGAGCTCCGCGCAGACGTCGAGCACGTCCTGCGCGTACCCCTCCAGCCGCGAGTACCGCGGCTCCGACCACGCCGACAGGTCCGACTTTCCCGAGCCGACGTAGTCGAACAGCACCACGCGGAACCGCTCGGCCAGCGCCGGCACGACGAGCCGCCACAGGTTCTGGTCGCACCCGAACCCGTGCGCGAGCAGCACCGTGGGCCCGTCCTCCCGGTCGGTCACGGTCACGTTGTTCCTGCTGCGCACGTCCACCAGGCCATCCTGTCACCGATCCCCGGGCGTGTCTGTCCCGCCTGTGGCGACCTCGTTCACGGCGGGCTGCGCCGCGCCGGCAATCGCCGGGGCCGGCCGAGCAGGCCTGGGCCGCGACGCGGTGCACCGCACTGTCCACCGAGGTCCGCCGCGGCAGCCGGTCTGCGCTACCGCGGCCGGTCAGCTCGCGCGGTGTCCTCTTCGGACGGATGTCGGATCCTCGGCACAGCAACGGGTTGTCTTTTCCAACCCATACTGGGACCGTGGTGACAGTCCCCCGCTGGGGCGAAGTCAGAACGGAGAACAGGGATGAGTTCGGACACGCACTTGGTCACGGGCGCGACCGGGCGGCACGGCGGCACCGGCGCGCACGTCGTGCGACGGTTGCTGGAGAGCGGGATTCCGGCGCGGGCCTTGGTCCGCCGGCACGACGAGCGGTCCGAACGGGTGGCCGCGCTCGGGGTCGAGGTGGTGGTCGGCGACCTGAACGACTACCGGACCCTCGTGCCGGCGCTGGACGGGGTGGCGCAGGCGTACCTCACCTACCCGGTCGACGCGGGAATCGTTCAGGCGGCGAACTACGCGGAGGCGGTGCGTGAAACGGGGCGGAAACCCGCGCACCGTCGTGATGTCAATGGGACCGTCGACGCGCATGCATCCGAGCCACCTCGGCCGGGGCCAGTGGCTGTCGGAGGAGATCCTGCAGTGGGCCGGGCTGGATGTGACGATCCTGCGCATGGCCGCGGTGTTCCACGAGAACCTGCCGTTGTTGTCCACGCAGTCGGTGCGCCACGAGAGCGTGATCCGCAACTGCTTCGCCGAACAGCCGGTGAGCTGGCTGAACGCGCTGGACGCCGCGGAGTTCTGCGTGGCGGCCCTGCTGCGCCCGAAGCTGTTCGCCGACGCGCCGGTGCGCTACCTGCCCGGCCCGGAGTCTTCGACTTCCACCAGGCCGCCAAGGTGTTCAGCGACGTGCTTGGCCGGTCGGTCCGCTTCGAGCCGGTCAACCGAGAAGCCTGGGAGAAGGAACTAATCGACCTGGCCGCCTCGACGCGGGCGGGCCTGCTCAACGCCGACATGTCGCGCCACATCGCGGCGTGCGGCCACGCCGTGGCCGAGGGACTGGAGCGGGGCAACACGAAATTCACCGACACCGACGCGTTCCGGCGCATCACCGGCCACACCCCGATCACCCTGCACGACTACGTCACCGAGCACGCCGCCGTCTTCCGCCGACCCGGCACGCACGCCGTGGTCAGCCGGTGGTGCGGTTGGCCGCGGCGGTGTCGGCGCAGACCTGGGCGCGCACGAAGTTGCCGTCGCGGGTTTCGAACAGCCAGAGGTTCTCGAACACGGTCGTCTCGCCGGTCTTCTTGCCCCGCGACGTGATGACGATCGGTGCGACGAGGTGGTCGTCGGCGACGAGAACGCGCTTGAGGCGCGGGGTGAACGAGTCGTAGTAGCCGCCCGTCGCCCGGATCTGGGCCATGAACCGTTCGACGCCCTCGGCGCCGAGGTACTCGCCACCGTAGGGCAGGGAGTCGCGGAACTTCAGCACGAAGTCGTCGCGCGGCATCGAGACGAGTCGGTCGGGATCGAAGCGGTCCAGCAGCTCGGTGACGGCGGCGATCACCTCGTCCGTGGTGTATCCACTGGCCACAGTGGTCCTCCTGTCGAGTGATGTGACTTTCGTTCGGCGCGCGCACGACTGCCGTCATACGCGTCACGCCTTTCGCGGCCTAACGTCCCCCGCAGCACGCGAAGGGACACCGCCACGATGGACAGCGACCTCATTCCGAAACCCGTGAACGCCGCCGGGCTGTGGGCCGACGACCTGCACGAGGGGATGCCGTTCCGGTCCTCGACCTTCCTCGTGACCGAAGAGCAGATCATCACCTTCGCGACGACGTTCGACCCGCAGCTCTACCACCTCGACGACACCGGCGCGCGCGGCACGTTCTTCGACGGGCTGGTCGCGAGCGGCTGGCACACCGCCGCGATCACCATGCGCCTGCTGGTCACCTCCGCGCTGCCGCTCGCCACGGGGATCGTCGGGGCGGCCATCGACCTGGCGTGGCCGTCGGCGGCGCGCGCGGGTGACGTGCTGCACGTCGAAGGACAGATCGACAAACTCACCTTCTCGCGGTCGCGGCCGTCGCGTGCCACCGTGCTGATGTCGTACAAGACGGAGAACCAGGACGGCGACGTCCGGCAGAGCACGTCCGCGCGCGTCCTTGCGTTCCGTCGGCCCGCGCACTGGTCACGCGAGCGGCGAGAACACGAGGCTGCCGTTGTGCCCGCCGAAGCCGAAGCTGTTGGAGAGCACGGGCCCCGGCGTCCACGGCGTCGGTTCGCGGGGCACGTCGATGTCCAGCGCAGGGTCCTGTGTGGACAGTCCGAGCGTCGGTGGGACCAGCTCGTGCGCCATCGTCAGCGCCACGGCGACGGCCTCCACCGCGCCGGCCGAGCCGAACGAGTGCCCGGTGGCGCCCTTGATGCTGGTCACCAGCGGCCGCGAGGCGCCGAAGACGCGGCGGATGGCGTGGGCCTCGGCGGCGTCGTTGAGCGCGGTCGAGGTGCCGTGGGCGTTGATGTGGGTGATGTCCTGCGGCGTGTAGCCGGCGTCCTCGATCGCCATCCGCATGCAGCGCTCGGCGCCGGCGCCGTTCGGGGCGGGCGCGGTGACGTGGTAGGCGTCGGCGGTCGAAGCGGTGCCGTCGATGGTCAGGTAGATGCTCGCGCCTCGTTCGAGAGCCAGCTCCAGCGGTTCGAGCACGAGGATGCCGGCCGCCTCCGACGCGGCGAGGCCGTCTCTGTCCACATCGAACGGACGTGAGATCCCGCTGCGGCTCAGCGCGCGCATGTTGGTGAACCCGGCCACGCACACGGGCGTGAGGCTCGAGTCGCTGCCGCCCGCGAGCACGAGATCGGCGGCACCCGAGGCGATGAGCTTGGCGCCCGCGGCGATCGCGTCGGTGCCGGCCGCGCAGGCCGTGGTGATCACCGACGCGCTGCCCTGGAAGCCGTAGCGGATGCTGAGCGCGGCGGCGCCCGCGTTCGGCATCGTCATGGGCACGGTGTGCGGCGACACCCTCCGCTCGCCCTGTGCGGCCAGGACCCCGGCCTGCGACTCCAGAGTGGACACGCCTCCGATGCCCGTGCCGAGCGAGACGGCGGCGCGTTCGGCGTCCGGCACGGTCACCGTCGGCTCGATCTCGCCGGTCAGCAGCCCCGCGTCTGCCAGCGCCTCGTCGGCGGCCGCGACCGCCATCTGCGTCGCGAGGTCCGCCGTGCGCGCCACCTTGTGCGACATCCAGCGCCGCGGGTCGAAGCCACTGAGCCGCCGCACGTTGGCCGCGGCGGCCGGACGCGACAGCCCGTCCCAGAACTCCTTCACGCCGATGCCGGCCGGCGACACGACACCGATCCCGGTCACCGCGACGCGCCGGTTGAGGGCTGGCTTCATGCACGTGCTCCTTCGGAAAAAATGCCCACCGTCTGGCTAGGCTTTTGCACAGTCAGGTGTAGTCTACGGGACGATCACCCCGGAGCCGCACCGATCGAACTCAAGTCACATCGGCGGTTGACGAGTGAGTTGCATTGCGCAACTCTGAGAGGACGCAGCAACTTCACCGGAGAAGGAAAGCAGGCGGGACCGTGCTTGTCGGCATCTACAACGAGTACAGCGCGAAAGGCAGCTTCCGCGACCTGGCCGGCGACGTCGTCGCGTACGAACGCGCCGGCGCGGACATCGCCTACGTGGCCGAGGTGTACACGTTCGACGCGGTGAGCCAGCTCGGCGCGCTCGCCGCGCTCACGAGCACCATCCGCATCGGCTCGGCGATCCTGCCGATCTACACGCGCACCCCTTCGCTGGTCGCGATGACCGCCGCGGGCCTGGACCACGTGAGCGAGGGCCGGTTCATCCTCGGCCTCGGCGCTTCGGGACCGCAGGTGATCGAGGGGTTCCACGGCGTGCCCTACCACGCGCCGCTCGGCCGGACCCGCGAGGTCGTCGAGATCTGCCGCCAGGTCTGGCGGCGCGAACGCGTCGTGCACCAGGGCAAGCACTACCGCATCCCGCTGCCCGAGGACGAAGGCACCGGCCTCGGCAAGCCGCTCAAGCTGGTCAACACGCCGGTGCGCAGCCGGATCCCGATCCTGATCGCCTCCATCGGGCCCAAGAACGTCGCCATGACCGCGGAGCTCGCCGACATCTGGCAGCCGTTCTTCTTCCTGCCGGAGAAGGCGAAGGACGTCTGGGGCCAGTCGCTGGCCGACGGCGCGGCGAAGCGCGCCGACGACCTGGCCCCGCTGCAGATCGAAGCCCAGGCGGTCTTCCGCGTCACCGACGAACCCCAGCCGATACTGGAGGCGATGCGCCCGACGCTCGCGCTGTACATCGGTGGCATGGGCGCGAAGGGCCGCAACTTCTACAACGACCTCGTGCGCCGCTACGGCTTCGAGGCCGAGGCGGAGAAGATCCAGGACCTCTACCTGGCCGGCAAGAAGCAGGAAGCGGAAGCGGCGGTCCCCGAAGAGCTGCTCCGTTCGATCTCGCTGATCGGCCCCGAAAGCCACGTCCGCGAGCGCATCGCCGCGTACCGGGAAGCCGGGGTCACCACGCTCACCATCACCCCCGCCGGCGCGACCCGGGACGAGCGGGCCGGCGTGGTCGAACAGTTCCGCGCGCTGGTGGACGAGAGCTGACGGTGCCGCCCTCGCTCGCGAGCCTGGTCGAATCGGGTCTCACGGCGGCGGCGGTGCTGTCCGCGGCCGCGCCCGGCGCGGTGTTCGACAGCGCGGTCACCGACTGGCCGGGACTGTCGGGCGAGCAGGCCGCGGCCCTGCTCGCCGCGGAAACGGCCGGCGTCGAGAACGCCGAGATCACCGAGCGGTTCACCGGCGAACGCGCCGAGGGCCTGATGCGCGCCGGCGCGGTCGAGGGCGAGCCCATCCGGCAGATCCTCCTGGCCACCACCGACGAAACCGGGCGCCTGACCACGGTCAAGAGCTTCTTCAACAGCACCCAGCCCTTCACCACGCTGCGAAACCGCGCGAAGGCGGTGTTCGACGACCTGCCAGCCGAGGCGTGGACCGTGCCGTGGCTCCCGCCGGACCCCGGTGAGTACTCGGCCAAACCGAACCACAAGTACAGCCCTGCGCTCAGCTTCCACAGCCCGATCCTGCGCAAGAGCGTCGCCCCCGAACCGCTGGCGAGCCGCGTCCTCGGCCACGCGAGCTCCGTCTACGGCGCGCGGGCCTGGAGCGAGCTCAGCCTGGACCGCGGCAACCACCGCATCGGCTACTTCACCGGCGACATCCAGGGCAAGCCCGTCTCGATCGCGTCCGTGATGCGCTTCGACGAGGACGGGCTGGCCGAGGTCCTCGCGTGCTCACGCCCCTGGTCCTCGGCCGTGGCGATCTACTCGCACATCAAGGCACGGCTCGGCCAGGAGCTCGGCCCCGACTACTTCTGGGCCGGGCAGCCGGACTACGACAGCTACCTCTGACCCGGGGGTCGGGAAACCGCTGTCCCGCCACCGCGGCACCGTGGTAGACAGCCTGCGTGCACAACACCCCGGGGTTTCCCGACCTGCTGCGGCTGATCGACGAACGCTCGGCCGCGTTCCGCGCGGTGATCGCCTCCGTGCCGAGCCTCGACGCGCAAGTGCCGACCTGCCCCGAGTGGACACTGTTCGACCTCGTGCGGCACCTCGGTGAGGGGCGCCGCGCCTGGGCGGCCACGATCGCCGCCGGGCCGGAGGCCACAGCCAAGTCCGCGGCCGAGGGCGCCTTGCCCGGGTCTCGCGAACGCGCGGCCCTGGTGGCCTGGCTCGCCGCATCGACGGAGCAGCTGCTGGCCGCACTGCGCGAGGCCGGTCCGGATCGCGCGTGCTGGACGTGGTGGGGTACGTCGCAGTCGCCGCGGACGTGTGGTGCCGTCGCCCGCCACCAGCTCCACGAGATCTCGGTGCACACCTACGACGCTCAGCTCACCGTCGGCGCCCCGCAGCCGCTGCCGGACGACGTCGCGCTCGACGGTGCGGAAGAGTTCCTGTCCACCTGTTGCACGTCGACGAGCGCCTGGCCCCATGAGCCCGCCGTCATCGATTTCCACGCCACCGAGGGGCGCTCCTGGCGCCTCTCGCTCTCGGCCGGCGGAGTACGGCTGTCCCGGCCCGACGGGGTGCCCGCCGACGCCGCCGTCCGGGGCACCGCACACGAGCTGGTCCTGACCTGCTACAACCGCCATCCCCTGGACTCCCTGAAACTCGAGGGCGACCGGCGTCAGTTCGACCTGCTCGTCGGCTGGGACCCGAACGAGTAACACCCCGGGCACAGGATGCCGGCACGCACTCTCGCGCGCCGGCATCCTTCACCACGGCTTCAGGCGGTGGTGCCGGTGAGCTTCTCGACGAACTCGGCCACTTTGGCGTCCAGGCCGTAGGCGGTGCGGGTCAGCTCTTCGTTACCGATGAAGTTGAAGATCGACGACGGCAGGTCGTAGGTCACGCGGGCGCGGCCGTCGGCGTCTTCGTAGACCATGATCTGGTTCGGCGCCTCCAGGCCGAAACGCGTGTCGTAGCGCATCATGGTCTCGGCGATGAGCGGGTTGCCGTAGACGTACTTCTTGGCTTTCACCCGGTGCCCGTAGAAGCCCATCCAGCGGCCGTGGTCCACCTCGAAGAAGCGCAGCATCCCGCTCGGGCCGAGCTGCTTGGTGATCTCCGCCTGCCACTCCTCGACGGTCTCCGCCGCGGCGAGGATGTCGTTGAACCTGCCGCGTTCGACGTCGCCGAGCACGGCGTCGAGCTCCGCCACCACTTCCTCGTAGGTCTTGTCGCTGATGTACTCGTAGTTTTCCACGGTGTACTTGGTTTTCACGGATTTCTCCCGTCAGAATCTGACTAATTAAAAGCAAAGCCAGCGGGGCATCGGAAGGTCAGATCAGGCCGAGGCCGGCGAGGTCCGAGGCGTACTTTTCGATGAGCTCGGCCGTCACGTGCGGGATGTCCGCGTCCGCACCCACGCGGGCCTTCCGGACGGCCGCGCGGAAGCGGTCCGCCGGAATGACCGCCCCCGCAACGGGTTCCTCCGGCTCCGCATACGCGTGCAGCAACGGCAGGAGCGAGTACTGCTTCTGCTTCTCCGGCAACGCACGGATCGCCGTCTCGAACCGCTCGAACCACGTGTGGTAGTCCTCGACGCGGCTGATCCGGTAGCCGGCGGCAACGAGCCAGTCCACACAGGTGTCGAGCGAGATGCCGTCCTCGTGCGAGTTGAGCACGTTGTAGGTCCGGTAGCCCTCGGTCTCCAGGCCGAGCGCCGCGATCGCCTCGGCGGTGAAGTCCACGGGCAGCCCGTCGAAGTGCGCCGGCCCCGGTCCACTGTAGAACGATCGCGGCGCGATGCCCGTGATGATCAGGCTCAGCACCAGGCGCGTGAACATGTCGGGCACGTTCAGTTGCCCGGCGTAGCGGCTGTGCGCCAGGATCAGGTCCGAACGGAACGTGGTCACCGGCAGGTCCACCGCGTCGCTCGCTTCGCGCAGCAGCACCTCTCCCGCCCACTTGCTGGTGCCGTAGCCGTTGGCGTAGCTGTCGTCGAGTGTCCTCGACGGACTCGTCTCGCGGATGTCCGACACTTCGTCACCCGAAGCGGCCTGCGCGGCCACGGCGAAGGTGGAGAGGTAGGTGATCGGCTTGATCCGCGTGGTGATCGCGAGCCGGATCAGCTCCGCGGTGCCCACCACGTTGGGGCCGAAGAGCTGGTCGTAGGGCAGCACGTGGTTGACCAGCGCGGCCGGGTGCACGATGAGGTCGACGGTGTCGGCGAGCGCCTGCCACGCCGGTTCCTCGAGACCGAGGTCGGCCGAGCCGATGTCGCCGGCCAGCACCTCCAGGTGGTCGGCGGCCAGCGCGCGGAAGTGCTGCAGCAGAGCCAGATCGCCCGTGTCCAACGCTTCCTCGAGCCGCGCGTAGGCCGCTTCGGCGGTGCGCCCGCGCACGAGGCAGACGAGTTTCCCGCCGGTCTCGGCCAGGCGCTCCAGCCATTCGAGGCAGAGGAAGCGGCCGAGGTACCCGTTGGCTCCCGTCAGCAGAACCGTGCGCACGGTGCCCGTGGGACGGGGCAGGTTCTTCGCCGAGGCCAGGGTTTCGGCGTCGATGAACTTGTCGAGCGTGAGCTCGGCGGCGTGGACGACGGTGCTCTCGGCACCGTGCACGGTGGCGAACGTCGGCCGCTGCACGCCCGGCTGCCGGGCTTGCTCGATGTGCCGGGCGATCGCGCGCAGGTCGTTGGCCGGGCTGATCACCACGTCGACCGGGACGTCGACGCCGAAGATGTCGCGCAGCAGGTTCGAGAACGACAGCGCCGAAAGGGAATCGCCACCGAGGTCGGCGAAGCGGGCCTCCGGGCCCAGCTCGGCCGCCGACGCGCCGAGCAGCGCCTCCGCCGCCCGCGCCACCGTGTCCGCCACCGGCCGGTCGCGCCCGAGCCGGCGCAGCTCCCGCAGCTCGCTGCCTTCGCGGTCGGCGATCTCGGCGTACAGCACTTCCAGGCGTTCGCCGTAGTGCTTCTTCAACGCCGGGCGCTGGAGCTTCTTGATCCCGGTGAGCAGACCGTTGACGGTGCTGAACGGCTCGGTCTCGACCAGGAAGTCGCGCGGGATCTCGTACGAGTTGAGCTCGGCCTCCTTCGCCGCCTGCTGCAGCGAATCGCTCAACCGGCGCTTCAAGGCCGCGGGGTCGCCCTCGGCGAGCGCCGCGCGTGTCGGCACGATCACCGCGAGCAGGTGGGAGCGCTCGCTGCTGCCGTAGACGTAGATCTGCTCGACCAGCGGCGCCGCCGCGAACACGGCCTCCAGTTTGGACACCGCGACGAACTCGCCCTGCGACAGCTTGAGCACGGTCTTGCGCCGGTCGAGGTACACCAGCTCGCCCGAGCTGTGCTCCGCCATGATGTCGCCGGTGTGGTAGTAGCCCTCGGCGTCGAACACCTCGGCCGTGGTGTCCGGCCGGCGGTAGTACCCGGCGACCAGCGTGCCGCCCTTGACCACCAGCTCACCGCGCGGGTGCGGCAGGTCGGTGGAGAAGTAGCCGAGCTCCGGCACGTCGAGCAGCCGGTAGCCGGACACGCGGTGCGACCACATCCTGCCGTCGAACATGACGACACCGCCGGTTTCGGTGGCGCCGTAGCCGTCGTGCATCGGGACGTGCAGCAGGGACTCCATGAACGTGGTCAGCTCGGCCGAAAGCGGGGCGGACCCGAAGCCGGCCCAGAGGATCCGGCCGCCGAGCGTCTTCTCGCGCAGCTCGGTCTTCACCTCTTCGTCGAGACCCTCGCGGAAACCGCCGGCGGCCACGCGGCCGTCGAGGTCACTGCGGTAGTGCTGGAACAGCATCTCGCAGATCCGCGGCACGACGAGCAGCTCGGTCGGGCGCACCAGCGAGTAGTCCTCCAGCAGGGTGGACAGGTCGCTCTTGCCCACCAGGTAAACGGTGCCGCCGCACCCCAGCGTGCTGGCCGTCACGTTCTGGCCGACGACGTGGCTCATCGGCAGGAAGTCGAGCACGATCGCGGGATTGTCGCGGCCGGGCATGAAATCGCGCCACAGCTCGCGGGAGACGCGCTCGGTGTACATGGCACCCTTGGGCGTGCCGGTGCTGCCCGAGGTGTAGATGAGCATCGCCAGCGGATCGGCGTCCGCGGGGTCTTCTGGGTCGGCGGAGGCGAGCGGCGCGGCCGGGAGTGCGGAGCCGCGTTCGACGACCGCGGGCAGAACGTCGAGCACGACGTCGCTGCCGGCGTCGGAAAGACGTGCTCGCGCCGCTTCGACGCTCTCGCGGTGACCGTCGAGCTCGGCGGTGTAGTCGAAGACCACGAGCCGGAGCACCGACGGGCTTGCGAGGACGAGGTCGACCGCCGTGGCGAGGTACTCCGAGCTCGCGACGAGCACCTTGGCGCCGGTCTCCTCGACGATGGGCTTGAGGTTGCCCGCGGTGGCCCCCGCCTGCAGGGGCACGGAGACGGCGCCGAGCCGGATGCAGGCGAGCTCGACCGCGACGTAGTCGGAGCTCACGAAACCCAGGGTGGCGACGAAATCACCCCGGCGCAGCGGCGTGTGCGGATCGTGGTGCCATTCGCTCGCGACGGCGGTCGCGCGGGCCCAGAGGTCGCGGTAGCTGATCGTCTCGAAGCGCGGCAGCAACCGGACCTCGGTCCGGCCCGTGGCCGGATCGGTGAAGGTCTCCCGCGCGCGCTCGCCCAGCGCGGGCCGGTCGGCGTAGCCCGCCATGACGGCGGCCACGGTTTCCGCCAGCGAAAGACCCGGCCGGAACGCCGCCTCGTGGACGTCGGCCCGGGGAATCGCGTCACGAACCTGTGAATCGTTTTCGCACAGCTGCGCCGTCCGCCGCTCGTACTGGCCCCGGGCGTCGCGTGGATAGGTGGTGGTCATGACTTTCCTCCCCGAAAGCGCGTGGTCGGCCGGGATCCCGGCCGGGAAGTGGGTTGATAAACGCAACCTACTACGGGATGGAAATTTTTTGCCATCCCCCAATGTGATCTTCAGGCCGCCGTGTCCTATTGGCCGGGAAAAAAGATCAAGTATTTTCCGGCCGGCGAAATTACCGGAACCAGGCAGCACGAAGGCCGCCCTGGCCATTTCACCAGGACGGTTTCGGAGGATCAATCGCGCTTTTCTGTGGACGCTTTCAGGACTCCGGCGGACGGACCACGGTGAGCAGAAGATCGGCGCGGCGGACGAAACCCATCGACTCGTAGATCCGCGCGGCGACCTTGTTCTCGTGCATCACGTGCAGGAACGGCCGGTTGCCGTCGCGGCGGATCCCGGCCGTCACCGCGGACACCAGCCGGCGGGAAAGTCCCTGGCCCCGGTGGCCGGGGTGCGTGCAGACAGCGCTCACCTCACCCCAGCCCGGCGGGCCGAACCGGCGGCCGGCCATCGCGACGAGCCGGCCGCCGCGTCTGATCCCGAGGTAGCCGCCGAGGTCGACGGTGGCCCGTGCGAACGGGCCGGGCTTCGTGAGCTTGGCAAGAGCGAGCATTTCGTCGACGTCGGCACTGGTCAGTTCGACGACCGGGTCACCCACTCCGGGAGTTTCCTCGATCGTCGAAATCATCTGGGTGAGCAGCAATTCGGTGACAACGGTCCATCCGGTCGGCGCGGTGGCACGGCGGACCCCGTGCGCACTGGACGGAGAAAGCTGGACGGCCATCGAGTCACCCGGTCCCGTCAACGCGGCGAGCGCGTTCCAGGATTGCGGGTCGTCGGGATCCTCGACCGCGGCGAACGGCGCGATGTCCGGCCGATACCGGAAAGCACGAGAACCGTCCGGCTGTCCCGGAACCGCGAACCGCCGGTGCGGTCCCCGCAGCGAATGCCAGGCGGGGTAGTCCAGGACGGCGAACGAACCGGTCACGCCGGTGCTCCTTCCGGGCGGCGGCGGGCGGCCGCGTGCCGCACGAAGGCCACGGTCGGAATCGCCATGGCCACGAGGACGATGCCGCCGACGAGCAGTCCCAGGTGGACGGCGCCGGTGAACGCGGAAGCCACGGAGTTCGTCACCGTGGTCTTCAGGCCGGCCGGAACTCCGGCGGTGCTGCCGCCGTGGCTCGCGCCGTCCACGATCTGGCGGGTCACCCCGGCGGGCACCCGGGCGTCGAGCAGGCGGTCGGACAGGTTCCGGGGGAACTCGGTCGTGACGATCGTGCCCAGCACGCTCGGGCCGAGCACGCTGCCCAGCTGCCGGAACATGTTCACCGCGGCGCTGGCCATGCCCGCCTGCTGCGCGGGCACGCTGTTCACCGCGGCCGCGGTCGAGGGCGCCACCAGCAGCCCGGAACCGACACCGACGACCAGCAGGCCGGGCCACACCTGCCCGAACCCCTGCGCCGGCCCCGCCATCAGCAGGAGCAGCGCGCCGGCTCCCATGAGCACCAGCCCGCCGGTGAGCATGGTGACGAAGCCGATGCGCCGCACGAGCCGGGCCGCCACGGCGCTGACCACGATGTAGGTCCCGAACATGACCAGCATCCGCACGCCGGTGGCCAGCGCGCCCAGGCGCTGCACGCGTTCGAGGTACAGCACGCTCACCAGCGAGATCCCGACGAAGCCGAACATCGTGGTGGTCGCGACTCCCATGACCGCCGCGAACGACGGGCTCCTGAACAGCCGCAGGTCCAGCATCGGGTCGTAGTGGCGCAGCTCGACGCGGACGAAAGCCACGAGCGACACCGCGAAAACCACGTACACCGCGATGATCTGCGCGGCCGCGTAGCCGATGGACCCGCCCTCGATGATCGCGTAGGTCGCCGACGCGACGACGATCGTGCCCAGCCCCACCCCGGCCGGGTCGAGCCGCCGCGTCGGGTGCTTGCTCTCCGGGACCAGCACGGGCGTCAGCGCGATCGCGACGACACCGAGTACGACGTTGGTCAGGAACACCGCGTGCCAGCTCGAGTGGTCGAGCAGGATTCCCGCCACCGGCGGGCCGATCGCGAGACCCAGCCCGGAACAGCTCGCCCACACGCTGATCGCGCTCGTGCGTTCGCGCGGATCGGTGAAGGAGTGGCTGACGATCGACAGGCTGGCGGGCAGGATCGCGGCGCCGCCGACACCCATGAGCGCCTGGGCCGTGATCAGCAAGCCCGCGCTGCCGGAGGAGAACGCCAGCGCGCTGCTCGCGGCGAAGACGACCACCCCGGCGAGGAACACGGCGCGGCGGCCGACCAGGTCCCCCAGCGTGCCCGCCGTGAGCACCAGGCTCACCACGGCGAGTGTGTACGCGCTGCTGACCCACACCAGCTGGGCCGACGACGTGTGCAGGTCGGACTGGATGGCCGGCAGCGCGGAGATCATCGAGGAGACGTTGACGAACGCCATCATCACGCCGAGGCAGACCACCGCCAGAGCCCACCACCGGCCCTGCGCGGGAACTCCGGCCGCGGGTCTCGCGGTCTCCGGCCTGGTCATGGACACCGGCTGGCTTTCCAAAGACATAGCCAGCACGCTAGCAGCCTGACTATGGTCAAAGCTAGACAGGTACAGTGACTGTCATGGCACACACACAGGAGCCCGAGGCGGACCGTCCCGTGGTGACGCGCATCGGCCGGTTCGTCGACCGCGACGCGTGGACTGCCGAAGGCTGGTGCAAGATCGAGCGGGCGCTGGAGCTCATCGGCACCCGATCGGCGATGATCCTGCTGCGCGAGGCGTTCTACGGCGGCCGGCGCTTCGACGAGCTGACCCGGCGCACGGGCCTGAGCGACGCGGTCGCGGCCAAGCGCCTCAAACAGCTCGTCGACGACGGCCTGCTGCGCCAGCAGCCCTACCGCGAGCCCGGGTCGCGCACCCGCCACGAGTACGTGCTGACCGAGCGGGGACGTTCGCTGTTCCCCGTGGTGGTCGCGATGATGAACTGGGGCGCCACTCTGGAGGGCCCGACCGGCGGCGTCGAACTGGTGCACGCCGGCTGCGGTGAACCGCTCCTCGCCGCCGTGCGCTGCGCGGCCGGCCACGACGTCACCGTCGAAGACACCGAGGCACAGATCTCCCGCGATGCCAAACGGGCGCGGCGGGCGTAGCGTTCCCCGACTGTCGCGAGTGGACTGACTTGCCGCGCTCACCGGACCCACCACGGAGGACAACGGACTCTCCTCGCTCGCCCGGACCGCCCGCGTCACGGAGCGGGGACGAAACGCGGCCCGCTGGTCGCGAGGTCGGCGCGGTTCTCGCGGACGAACTCCGCCACCGACAGCGGCGGGCGTCCGCCGATCTTCTCGACGACGTCGTTCGTGCCGGAGAACACGCCGTTGCGGTAGTCGATCGCGACGTTCGACAGGTGCTGCACGAGGTGCGCGTCCGCGCCCTTCGCCAGTCCCGACGCGGAGAATTCCTCGACGCTGATCGGCTCGTAGTGCACGGGGTGGCCGAGCTCGGCCGCCATGGCCTTGGCGATCTCGTGGTGGTTCATCTCGACCGGACCGTGCAACGAGTACGCCGCGCGGTTGTGCGGCTCGGGCTGCAGGAGCAGCGCGGCGATCACGCGTGACTGGTCGGCCGAGGCGATCGGCGCGTGCCGTCCCTCGCCGAACGGCAGGCGCAGGTACCCCTCGCCGTCGCGTTTCTCCCACCACAGCTTCAGCCACTCGGCGAAGAACGTCGGCCGGATGTGCGTGGTGAGCAGGTCGGTCCGGTCGAGCAGCCGCTCGCACAGCCAGTGCTGGCGCGCGGCGTCGCTGCCGGCCTCGCGGCGGGCGGAGATCTGCGACATGTTCACCACCGAGCGCACCCCGGCCTCGGTCGCGGCCTGGGCGAAGATCACGGTGGCCTCCACGAGGCCCGGCAGGATCGGGTGGCAGAAGTACGCGCCGGTGACGCCCTGCAACGCGCTCGTCATGGCGTCGAGGTCGTGCAGGTCGGCCACGGCCACCTCCGCACCGGCTTCGGCCAGCGCGCGGGAGCGGCCGTCCTCGCTGTGCACCATCGCCCGGACGCGATGGCCGCCTTCGAGCAGCAGTTTGAGCGCGCCGCCCCCGGTCTTGCCGGTCGCGCCGGTGACCAGGAACAGCCTGTCGTCGTGGGACACTGCAACACCTTTCGAAATGCCGGAGCTCATCGGGACAGACCGCGGACGAACTGCGCGACCGCGGAGCCGATCAGGTCCGGGCTGTCCTCTTGCACGAAGTGGATGCCGGGCACCGTGAGCTCGGTCTGGTTGGGCCAGGCCCGGCAGAACTCCCGCTGGCGGGAGCCCAGGATCGCGCCGGGTTCGGCGTTGACGAACAACTTGGGCACGTCCGAGGTCGCCAGCCACTTGCCGTACTCCTCGACGATCGCCACCACGTCGGCCGGCTCACCCTCGATGGGCAGCTGGCGCGGCCAGCTCAACGTGGGCCGGCGGCTCTCCCCCGGCGTGAGGTAGGGCGCGCGGTAGACCGCCATCTCCTCGTCGCTCAGATCGCGCAGGACCCCGCCCGGCAGCACCTGCTCGACGAACGCGTTGCCGTCGAGGATCATTTCTTCCCCTCGGGGGGAGCGGAACCCCTCGAACGTGCCGCGGAACGACTCCCGCCGGTCGGCCCACGTCATCGGGGCCACGATCGACTCCATGTACGCGATCCCGGCGACGCGGTCCTGGTGCTGGAACGCCCAGTCGAAGCCGAGCGCCGAGCCCCAGTCGTGCACCACGAACACGACCTCGTCACCGAGATCGAGGTGCTCCCACAGCGCGAACAGGTACTCGCGCTGTTCGAAGTAGGAGTAGCGGTCCGGGCCCGAGGGCTCCAGCCGGCCGGAGTCGCCCATGCCGACGAGGTCGCAGGCGATCAGCCTGCCCAGGCCGTCCAGGTGCGGCATCACGTTGCGCCACAGGTAGGACGAGGTCGGGTTGCCGTGCTGGAACACGATGGCCGAGCCCTCGCCCTCGTCGAGGTACGCCATGCGGATCCCGTTGATCTCGGCGAACTTCTTCTCCGCGTACGGCTGGGTGTTCACTCTCGCCCTCCCTCGAAGGACTGTGCTTCGCCGGCGAATTCGACGGCGAGGTCGCTGAAGTCGACGACGATGGTCGGCCGGGACGCGGGCTTGCCGTCCACGACGGGGAGCACGTAGCGGTGCGTCGGGAAGAGCAGGCCCGAAACCGGCCGGTGTGCCTCCGTGTGGTGCGTCGCGGGGAAGTTGCCCAGCACGTAGGGCGCGTAGTCGACGCGGCGCTGCAGACCGCGTTCGTCGTAGTAGAACGTCTGCTGCGTGCTGTGCGTGTGCAGGTACGAAGGAACGTGACGCGCAGCCGCCGCCAGTCGCGGCCGCCGGCGTGCCACGGCTCGAGCTCCTCGGTCAGCACGCCGGGCAGGGTCAGCAGCTACGGGTTGGTGAGGTAGTTCCACATGCCGTACCCCGCGAAGTACAACGCGTGCAGCGCGTCCCACCGCGTGCCGCGGACTCGCGGCGGGAAGGACTCGCGGGGCGTGCGGCGTTCTTGGAGCACGACGCCGCCGGCGTCTTCGATCGTGACGCGCTGCGGCGTGTACACCCCGCGCAGCCCGCGGCCGGTGAAGTCGGTGAACACCGTGCGCTGCCGGTGCACGTCGACGGTCAGGTCGACGCCGGCGAACGTCTTCTCCTGGCCCAGGCCCGTCCACGTGGGCCCGACCATGTGCAGGTGCGCCCGGACCGTCCGGGCTGTGCTCCACCGCTCGCGGCCGCCGTGGGTTTCGAGCACCAGGTCGAGCAACCCGGCGCGCTGACCCTCGTTCACCGATCCACCCCTTCCGCCGGTCTTGAGAGCAGGCTCAGACGGCGGCCTTGTCGTCGACCAGGTTGCCCTTCATGAGCCACACGGGGCCCTCGGCGTAGGTGCTCGCCTCGGCGAAGAACGCGCCGAAGTACGGGCCTTGGGCGTGGGTGTTGAAGGCGTCGACGTCGGCGTAGACCTCGTTGAGGTAGAAGACGTCCGGGTTCTCCTCGTCCGCGATGACCTCGAACCGGATCGAGCCGGGCTCGTTGGCCAGGGAGTCGACGCCGGTCCTGCGGGCCACGCGCACGAAGTCGTCGCGGTGGTCCGGCTGCACGGTGAAGGAAACGAGGAACTGGTACATCGCTGGTTCTCCCGGGGATTCGACAGAGGTTGCACAACAGAGGCAAACGCAGTTCAGTCAATGAACTGCAGCCGACTGTAGCACAACTCCGGTTCAGTGAGCGAACCAGCGGAGTAGACTGCGGGTATGTCCCTTCCCAGCACCTACTCGGAACGCAACTGCTCCCTGGCGCGAGCCCTGGAGATCGTCGGCGAGCGGTGGACCTTGCTCATCGTGCGGGACGCGTTCTACGGCGTGCGCCGCTTCGGGGACTTCGCCACCCAGCTCGGCATCCCCCGCGCCGTGCTGACGGCCCGGCTGAAGCTCCTCGTCCGCGAAGGCGTGCTCACGCGCGACGACAGCGCGGGCACCGTCGAGTACGTCCTCACCGACAAGGGCGTGGCGCTGTGGCCGATCGTCCGCTCGCTCATCAACTGGGGTGACGACTTCTACTCGCCGGCCGGGGTGAAGCGCGCGCTGCGCCACGACGCGGACGGCGCGCTGCTCGACCACGAGGGCCGGTGCGAGAAGTGCGGCGAGCTCGTCGCGGTCGGCGACACCCGCATCGAACCCGGCCCCGGCTTCCGGCCGACCGGCGCCGAGGTCGACCCGGTGTCCGCCGCGCTCAACACCCCGCGGCGGCTGCTCGAACCGATCTCGGCGGCGCGGACCACGCCGGCCGGCTGACTACCAGTTGATGGGCGTCGCCAGGACCGGCTTGTCCTCCGGCGCCACCTTGCGCGCCTCCAGCACCTGCTTCGCGGGCGCACCGGCGGGGACGCGCAGCGGCGGTTCGGGCTGCTCGATCGTGTCGGCGACCGTCGCGGCCACCGCCTCCGGCGTCACGATCTCGCCGCGCAAGACCGGCAGTTCCCGGTACAGCGGCGAATAGGGGTCGTCGTCCTTCAGGTGCACCTTGGCGCGTTCGCCGCCGCCGGAGGAGACCGCGCCGGGCTGCACCAGGCTCACCCGGATGCCGAAGTGGCCGGTCTCGATGGCGAGCGTCTCGGCGAGCGCCTCCAGCGCCCACTTGGTCGCGCCGTACGGCCCGATCATCGGCAGCACCATCCGGCCCTGGATGCTGGACACGAACACCAGCCGGCCCGAGCCCCGCTCGCGCATGGCCGGCAGCACTCCTTGCACCACGCGAAGCGCGCCCAGCGTGTTGAGCTCGAACAGCCGCGCGACCTCGTCGAGCGGCACGCTTTCCAGCGGTGCGCGGACGCTTTCCCCGGCGTTGCTGACCACGACGTCGATCTCGCCGGCCTCGCGGATGGCCGCGTCGACGCTTTCCTGATCGGTCACGTCGAGGCGCAGGCGCTGGTCGACGGGCAGGTCGGCGAGCGTCTCGGGGCGGCGGGCGGTGGCGATCACGCGGTGCCCGCGCCCGGCCAGCTCGATCGCGATGGCGCGGCCGATGCCTTTCGACGCACCGGTGATGAGGACGGACGACATCGTGGTTCTCCTTGTCGGATAAGGGGGTTCCGGCCTGGTCGAGCCACAGCGGACACCGGCCGGACTGTTCTTCGGCGCGAGCACCTTCAGCCCGAAGGTGTGCCCCGTTCGATCAGCATCACGTGGTTCCCGTCCGGATCGGTCAGCCGGACGTGACCGTCGGGGTCCGGCAACGCCCGTCCACCGGCCGCGAGCGCTTGCGCCAACGCGGCCGGGAGATCGTCGACCAGCACAGCGAAAGCGGGCTGTGCCGGACGTTTCGGATCCGTCGGGCCGCACAGCGAAAGCGCGACGTGGTCCGAGGACACCCCGGCCCACCGGTCGCCGTCGACCCCGCGCTCGACGCAGCCGAGCGCGGCGTAGAAGGCCCTCGAAGTGTCCACGTCGGACACCGGAAGGACGCAGAACCTGATCGAGTTCACACCGTCTCCTCGACTCAGCTCGCCCGGGCGAGGGGCAGGGCGTGCAGGTCGCCTTCGTGGAACACCAGCGGCCGCCGGTCGAACGTCTCGACGGCTTCGACGCGGCCGACGGCGATCTCGTGGTCGCCGCCGGCGTACACGCCGTCCGTCGAGCACTCCAGCACGGCCGCGATCCCGTCGAGCTGGGGCAGCCCGTTGCGCCGGTGCCAGGCCAGGCCGCCGAACTTGTCCCCGCCCGAACGCGCGAACACCTTGGCGACCGCGTGCTGGTCGGCGGCCAGCATCTGCACCAGGAACCGGCCGGCCGTGCGGATGTGCGGCCACGTCGTGGACGACCGCGCGGCGCAGAACAGCACCACCAGCGGCGGGTCGAGCGACAGCGAGGTGAACGAGTTCACCGCGAGACCGACCGGCGTGCCGTCCGGCCGCGCGCTCGTCACCACGGCGACGCCGGTCGGCCACGCCGCGCAGGTCCGGCGCAGCTCGTCCGCGCCGACGACCCCGCTAGCCACGGCTCGCCCCCGCGTCCGCCGTCGACAGCCCGGCGAGCTTCGGCTTGACGTCACTGGCGAACGTCTCGATCCCGCGCACGGTCTCCTCGTGCTCCAGGAACCCGGCCTGGCCCATGAGCAGCAGGTGACCGAACCCGCCGACGCGCTCGTAGAACCGCTCGATCTGCCCGCGCACGGTGTCGGCGCTCCCGGCGAAGACGATGCCGCCGTCGATCATGTCCGGCAGCGTCATGGAGTTGAAGTCGTAGGCCGAGCGTTCGCCGGCCAGGCCCGCGGCGCGCACGAAGTACGGCGTGTACCCCGGCGGCTGCACGTGGTGGAACGGCACCTTGTTGGCCTTCACCTACCACATCAGCTTTTCCGCGCCGGCCAGGCCTTCCTCGTCCGTCTGTCCGGTGTAGACCAGGGCGGCGTAGGCGAAGCGGTCGTCACCGGGGACCGGCCGGCCCAGCTGCGCGCACTTGTCGCGGTAGGCGTCGAAGACCTTCCGCGTGCCGTCGAAGCCGGTGAGGAACGACGCGACCACGTGCCCGTTGTCCGCGATCCGGGCGGCGCTGGGCGCGGTCATCGCCGTGACCCACACGGGCGGGTGCGGCTGCTGGTAGGCGCGCGGCCAGATGTTCACGTGCCACTGCTGGAAGAACCGGCCCTCCCAACGGCACCCCGCGCGCGAAGCCGACCTCGAGCCGGCCGCGGCTGAGCACGTCGACCAGCGCCATCTCCTCGGCCACGCGCACCGGTCCTTGCGGTTGGCGATGGGATTGCCGAGGATCAGGATGCGGGCGTGCTCGGTGGTGCGCGCGAGCACGCCGGCGATCACCGGGGCCGCCGGGTCGAGGCAGGTCGCGGGCTGGTGGTGCTCGTTGATCATCACGTTCAGGCCGGCCCGGTCCGCCACCTGCCATTCGGCGAGGTAACGGTCCCAGAGCTGTGCCGCCCGCTCCGGGTCGATCACGCCGTTGGGCAGTTGCACGCGGAGGCGTCGTTCGGCTACCACAGGCCGCGCTTCGGCAGCCGCCACCGCAGGGCCAGGCCCTGGATCTCGACCTCGTCGTCGGTCTCGTCCAGCACGGCGGGCTCCGGCTGGATGTCGCCGGGCAGGCCGGGCGAGAGCGCGACCAGCGCGGCGATCCGGTCTCCGAGCGTGGCCGGCAGGCGGAACCCGAACGGCCCCGACATCGAGTGCACGACCAGAGCCACCGGCTCGTCCTGCGCCTCGAGCAGCGCGCCCAGCGCCGCGCAGACGACCTCGCCCGTGACCTCGTCCGGCGGCAGCGACGTGCTGCGCCCGATGCCGGGCCAGTCCGGCACCAGCACCCGCTAGCGGTGTTCGGCAAAGGCGTGGGCACAGCCGGGGCGACCGTCCGGAGTGGACAGATAGCACGCACCGGTCACGCTGCCGCCGTGCACGAGGACGATACTGCGCGCCGGGCCGTGGTCCGGCCTCAGCTCGTCGTAGTACAGCGGCGCCAGGAAACCGGTGCGGTGCCTCACGCGGTGGCCTCCAGCAACGCCTTCGCGAGCTCTGCCGGGTGCGTGAGCATGGCCTCGTGGCTGCCGGGGCACTCGACGATCCGCGGGTCGGTCAGCCGGCCGGCGGACCGCTCGTAGATCGCCTTCGGCGCGGCCTGGTCCTGCTGCAGGAAAACGTAGCTGCTGGGCACACCCGAGGTGAAGAACCGGGACAGCCGGACCGGCTCGGTGAGCCAGCCCAGCGGGGTCGGCACGAGCCGCGCGAGGACGCGCGCAGCCAGCTCCTCGTCGGCATCCTGCATGAACGCCCCCAGGAACATTTCGGGCGGCAGGGTGATGGAGTTGTCGGTGCTCTGCCCGGCCAGCGCGGTGGTCTCACCGACGACCTCGTCCGGCAGGAGGTCGTTGATGCACTCGCCGTCGGCCAGCACCCAGGCGTCCACGAACACGGTGCGCTCGACGCGTTCGGGTCGCTGTTCCGCTATGAGCTGGATCACCGGTCCGCCACCACTGTGGCCGACCAGGACGAACCGGTCGAACCCGTGCCGCTCGATCCGATCGATCAGGTCGTCGACCATGGTGGTCAGCGTCACGCCGGACCGGTCGACGGCGCCGTCCTCGTGGCCGCGCAGGGTCGGGGCGAACACGTCGTGGCCTGCGGCACGCAGCTGTTCGGCCACGCCATCCCACGCCCAGCCGCCTTGCCACCCGCCGTGGACGAGCACGATCTTCACCCGAACTCCTCGTTGGACATCTTCTGTGGACACTCTTCCGCAGGCTACAGCGGTTCGCGCAGCCCGGCGGGCAGCGCGCGGGCGTGGCCCACGGCGACGGCGTCCCGGGCGGTGCCGAGGTAGTGGCGGCTCACGTCGTCGTCGGCGAGCAGGGCCGCCGCGGTGTCGGTGCGGGTGATGGTGCCGTTCTCCATCACCACGCCGTGGTCGGCGATGCCGAGCGCGGCGGCGGCGTTCTGCTCGGCGAGCAGGATCGTCACGCCGTCACGCGCGAGCTGCTGCAGCACCCCGAGGATCTCGGTGACCAGCAAGGGCGCGATACCCAGTGACGGTTCGTCGAGCAGCAGCACCTTCGGCTCCCGCACGAGCGCCCGCGCGATGGCCAGCATCTGCTGCTGGCCGCCGGAGAGCAGCCCGGACTGGCGGGTGGCGAACTCACGCAGGATCGGGAACAGGCCGTAGACCCGCTCCAGCCGTTCGGTCACCGCCGGGCCGCGCACCCCGGTGCCGTGGAGCCCGACCTGCAGATTCTCGGCCACGGTGAGGTCGCCGAACAGCTGCCGCCCGGCCGGGACCAGGCACACGCCGCGGCGGGCCACCTCGTGCGCGGCGAGCCCGGCGACCGGTTCGCCGCCCAGCGTGACCTCCCCCGCGGCCGGCCGGTGCAGCCCGGCGAGGCACTTGAGCAGCGTGGTCTTGCCCGCGCCGTTGGCGCCGATCATCGCGACCATCGTGCCGTCGGGGACTTCGCACGAGACGTCGTGCAGCACGCGGGTGGAACCGTAGCGGGCGTCGAGGCCGCGGACGGTGAGGTTCATGGCTTCACTCCCAGGTAGGCCTCGATCACGGCCGGGTCGGCCTGCACGCGCTGGGGCACGTCGTCGGCGATCACGCGCCCGGCGTCGAGGACGGTGACGTGGTCGCTCACGGTCATGACCAGCTCGATGTTGTGCTCGATCACCACCAGCGAGATGCCGCCCGCGCACACGGCCCGCAGCGCGGCCGCGAGCTCGCCGGTCTCCGTGTCGTCGAGCCCGGCCGCCGGTTCGTCGAGCAGCAGCAACGTCGGTCCGCCCGCGAGTCCGCGGGCGACCTCGACCAGCCGCTGGGCGCCGGCGGGCAGCTCGCCCGCGAGGCTGTCGGCGAACGCGCCGAGCTCCAGGAACTCCAGCAGCTCGTCGGCGCGGCGGCCGAGCGCGCGCTCCTCGCGGCGGGTGCGCGGCAGGCGCAGGCCGTCGGAGAGGAAGCGCGCACGGGTGAAGCGGTAGCCGCCGAGCATCACGTTCTCGCGCACGGTCAGCGTGCCGACCAGCCGCGCGGACTGGAAGGTGCGCGCGAGGCCGAGCGTGGGCAGCCGGTGCGGGCGGACGCCGGTGATGTCGCGCCCGGCGAACTCGACACGGCCGGCGTCGGGCGCGGTGAACCCGGTCATGAGGTCGAGCAGCGTGGTCTTGCCGGCGCCGTTGGGGCCGATGATCGCACGCACAGTGCCCGGGGCGACGGTGAAGCTCACGTCGTCGACCGCGGTCACGCCGCCGAAGCGGCGGGTCAGGCCGTGCACGGCCAGCAGCGGGGTCTCGGTGGTCATCGCTGCACCGCTTTCTTGACCGCGCCCCAGATCCCGCGCGGCAGGTAGGTGATCACGAGGATGAGCACGACCCCGGCCACGAACGGCGACCAGGACGCGAAGCTCTGTCCCACCTCCGGCAGCCCCTGGATCACGAGCGCGCCCAGCAGCGGCCCGACGATCGTGCGCGCGCCGCCGAGCGCGAGCATGATCACGATGCTCAGCGCCACCGTCACGCCGACCACTTCCGGCGAGATGAACCGCAGGTAGAACGCGTAGAGGCTGCCGCCGAGCGAGGCATAGACGGCGGAGACCACGAACGCGCTGGTCTTGTAGCGAGCCGCGTTGATGCCGAGCATCGTCGCGGCCGCCGGGTCGGCGGCGATGGCCGAGAGCGCCCGCCCGGTCTGGGAACGCTGCAGGTTGCCGACGAACCACGCGCCGAGCCCGCACACCACGAGCAGCAGGTAGTAGTTGGCCTGGTCGCTGAAGACGTCGAACGTGCCCAGGCGCAGGCTCGGCACGCCGACGAGGCCCGAAGGCCCGCCGGTGAACCCGGTGAGCCCGGACGCGAGCGACTCCGTGATCACGGCCAGCCCCAGCGTCGCGAGCGCGAGGTAGTAGCCGCGCAGCCGCAGGAACACGGTGCCCAGTCCGGCCGCGACCGCAGCGGAGACCACGGCCATCACGATCATCGCCACCAGCGTCGGCCAGTGCCAGCGCAGCGTGAGCAGGCCCGCGCCGTAGCCGCCGATCGCCATGAACAGCGTCTGTCCCAACGAGACCTGGCCCGCGTAACCCATGAGCAGGTTGAGCCCGAGCACGATCAGGAAGAAGATCCCGGCGATCACGAGCAGGCCCAGCCAGCCCGGGACCAGCAACGGCAGCACGAGGGCGACGACCACCGCGACGGTCGCGACGATCAGCCGTCGCGGTGACCGTTGCGAGCGAGGCTGAGGTGTCCTCGTGAGCGGGGTGGTCTGTTCCTGCGTGGTCATCGGCGCACCTCGCTCGTCTTGCCCAGCAGCCCGGTCGGTCGCACGAGCAGGAGCACGATGAGCACGGCCATCGCAATCACCTGCGCGAGATCACCGCTGGTGTAGCGGCTGAAAAGTCCTTGCAGCAGACCGAGCACGAGGCCGCCGACCACGGCACCGGCCGTGCTGCCGAGGCCACCCGCGACCGCCGCGATGAACCCGGCGACCGCGTACGGGGTCACCGTGGAGAACTGCAGGAACGTCGCGGGGATGACCGTGGTGCCGGCCAACGCCGCCATCGCGCCGGCGAGGCTGAACGCGATCAGCCGGATGCGCCCGACGTTGATCCCTTGCAGCGCGGCGGCTTCCGGGTTGCTCGCCGTCGCGCGCATCGTCAGCCCGAGGCTCGTGCGCTGCACCAGGAACCACAGCGCGGCCACCGTCACCACGAGCGCGCCGATGATCCACAGGTACTGCGAGACGATGCGGACGCCGCCGATCGTGATCGCGGTGTCGCCGCTGAAGGGCTGCATCGTGTACGGCAGGTTGCCCCACACGAGCAGCAGCAGCCCGCCGATCGCCTGCAGCAGGCCGACGGTGACCAGCAGCATCCGGTCCGGCGTCGCGCGGGCCGCGGCCGGCGCCATCACCAGCCGTTCCACCACCGCCATGAGCACCGCGAAGAGCGGCACCACGATCACCACGGTGACCAGCGGCGGCACCCCCAGCCACTGCTGGATCGACACGGCCAGCAGCGCCGCGAGCACCACGAACCCGCCCTGGGCGAGGTTGATGATGCGGCTGATCGAGTAGACGAGCGAGACGCCCAGCGCGATCAGCGCGTACACGCCCCCGTCGGCGAGGCCGCCGATGAGGACCTGGATCAGTCCGGACATGGCCGTCATCTCCCCACGAAGGTCAGCCGGCCACCGGTCGCGCGCACGATGCCGACGTCGTCGGCGCCGATCCCGCGGTGGTTGTCCCGGGCGAACGAATAGGTGCCGACGACACCCGAGACCCCGCGCAGGCTCTCCAGTGCGTCACGGGCTCCGGCGACGTTGCCGTGCGCCTTCTCCAGTGCCTGCGCGACGAGCAGCACCCCGTCGTAGGCGACGCCGGGGCCGAAGTCGGGGTCGGCGCCGTAGCGGGCGCGGAACTCGTCGTGGTAGCCGCGTTCCAGTTGCTGCACCTGGGTGCTGGTGTTCTGCTGCTGCCACCAGAAGTCGCGCGTCGCCGGGATGAGCAGCGTGTCCGGCGTGTAGTCGGCGATGCGGCGCAGGAACGCGTACGTGAGGTTGCCGTCGGTGGTCGCGACCGGGAGCTTGAGCCCCATCTGGTCGATGCCCTTGAACGCGACACCCGCGGCCGCGCCGCTGCTCCACACCACCAGCGCCTGCGGCGTGCCCGAGGTGGTGGCCTGCAGCTGCGACGTCACCGACACGGCGGTGGGGCTGTAGCTGGCCTGTCCCACCACGGAAACACCCGTGTGCGCGGCGGCCGACTGGATCGCGTGCGCGCCGTCGAGGCCGCTCGCGTCGGTGGTGTAGATGAGCCCGACGCGGGTGATGCCCTGGCTCTTCCAGTACGCCAGCAGCCGCTCGGCGAGCGTGTCGGTCGGCGCGCTGGCCGACCACTGGTACGAGCCCGGTTTCGGCTTCACCCCGGGGGAAAGGCAGTAGTCGATCAGCTGCGCGCTGGACGCCAGCGGGATCACGGCCTGGCACGGACCGGACAACGACGGCCCGACGAGCGCGTCGACGCTGCCGAGCATTTTGCGCGTCTGCAGCACGGCTTGCGCGGGATTGCTCTGGTCGTCGGCGGTGCGCAGCCGCAGGGGCTTGCCGTTGACGCCGCCGCGGGCGTTGATCTGGTCCACCGCCAGCTGCGCACCTTGCAGCTCGCCGACGCCGAGCTGACTGCCGGTGCCGGTCTGGCTGGTGATGAGGCCCAAGGTGTAGGCGGAGTCGTCCGAAGCGGCTGAAGCGGAGCAGCCGGTCGTGGCGAGTGCGAGAGCCGCGAACACGAAGCCGAGGCGGCGCCGTGGCGGGGACGGTCTCGGCGGTGGGGAGAACTGAACAGCAATGGTCATGGTTCACCAGTCTTCTGCGATGAAGAAGTGCGCTCTGTCTAACAGAGGTTGACAACCGGGTCAAGGCACAGGTTCGCCGTGCGTTCCCAGCGTTTCGGAACGGTTGCGGACCGCGTTTTCCGCAGTTCGCAAAGCCGAGTTGTTTTCGAGTTCTTGGCTGCCGGGCAGGGGTTCCCGGCACGGACCGCCCGCGGCACGGAGATCACCGGGACCCGCCGGGTTCGCCTCTTGCCGTACGATTCTGCTATGAAGAAGCCCGCTCTCGACCCCGCCGGCGCGCACTCGCCCGCACCGCAGTACCCGATCGACTCGGTCGACAAGGCGCTTCGGATCCTCCTGCTGCTGGGGGATCGCCCCGAGCTGCGGATGACGGACGTCGCCGAGTACCTGGGTGTCGCCTCCTCCACCGCGCACCGGCTGCTGGCGATGCTGCAGTACCGCGGCTTCATCCGGCAGGACGCGCGCACGAAGACCTACCGGCCGGGCACCTCGCTCACGGCCGTCGCCTTCGCGATCCTGCAGCGGTTCGACGTGCGCGAGACGCTGCGGCCGTTCCTCGAGAAGCTCAACACCGAGTTCGCCGAGACCGTGCACCTCGCGATCCTCGACGGCACCACGGTGCGGTTCATCGAGGCCATCGAAAGCCCGCGCGCGGTCCGGGTGGCCTCGCGGCTCGGCCAGGCGATGCCCGCCAACTGCACCTCGACCGGCAAGGCGCTGCTCGCCGAGCTGTCCACCGAGGACCTGCACCGGATGTACCCGGACGAGGAGCTGGAGACCCTCACGCCCAACTCCATCGGCACGCGCGGCGAGCTGGAGCTGGAGATCGAGAGCGTGCGCCGGCGCGGGTACGCGACCAGCAGCGAGGAGAGCGAGGAAGGCGTGGCGTCGGTCGCCGTCGCCTTCCCCGCCGGGAACCTCCCCGCACGGCTCGCGCTGAACGTCTCGCTGCCGGTCGGGCGGCTGTCCCGCGCCGAGGTCCGGCAGATCGGCGAACGTCTCAAGGAGACGGTCGCCGAAGCCACGCCGCTGCTGCATTAGCCGAGCCGGGCAAGCTCGTGGCGCCAGGCCACGCCCTCGTTGAAGGCCGGCCCCAGATCAGGCAGCTCCGCCAGGTCCTCGGCCGGCAGGTCGGCGAGCCGGCCGCCGGCACTCACCACGTCCAGCGCCATCCGCGCGATCGTGTCCACCGACAGCGCGCGCAGCACCGCCTCCTGCACCGAACCGCCGCTGCTCGTGAGGCCGTGCCCCCGCAGCAGAACGACCGGCCGGCCGGCCATCGCCGCCACCATCTCCTTCGCCAGCGCTCGGTTGCGGACCAGGACGCCACGCGCGTACACGGGCACACCGCCGGCCGCGAGCTTCGCGCCGGGGATGTCGTAGGCGCCCACGATGGGCCGGATCGCCAGCCCCGCCAGGTCCGCCGCGACGACCGAAGGCGGGTGCGCGTGCACCACGGCCTTCACCTCGGCCGCGGTGCGCAGCACCTCGGTGTGCAGGGGCAGCTCGTTGGGGACCGACCAGCCGTCGAGCTCGCCGGGCGCCGCGGCCCCGCCGTCGAGGTCGACCAGCCGGATGTCCTCGGGTGTCGTCCACGCCAGCCCCCGCTCCTGGTTCCCGCGGCAGCGGACGAGCAGGCGATCGTCGTCGATGCGCAGGGAAACGTGGCCGAGAAACCCTTCCGCCAGCCCGCGGGCGGCGAGCACGCGGCAGGCGTCGGACACGAGCCGCCGTTCCCGCTGGAACTCGGTCATGCCGCGCTCACCGGTGCGATCAGCTTGTCCAGCACGGAAAGTCCTTCCTCGTAGGGGGTTCCGGCGGTGATGAGCCGGCGCGCGGCGACGAGCAGCTTCGGCCAGTTCACCGTGACGGCCGCGGAAAGCCGGCCGGTTTCGTCGCGGTAGAGCGCCGCGAACCGCGGCGGGTCGGCGGCGGGATCGCCGGCCAGCTCGAAGCCGGTCGCCCGGTTCGGCCGTCCGGCGATCTGGATCTTCCAGTCGTACTGGTCGCTCCACGCGTACTCGGTGGGCCGGTACTGCACCGGCTCCTCCGGGTGGACGACGTTGTGCGCCACGCACGCGGCCTGCTCGACCGCGTTGGTCCAGTGCTCGACGCGCACGTGCTCGCCGTGGCCGGCGTGGAACCAGCGGGCGACGTCGCCGACGCCGAAGATCTCCGGGTGCCCGGTGGCGTGGCAGAACTCGTCGCAGACGAGGCCGTTGTCCAGTTCCAGCCCCGAATCGGCGAGCCACCCGACCGCCGGCACCGCGCCGATGCCGACGACCACCGTGCCCGCGGGCAGCACCGTCCCGTCGGTGAGCGTGACCTCCAGCGCGCCCACGCGGCCGGACACCGCCTGGACGCCCGTGCCGAACCGCGTCTCGACGCCGTGACGCCGGTGCACGTCGCCGACCAGCCGGCCCACCTCGTCGCCGAGCACACGCGCGATCGGCGCGGGCAGCGGGTCGACGACGGTGACCGCGCGGCCGGCGGCGTGGGCGGTGGCCGCGACCTCGGCGCCGATGAACCCGCCGCCGACGACCACGAGCGCGCCCGGTTCGGCGAGCGCGACGCGCAGGCCGGTGCCGTCGGTGAGGGTCCGCAGCACGTGCACGCCGGATTCGGCGGCCCACGGCGACGGTCGCGCGGCGGCGCCGGTGGCGACCACCAGGGTGTCGTAGCCGATGGTCGTGCCATCGGCGAGGTTGACGGTGCGCGCGGCGGGGTCGAGGCCCGTCGCCGCGACGCCGAGCCGCAGCTCGATGCGGTCGGCGGCGGCTTCCTCCTCCGTGAGCAGCGCGAGCCGGTCGTGGTCCCACGCACCGGCGAGGAACTGCTTGGACAGCGGCGGTTTGTCGTAGGGCAGGTGCGGCTCGGCTCCGACGAGGACGATCCGGCCGTCGTGGCCCTGCGCCCGCAGCGCCTGCGCCGTGCGGACCCCGCCCACCGACGCGCCGACGATCACGACCGTGCTCATCCGTCGATCACCCCCAGCGCCTTGACCGGGCAGCTGCGCGCGGCCGCTTCGACGCGGGCGCGGTCGGCCTCGGGGACGGTTTCGGTCAGCAGGACGACTTTGCCGTCGTCGTCGATGTCGTAGACGTCGGCGGCGGTGGTGAGGCAGTTGCCGTAGCCCTGGCAGAGGTCGGTGTCGGCGGTGAGCTTGGCCATCGGGTCTTTCCGTTTCGGGTTCAGGATCGTTTGCGGGGCGCGGAAACGCCGATGCCGCCGTCGGGGTGGACGGCCTGACCGGTGATGCCGCGGGCGCGGTCGGAGGCGAGGAACACGTAGCTCCACGCGTGGTCCTCGCCGCTGAGCGCCACGTGCAGGGGCACGCGGGCGGCGAGCTCCTCGGCCCGCCGCGGCGCGTCGCCGAGGCTGCGTTCGGCGGTGCCGAGGCTGGGCAGGCCGCGCAGGTCGGTGCCCAGCGTCCCGCCGGGCGCGACGCCGTTCACGCGGATCTCCGGCGCGAGGTCGTGGGCGAGCGCGGTGACGAGCCCGCGCACGGCGAACTTCGACGACAGGTACAGCACGCCGCCGCGGCCCGGGTAGTACGACGACGTCGACTCGGTCAGCAGCACCACGCCGTGCCCCGAGCGCTTCAGCTCCGGCAGCGCGGCCTTCACCGAGTGCAGGTGGCTCTTGACGTTGGTGCGGAACATCTCGTCGAACGCGTCGTCGAGCACGTCGGCGTCGAGGTCCTCGATGCTGCGGTAGAAGTCGAAGACACCGACGCAGTTGACGAGCACGTCGAGACCACCGAACGCCGCGACGGCGGCGGCCACGGCGGTGTCGTTGGCCGCCCGGGTGGTCGCGTCGCCGACCGTGACGGGCACGTCCGGCACCTCGGCTTCGAGGGCGGCCGCCTTACCCGCGTCGCGTTCGAGCACGGCGACACGGGCGCCTTCCGAGCGGAACGCGTCGACCACGGCCCGGCCGATGCCCGACCCCGCGCCGACGATCAGCGCGCGCCGGCCCTCCAGCCAGCCAGTCACGCGTCCTCCCCCGAGTCGGCCGATTCGGCGGCCACGAGCGGACCGAAGGGGTGGCCGATCATGGCGGAGAACGTCTCGGTGTTCTGCCAGGTCAGCGCCTCCAGCTCCAGTGGGCACAACGACACCCACTGGCCCGATTTCGGCGACTCGATCAGCAGTCGGGCGCCGTTGCGCGTGTCGACGCGCCGCACCAGGATCTCGGCGAACTCGTTGCCGAGCCGGATCACCTCGCCCGTGGTGTGGGCAACCAGTTCGTCGTGTTCCTCGGCGGCCGCGGCCGCCGCGCGGGCGTCCTCGGCCTCGCCGTCCCAGGAGAGGCTCACAGGAAGATCGCCAGGTTCTGCATGCGGATCACCGAATCGTCGACGAGGATCGTGCGCCGCGCGAGCTGCCAGCCCTCGGGCGTGCGGCGCAGCAGGTCCTCGCGGCCGGCCGAGACGATCGAGCCGGACAGCACGTCGCCGCGGCTGCGGAACAGCAGCGTCGCCGATTCGACGACGAGGTGGTTGTCGTCTTCGGTCGCGAAGGTGCGCACGTTGGACAGGTGGTGGCGCAGGCGCGAGGGCGGGTCCTCGGTCCAGGCGTGCTCGGTCATGAACCGCGCGACGCGCCGCGACAGCGAGTACTTGTCCTCGTCGAAGTGCGCC
Source organism: Amycolatopsis sp. NPDC049253 (assembly GCF_040678995.1). Classification (NCBI taxonomy): domain Bacteria; kingdom Bacillati; phylum Actinomycetota; class Actinomycetes; order Pseudonocardiales; family Pseudonocardiaceae; genus Amycolatopsis; species Amycolatopsis sp. NPDC049253. The sequence continues at coordinate 71,653 of NZ_JBFAQX010000028.1, read as the reverse complement.
ATGCCCGGCGCGGTGTCGAACCCCGCGCCCAGCGCCGTGGTGACGCGCACCGGCATCAGGTAGTGGATGTCCTCGGTGAGCGTGGTCAGCCACTGCTCGTAGTCCTGGGCGTCGAGCAGCCACGCTTCGTCGACGAGCCACTGGTGCGCCTGGAGGTGGCGGGCGTCGTCGAACGGCAGCGGCCGGCCGGTGCGCTGGATGCGCGACGCGTGCGCGCCGAGCGCGGACCGGCTGGAGTGCGTCTCGGTGGTCATGCCTGCACCGCCTCGGCGGTCTCGGCCGGCGCGCCGACCTCCAGGGCCGTGGCCGATTTCGTCGGCTGTTCGAGGTAGTCGGCCCAGCGGTTGAGCAGTTCGCGCTGGTTGTACTCGCCGTAGCCGGTGTGCGCGACGCCCGGGCCGTGGAACTGCTCCGGGGTGAGCGCGGGGACGACCTCGGTGTCGTCTTCAAGGATCCCCATCCGGCTGTTGAGCTTGAGGCGCCGCGCCATCGAGCCGGCGGCGGTGTTGGTGAGCGAGACCCAGTTCTCGACGTCGTCCTGCTCGAACATGCCGGTGGAGCCGAAGCACATCAGGTAAGCCTTGTAGGACAAGGCTTTGTACTCCTCGGGCGCCTCGGCGTCGACCGCGAACCAGGACAGCACCTCAGTCTCGTTCTCGCTGATCGGCTGCCACTGCCGGACCGAGATGAACGGCAGCACGTCGTCGGAATCCGCGACGCGCGGCCAGTTGTGCACGAACGACAGGTTCGGGAACACCGACGCGGCGGAGATCATGAAGCCGTCCTCGCCGATCACCTGCTGCTGGGCCTGTGAGAACGTGGTCTTCATGCGGTCGACCATCTCCTGCGGGTAGCCGACGTAGCGCGTGCGCTCGTCGAACCCGCCCGGCGGCAGCTTGTAGGTCGTCCCGCCGCCGTTGCCGGCCCAGTAGGTGGCGCCGTCCTTGCGCTTCTCCGCCTTCGGCTCGCGGAACAGGCCGATCTCCACGACCGACGTGTGCGTCTGCGGTGTGTGGTACATGTCGCCGGCGAAGTTCTCCGCGCCGATCTTCCAGTTGGCCTTCACGCGCCAGCGCTGCGGGCCGCGCAGCTCGATGCCGCTGGGGCTCTGCTTGGTGTAGAAGTCCAGGTAGAAGCGGAAGTCGCCGAGGAAGTCCACCAGCGGCGGGGCTTCGGGGTCGAGCGAGATGAAGATCATCCCGTTGTAGGTGTCGAGGTTGGGCGCCGGCAGCAGCCGCTGGCCCTTGCGCTTGAACCCGGCCTCGCCGCCGTAGGCCTCCTGGTGGAACGGCAGCCCGACGATCCGGCCGTCGTTGCGGTAGGACCAGCCGTGGTACGGGCAGCGGAAGTGCGAGGCGTTGCCCATCTCCGCACGGCAGACTTGCATCCCGCGGTGCAGACACATGTTGAAGTGCGCCCGGATCTCGCCCTTCTCGTCGCGCGTGACGATGAACGAGTCGTCCAGCACGCGGCGCACGACGTAGTCGCCGGGCTTGGCGATCTCCGACTCGTGGGCCACGAACAGCCACGCCCGGCCGAAGACGCGCTCCCTCTCCAGCTCGAAGATCTCCCGGTCGTTGTAGATGTGCGCCGGGATCATCCCGCGCCGCACGTCGGACAGGGTGCCGGACTGATCCGTCATCGTCGACTCTCCTCAAACCGCAAACTCTGTAGAGCAGAACTAATCTCTGAACAGTAGAGCAGACGCGGAGATCGGGAGTCAATCGCCGGGCCGGCCTCGCTGTGCGAGCCCGGACACGCCGAAGAGCGCCGCCGAAGACAGCTCGGCGGCGCTCACGGGTGGCCGGGCCGGTTACTCGGGCTTGCGGTACCGGCTCGCGAAAAAGGCCAGGAGGTCTTCCACGAACCGCTGCGCGTGCTCGATGTTGGGCAGGTGGCCGCACTCGCTGTACACGCGCAGCTCGGCGTCGGGGATGCGCGCGGCGATCTCGTCGGCGCACCCGGGCTCACGCAGGGGGTCCTCGGCGCCGGCGATCACGAGCGTCGGCACCCGGAAGCGTTCGTAGGCGATCGGATCCTGCTTGCCGAAGTGCTCGCCGCCGTGGTCCGGCGTCAGCGTCGAAGAACAACGAGTGGCTCGACACGACCGCGGTCCCGGACTCGGGTCCGGCCGCGGTGCAGGCGAGGTTGGTCCCGTTGACGTCGATGGTCGGCATGGCGCGGTCTCCCTGGCTGCGGCGCCGTGACTCCCCCGAAGCCAGGAGCCCGGCGGCGGCCCGGATCCCGCATTCGCGCACAACCGCTCTCCGAACGCGCAAACCCCGTCCCGCACCGGCCGCCTCCGCCGGCCTCGCGCGCCTCACCGGGTGTCATCCCGGAGCGCTGCTCGAACGCCGCCCCGAAACTCGTCGCCGACCGAAACCCGCCGGCGAAGGCAACGCTGCCGATCGTGGCGCCGCGCGCGTGCACAACGGAACCAGCCCGGCGATCGACTAGCCGCCCGGACGAACTCCACCCGGGCCGGCGTCGGCCAGTGGGCGCTGGGCGTCCGCACCATCGTGCGCACCACGGCGCCCAACCCCCGGCCGCCGTCGACCACCCCCGAGCCCGGCCGCCGTGGCGCAGGGCCGGCGGCCGGCTCTTCCCGGCGACCACACCCTGCTCCCGGCCGCAGCCGGAGGTCGGCCCCGCCTACCTCCACCATCCCCGTCGACGCGCTCGGCCCACGCCAAGCCGATCGCGTCGAGCCCGGCGGCGGTCCTGGCGAGCGAGAACACCGCCGGGTCGCGGGGATCAGCCCTGTGCCAAGACCGCCAGCGGGTCGGTGTGCCGCGGCTGCCAGCCCAGCTCGCGCTGGGCCTTGGCGGGCGTGAGCTGCTGGTCGAGGGCGAACGCGTCGGCGATCGGGCCCATCTCGGCCTGTGCCTGGTCCAGCGAGATCGACGTGGTCTTGCCCGCGAGGCCGACGGCGTGGGCGCACGCCTCGGCGACCTGCTTCGCGGTCGGGTTGACGCCGCCGACGCCCACGTAGACCGAGCCGGCGGGCGCGGAGAGGGCGGCGACGTACAACGGGGCGAGGTCGTCGATGTGGACGAGCGCCCAGTGGTTGGTGCCGTCGCCGATGTAGGGGATGGCGCCGTTCTTCTTGCCGGGCTGGACGAAGAAGATGTCGATCAGGCGGTTGTCGCCGCCGTAGAGCAGGCCGGGCTGCACGATCACGGGGCGCCCGCCGTGGGCCAGCACGGCGTCCTCCACCGGCTTGCGCCACGCGACCGCGGCGGGCGGGTTCCAGGGCGCGGTCTCGTCGACGACGCCGTCGGTGTCGCCGTAGACCCAGCTGCCGCCGGTGTGCACGTAGGTGCCGGCACCGACGCCGTCCTGCATCGCCGTGGCCGCGGCGAGGTCCTCGTCACCCGATTCGGCCTGCGCCAGGTGGATCACGGCGTCGGCGCGGGCCGCGGAGTCCTTCAGCACGGCCAGGTCGGTGAGGCCGCCGCGGACCGCCGTGGCGCCGGCCGCCACCACGGCCGTCTCCGCACGGTCGCTGCGGGCGAGCGCCTCGACGGTGTGCCCCTGCTTCACCAGCTCGGCGATCGTGGCCTGCCCGATGTAGCCGGATCCGCCGGTCAAGAAGACCCTCATGACAACTCCCTTTTGCTTACTCTGGATACCGAACAACTGTGCGTCCGGGCCGGGACGTACGTCCAAGACCTCTTCCGCTCGCTGTGATACCTTCCGGACATCACCGCGCGGCGAGGTGGCGTGCGAACCAGTCCCGCGCCGCCTGCGAAGCGACCTTGAAGCCCTCGCCCGTGTACGCGTCGAAATGGCCGCCTGGCAGGAAAACGATGTCTTTCGGCTCGGCCGCACTGGAGAACGCGACGGCGGCGAGGTTGCCGCCCGTCAGGCCGTCCTCGCTGCCGACGATCATCAGCAGCGGCGTCGGCGTGACCTCCGGCAGGTACTTCGCCGGCTCGTAGCAGTAGAAGTTGTCGAGGCTGCGCAGTGTGACCTCGTTGGGCCAGCTGGGATCCAGCTCGGCCCGCGCCTGGGTGAACCACTCGTACGAGTCCCGCGTAGGCAGCCCGACGAGCTGCCCCGGGTCGGTGCCGATGACCGGGATCGTCGCGGCGGCTTCCCCGCGAGCACGGGCTCGCCGGTCGGCCGTGAACACGTCGGGCCCGACGACCTGGTTGTCGACCCGCGCGAGGTTCGCGTAGGTCGCGCGGCCGCTGACGAACGGCGCCTGCGTGACCACGGCCTTCACGCGCCGGTCCATCGCGGCGACGACATAGGCGTGGGCGCCCGAGAAGCTGGTGCCCCACACGCCCACGCGATCCGGGTCCACATCGGACCGGTTCTGCGCGTGGGTGATGGCGTGCCGGTAGTCGCCGACCTGAACCCACGGGTCGATCTCGTGCCTCGGCTGGCCCGGGGCCGCTTCCGAACCGCCCCAGCCGCGGTTGTCGTACAGCAGTACCGACAGGCCGCCGGCGGCGAAGACCTCGGCGAACCGGTCCAGGTACATGCGCTTGGTCGAGCTCCAGCCGTGGGCCATGACCACACACGGCGCGGGCCCGGTGACGCCTTCGGCCTCGTAGAACCAGCCGCGCAGCAACGCTCCTTCGGCATCGAACTCGATATCGTGACGCATGGGTGCCTCCTCCGACACTGGTGACTTGGGAAAAGCCTTGATGGCTAGCGGATCTGCTCGCCGACGAAAGCCGCGATGTCCTCGATCTCCCGGCCCCGCACGTCGTGGCCCAGACCGGGGTAGACGTGGCTCTCGACGGTGGCGTGCCAGGCCAGCCACCGCTCCGTCCGGGCGAGCGCGGCGGCCGGAATGACCCCGTCTTCCCGCCCCCGGCCCCAGAAGACGGGCGGCCGCGTGGCGCTCAGGAGGTCGTCGCCGGGCTGCTCGTCGCGCACGACGAAACCCGCCAGGTTCACGCCGTACGCGAAACGCGCAGGCGCGTGCCGCATCAGCTGGTGGACCATGGCGCCGCCCTGGGAGAAGCCGAGCAGCCCGATCGACGGCGCGTCGAGCGTCTCCAGCCACGCCAGGACATCGACTGTCGCCGCGTTGGCCACCCGAGGCTGAGGATCACCGATCGGGTTCCCCTGGCTGGGAAACCACGCGTAGCCGCCGGCCTCCGGAATGCGGGCCCGCACGGACGCGACCACGACCTCCGCCGGCAGCTGCGGTGTGATCAACCGGTGCAGGTGCATCTCGTCGTAGCTCCAGCCGTGCAGCATCACCAGCAGCGGCCGTGACCCGCGCCCACTCTCCACTTCGGACCACAGCACCGCGCCGCGGTCCATCCCGGGTTCCCTGCTCATCTCGCTCCCGTCGTCGATCACCTCGACTGTGCGCCGGGCGCGCGAGCCGCGTCCAAGACCTGTTCCGCGCTCTGTGATACCTCGCGGGTACCACCGCAGGTCCGCGGGCTTGAAATCCGCCCGCCGGCGACGAACACTGAGTGGGTGAACTCAGAATCGCCGCGCGCGGGCCGGCCGCTCGGCTTCGACCGCCACGAAGCCCTGAGCAGCTTGATGACCCTGTTCTGGCACATCGGCTTCGACGGCGTCACCCAGCAGCAGATGGCCGCCGCGACGGGATTGTCCACGTCGAGCCTCTACAACTCGTTCGGCACGAAGATCGAGATCTACCGCGAGGCCGTCGACGAGTACCTCGGGCTCATGCAGGACGTCCTCGCGCCGCTGCACCAGGGCGAGCGCGGCGCCGAAGACGTGCTCGAAGCGTTGTCGCGCCTGGAATCCGTGCTCGACGGCCCGAACGCGGGCTTCGGCTGCCTGGCCACCACGGCGATGGCCAAGCCGATCGACGAGCACGTCGCCGCCGCCACCCGGCGCTACCGCGAGCAGCTCCGCGCGGGGTTTCTGGCCGCCCTCGAACGCGGCCGCGAGCTGGGCGAATCCACCGCCGACCCGGCCGTGCTCGCGGACCTGCTCACCGCCACCGTGCTCGGCACCCTCACCATCGCGCGCGCCGACCCCGACGGACGCGAGCTGGCAGCCCAGCTGAAGTCGGTGCGCGCGTTCGTGGAGAGCCGGCGCTGAGGTTCAGCCGGCCTGCCGCGCGTGGCGCAGCAGCGCTTCGACGGCCAGGTCCACGTCCGCCTCGTCACTCGCCCAGTCGGACACCGAGATGCGCATGAGCCGCTCGCCGCGGTAGGTCGTGCCGCTGAAGAACGCCGTGCCCTCGGCGCGAACGCCGGCCATCACCGCGTCGGCGAGCCGGCCGTGGTCGCCGTCGGGCGCGAGCCAGCGAACGAGCACCTGGTTGGACACGACCTCGTTCACGATCTCGGCCTGCCCGCTCGCGCCGAGCCGGCCGGCGAAGCGGCGGGCCAGTCCGGTGGTCCGCTCGACCAGGTCGGCGACACCGTCGCGGCCGAGCGCCCGCAACGTCGCGTAGACACCGACGCCACGAGCCCGCCGGGAGAAGTCGGGGCCCCAGTCCATCGGGTCGCGACCGCCTTCGCCCTGCTCGAGGTACGCCGCCTGCACGCTCATCGCCGCCCGGTGCGCGGACGCGTTGGCGCAAATGGCGATTCCGCAGTCGTAGGAGACGTTCAGCAGTTTGTGCCCGTCGGTCGACCACGAGTCGAGCCGCTCGAGGCCCGCGGTGCGCGCCGCCATGGTCGGCGCCGCGGCGGCCAGCAGCATCACGGCGCCGTCGACGTGGACCCACGTCGGGTTGCCGGCGGCGCGGTGGGCGTCGGCGAGGTCCGCCACGGCGGCGAAGTCGTCGAAGGCCCCAGTGTTCACGTTGCCGCATTCGACGACGATCATCGTCGGCCCGTGCACGGCGGCCAGCACCTTTGCCAGCGCGTCGGGGCGCATGTTGTCCTGGTCGTCGCACTCCACGGTGACGAGCGCTCGCTCGCCGAGCCCGAGGAACCGCAGTGCCCGCAACACGGTCGAGTGCGCCCCGGACTTCACCACGACGGTGATCCGCGGCGCGCCGACGAGCCCGTCGGCCTCGACGTTCCACCCGACGTCGCGCAGCACCTGGTGCCGGGCCGCCGCGAGGCACGTGAACGTGGCCATCTGCCCGCCCGTGACGAACCCGACGGAGCTGTCGCCGGGCAGGCCCAGCAGGTCGACCAGCCACTCGGCCGCGAGCTCCTCGGCCACGGCGACGCCCGGCGTCGACGGGTACAGCGAAGCGTTCTGGTCCCACGCCGAGAGCAGCAGGTCCGCGCCGAGCGCCGCCGGGTGCAGGCCACCGACGACGTAACCGAAGTAGCGCCCGCTCGCCTGCGCGGCGACGTAGGGCTCCAGATCACGAGCGAGCTCGTCGACGACCCGCACGGCGTCGGCCCCTTGCGCCGTCGGTGGCCGGTCGAGTGCCGCGCGGATCGTCGCGTGGTCCGCCGCCGGGAACACCGGCCGGTCCGGCAGCGAACCGAGGTACTCCAGCGCGGCCGTGCTCGCCGTGTCGAGCACGGATTTCCAGTCTGACTCCTGCACGGATCCTCCCGCGGTCGCCGGCACGTCGACGACCGGCAACGTCCACACAGGACAGCCGGCGCCGGTAATCTGAGTCCTCCGACTCAGATTACGGCCATTCTGCGTTGGTGCACTCAGAACTGTCAAGACCCCGGGCAGCGCGCGGGCCGGCACGCGCTGCCCGCACGGTTTCAGCCGCGCTCGGCCAGCACCTTCAGCACCGCTTCGGCGGCCAGCTCACCGGAGGCCGGGTTCTGGCCGGTGATCAGGTTGCCGTCGACCACCACGTACGGACCCCAGGCCGGACCCGAGGAGTACTCGGCGCCGGCGTGGCGAAGCCGCTCTTCCAGCAGCCACGGGGGCGTTCTGCGCGAGGCCGACCTGCTGCTCCTCCTCGTCGGTGAACGCGGTGAGCTTGCGGCCCTTGAACAGCCGGCCACCGCACGGCCAGGTCCTGCATCGGGCCGTGGCCGCCGGGGATCAGCACCCCGTCGAACTCGGCCGGGGCGGGGCGCCCGCCCGGTGTCGCGATGGTCAGCTCCACGCCCGCCGCGGCCAGGATGCGGTGTGGCACCGCGAACTCCTCGGCCCAGAACCCGGTCGGGCGCGGCGGGCTTGATCACCTGTCGTAGGCGGCTGTGAAGGTGACGCTGGGTCCCGCGCGAGCCGGCGACGAGTGTTCGAGTTCGAACCTGCTGGTCGGATTCGTGAACACGCGCGTGCACGGCAAGCAGGCCGAGGAGCAGCTGACCGACAGCGCGGCGGTCGCGAAGTGGTTCCAGGCCGCCGTCGCGGGTGACTCCGCCGACGCCACGGACGCCGACGCGGCCACCGCCCGCGAACTGCGCGACGCGTTGCTGGGCATCCTGCGCGCGCACGTCGGCTGCGACGAGGGCGTGGCGATGGTGGCCGAATCCGAAGCCCACCTGCAGCGGGCCGCGGTGCGCTTCCCGGCGACCACGGTCGTCACGGCGGACGGGTGCGAGCTGCACCCGACGGGCACCGGCGTCGACCGGTCATTCTCGCACCTGCTCAGCGCGGTCGCCGACCTCGCCTCGCGGGGCGCGTGGCCGCGGGTGAAGGTGTGCAAGAACGACACCTGCTACACGGCGTTCTTCGACAAGACGCGCAACTCCTCCGCGCTGTACTGCAGCACGACGTGCAGCGGCCAGATGGCGACGCGCGCCTACCGCGAGCGGAAAAAGGAGTGCGCCGCTCGGTGATCAGCGGAACACAGCCGTCCACTCCGGAGTTGAGCGTGGCATGAGCCAACTCGTGGACCGCACGATCACCGCCCTGCGCACCGAGCACGACATGCTCGCCGCCCTCGTCCGCACCCTCACCGACGAGCAGCTGGCCACGACCAGCGGCGCCGCCGAATGGACCGTCGCGCAAGCCCTGTCACACCTCGGCAGTGGCGCGGAGATCGGCCGCGCCCCGATCGCCCGGGCCGCCGGCGAGACCGTGGCGGCCGAAGACAACCCGACGATCTGGGCCCGCTGGGACGCTTCGGCGCCGCGCGCGCAGGCCGAAGGTTTCCTGCAGCACAACGCCCGCTGGCTCGAGACCGTCGAAGCCTTCACGCCCGAGCAGCGCTCGTCGCTGACCGTCGACCTCGGCTTCCTGCCCGAGCCGGTCTCGCTGCTGACCGCCCTGGGCATGCGCCTCAACGAGGTGGCCAACCACTCGTGGGACGTGCGCGTGGCCTTCGACCCCGACGCCGGCGTGGAAGCCGCCTCGGCCGAGGTCCTCGTCGATCTGCTGGCCGGCCCGGTCGGCTTCATGCTGGGCTTCCTCGCGAAGCCGGCCGAGCTCGGGAAGCCGGCATCTGTCGCCATCCCGGACGCAGGCCTGGTGATCGACGAGGCCGTCACCGTGGTGGACCACCTCGAAGCGCCTTCGGCCACGTTCAACGGCCCGGCCGAAGCGTTCGTCCGCTTGGTCAGCGGCAGGCTGAAGGCCCCGTACGACCACGGCGTGACCGTCGACGGCGCCCTCTCGCTCGACGACCTGCGCCGGGTGTTCCCCGGCTTCTGACGGAGGTGACAGCGGGCTGATCGGTTTCGCTCACGGTCAGCCCGTTTTCCGTCCTTCCGGCGATGCCGGTGGCGTTGCGACACTTTGAGATGGAGTGGGGACAGTGGCAGCCGACGAGCCAACGACGATCCGCGTCCTGCGGTGGGGGTTGTGGCTACAGGTCCCCGCCGCCCTGATGGCGGCGGGCTATGGCGTGGCCGAAGTCGGGGACAGCAGCGGCTGGTGGAGCGTGTTCCTGGGCGCGGGCGTGGTGCTCGACGTCGTCGGCGCGGCGACGTTCGCGGCGTGCGCCGTCGCGCTCGGCGGAGGTGCGCGGTGGGTTCTGCGCGCGATGACCGCGGTCGCGTGGCTGATTCTGATCCAGGGAATCGTGCTGATGCTGAACGGGCACTTCTTCGCCGCCCCGTCGTGGGTTCTCGCGACGGCACAGCTGCGCGCGGCGAGACACGGCGCCGAGGAGTGGTTCGACGCCTGAGCGTCGGGCGTTCACGTCCGCTCGGCGACTCTTCGCACCCGGTGCGCCGTTCTCGGGATCCACGCCCACAGCGCCCCGGCCGCCGCGAAGCCGACCAGCCCGCTGGCGACGATTCCCAGCCCGAGCCCGGCCAGTGCGGTCACCCCGGCCAGCAGCAGCGGGCCGAGGCCGGAACCGATGTCGGCCAGCTCGTTCCAGATGCCGATGTGCGTCGGGCGCCCGACCGTCGGCGAGACGTCGGCGCCGAGCGTCATCACGATGCCCGAACCGAGACCGTTGCCGAGTCCCATCACCATGGCCACGAGGGCCAGCAGCACCGGCCCGTGCGTCAACGGCATGAGGACGAAGGAAGCGCCGAGCACGATCGTGCAAGGGACCGCGACCCACCGCCGGCCGCGGCGGTCCATCACCTTGCCCGCCGGGTAGAAGACCAGAGCGTCGATCGCGCCGGCGAACCCGTAGATCACGGAGCTGACCGTGGGCGACAGGCCGAGGTGGGCCGCCCACAGGGGAACGACGGTCTGGCGCGTCTGCCGGATCCCCGACAGCAGCAGGATGCCGACGCCGAGCGTCGCGTACACCCGCCACTTCTGCTTGACCATTCCCCACGTCGTGATCGCCGCCGCGGCCACGCGCTGTTCCTCGACCGTCTCCAGATCCGGCACGCGGTACACCACGATCCCGGCGGCGAGCACCGCGACGAGGCTCAGGTAGTACGCGCCGGCCTGCCCCCAGACCTGCATCGCCGCGGCTCCGGCGAACGGCCCCAGGAACAGCCCGACGCGCATCGTCCCGCCGAGCGTCGACAGCGCCCGCGCCCGCATGTGCAGCGGCACCGCTTCGGTCAGGTACGACTGGCGCGCAAGGCTGTACACCGCGCTCGCGGCGCCGATCAGCAGCACGCCGGCGCCGTAGACGACCAGCGCCGCCTGCCCCGAACCGATGTCGACCAGGCACAGCACGAGCCCGACGGCCGTCACCCCGGCCGCCACCAGCATCGACTTGCGCTCACCGACCCGGGTGGCGAGGACGCCCGCCGGAATGTTCGTGATCAGCGAGCCGATGCCGAGCAGCGCCCCGATCAACGCCGCCACCGACGTCGTGGCCCCGCGGTCGATCGCGCTCAGCGCCACGACCGGTAGCATCGACCCCTCCGCCAGCCCGAACAACGCGGCGGGCCCGTACACCGCGACGGCCACCGACCGCAGCCGGAACTCCTCAGCCATGCCCGGCCACCGCCGCGATCAGCAAGTCACGGTCACGGCCACAACCGTTCGCTCTGCGAGCGCGGGAGTGCCACGCAGCGACACGACTTGGTATTTCGGCGGCGAGAAGTCCTGTGCTCACGAGCCGATCTTCGCAAGCCCGGCCCACTCACCGGCCCGCTCGTGGTGAGTCCCACACCGGTTGCCAGCCGCGTGGAGTACAACTCCCGCGTCAAACTGGACAATGCTCCCTGAACGGACGTTTTGTCGGACGGCGGATATCTCTTCTCCCGACCCCTCGGAACTTGTCGACGGCCACGATGGCCTCAGCGCACGGCTGCGGTGCGTCCCGGGGAACAAGACGCCCATGTGGACAGTGTCCTACCGGTGTACCGTCGGACAGAGCCACCGGCGTACGTCATCGCCGCGGTCGTCGCTTTCAGGCACGGCAAGGGTTTCCATGGACCATCCGGGTGAGTGCATCACCGCTGAGGGCGTTCGAGCGTGGCGGAGAGGAGCCTCGATCGAGCGCGCATGAGGTCCGCGAGCCGCGCCGTGGTCGCGATCGGCGAAGACACAGGCTGAAACAGCGACGACACGCATTCTTCCTCTCGGCTGTGCGAAACTGGTGCTGCGCTGTCCTCGGCGCCCGCGAACGGAGGAGCATGGCACCGGAACCGACGGAACGCAGAGCCGACTCGTTGTCCAGCCAGATCTACGACCGGCTGCGCGAGGGCATCATCCGGGGCCGGTACCCGCAGGGCAGCCGGCTGGCGGAACAGCGGCTCGCCGAAGAACTGGAGGTTTCCCGAGTGCCGCTGCGCGAGGCGGTCCCGTTGCTGGAGGTCGACGGGTTCGTGCGAACCCTGCCGCGCCGGGGCGCGGTCGTGACACAGTGGACTGTCCAATCCGCACACGACCTGTTCGACCTGCGGCTGTGCCTGGAGGTCGGCGCGGCGAGGTTCGCGGCCCGGCAGATCGCTCAAGGTGTTTCCCCGCAGCCGCTGCGCGAAGCGCTGGATCTGTCCCGGGAAGGTGTGACCACCGGGGACCCCTACCGGATCGCCGGGGACAGCACCCGCTTCCACGAGGTCATCGTCAAGCTCACCGGCAACGCGCTGATGGCCTCGCTGATGCGTTCGGTCTCGGGCCGGATGATGTGGTTGTTCTACCTGACCTCGGAGCTCGACGTGCTCGATGCGCTGTCCGGCCACGAGGAACTGCTCGACGCGATCGGCTCGGGCAACGAGCGCCTCGCCGAATCGGTGGCGTACATGCACATCGAACGTGACCGCGCCGAATCGATGGCCGCGCTGGCGCGCAACCGCAGGATCGCCTGAGGCCGGGAGGCGGTGGCGCGGTGGACCGCGCCACCACCTACTCGGGGCTACCGGGCGATGCCCAGCAGGCTGAAGTTGAGCTCGTTCGCGCCGAGGTTCTGCGACTCGGGAACCCCGGTGAGCCACTTCTGCGCCACGACCCAGTCCCGGTTGTACGACAGGTTCAGGTAGCAGCCGTTGGCCGAATACTGCTGGGCCGCCTGCACGTACAACGCGGTGTCGCCGGTTTTGAGCGCCTCGTTGAGTTTCTCGTCGACCTGCGGCACGTCGCAGGCGAAGTAGTCGATGCCGCCGGACTTGTCCCAGAACACGTGGCCCCACAGGTACGGGTCACCGCCGTCGGGACCGTTGTTGCCGTCGACGAACGCATCGGGTCCGGCGGTCGGCTTCTGGGGCCACGAGAACACGATCGAGGTGTCGTAGCCCTGTGCGGTGGCCTGGACCCCGATCGCCTGCAGCTGGGCCGCCAGGATCTGCGCGATGTTCTGCGCGTTCGGGTTTCCGTTCGCGTAGCCGATGGTCATCGGGGTGCCGGGCGGCAGGGTCTTCGCGTAGGCGGCCATCACGGCCGGGTCGTAGCCGATGTTCTGCTTGTCGGCCCCGCCCGGGATCATTCCCTTGGCGTACAGCGTGGTCGCCACTTCGGACCTCTTGCCCAGCACCTGCGAGACGAGCTTCTGCTGGTCCACCGACTTCAGGAACGCCATCCGGGCCTGCACGGTGCTGAAAAACGGCTTGGCGGGGTTGAGGGTCAGCAGCGCGGACTGCAGTGTCGGCAGGAAGTAGTTCTTCACGTTGGGGTTGTTCTCGTACCGCGAAAGGCTCGACGACGGCAGGGCGGCGACCACCGCGGAGACGTCGCCGTTGTCCAGCGCGAGCTGCAACGGCGCGGCGTCGCTGTAGACCGGCAGGTTCACGGTGGTGAACGGTGATTTCGGTCCCCAGTAACCCTTGTACTGGGACAGCACGTACTTCGTGCCCGACACGGCCGAGGCCAGCTCGTAGGGGCCGGTGCCCACGTCGTGGGTCTCCAGGTACTTCTGCGCGTGGTCGCTGCCGGCGTTTTTCGCCAGTGCGGTGGGAGATTCCATCTTCGGCCCGAACGGCGAGGCGAGGTAGCTGAGGAACGCCGAGTTGGGCTGGTCCAGCGTGATGATCGCGGTGTAGGGATCCGGTGTCCGCACGCTCTTGACGCCCTCGACCATGTACGCCGCGCCGCCCTTGACGTCGAGCCGGCGCTTGAACGACGGCTCGATCGCGGCGGAGGTGAACGGCGTGCCGTCGTGGAAGGTGACCCCCTGGCGCAGGTGGAAGGTGTAGACGGTCTTGTCGGGGCTGACGTCCCACGAGGTCGCCAGGCGCGGTGCGATCTTCACTTCGGATGTGTTGTTCGCGTACTGGACCAGGCCCTCGTACACGTTCATCATGATCGCCGTGCCGTTGTTGGCGTAGTAGATGTCCGGGTCCGGCGGCTGGCCGATGTCACCGAGCAGGCCGACGGTGAGCGTTCCGTCGGTGGGCGGCTTGGCGCCCCCGCTCGCGCCGGTGTCGCCCGCGGCGCAGGCGGTGGCGGTCGCGGCGGCGGCCAGTGCCACCGCGAGCAGACGCCAAGTGCGTCCGGTTTGGGTAGTGGGCACGCTGTTCTCCATTCAGGGTGGGGTCACACGGTGAGCCGGGGGTCCGCCGCGGCCTGAAGCACATCGACGACTGCGTTGACGACGATGTAGACGCCGCCGAGCAGTAGCGTCACCCCGGCGATCGCCGGGAAGTCCGACTGCGGGATGCTCTGCGCGAGGTAGTAGCCGACGCCGGGCCAGGCGAACACGTCCTCCACGATCACCACACCGGCGAACATGAAGCCGAGTTGCAGGCCGGACATCGACAATGCGGCGTCGAGCGAGTTGCGCACCACGTGCCGGCACAGGACACCGCTTTCGCGAATCCCCTTGGCGCGGGCGGTGCGCACGTGGTCCGCGCCATAGACGCTTTCCAGCCCCGAGCGCAAGATGCGGCCGATGCTGATCGCCGGGGCGATCGCGAGGGCCAACCCGGGCAGCAGCAAGTGCCGCAGTCCCACCACGAACCCGGTTCCGTCGCCGTGGAGCAGGCTGTCCAGGAGCACGAACCCGGTGGGTGAGCTGGTGTCGACGCCGCGGCCGGCTTCGGGCAGCCAGTGCAGCCGGCCGTAGAACAACACGATGCCGCCGAGGCCGAGCAGAAACGCCGGCGCGGTCGCCCCGAGCAGCAGCACTCCGCGGTACAGACCGGTGCCGGGCCAGCGCAGCGCGCCGGACAACGCGAACAGCAGGGCCAGCAGCACCGCGAGCACGAAGGAGAACAGGACCAGTTCGGCGGTCGCGGGCAGGAACTGGCCGAGGTCGGTGGTCACCGGCCGGTGCGTGCGCAGCGAGGCCCCGAGGTCACCGTGCACGGCGTTCCACAGGTAGCGCAGGTACTGCTGTGGCCAGGGCTGGTCGAGGCCGAGCTGGTGGCGGGCGGCCGCGACGGCGGCCGGGGAGGCGTTGCCCCCGACGTAGGCGCGTGCCTTGTCACCCGGTGAGATCTGGTCGAGCGCGAAGATCAGCGCGGACAGCACGACCAGCAGCACCGCGGCGGCGCCCACGCGGCGCAGCAGGAACCGGGTCATCGCTCACCTGCCAGGAGATTGCGCAGCGCGTCGCCGCCGAGGTTCGCCACGAGGCTGAGCAGCATCACCGCCAGCCCCGGGATGATCGGGATCCACCACTGCTCCAGCACCAGGTAGAGGCTGCGCTGGACGTCGGCGCCGAGCTCCGGCGCGGGCGCGGCCTGGCCGAGCCCGAGGAAGGACAGGCCCGCCAGCAGCACGACGACGTTGCCGACGTCGAGGCTCGCGGTGACGATCGCGGTCGGCACCACTCCGGGCAGGATGTGCTTGACCACCAAGCGAAACCGGCCCACTCCGGCGAGCCGGGCGGCTTCCACGTGCGGCCGGCTCGCCAGCCCGCGCACCTCTGCCCGGATGATGCGCGCGTAGTAGGGCCACCAGACCACGCAGACCCCGATCAGCGTGTGGATCAGCCCGGGTCCGAGCGCGGCGTTGACCGCGATCGCCACCAGCGCGCCGGGCAGGGCGAGGAACAGGTCCGTGAACCGCATCAGCACGCCGTCGACCCAGCCGCCGAACGCGCCGGCGAGAACGCCGAGCAGGCCGCCGAACAGCAGGCCGATCGCCACGACCACGAGCGCCGAGAACCAGCTCGCCCGCAGGCCGATCAGGGTCCGGCTGAGCAGGTCGCGGCCGAGGTTGTCCGTGCCGAGCAGGTGGTGCGGCGACAGCGGCGGGAGGTTGAGGTCGCCGACCGGCTGGATCGGGTTGTCCGGCGCCAGCACCGAGGCGAACACGGCGACCAGCGTCGTCAGCACCAGCAACCCGACGAGCACCACGTTGCCGACCCGGCCGGCGGGCTGGAACCTGTCCCCGATCGAGAGGGAGAACTTGCGCCGTGGCGCGGAAAGCACGGTCATCGGAGCACCTCCGTGGAGTCGATCCGGGGCACGGCGTCGAGCAGTGCGCGGGTCCGCGGGTCCGTGGGTGCGGTGACGAGGTCGTCCGCATCACCGATCTCCACCAGCTGCCCTTGCGCCATGACCGCGATCCGGTCGCCCATGAGCCGGGCGACCGCGAGGTCGTGCGTGACGAACACGACGGTCATCGCCAGTTCCCGGCGCATCTCGCGGATGAGGTTGAGCACGCTCGCGGCCAGCGAAGCGTCCAGTGCGCTGGTCGGTTCGTCGCACAACAGCACCGTCGGCGGCACGACGACCGCGCGGGCGAGCGCGACGCGCTGACGCTGCCCGCCGGACAGTTCGCCGGGGCGGGCGTCGAGCACCGTTTCGGGCAGGCCCATCGTGGCGAGGATCGCGCGGATCCGGTCGCCGGAGCCGGCTCCGGCGCCGCGCAACCGTTCGCGCAGCAACTCGCCGACGGTGAGCCACGGCGTGAGGGACGAACCGGCGTCCTGGAACACCATCTGCGCCGTGCCCCGCAGCACCGCAGTGCCGCTCGTGGCGTTGGTCAGTCCGGCGAGCACCCGCAGCAACGTCGACTTGCCGGACCCGCTTTCGCCCACGATGGACAGTGCCTCGCCCGCGCGCACGTCGAGATCCACGCCGCGCAACGCGTGCACGGTGTGCTTGGGGCCGAATCCGGACCGGGTGCGGAACTCGCAAGCCAGGTCCCGCACCTTGATGACGGTGTCCGCGGACTCGGCCGAGGACGGCGCGAGCGGAGCCGCCAGTCCGTCGGCGGGAACGACGACGTCGTGGACCTCGGCGGTGTCCCGCCAGCACGCCCGGGTCCGGCCGTCCCCGGCCGGTTCGAGCGGCGGCTGGTCGATCCGGCAGCGGTCGAGCACGAGCGGGCACCGTGTGTGGTACGCGCAGCCGTGCAGGCGATCGGTCACGGGCGCGCTGTCGCCGGGCAGGGTCGGCAGCGAGTCGCGGCGCGGAGTCGAGAGCGACAGGCGCGAGCCGAGCAGGCCCGCGGTGTACGGGTGCGCGGGCCGGTCCAGTAGTTGCGCCGTCGGGCCGAGCTCGGCGACTCGGCCCTGGTACAGCACGGCGATCCGGTCGGTGAGCTGTGCGGCGACCGCGAGGTCGTGGGTGATGAACAGGACGCTGCACCCGAACTGCGCGCGCAGGTCCGCGAGCAGGGCGAGCAGCTGCGCCTGCACGGTGACGTCGAGCGCGGTGGTCGGCTCGTCGGCGACGATCAGCTGGGGCCGCCCGGTCAACGCGATCGCCGCCATCACCCGCTGCCGCAGCCCGCCGGAAAGCTCGTGGGGGAACGCCCGCATGCGCTTGCGCGGTTCGGGCACACCCACCGCCGACAACAGCGAAATCGCCTCGCCGTTGTCACCGGTGAGTTCGGTGATCTGCTTGCCGATCCGCATCGTCGGGTTGAGCGAGGTCATCGGGTCCTGGAAGATCACGCCCAGCCGCGTGCGGCGCGCGGCCCGCAGCTGCGCGGCCGAGCCGTGCAGGATGTCGGTGCCCGCGACGTGCACGGAACCGGTGATCTCCGGGCGGGACGAGCGCGGCAACAGGCCGAGCATCGTCATCGCCAGCACGCTCTTGCCCGACCCGGACTCGCCGACGAGGCCGACGATCTCCCCGGGCGCGATGTCCAGGTCGATCCCGCGCAGGACCGGGCTGCGCGCGCCGCGCCGCCGCAGGGAAACGGTCAGGTCGCGAACGGACGCGACGGTGTCAGGGCCGGGCATGGCTGGCCTCCTCGCTGTGCGGATCCGGGGTCATCGCCGCGAAGGCGCGGTGGATGTGCCGGGGCTGGGTGAACCACACGTCCTCGCCGTGCGCGGCCAGGTGCGCCAGCGCCCGGGTCAGCTGGCGCAGCCGGAACGGCACGCCGGAGATGAACGAGTGCACGACGATGCTCATCACCAGCGGCCGCTCCTCGGCCGCGGCGCGCAGCTCGTCGAACTCGTCGACGATCATGTCGGCGAACTCGGCGGCCGAGGCCTGTCTGCCGATGACCGTGCTGCTGTCGTTGAGCTCCAGCGCGTAGGGAATCGCCAGCAGGGGCCCGCCCGTGGAATCCAGCCACACCGGCTGATCGTCCGGCCGCAGGTCGAGCAGGTAGTGATACCCCGCGCCGGCCAGGAGATCGACGGTGCGCGGGGTGTGTGTCAGCCAGGGGCTCGACCAGCCTCCGGGGCGCTCGCCCTCCTCGGCGTGGATCCGGGCCGCGACCGTGCGCAGGTACTGGCGTTCGGCTTCTTCGGTGAGGCCGGCGAGCGAATCGGAGTTGGTGACGCCGTGGCCGATGATCTCCGCCCCGGCGGCGCGAGCCGCGTCGGTGACCGCCGGAGCGGTGTCGTAGACCATCGTGTTGAGCAGCACCGTCGGCGGTATCCCCAGCCCGCTGAGCCGGTCGAGCAGCCGGAACACGCCGACCCGGTTGCCGTAGTCCCGCCAGGACCGGTTGACCAGGTCCGGATGCGGCACGCCCGGCAGGAGATCCTCGACGTGCCCTTCTCCGAAGCGGTAGTCCTCGACGCCGACCGCGACGTACACCGCGAGCCCGCGGCCGTTCGGCCAGCGCCCGTGCGGGCGGTCGCCGATCGATTTGTAGGAATACCGGTCGCTCATGCTCGTCCCCCAGCCCATCGGTTCAGCCCGACCTCGCGCCGTGCGGCCCGCCGCACCATTTCCTCGTAGGCGGGGCGGAACCGCTCCGCCCCGGCGTGCGCCTCCCGCAGCGCCGGCTGGCGGGCGGCGAACAACTCCCGCGCCTCGGCCAGCAGCGCGTCTTCATCCACAGTGGACACCTGGCCGGCCTCGGCGACCACCCGCCCGTCGACCATCGTGAGGCGCACGCTGCCGCCGGACTCGCAGTACACGAGCTGGCCCCGGATGTCGTTGAGCGGCGTGAAAGCCGGTGCGTGCAGGTCGATCAGCACGAGGTCGGCGAGCCGGCCCGCCTCCACCGCACCGAGCTCGTCGGCCTGCCCCATGGCGCGGGCCCCGCCGGACCACAGGCAATCGAGCACCTCGGCGGCCGAGGGCCACAGGTCGCTGTCAAGGCCGGTTACGTTGTGCACGAGCCCGGCCGCGCGCACGACGCTCCACATGTCCACCGCGTCGTTGCAGATCGCCTCGTCGACACCGAGCCCGATCGGGATCCCGCGGCGGCGGATCTCGCGGAAGGGCATGATGCCGCTGCCGAGGCGGAGGTTGCTGACCGGGTTGTGGGCGACCGTCGCACCGGCCTCGGCGATCAGGTCGAGATCGGCGCCGTCGACCCAGACGGCGTGGATGACGTTCGTGCGCTCGGTCAGCAGCCCGAGGTCCGCCGTGTAGCGCACGAGCGACCGGCCGGCGAACCGCGGCTGCTCGGTCGCCAGGACCCGTTGCACCTTCGTTTCCAGCATGTGCACGAACATCGGCACGTCGTGCCGCTCGCCCAGCTCCGCCAGCGCCGCGAAGTACTCAGGGCTGACGCGTTGCGGCGCCGAGACCGAGACGGCGCCGCGCAGGCGGCCGTCGGCTGCTCCGTGCCAGGTCCGGAACAGGTGGTCGTAGCGCCCGAGCAGCTCGGTCCGGCCCATCGGGGCGGGTGCGTGGATCGCCGCGGCCAGTTCCGGACCGGCGAGCTCGGCCAGGAACGGCAGCTTGTCGGCCTCCGGCAGTTCCGGCTGGTCCAGCGCGACCGTCGCGCGGATCCCGGCGTCGGCGTAGGCGGACATGATCGCGTCGATGATGTCCGGTTCGGGCGCGGGCATCACGAAGGCGTCGTCCTGCACCGACGTCGTGCCGGTGCGCAGCATCTCCAGCGCGCCCAGCATGGTCCGCAGGTAGGCCTCGCGCGGCGACGGGCGCAACGCCTCGTCGGCGGGCGATTCGTAGAGCATGAACAGCTCGAGCGGCAGGCTCGGCAGCATCCCCTTGAGGTGGTTGGCCGGGGAGTGGAAGTGGGCGTTGACGAGACCGGGCGCGAGCAGGTGGTGGCCGCGGCCGTTGATGACCCGCGCACCCGGCGGGGCCACGAGCCCGTCCCCGATGGCGGCGATCCGCTGCCCGCGCACGAGCACGTCCGTCGGAGTCGAGATCGTTTCGGCGCCGTAGACGAGCACGCCGGTGAACAGGACGTCGGTCATGGCCGCCGCCGCTTCGCGAGCCCTTGCGCCAGCAGGCCTTCGACCATCGTCACCGCTGCCGACACGCCCTCGATGACGGGGACACCCAGCCGTTGCTCCAGGGGCGCGACGAGGTCGGCGAGGCCCGCACAGCCCAGCACGACAGCCTCGGCCGCGTCCTGCTGGAGGCCGAGACTGGCTTCCGCGGCAACGGCTTCCAGCTCGTGCAGCGAACCTTCGGCGATGTCGGCGACCGGCACGTCGATGGCCCGGACCGTGCAGCGGTGGGCCAGGCCGGTCTCCCGGAGCACGCGCTCGGACATCTCCCGGGTCCGGCGCGGCAGGGTGACGATGGTGAACCGGGGTGCGACGAGAGCGGCGGTGAACAGGGCGGCTTCGGTCATCCCGACGACGGGACCCCGCGCCAGCTCGCGCGCCGCCGCCACGCCGGTGTCACCGAAGCAGGCGACGACGTAACCGTCCACACCGGACTTCTCGCCGGCGCGGACCTGGTCGAGCACGCCCACGGCGCCCCAGACCTCCTCGACGTGGCTCTCCACCGACGGCACACCCTCGGTGGGGGTGCCGCCGACGAGCTTCGTGCCTGTCGTGGCCACCGCACCCGCCGCCGCCACGACGGTGTCGGTCATCGCGCGAGTGGTGTTCGGGTTGATGACCATGATCGTCCGGCTCATCGCGCCACCACCGCGTCGAGCAGCGGTGTCACGCCGGGGCCGCGGACGGCGAGCGCGGCGACCCGCACGGCCGCGCGAGCGGCGGCGACCGCATCACCGGTTGCCAGGTGCACGGCCGCGAACGCACCGCAGAACGAGTCTCCCGCGCCGGTGGGGTCCACCGCTTCGGCGGGCTCCGCCGCCACCTCGGTGACCACGCCGTGCTCGAGGACGACACAGCCTCGCTCGGCGAGCTTCACGACGACCACCGGGCAGTCGAAGGACCGGGCGGCGGCGATCGGATCGGTGGTGCCGGCGAGGTGGGTCGCCTCGACTTCGCTGGGCAGAAACACGTCGCACTCGGCGGCCAGAGCCCGCAGTTCGGTCTCGTGCCCGGCGAGGTAGTCCTCCTGCAGGTCCAGGTAGAGCTTCGCGGTGCTGTGCGCACGCAGCCACGGCACCAGCGACAGCTGGGCGCGCAAGCTCATCGCCAGCACGAGGATCCCGCGCGCGGCCAGGACGTGGCCGGGCACGTCGGCCGGGTGGACGGACATCCGGTCGAAATGCGCCTCGCCGTGCACGAGGTCCCACGAGCGGCTGCCGTCGGCCGCGTAGTGGATGGTGTTGCGCACGGTCGGCAGGTCACGCCGAGGCTGGTCGAGCGACAGGCCCGCCGCGGCGAGCCGGGCGGACAACGCGGCAGGCAGGTCGGCCCCGATCGGCGCGAGCCACTCGGCGTCGCCCCCGGCGAGACGGGCGGCCAGCGTGGCGAAAACCGCGTCACCGCCGAGCGCTTCGGTCCGCGTGCCGTCCGGCTGCGCCGACTCGTCGATGGTCAGGTTGCCGACGCACACGAGGTCACTCATCGGCGGCCGCCTCGAACTTCCGCACGGCGAGGTGGTAGCCGACCAGCTGCGCGGGCAGGAAGTAGAGCAGCGGGCTGAGTTCCTCACTCACCTCGGGCAGGTGCAGCACCGCGCGCGCCAAGCCGTCGTAGGAGGTTTCGCCGTCGGTGGTCACTGCGTAGACGTGCCCGCCGAGCCGGTGCGCCTCGTGCACGGTGTCCACACCGCGCGCGGTGGCCCGGCCCGAGGGCACCAGCAGCCACAGCGGTTCGCCGGCCTTCTGCGAGTTGTAGTGGTGGAACTCCTCCAGCTGGACCGCGACCGCGTGGTCGGGAGTGCACTCCTTGACCTTGGCGGCGCCGACCACGGCGGAAGCGTGGTTGGGCCCCGCTCCGGCGAACAGGAACATGCGGCCGTGGTGTTCGCCGGCGGCCTGCCCGGCGATGGCTTCGCCGGCCCGGTCGATCGTGGTGGCCATCAGCTCCGGCACGGTGTCCAATTCGGACAGCAGGGACGCTCCGCGGGCCCCGCCGACGAGCCCGGCCAAGCGCAGCAGCAACGCCAGCGGAGCGGTCGAGGACTGGGTCGGCCAGCCGACGCGGGTGGCGTCCACGAACAGGGTCGCGGTCGATTCGGCGGCGAGCGTGGAGGCCGGTTTGTTGGTCAGGGCGAGCGTCATCGCGCCGGCCGCCTGGGCGAGCAGCAGCGCCTGCACGGTGCGGGT
This sequence comes from Amycolatopsis sp. NPDC049253, assembly GCF_040678995.1. Classification (NCBI taxonomy): domain Bacteria; kingdom Bacillati; phylum Actinomycetota; class Actinomycetes; order Pseudonocardiales; family Pseudonocardiaceae; genus Amycolatopsis; species Amycolatopsis sp. NPDC049253. The sequence goes on along the minus strand of NZ_JBFAQX010000028.1, from coordinate 49,279 downwards.
CGTCTCGCCCGAGCTGGACAGCGCGACGACGAGCGTCCGCGGGGTGATGGTGTTCGCGTAGTAGAAGGCGAGCTCGAGGCTCTGCATCGGCTCGCACGGCACGCCGAGCATGGCTTCGAGCGCCGGCCGGGCGGCGATCATGACGGCGAGTGAGTCCCCGGCACCGACGAGCAACACCCGCTCGGGGTCGTGCCTGCGGATGCGGTCGGCTGTCTCAGCCAGGGCGTCCGCGTTGGCCGCCCAGTTCCGCACGACGACGTCGGGCTGCGCGAGCAGCTCCGGCCACGTCGCGTCGGTGCGGAACCGGCGGTTCGGGTCGAGCGGGTCGTCGCTGGGCAGCGCGAGCGCGGCCGCCCGCTCGGCGGCGTCGAGGCGGGCGAGCAGGTCCTGGGCACGTTCGTCCAGCACCGGCTGGACCGTCGAGTTCGCGTTCATCGGGCCGAACGGTATACAGTTTGTGTTTCAGGCATGCGACATCGTGTTGCTTACGCATGACTTCGCACCCTGGATCGCGAGTTATGAGTCAAACAGTATTCAATCCACGAACAGCGGGGCCGCGAGCCAGCCCAGTGACAGGCGGCCCGGGAAGGTGCCGGCGAGCCACCGCCCGTGCCGCTCCGGCGGTATGAGGACGTCGGCGTTCCCGCGGTCCGGGCGAGCCACGTGCCGTCCGACGTAGCCCGCCTCCGGGTGACACATGCCGTCCAGGAAGTCCCCACGGTGCGCCGGGACTTCTCCGCAGAGAGCCCATGTCGATGCGGGCCGGTTCGCGGGCGGCATCGGCAGCGGCGCTGTCTCGACGCCGGCGAGGCCGCTGAGCACGGTGCCGAAGCTCTCGTCGGCCCGCGGCTCGGCACCCGCGCTGTCGGTCAGCACGACCACTGCCAGACCTGCCTTCGCGACGGGGATGGCGCCGCGAAGGCAGGTGCGGCCCGGAAGGAGCCGGAGGTGGGGTGGAGACCAGAGACGCGAAGAGGAGGTCCGAAACCCCGCAACGCACCGAAGAACCGTCAGTTGCCGACCGTCACGCGGCCCAGGAAGTCGCGGATGTGGGCCGCGACCTCGTCTCCCGCGCTCTCCAGGAGGAAGTGGCCGCCGTCGAGGAGGTGGATTTCGGCGTTGGGCACGTCGGTGGCGAAGGCGGTGGCGCCGTCCGGGCCGAAGATCGGGTCGTTCTTGCCCCAGACCGCGAGGACGGGCGGCTGGGTCTTGCGCAGGTACTCGTGCAGCGCGGGGTACAGCGGCGGGTTGGTGGCGTAGTCGCGGAAGAGCGCGAGCTGGATCTCGTCGTTGCCCGGGCGCGAAAGCAGGGCGAAGTCGTGGTTCCAGGTGTCGGGGCTGACGAGGGTCTCGTCGGGGACGCCGGTGACGTACTGCCACTTCGTCAGGTCGAGGCTGAGCGCGTTGCGGATGCCGGCCTCGGTTTCGGCGTTCTGCTCGGCCTGGTAGTCCCACACGACCTTCCAGAACCCCTCGACGAAACCGGCGTCGTAACCGTTGCCGTTCTGCGTGATGATCGCCGTGATGGCGTCGGGGTTCGCGAGCGCGAGGCGCCAGCCGATGGGGGCACCGTAGTCCTGCACGTAGATCGCGTAGCGGGTGACGCCGAGCTGGCGCAGCAGGCCGGCCGTGAGGTCCGTCAGCGCCTCGAAGGTGTAGTCGAAATCGCCGGCCGAAGGCGCGTCGGACAGGCCGAAACCGAGGTGGTCGGGCGCGATCACGTGGTAACGGTCGGCCAGCGCCGGGATCAGGTTCCGGAACATGAACGAGCTGGTCGGGAAGCCGTGCAGCAGCACGACCACGGGGGCGTCCGCGGGCCCGGCCTCGCGGTAGAAGAGCTGCCGGCCGTCGACGGTCGCGTAGCGGTGATGAACAGCGGTCATGACGTCTAACTCCTAACGCATCTTTTGTTGGTTAGGACTCAAACAGGGTCCACCTAACTTGTCAAGCCCGAGTTTGCCGGTTAGCCTGACCTGGTGACCGACGAGAAGCTGCTGCTCGACCTGCTGAACACCACCCCGGTGGTCGACGGGACGCCGCACGACGAGCTCGCCGACGCCGACCTGGGCCGCGAGTGGCTCGCCGCCCACGGGCAGCCGGCGTCCGCGCAGGAGTGGCGCGCGCTGGTCGACGTGCGCACGGCGTTGCAGGACGTCGTGCGCGGAGACGCGGAGCCGGAAGCCCTGGCCCCCTTCGTCGACGGCCTCGGCTACCGCGCGGTCTTCGACGACGGCGGCATCAAGTGGGACCTCGACACGGCGTCCGGCCGTGCGGCGGCCTCCCGCGCGGTGCTGGCCTGGGACACGCTGCGCCACGCGAGCCCCGGCCGGCTTCGGCCGTGCGCGAACCCGGAGTGCCGTCTGTTCCTCATCGACCACAGCAAGCCGAACACCGCCCGCTGGTGCTCGATGGCCGTGTGCGGCAACCGCATGAAGGCCCGCCGCCACTACCAGCGCACCCGCCAGGCCGGCGCGTGAGCGGCCGCCGGGCGGTGTCCGACCATGCGTGACGGCAGCGGGCCGCGCGCCGCCAGCGCGGTGGTCGGGCTCGCGCCGCCGCCCGGCAGGAGAACCGGCGCGGTGCACCACACCGGCGAGGAATGGCTCCACGTCCGCAGCGGCGCCGTCGTGCTGCTCCTGGGCGACGAGGAGATCGCGCTCAACGGCGGCGACTCCGTCCGGTTCGACTCCGGCAGCACGCATCGGCTGCACAACACGTCCGCCCGGGCCGCGCGGGTGCTGATCTGCTCGACCGCTTCGGCCGTCCACCATCCCGTGTCCGGTTCCGATCACCCCTGAGGAGGCAGACGTGCGTGTAGTCGCGCTGCGGCGTTACCCGGTGAAATCCATGCTCGGCGAGGAAGTCACCGAAGCACGGGTCGGCGCCGCCGGTCTCGACGGCGACCGCACGCTCGCCGTGATCGACTCCGACACCGGCTTCGTCGCGACGGCGAAGCACCCACGCCTGTGGCGCCGGCTCCTGGAGCTCGCGGCCGAGACCGACGGCCGGGTGTTCATCACCTTCCCCGACGGCACCAAACTCGCCGCCGACGACCCCGAAGCGGGCTCGCGCCTGTCGGACCTGCTGGGCCGCGCGATCACGGTGTCCGGGATCCGGCCCGACGGCGCGTCCGTGGAGCGCCCGGCACCGGAAGACGTGCTCGACAACGGCGTGAGCGCCGTGGTTCCGGCGCAAACCCTGCAGATCGGCCAGGGCACGCCCGGCCACAACTTCGTGGACCACTCCCCGATCCACCTCATCAGCACGGCGACGCTGGACCACCTCGACACCGAGGCCGTCCGGTACCGGCCGAACCTCGTCATCGCGACACCGCCCGGCACCGACGCGTTCGTCGAGAACCACTGGCTGGGCAAGGAAATCCAGTTCGGTGAGGCCGGCACGGGTGCGCGGCTGCGCGTCACCCTGCCGACCCCGCGGTGCGCCGTGCCGTCGCTCGCCCACGGCACGCTGCCGCGCAACCCGCAAGCCGTGCGGGCGGTGATGGCGGGCAACCGCGTCGACGTCGCCGGGCTCGGCAAGGCCATGCCGTGCGCGGGCGTGTACGCCGAGGTCGTCCGGCCGGGCACGGTCCACCTGGACGACCCGATCACCCTGGCCTGACGGCTCAGTCGCCGACGAACACCAACGCTTCCGACAGCGGCTTCCGCGTCAGGTCCGGGACCTCGCAGTCGTCGGCCGGATAACCGACCGGGAAGAGGATGTACGGCCGCTCGGTCGCCGGGCGGTGCAGCACCCGGCCGAGGAACGCCATCGGGTTCGGCGTGTGCGTCAACGTCGTGAGCCCCATGGAGTGCAGCGCGGCGATGAAGAACCCACAGGCGATCCCGACGCTTTCCGACGCGTAGTAGGTCTTCTGCAGCTGTCCGTTCGGCAATACCCGGTGTTTCTGCGCGAACACGACCACGAGCCAGGGCGCGACTTCCAGGAACTCCTTGTGTTCGCCCGTTTCCAGCGGCGCCAGCGCGGCACGCCACTCGGGGATCTTCCGCTCGCGGTAGAAACGTCGCTCTTCCTGTTCGGCGGCCACCCGGATCCGGTGTTTCACCACCAAATCCCGTGTGGCGACGAACGTCCACGGTTGCTGGTGCGCGCCGCTCGGCGCGGTGTTCGCCGCGCGCACCGCGAGCTCGATCGCCTCGACCGGCACGGGGTCGGGCGAGAACCAGCGCACCGACCGCCGCCGATCGAGGTGCCGGAACTCGGCGCCCCGGCGCAGCCCCTCGTCGACGGGCAGCCGCGGCGGGGCGTACGGCACGAACGGGTATCGGTGCTTCCGCGGCTGAGTCACACCGGCAACACTGCCGACCAGTGATTACCAAGTCCAGCTTGAAGAACTGAGGCCAGTTATATGCTGAGCTCATGAATCTGCCGAACGTGACGATCCGGCAGCTCGAATACCTGATCGCCGTCGCCGAAACGGGCTCGCTCACGACGGCGGCCGCGCGCTGCCACGTCTCGCAGGCCGCCATCTCGCTGGCCCTCACCGAGGTGGAACGCGCTCTCGGCCTGCGGCTGGTGATCCGGTCACCCCGGCGTGGTGCTTCGCTCACCGCGGCCGGCAAGCAGGTGCTCGCGGACGCGCGGCGGGTGGTCGGAGCCCTGAGCGACCTCGGCGTCGAGGCCCTGGGCCTGGGCCGGGACGTGAGCGGCACGCTGGTCGTCGGCTGCTACGGCCCGATCGCGCCCTTCCACCTGCCGGCGGCGATCGCGACGTTCGAAAACGATCATCCCGACGTCTCGGTGCGGTTCGTCGAGGGCAGCCTGCCCGAGATCCAGGACTACCTGCTCGACGGGCGATGTGAGATCGCGTTCCTTTACGAACAGGACATCTATCCCGCGATCACCTTCCGGACCTTGTACGACCAGCAGCCCGCGATCCTCCTGCCGGGCGACCACCCGCTGGCCGATCGCGAGTCGCTGTCGCTCGAGGAGCTGGCCGACGAGCCCTTCATCCTCCTCGACGTGCCCCCGAGCGAGCGCTACTTCCGCGCCGTGTTCGAGTCCGCACAGCTGGCGATGGTGCCCGCACACCGGGCGCGAAGTTTCGAACTCGCGCGGTCGCTTGTCGCACGTGGCCTCGGCTACTCGATGACCGTTCAGCAACCCGCGCTGTCACAGTCCTACGAAGGGCTGGCGGTAATCGCGCTTCCGTTGCGCGACAAAGCACCCTCCACGCCCGTCGTCATGGGCTGGCCGGCCGGAGGCCCACTGACGCATCGGGCGCAGGCGTTCCTCGACCACTGCGAACGGCTGTTCGCGCAAGGCCGCTGATCTCGCCGTCGTGGTCTCACCGGGCCGGCCCCACCGTCTCAGCCTCTGCGTCCCGACGCGAACGCCCGATCCAGACCCGTCCTCGCTCCGCGCCGGCCGAGCGTGTGGTGCAGCCGCCTGCCGTCGACGTACACCCCGAGCTTGTTCGCGTCGAACGCGACGAACCCGGCGATCCCCGCTGACTCGCCCGGCGGGTCCGCGTAGGACCACGCGGCCCCGGACTGACCACCGATGGCGTAGTAGGTCGCGACCCCCTTGTACGGACACCGGGTCCGCAAGGTCTCCTCGGACAACGCGGTCTCGTCGACATCCGCGCGCGGCAGGTACCACTGCGGCTCCCGGTCCGACTCGTACAGCACCCGCGAACGGCGCGACTTCGCGACCACCCGCCCGTCCACCTCGACCAGTACCTCGCGCGACGCGTTCCGCACGTCGACGCGGTGGTACGGGTCCGCCGCGTGAGCGATGATCGGCTCGTCCTCCTCCTGGAACCCGTCCATCGCCCGCCACGAAAAGGCGACGAGGTTCGCGAACTCCGCGGCGTGAGCCGGCGGACGCACGTGCTGCCACGCCGCGCCCTCGTGAACCCGGTCGCCGACACGGACGGCGAACCACGCCGTCTTCCCGAGATCCGGGTGCAGCGTCGTCCGCTGGCGGAACTCCAGGACCTCCACCCGCACGTCCGAAGCCGGGAAGTACGCGACCGGGAACCGGCCCGGCGTGTGCAGGAGAACCACGTGCTCGCTGTCCGCGATCCACTCCCCCGCGAACCGCACCCGCAGCCTGCGCCGCAGGGGTTCGCGGTACGACAGGCGATCCGGCAACGCGTCGGGTACCAGGAACTTGCCCCGGAACTCCTCCAGCGGCGCAGCGACCAACCACGGCAATGGCATCACGAACCTCCCTTCATCGCTTCGAACTTCGCGGCGCGACCGGTGTCGGCCCCAGTCGCTCGGTCACACCACCGTCGACCCGGTCACTGTCTACCGAGGAAAGCGTCACACCAGCGGCTCGCCACCGTCGACGCCCAGCGACACCCCGGTCACGAACCCGTTGGTGAGCGCGAAGACCACGGCGTCGGCGATGTCTTCCGACGTCCCGATCCGCCGCGCGGGGTTGCTCGCCGAACGCTGCGTGAAGAGCGCGGCCTTCTTCTCGTCGCCCAGCGCGTCGTACGCACCGGTGTCGATCGTGCCCGGCGAGACGGCGTTGACGCGGATCGGCGCGAGCTCCACCGCGAGCGCCTTGGTCAGCGAGTCGACCGCACCGTTGGTGGCCGCGACCGCCAGCATCCCGATCGACGGCTTGCGGGCCGTCGCGCCGGAGAAGATCACCATCGAGCCGTCGGCCGGCATCTTCGGGGCCAGGTGCTTCGCCAGCAGGATCGGGCCGATGACCTTGGTCTCGAACGAAAGCGCGATCGTGCCCTGCGCGAGGTCGCCGACCAGGCCGCGGGCGCGGGCCGACGCGGTGGACACGACGTGGTCGACCTGCCCGAGGCGCTCGGCGAGCGCGGCCACACTGGCCTCGTCGGTCAGGTCGACCGTTTCGACCGAGACACCCGGATCGTCGTACGCGCCCTTGAGCTTCTCCTCGTCACGCCCGGCGACGACGACCTCGGCACCGGCGGCGCGCACCGCGAGCACCACGGCGCGGGCGATGCCGCTGCCGCGGCCGATGACGAGAACCTTGCGTCCCTTGAGGGATTCGGACATGAGTGTGTCTCCTTTGAACAGTCCCGCGAGGAAGCGTAGGCCGGTGATTCGGCCCGCTTCATGAAAGTTTTCTGCCCGTGAGCGAGAGCCGGCGAATGTTTCGCGCGGCTTTTGCCGGGCTCCGGCCCCCTTGTCCTTCCTCTTCACACCCGGCCCGTCCGCCGCTCAACTAACGTATACCGTGACGCTATACCCATTAGTCAGGAGAATGCAAGACCGAACCTTTCAGTCACTCAGGTGATCAAGGTCGGCACCCGGGAACTCACCTAATGCTTGCCATCGATCCATGCAGGAAACCTCGCCTGACCTGCCATTACATCGATGGCTCCCCGGCGCGCCAGGACCGTACGGTGGAAGCGTCCACAGAGGAGCACGGGAGGGACGGTCGTGGAGACAGCGCTGGAGAACCGCACGGTTCTGGTCATCGGACGGCCGAGCGGCATCGCCCGGGCGGTCACGCTCGCCGCGCGCGCCGAGGGTGCCCAGGTCGTGGTTGCGGGCCGCGACAAGGCCAAGCTGGTGCAGGCTTACGACGACGAGGGCATCCGCGCCGAAGAGGTCGACGTCACCGTCGACGAGTCCATCGCGGCACTGGCCGAACGCCTCGGTTCCGTCGACCACCTCGTCACCACGGCGTCGTCGCGAGCCCGCGGCCTCCTTGCGGACCTGGACCGCGACGCGCTGCGCCGATCGTTCGACACCAAGGTCATCGGACCCGTGATGCTGGCCAAGCACTTCGCCCCGCACCTCGCCGAGGGCGGTTCCTTCACCCTTTTCTCCGGCGTGGCTGCGTTCAAGCCCGCGGTCGGCTTCCTGGGCGTCGCCATCACCAACGGCGCGGCCGACTTCCTCACGCGCTCGCTGTCGCTGGAGCTCGCGCCGATCCGCGTGAACGCCATCTCCCCGGGCGTCATCGACACCGGCATCTGGGACGCCATGGGCGAAGAAGGCAAAGCTGCGTACTTCGAGCACTTCCGCACGCACAACCCCGCCCGGCGCATCGGCACCGTCGACGACATCGCCTCGGCCGTGCTGTTCGCGATGACGAACCCGTTTCTCACCGGCGTGACCCTGCGCGTCGACGGCGGCGAACCGCTGACCTGACCCGGAACGGCGATCACGGCGGGGGCCTCGAATCCGCGCGGAATCGAGGCCCCGCCACCAGCATCAGACCGCCGCGTCGCGCCCCAGCCGCACCGGCAGCCGCGCGTGACCGTTGGACAGGAACGAGCTCATCGGCACCAATTGCGCCGACGGCTCCGCGAACGCCGGCTCCGGGAACCGCTCGAACAGCATCCGCAACGCCGTCGTCGCCTCGAGCCGCGCCAGCGGGGCACCGAGGCAGTGGTGGATCCCGTGCCCGAACGCCAGGTGCTGCTTCACCCCGCGCGTGATGTCGAACTCGTCCGCGGTCTCGCCGTACTCCGCCTCGTCACGGCCGGCCGCGGCGTAGGCGGCGAGGATCGCGTCGCCCTCGGGGATCACGACGTCACCCAGGTCGATGTCGGCCACCGCGTACCGCAGCGGCAGGTAGGCCACGGGGGCTTGCCACCGCAGGGTTTCCTCGACGACGTCGCTCCACGTGCGTTCGCCGGAGCGCACGAGCGCCAGCTGCTCCGGGTGCGTGAGCATCGCCGTCACGGCCTGGTCCAGCAGGTTCACGGTCGTCTCGTGCCCGGCGGTCAGCATGAGGATGAGCGTGTCGACGACCTCGGCGTCGGTGAGCCGGCCGAAGCGATCGGAGCCGGCCTGGATGATCGCGCTCGTCACGTCGTCGCCGGGATGCGCGCGCTTCTGCTCGGCCAGGCCCGTGAGGATCCGGTACATGTCCTCGGCGTTGGCCTGCGCGGCTTCGGGGGTGGTCGTGGTGTCGAAGACGGTGTCCACGACCTTGCGCAGGCCGGCGCGCTGGGAGTCGTCCACCCCGAACAGCCGGCAGATGACCTCCACCGGAAGCTGATACGCGAACGCCGCGCGCAGATCGACGACACCGTCCGCCCGGCCCAGTGAGGCCACCTCGTCGAGCAACGTCGCCGTGATCCGTTCGACCCACGGCTTGAGCTCCATCGTCCGCTTCGCGGTGAAGCCCGACGCGACCAGCGAGCGCAGCCGCCGGTGCTCGCTTCCGTAGGCGGTGAACATGTTCTGCACCGACACCCAGATCCGCAGCGGCCAGTCGGCGGCGATGCGGTCTTCCTTCCACGCGGCCCAGTGCTGCCGCGGATCCTTGGACACTCTGCTGTCGGTCAGCAAGGACTTCAGCGTGCCGGCGTGGCCGACCGCCCAGGCGCGGACCCCGCCCGGCAGCTCCACCACCACCGCCGAGCCGCCTTCGCGCAGCCGCGCGCCCTCCGCTTGGATGTCGGTCCCGTCGACGTCGAGTACATAAGCCTGCAGCTGATCCACGTGCGCGCTTCTTCCGTGTTCGGGGGAACGCGCGCAGGACCGCACGAAGCCGCGGGAATCCTTGCGAGAGAAGAGAGTCCGGTGCCGGTCCGCGCCCGCGGACCCACCTCGCGTTCCCGGTCGACAACCAGGTCGAGGGTCACGGTAGCCGCGCCGGGCACGGCGAAACCCGCGTCGCCGGGACCGAAAGAATTCCGTCACACTCTCAGTGGACGCGACCCGGCCGGCCACCCGGCAACCCGCGCCGGCGCAGATCGCCCACGAACAGCTCGACCAGCGAGTCCGACGGCGCCGCGACCACGACCACGATCTCCCGCTCCACCAGGGGATCCAGCCGCCGCACCACACCCGGCGGGCGAGCCGGCAGCGCCGAGACGGGCACGATCGTCACGCCCATGCCCGCCGCCGCGAGCTGCGCGGCCGTGCGCGGGCTCCTGGTGCGCAGCACGGGATCCAGCACCACACCGTGTTCCGCGGCGAGCTGGTCGAGCCACACCGACAACCCGTTGTCGCTGACGAAGTGGACGAACGGCTCCGCCGCGAGATCCGCGAACGGCACCGACAGGCGTTCGGCGAACGGGTGGCCCGCCGGCGCGACGACCACCACCTCCTCCTCGCCGAGCACTTCGAGGTGCTCACCCGTCTCCGACGGCCGCGGCCCCACGGCGACGTCGACCTCGCCCGAGCACACGAGATCCACCATCCGGTCGGAGCTCGTGTGCTCACTGAGCTCGATGAGCACCTCGGCCCGGCGCGCCCGCCAGTGCCGCAGCACCGGCACGAGCAGCCACGCCGTCATCGTTTCCGCGCAAGCGATCCGCAGCCGCCCCGCGCCGCCGGAACCGATCTGCCGGCCCACGCGCACCGCGCGTTCGGACGCCTTCAACGCCACCCGCGCCTCTTCCGCGACCGCGTGGCCCGCGGCGGTCACGCGCACGCCGCGGCCCATCTTCTGCACCATCGGGGTGCCGATCTCGCGTTCGAGCGAGGCGAGCTGGTGCGACAGCGCGGGCTGCGACATCTGCAACGAGGCCGCGGCACGCGTCACCGAGCCCTCTTCCACGAGGGCGACCAGACATTCCAGGGCGCGCAGCGTTGTCATTCGGAAAATCTAACAAGATCCTCCGGAAATTTCATGTGCCGTGACGATTTCCGCACGCCGGGGAAAACGCGTCCCCAGCAGTTCGGCGCCGACAGGAAGGAGCAAGAGTGCTGACGCTGGTGTCGGTCAACGTGGGAATGCCCGAATCCGTCGAGCGGAGCGGCAGGATCGTCCACACCGGCATCGGGAAGACCGCCGTCAGCGGCCCCCGGATGGTGCGCTCATGGCCGGCCCTGCACCTCAACGAGCCGAAGCTGCCTTCGCCGCTGGTTTCCCACGGGCGCCCGGGGTTCTGTTTCCGCGTCCTCCGCGAGGGCCACGTCACGGCCGGCGACGATATCGTGCGGACACGGCGCGGGCCGCACGAGATGACCGTAGCCGCCGTCGCCGCCCTGCTCCACACCGCGAACCGCACCACCGAAGCCCTCGGATCCGCCGTCGACATCCCCGCGCCGAGCCCCGGCCGGCGCCGGTCGTTCCGGGACCTGCTCAGCTCGGCCGAGCAGCCCGCGGGTCCGGGCCGGACCGGCTTCCGGCCGCTGACCGTGACGAAGCTCGTGCACGAGCGCCCGACCATCACGTCCGTCCAACTCGACGCGCCCGGCGAAGCGCTCCCGGCCGGAATCCGGCGCGTCAGCGGCCGGACGCTGCTGTTCGGCGCCCTCGCCGCGATCAACCCCGGCGTGCGTGGGGCCGTCGCCGTCGCGCGCGAAGCGTGTTCCGTGCCGACGCCGCTGGGCCTGCCGCAGCGGCGTCGGCCACACCTGTGGCACCCCGCCGCTCGCCGGTACGACGACGTGTGACCCGGCGCTGCGCGACCAGTGGCTCACCGGCCGCGCAGGCGCGGGGCCACCAGCCCCGCGATCGAGCACCCCGCCAGGATCACGCCCAGCACGGCCACGACCACCTCCAGCGCGGGCTGGTTCACGCTGGAGGTGCTGAGCACCAGCACGGCCTGAACGGCCAGCGCGAGACCGATGAGGAGCCAGAGCACGCACCGTCCCGCGGTTCGCGGGATCACGTGCCACCGAGTGCCAGCCGACATGAGTACTTCCCTTCGTCCGGGTCGGCACCTGGCTACCCGGCGGCCTCGCCGGGTGAACCGGCCCCACGCCGATCTTGGTCGCACAGGCCGATTTCGTGATCCGAACGGACAACGGTTCAGCGGGCGGGTCGCGTCGCGAAGCCGGCCGAGACGAGCGCGAGCACGACCACCGCGGCGAGCACGCTCAACGCGATCGGCAGCCGGGCCGCGAACGCCGCCGTGTTCAGGATCGCGCCCAGCACCGACACCGACATCAGCGCGCCCGACTGCCGGCTCGTGTTCTGCACGCCGGACGCGACACCCGACTGGTGCACCGGCACGCTCGGCACCAGCAGCGACGTGAGCGCGGAGAACGCGATCGTGCTCGACAGCCCGACCAGCAGCAGGCCGACCGCGACCGGCACGTACGCCGTGGCCCCGGTGAAGATCAGCAGCACCGCGACGCCGGACGCGCACAAGGCGAACCCGGTCAGCAGCGCCACGGGGTTGCCGAACCGCCGCGACAGCGGCCGGTAGATCACGAGCGAGCCGACCGTGGACCCGACGGTGAGCGGCAGGAGCGCGATCCCCGCCTCACCCGCCGACCAGCCGCGCGCCTGCTGGAAGTACAGCGACATCACGAAAAGCGTGCCGTAGAACAGGAACCCCATGAACGCCGCGCTCGCCACCGCGACCGAGCGCACCCGGACCGAGAAGAAGCCCCGCGGCAGCATCGGCTGCGCGACCCGGCGCTCCACCAGCCAGAACGCGACGGCGGACACCACGCCGCCCGCGAGCAGGCCGAGGCTGAGCGGGGAGCTCCAGCCCGCGCTGCCGCTCACGATCACGCCCGCGGTGATCAGCCCGAGCGCGGCCACGGCCGTGAGCTGCCCGGCGTGGTCGACCTTGCGCTCGTGCCGCGGCGCCTCTGTGATCCCCGCCCGGGCCAGCAGGATCGCGGCGATGCCGATCGGCAGGTTGATCAGGAAGATGCTGCGCCAGCCGAACGCGTCGATCAGCAGGCCACCGACCATCGGCCCGACCGCGGTGGAGATCGCGCCGGTGGACACCCAGACGGCCGTGGCGCGGGCGCGGTCGCCGTCGTCGGAGAACAGCGTGCGGATCAGCGCGAGCGTCGCCGGCAGCAGGGCCGCCGCGCCCACGCCCTGGACCACGCGGGCCGCGATGAGCACGTGCACCGACGGCGCGAGCGAGCAGGCCAGCGAGGCGGCGGTGAAGATCGTGGTGCCCCAGAGGAAACACCTTCGCAGACCCCAGCGGTCCCCCAGCGCGCCCGCCGTGAGCAGCAGGGCGGCGAGGCACAGCGTGTACGCGTTGATCACCCACTGGACCGAAGCCAGGGAGGTCTTGAGGTCGTCGCGCAGCGCGGGCACCGCGATGTTGAGCACGCTGCCGTCGAGGATGATCGCGAAATACCCCAGGCAGATGCCGGTGAAGCCCACGGTCCGGGACGGTGCGGCCATGTCTGGGCTCCTTTCGCGAGTCTTCCCGGAGAATGTAGCCGCCGCGACCGAACATGCGCGGCATGACGCGGCGCATTCCTTAATCGAATGATAAGGATTCCGGATCCGAATTCGTCGGCGGCGCGGATCTAGAATGCGGGATGCGGTTACCTGTCGGGCAAGACATTCGGCGGCCGTGCTTAAGATGTGGCGAATGTTCGCGCGGAGCGGGTCAGAGGTGGTCTCGGATGTCTCTCGGCTTCCGGCTCCTGGGCAACGTCGAGGTGGTCCGGGGCGAGGAGCCCCAGCCGATCGGCCCGGCGGGGCCGCGCAGCGTCCTGGTGTCGCTGCTGCTCGAAGCCGGGCAGCCGGTCTCGCTCGACGACCTCGTGGTGCGTGTGTGGGGCGACGAAGCACCGGGCAGCGCGCGGGGCATCCTGCACAGCTACTTCACCCGGCTGCGCACCGCGCTGGCGGGTGAGCACCAGATCGTGCGCCGGGGCCACGGTTACGTGCTCGACGTCGATCCCGACCACGTCGACGTGCATCGCTTCCGGCGGTTGAGCGGCCGGGCGCGCCGCTCGGCGGACGCCGAAGAGAAACTCGGGTTCCTCGACGAAGCGCTGGACCTGTGGCGGGGCGAACCGTTCGCGGGGCTGGACAGCCCGTGGCTGCGGGAGTTCCGCACGGCGCTGCTGGCCGAGCGCGACGAAACGCTGGTGACCAGAACGGACCTGCAGCTGGAACTCGGCCGCCACGCGCGGGTGCTGCCGACGCTCACCAGCCGGGCCGAGCACCACCCGTACGACGAACGCCTCGCCGGCCAGCTGATGCTCGCGTTGCACGGCACCGGCCGCCAGGCCGACGCGCTGCGGCACTTCCAGAAGGTGAAAACGTTGCTGGCCCAGGAGCTCGGGGTGGATCCCGGGCCCGCGCTGAGGGCCGTGCACCAGGCCATCCTGCGGGATGAGACCACTGTGGACGATCGCGCCGCGCGGCCCGGTCCGGCCGACGAGGATCCCGGCCTGCCACCGCCGGTGCCGCGGCAGCTGCCCGCGCCGCCCCGCGCGTTCACCGGGCGGGACCGGGAGCTCGAAGCGCTGGCGGACGCCCCGGTGTCGGTGATCGTCGGCCCCGGCGGTGTCGGCAAGACGTGCCTCGCCCTGCGCTGGGCCCACGACAACGCCGGCCGGTACCCCGACGGGCAGCTGTTCGTGGACCTGCGTGGCTTCGCGCCGTCGGGTGACCGGGTGCCGCCGGAGACCGCCGTGCGCGCGTTCCTCTCCGCGCTCGGGGTGAAGCCGGCGGCCGTCCCGCAGGACCTCGCCGCGATGAGCGGTCTCTACCGCAGCCTGGTGGCGGACAAGCGCCTGCTGGTGGTCATCGACAACGCGCTCGACGCCGACCAGGTCACGCCGCTGCTTCCGGGCACTCCGCGGTGCCCGGTCGTGGTCACGAGCCGCAACCGGCTGACGACTTTGGTCTCGAGCCACCACGCCGACCTGATCTCCCTCGACGTCCTCGACGGCGCCGCCGCCCGGCAGCTGCTGGTCTCGCGGCTCGGCCCGTCGCGGACGGCTGCGGAACCGGCCGCCGTCACCCGGCTGGCCGACGCGTGCGGTGGCCTGCCGCTGGCGCTGAGCATCGTCGTCGGCCGGGCGCAGGAGCACCCCGAGTTCGCGCTCACCGCGCTGGCCGACGAGCTCGTCGACTCCGGCTCCACCCTCAACGCGCTGGAGATCGGCACCGACCTCAGCATCCGGGCCGTGCTGCGGACGTCACTGGCGGCGCTGGCGGGCGAGCCCGCCGAGCTGTTCACGCTGCTCGGTCTCGTCCCCGGCCCGGACATCTCGCTCGACGCCGCCGCGTCGCTCGCGGGCAAGACCTACGCGGCGACGCGGACCGCGTTGCGAGTTCTCGAACGAGCTTCGCTGGTCCAGCAACACGAGCCGGGCCGCTTCCGCCTCCACGACCTGGTGCGTGCGTACGCGCGAGAACTCGCACAGCTTTCGCGCGACAACGAACAAATCACGGCCGCACTCCACCGGCTCACGTGCTTTTACCTCCACACCTTGGTCCACGCGGTCACCCTCGCCGACGCCGGGCGCCCGCCCATCACCCCCGTGCCGCTGCCCGCGGGCTGCACGCCCGTGCCGCTGCGCGACAGCACCGAAGCCAAGCGGTGGGTGAACACGGAGGCGGAGAACATCCGCGCCGTCCGGTCGCTGGCGAAAGAGCGCGCGTGGCACAAGATCGTGTGGCAGCTGGCGTGGGGCAGCAGCTCGCTCTACGCCACCCAGGGCGACGCGCACCACGCCATCGGCGTCTGGCGCGACGGTCTCGCCGCGGCGCAGATCCTCGGGGAACGCAGCTCCGAGTGCCTGGCCCGCCGCGTGATCGCGCAGGCGCTCACCCGCACCGGCCGCCACGAGGAAGCCGTCCAGCACGTCGAGGTGGCGCTGACCATCGCCGAAGAGCTCGGCGACGTGTCGCAGCGCGTGCTCAGCCTGAACGCGTGGTCGGAGATCTCCGTGCGGGCGCAGCGGATCGCCGAGGCCGTCGAGCTGAGCACGGAAGCGTGGCAGCTGGCCACCGAGCTGCCGCCGGCGATCCGGGCCTGGGTCGGCAACCACCTGGCGTGGGCGCTGCAGCTGGAGAAGCGGTACGAACAGGCACTGGCCATCTCGGAGAAGACGCTCGCGCTGGCCGACGAGGCCCGCATGAACAACATCCGGCCGGCCCTTTTGGACACTCTCGGCACCATCCACCTCGGACTCGGCAACGTGGACCGGGCCATCGCCTACCTCGAAGAGGCACTGGCGCTGTTCGGGGACGAGATGTTCTCCATCCCGGACACCCTGCTCACGCTCGGCGCGGCCTACGAGAAGCTGGGCCGCCACGACCTGGCGGTGAAGAGCCTGCGGCAAGCGGTGGATCTCTACCACCAGCAACACCGCGAGCACGACGGCCGGCAGGCGCGGCGCGCGCTCGACGAGCTCCTGCGGGAGATCCCGTGATCGCGCGGGCGACGTTTCCCGCCTTTCCGGCCAAGTCCGCGTTTTCGCGCCGCACGGCCGGGGAGAATCGGCTTCGCCGGGCCGCCACCAGCGCGTCCGGCGATCTCGCCTCGACCTAAGGAACGCCCGATGACCCTCTCGTCACCCGCACCCGTCCACGGTGAGATCGCCGAAGGTTTCGAGCCGGTGGCCCAGGCTTTCCGCGAGAACTTCAGCGAGCGGAACGAGCTGGGCGCGGCCGTCACCGTCGTGGTGCACGGCCGGACCGTGGTCGACCTGTGGGGTGGCTGGGCGGACGAGGAGCGCCGGGCTCCGTGGCGGCGCCCGACGCTGACCAACCTGTGGTCGACCACCAAGGGCCTCGTCGCGCTGTGCGCGCTGCAGCTCGTGGAAAGCGGCGACCTCGATCTCGGCGCGCCCGTCGCCCGCTACTGGCCCGAGTTCGCCGCCGCGGGCAAGGCCGGCATCCCGGTCCGCTGGCTGCTTTCCCACCGTTCCGGGGTCACCGGGGTCGCGCCGGAGCACCCGCTGCAGATCGACGACCTGCTCGACTGGACGAAGATGACCCTGCTCCTGTCCGCGCAGGAACCGTTGTTCGACCCGGCTCGGCGAGCGGATACCACGCGCTGTCCTACGGTTTCCTCGTCGGCGAGGTGATCCGCCGGATCACCGGGCAGACCGTCGGCGAGTTCTTCCGCGCCAACGTGACGCAACCGCTCAACGTGGACGTCCACATCGGAGTGGGCCGCGACGACCTCACCCGCTGCTCCACGATGGTCGAGCCGGCCGCCGGTCCGGAAAGGACGGTGGTGCCGGACCGCGCGACGCTGGCGGCGCTCGCCAACCCTCTTCCCCTGGGCCGCACCGCGAACCTCACCCGCTGGCGCGTCGCGGAGGTGCCGGCGGCCAACGGGCACGGCACCGCCCACGGCCTCGCCACGATCTACGGCGCCCTCGCCGACGGTTCGGAACGGCTGCTGCGGCACGAGACCATCGAGCTCGGCCGCACCGGCCAGGGCCGCTGCCGCGACCTGGTCATGGGGCTGGACAACGAGTTCGGCCTCGGCTTCACCCTCGGCGGCGACCAGCTCAGCTTCGGCCCGAACCCGCGCGGCTTCGGCCACGACGGGTTCGGCGGCTCGACGGGGTTCGCCGACCCGGAGAGCGGCGTCGGATTCGGGTACGTGATGAACCGGATGGGCTCCCACCCGCGCGACGACCCGCGCAAGATGGCGCTGGTCGAAGCGACTTACGCCTGCCTCGCCCGCGTGGCTCAGCCCTCGGTGAAGGTCCGGTAGTCCTGCGCGCTCAGCAGTTTCGTCTCCCCGGCCCGCACGTCCGCGGCGACGAGCCAGCCGTCACCGTACGGGTCGTCGTTGACGATCTCCGGGCTGTCGGCGAGCAGGCCGTTGACCGCGGTGACCACCCCGGACACCGGCGCGTAGACCTCGGCCACGCTCTTCGTCGACTCGACCTCGCCGAACGGCTCACCCGCCACGACCTCGGCACCGACCGCCGGCAGGGACACGGAGATGATGTCGCCCAGCTCTTCCTGCGCGAAGTCGCTGATGCCGATTCGCGCGAAGCCGTCCGGCAGCCGTCGCACCCACTGGTGGGTGACCGTGTACTCGACCTCGGGGTCCACTTCGGCCATTTCGGGTCCACACCTTTCGCCGGCGGACGAACTGCGGTTCACTGCTGTTCGCCGGATGAGCGTAGATCGTCCCCGGCCGTCGCGACGGTGTCGTCGCATGAGTCTTTCCGAAGCTCAGCCGCCGAAGAACGAATGAAACCGACCGTGCGCGGGTGATCGCCGCGCGCGATAAAGGTTTCGTCAAGGCCGCGCGAACGCGCCCGAGGCATGCTGGACGAGCACCAGGAGCACACCCGCGTCCCCGCACCGGCTCCGGATGACGAGACAGGCAAGGAAGAGCACCATGGAACACGTTGCGGTCCGGCCCCGGCCCCCCGTCCCGGGATCCCACCCCGTCGCGCTCCGGCCGCGGGTCGCCCAGCAGGTTTCGGTCCGGGTGGAAGCCACGGACACCCTCAGCGCCACGGGTCTGCGGCTGGTCCTCGAAAGCCACGCCGGCCTCGTGCGGGCGCGTCCGGGCTCGCGTCCCGACGTCCTCGTCTTCTCGACGCCGCACGTGAACGCGACGGCTGTGGCGCAGCTGCGGGCGCTGCAACCCTCGGGTGCCGCGGTCGTGCTGCTCACCGCCGGCGTCGAGGAAGCCGCGCTGCTCACCCTGATCGAGCACGGGGTGGTGGCCATCGTGGACAGCAAGTCCGCCGACGGCGCCGAGCTCGCGGCCGCGGTGTCGGCCGCTGCGCACCAGCACAGCGTGATGCCGCAGGACCTGCTCGGGACGCTCATCGGCCTGGTGCGGCGGATGCAGCGCGAAACGCTCGGGCCCCTGGGCGTGAACAGCGCCGGCCTCACCGAGCGCGAGGTCGAGGTGCTGCGGCTCCTGGCCGACGGGGCGGAAACCGCCGAGATCGCCCGGAAGCTGACCTATTCGGAGAGCACGATCAAGCACGTCCTGCACAGCCTCACGACGCGGTACAAGCTCCGCAACCGCGTCCAGGCCGTCGCGTTCGCCCTGCGCGCCGGGGTTTTGTGATTCGATGATCAGGTAGTCACCGAGGAGTAGGGCGAACTGGTGGAATTCGAACAGGTACGACACCACGTCGAGGCCGCTTGGGCGGACCGGGTCCTGCCGAGTCTCGCGGAGTTCGTGGCGATCCCCGCGGTCTCCCCCGCGTACGACGCGCAATGGCGCGAACACGGGTACCTGCGCCGCGCGATCGAGCACGTCCGCGGCTGGATCGAGGCGACCGCGCCGGAGGGCAGCACCGCCGAGGTCGTGGAGCTCGACGGCGTGCCGCCGCTGCTGTTCGCGGAGATCCCCGCCACGCCGGGAGCCTCGGGCGAGGGCACGGCCCTGCTGTACGGGCACCTCGACAAGCAGCCGCCCTTCGACGGCTGGTCCGAGGGACTCGGCCCGTGGCAACCGGTGCTGCGCGGTGATCGGCTCTACGGCCGCGGCGCGGTGGACGACGGTTACGCGGCCTACGCCGCTCTCACCGCCGTCACCGCGGTCCGGGCCGCCGGCGGCGAGCACTGCCGCGTGGTTCTCGTGCTGGAGGCGGGCGAGGAGTCGGGCAGCCCCGGCCTGCCGGACTACCTCGGCCACTTGGCCGACCGGCTCGGCGGCGTGAGCCTCGTGACCTGTTTGGACTCCGGCGGCGGCGACTTCGAACGGCTGTGGGTCACGCGGAGCCTGCGCGGCATCCTGCAGGCCACGCTCACCGTCGCCGTGCTCGAAGAAGCCGTGCACTCGGGGATCGCCAGCGGGGTCGTCCCCAGCTCGTTCCGCATCCTGCGGCTGCTGCTCGACCGGCTCGAAGATCCCGCCACCGGCCGGATCCTGCTGCCTGAGCTGAACGCACCGATCCCGCCCGAACGCGTGGCGGACGCGAAGCGGCTGGCCGAACTGCGCCCGCTCTCGACGCTGCACCCGCTTTCCCTGGTCCCCGGCGGCCGGCCCGCCGCCGAGGACGAGGCCGAACGCATCCTCAACAACACCTGGCGCCCGACGCTGTCGGTCACCGGCGCGGCCGGCCTGCCGGACGTGGCCGAAGCCGGCGCGGTCCTGCGGGCCTCGACGTCCTTGCGGCTCAGCTTCCGCCTGCCGCCCACCGTCAACGCCGCCGACGCGGCGGCCGCGATCGAGCGGGTGACCACCACCGACGTGCCGTTCGGCGCTTCGGCGGCCCTCACCGACGTGATGGCCCAGGACGGCTGGTGCGCACCCGAGCCACCGGCGTGGCTGTCCGCCGCGCTCGAATCCGGCGTTTTCGAGGCCCCGCACCAGTTCCTGGGGCTGGGCGGCGGAATCCCGTTCATGCAGATGCTCGGGCAGGCCTACCCGGACGCGGCTTTCCTCGTCACGGGCGCGGTCGGTGCCGAGTCGAACATGCACGTGCCCGACGAATGGCTGAACATCCCCTTCGCCCGGCAAGTCACGGAAACCGTCGCCCACGTGCTGGCGGCACACGCCCTCCAGCGCTGACGGATCCATTCGCCGTTTCGTGGTCCGGC
This sequence comes from Amycolatopsis sp. NPDC049253, assembly GCF_040678995.1. Lineage (NCBI taxonomy): Bacteria > Bacillati > Actinomycetota > Actinomycetes > Pseudonocardiales > Pseudonocardiaceae > Amycolatopsis > Amycolatopsis sp. NPDC049253. The sequence goes on along the minus strand of NZ_JBFAQX010000028.1, from coordinate 29,155 downwards.
CACCGGATTTCTCATGTGACCGAACTCTTGCGAAACCGGTTTCCGGCGAGTTCGCTCAGTATCTTCGGTGGGAGAACGGCACCGGAGGAGGGATTCGTCGTGACGTCCTGCTCACCCGTCGCGGCCAGGCCGCGCCGGTCGCTCGCCGAGGTCGCGGTCACGGTCGTCGGCCCCGATCCGCTGACGGCCGAAGGCATCCGCAAGCTCCTGGGCGTCGAACCCCCGCGCACGTCGGGTGAAGAGCCGCCCGACGTCACCGTCGTCGCCGACGACCGCTTCTCCACGGCCACGATGCGCCGCGTCCACGCCGCAGCCGTCTTCGCGGCCCCCATCGTCCTGCTCACCGCCGACGTGCGCGAGCACTCCCTGCTCTCCCTCGTCAGCCACGGCGTCGTCGCCGTCCTCGACCGCGCCACCACCACCGGCGCCGACCTCGCCGACGCGGTCCTCTCGAGCGCCAACGGCTCCGCCGTCCTGTCGCCCCGCCTGCTCGGCAACCTCGTCGCGCAAATCCGCGGCCTGCAACGCAACGTCCTGGAACCCCTGGGCTACACCGGCCCCGGACTGTCCACTCGCGAGGTCGAGATCCTCCGCATGCTCGCCGAAGGCGTCGAGACACGTGAGATCGCCAAAACCCTCGTGTACTCGGAGAGCACGGTGAAGAAGGACCTGGCGTCGATCATCGGCCGGTTCAACCTCCGCAACCGCACCCAGGCCGTCGCCTTCGCTCTCCGCGCCGGTGTCCTGTAAGTCACTACTGACTCACCATTCAGGATAGGCTCGGCCCCGTGAGCCGCAGCCGGAAAGACACCACCGTGCGCCGGGACGAGATCCTGCGCGCCACCGTTCGCCACGTCGAGCAGTCCGGGATCCACGCCGTGCGGATGGCCGACGTCGCGGCCGACCTGTCGGTGAGCACCTCGCTCGTGCTCTACCACTTCAAGAACAAGGAAGCGCTGATCGCGGAGGCCTTCACCTGGGCCGCGCAACGCGACCTCGAGAAGCTCGACCGGCTGACCGCGGACGTGGCCACCGCGCCCGAACGCCTGCGCACCGCGCTGGCGTGGTACGCCCCGACCGGGCAGGCGAAGGGGTGGCGCCTGTGGATCGAGGGCTGGGCCGCCGCGCTGCGCGAACCCGAGCTCCGGCAGGTCGGCCGCGAGCTGGACCTGCGGTGGAAAGAGGCGCTGGTCGCGATCATCCAGGACGGTGTCCACACCGGTGAGTTCACCGCGCCGGACCCGCGCGGCGCAGCCTGGCGGATCACCGCGTTCCTCGACGGGCTCGCCGTGCAGGCGCTCGTGCACGGCGGAGTGCAGAACCGCGAGCGCATGCAGGCGTGGGCGCGCCGGCACGTCGCGCAGGAGCTGGGTCTGGCCGGTTGACAATCCTTCGCCCGCTACTGCATCGTGATTCAGTAGTAGACGAACGGGGCACACATGACAGCGCGGGAGCCGCACCTCTCGATCACCTGGACCGACGCCGAGACGGGCCGCCGCGGCTTCGTGGTCGTCGACCGCCTGGTGCGCGGCGTCGCGAGCGGTGGGCTGCGGATGCGCGAGGGCTGCACGCTGGACGAGGTGCGCGGCCTCGCGGCAGGCATGACCCGCAAGGAAGCCCTGCACTACGAACCCGGCGCCCGCTACATCCCGCTCGGCGGCGCCAAGGGCGGCATCGACTGCAGCCCTCACGACCCCGAGGCCCGCGACGTGCTCACGCGGTTCCTGGGCGCGGTGCGCGCGATCGTCGAGCGGCACTGGACCACCGGGGAGGACCTGGGCGTCCGGCAGGAGACGATCGACGAGGTCGTGGCGGAGCTCGGCCTGGAAAGTTCCGTGCAGGCCGTCTATCCCTTGCTGGACAACGCCGACGACGCGCGCGCCCGGCTGGCGAAGGCGTTTTCGATCGATGTCGACGGCGTCGCCTTGCCCGAGCTCGTCGGCGGGCTGGGCGTCGCGCAAGCCGCGCTCACGGCGATGGACCGGCTCGGGCTGCCTTCGGCGCCCAGGCGGGCCGTCGTACAGGGCTTCGGTTCGATGGGCGGCGCGACCGCCCGCTACCTGGCCAGGGCCGGCGTCCTCGTCGTGGGCATCGCCGACGCGGACGGGGTCGTGGTGAACCCCGAGGGCCTCGACGTCGAGCGCCTCCTACTCACCCGCGATCCCTTCGGCGGCCTCGACCGCGCACGGCTACGGCCGGCCGACCGCGAGCTCCCGCTGGATTCCTGGCTCGACGTCGAGTGCGACGTCCTCGTCCCGGCCGCGGTTTCCCACTGTCTCGACGAGACGAACCAGCACCGCGTGACCGCAAGCGTCGTCGTCGAAGCGGCCAACATGCCGACCACGGCGGCGGCCGAGGCCGCGCTCGCCGCCCGCGGTGTCACCGTGATCCCCGATTTCGCCGCCAACTCGGCCACCAACGCCTGGTGGTGGTGGACCCTCTTCGGTGACCTCGACGCGGACGCGCGGCAGGCCGAAGCCAAGGTCCGAGACGCGATGGACCGCATCGTCACCGACCTGCTCGCCCGGTCCGAGACCGACGCGGTCTCCCCCAGGACGGCCGCGCAACAGGTCGTGGACCGCAAGCTGGCCGAGATCGAGCGCCGATACCCCGCCTGAACCACGTCGGCTCAGTCGATGGCGGTGACCAACCCGTTGCGGCTGCCGATCACCAGCGCCCCGTCTCCCGTGAGGGCCGGGTAGCTGTCCACCTTGCCGCCCAGGTCGAGATCGAACAGCCGGGTGCCGTCGGGGTTGTAGCCGTAAGCGTGGCCGTTTTCGCCGCCGAAGTACAGGTGGTAGGTGCGGTCGACGACGGTGGAGCTCCAGATCTGGGCGCCGATGGGGCCGTAGCGGGTGGTCTCGTGTCCGGTGTGGACGTCGAAGACGTGGACCTGTCCACTGTGGTCGGCCACGTAGGCCAGGCCGGTGGCGGTGACCACGGGTGAGGAATACGTGATCACCCGTGGGGCCTGCCAGGCGAGTTTCCCGTCCGGGTGGTAGGCCCACTCGGCGCGGCCGTTGGTGCCCAGCAGCACGGTGCCGTCCGGGGCGAGTCCCGCGGAGACCTCGGTGATGTCGTCGTGGGGGTCCACGCGCCACGCGACGCGGCCGGAGGTGCCCTGGTCGTCGAGGGCGATCAGCGACGAGCCGGCGGTGGTGTAGACACGGCCCCGGCCGTCGGTGACCACCGAGCCGTAAGAGGCCGCCCCGTTGCCGACGGTCCAGATGACACGCCCGGCCGTGGCGTCCACTGCGGACACCGAACCGTCGCCGGTCCCGACGTAGACCCGGTTCCCGTCGGCGGAGACCGGAGACGTCACCCGAGAAGAAAACGCCTTCGTCCACAGTGGCCGGCCGCTCGGGGACAACGCGATCAGGTCCTCGCCGCTGGGGAGCAGGATCGTGCCGCTCGGCAGGACGAGGGGCGAGATCGACAGATCACCACCCACGGGGTTCTTCGTGTCGTAGGTCCACTTGTCGTGCCCGTCGGCGGGATCGAGGGCGTGGAGGACCCCGGCGTTCGAGGAGATGAACACCGTGCCGTCCGCGCCGACCACCGGTCCCGGGGTCGTGGCGCCTTCGAGGCGGCGTTGCCAGCGGATGGTTCCGTGCGTCGGTCCCGCCACCGCCGAGGCGCCCGAGTGCCGGGCGTCGTGCAACGCCGAAGGCCACGGCGTCCACGTCGCGACCCCGGCCGCCGCCCGGGGGAACACGAACGGCGGCGCGGCCGGAGTCACCGGAGCCGCACCACAAGCGGCGAGGAGCAACGCACTGGCAGCCAGAGCACAACGTCGGAACACCACGTCCCCGAAGCTACAAGCGCCGACCCCGCCGGAGGGGCGACTCGGTCATTACGAACCCCTAACCGGAACCGTCCTCAATGGCCAGCAGCAAACCTTCGAGGTCTCCCTCGCAGGGTCCGTACGTGCGCAGGTGCGCGGCGACGCTCGGGTGGAACCGGGCCGCGTCCTCGCCTCGCCGGAGCAGCTCGGCGTAGACGTGCAACAGCTCCATCGCCTCGCCGCACCCACGGTCGCACGGATCGGTGTCGAGGAATCGCGCCAACGCGTTCAGGTCGCTCACGCTCGTTCTCCCGGCTCGTCGAGGTGCCCCTCGGCGACGAACCGCGCCCGCAGCTTGCGCCGGGCGTCGAAGAGGGTTTTGTAGATCGCGTTGCGGTTCGTGCCGAGCTCGGCCACGAGCGCGTCGAGCGGCACCGCGTTGCGGACCAGCGCCACGAACACCCGCCCCTGCCGCTCGCTGAGCACCTCGTGCACGGCCTTGCGCAGGCCGAGCACCAGGTCCTGCCACTCCGCCTGCTGCTCGGGCACGAGCCCGAAGCGGTCCGGGACCGCGGCCCAGTCCTCGACGTCCCAGCCTTCGGGCGACGTGCGCCGGAAGTGGCGGCCGAGCGTCGCGGACACCTCGAACACCACGAACTTGCACGCCCACGTCGTGAACCGGCTCTCCCCGCGGAACTCGCCCAGCTTGGCCAGCACGGCCACGACGGCGTCGGTCGCCGCCTGCTGAGCGAGGTCGTCGGCGTCTCCGCCCGCCCCACGACGCCCGCACTCGGCGCGCGCGATCCGCAGCAGCCTGGCGTACAGCCGTTCGACCGCCGCCTCCCGCGTGGGTGCGCCGACCGACAGCGCTCGCACCCACTCGGCTGACTCCGGATCCACGTCCGCCGACACTACCTCGCCGAAATCCCGGGCGAACCGGGCAAGAACCGGCGGCCGGAGGCCAACCCGGAAACAGCTTCCCCGGCCTGTCGCCGACCACTGTGGACGGCACCGTCCACCGTTGCCCGCCGAGCTGCGGCAGCTGGTAGCCGTTCCAGCGGGCGGCCGACACTTCGGCGGAACTGGACGTCACGGTCGTCGCGCTGTCCGCCGACGACGAAGAGACCACAAAGGACCTCGCGGCCAAGCACAAGCTCGGCGCGTTCGTCAACGAGGACGTGATCGGCATGATCCGCTACCTGCGCGAGCACCGGGCAGACCGAGCGTTAGCCGACGGTAAGGGATCTTTGCCGTGACGCAGGGCACACTACGAACAGTGGTCATCCAGCCAAGGAGCGTTGTCATGCAAAGGTCACCGGAATCCGCCCGCACCCCGCACGTGAGCCGCAGGCCCTGGGTCATCCCGGCCGCGGCGGCGGGGTTCGCCCTGTTCGTCGCGGCCGGCGCACGCGTCGCCGCCATCTTCGCCGAGTCCATGATGAGCGGCGTCGCCCTCATCGGGTCGTGGCTGATCCTCACGCTGGGCCTGGCCTACGCGGGCACCAGGCTGCGGCCGGGTCTCGGGGCCGCGCTGTTCGTCGGGTTCGCCGTGGGTGTCCTCGCCGTCGCGTTCTTCGGCGGGATGCACATGCTCACCTGAGATCTTTCGAATTCCTTACCGCAGCAGTCAAAGTGGCGTCGTGGCCACGAACGAGTGGCCACGAGGACAGCGTGGTCCGGCTTAGGCTCGCCTCATGATCAGTCCGCTGAGTGCGGCGCTCACCGCGACCCTGTTGCTGGGTTCGGCGCCGAGCGCGTCCGCCACCACCACCCGTGATCCGGTTGCCTCGGACGTGGTGAGTCCCGTGTCCTCGGGCCAGAACGTCGATCCGGCCACCGTCGTGTCCGGCCGCGTCTACCTCGCCGGCCGCGATCCCGCGGGCCTGGCGGCGTCCGCCGCGGACGTGTCCGATCCGGACTCGAAGAACTACGGCCGCTACCTCTCGACCGCGCAGGCGCTGTCACGCTTCGGCCCGACACCGCAGCAGGCCGACCGGGTCTCCGGCTGGCTGGCCTCGAACGACCTGCACGTGACCGCCAGGACCCGGAACTACGTCACGTTCGAAGGCCCGGCGGCGGCCGTGGACAGTGCGTTCGCGGTGAAGCTGACGAGCTACACCCGACACGGCACCACTTACCGCTCCGCCGGCGAACCGCCTTCGGTCCCCGCTTCGATGGCCCACGACGTCCTGGCCGTCACCGGGCTCGACACCACCCCGCGCCGGGCCGCCCCGTCCACTCCCGGCACCACGCTGCCGGCCGACCCCGGCGCCGTCGACGGCGCTCCGGCCCCGGTCATCGGCGACACGGTGCGGCCCACCGACGCCAAGCCCGAGCCGGTCTTCCGCAACTCCGGCCCGTTGTCCGACTACTACGGCGAAAAGGTCGCGACGACCCTGCCCGCGGTCGACGGAGCCAAGGTGCCGTACGCCGTGCGCGGTTACAACGGCCGGCAGCTGCGCGACGTCTACGGTGCGACGCCGGCCATGACCGGCGCCGGCGTGAAGATCGCCGTCATCACCGCCTACGCCTCGCCCACGCTGGCGGCGGACCTGTCCCAGTACGCCGCCCGCAACGGAGACGCCGCCTACCGCCCCGGCCAGCTCCGCCAGGTGACTCCGTCGGCCTACACGAACCTCGACATCTGCGACCCCGGCGGCCAGTTCGGCGAGCAGACACTGGACACCGAGGCCGTGCACGCCATCGCCCCGGCCGCGGACCTCACCGTCGTCAGCTCCGCGTCCTGTCGCAGCGAGGACTTCTACGACTCGATCGCGACCGTGGTCGACCGCCACCTCGCCGACATCGTGTCCAACTCCTGGTACGCCGTCGATCCCGTCACCCCCGCCCAGCAGGCCACTGTGGACAACCTGCTGCAGCTGGGCGCTGTGCAGGGCATCGGCTTCTACGCCGCGTCCGGCGACAACGGCGACCTCGGCGACTTCCGGCTCGACAACACCCACACCGGCGAGGTCGACTTCCCCTCGCGCGACCCGTGGGTCACCTCCGTCGGCGGCACCACGCTGGCCATCGGCGCCGGCGATCAGTACCTGTGGGAAACGGGCTGGGGTTCGCACAGCGCGGCGCTGAGCGCCGACGGGTCGGCGTGGACCTCCGCGCCCGGCGACTTCATCAACGGCACCGGCGGTGGCGCCGTCCCCGGCACCGCGCAACCGGCGTACCAGCGCGGCATCGTGCCCGACGCACTGTCCCATCCGGACGGATCGGCCACCGCGGTGCGCGTCACGCCCGACCTCGCGGCCGTCGGGGATCCCACGACCGGGTTCATCACCGGCGACACCCAGCTGTTCCCGGACGGCACCGCGCAGTACAACGAACACCGCATCGGCGGGACGTCGCTGGCCACCCCCGTGATCGCCGGCATCCAGGCGCTGGTGCAGCAGCTCACCGGCGAACCGCTCGGCTTCGCCAACCCGCTGATCTACCAGAAGTACCGCGGCCGGCTGTTCCGCGACCCGAACGGCAACCCGCTGGGCACCAGCCAGAACCCGGCGGTGGTACGCGTCGACTACTCGAACTCCTTCGACGCGAGCCAAGGCCTCGTGACGACACTGCGCACGTCCGATCTGGACACTTCGCTGACCACGGCTCCGGGCTACGACACCACCACCGGTGTCGGCACCCCGGCCGCCGCGTACCTCGCGTCGTTCGCGCGCAGGTGACCGGTGCCGGCCCCGGAAGCGGCATCCGGGGCCGGCACGGTCAGCGCGCCGGCAGGGTAATGCTCGTCAGGTCGGGCTGACGGCCACCCGTGAGCACCGGCGGCCGCGGAGGGCCCACAGAACCGTCGGCGGCCAGCGGGTAGCTCGTGACGCTGCCGTCGCCGTCGGTGTTGAAGTTGGCGTTGTAGAGGCTGCGGCCGTCGTGGGACAGCGCGATGCCCTCGGCGCCGTTGCCGCCGGTCGCCACGGCCGGGCCCGCCTGGCTGATGCCGGTGGCCGTCACCCTGAACGTGGTGATGTGGCCGGGGCCCGTGCCGTTCGCGAAGTTGGCGACGTACGCGCGGTCGCCCGTGGCGGTGAGGACGATGCCGCGGGGCTCGTCGGCCGGGTTGGGCACGGTGGCGACCAGCGTGGGCCGGGAATCCTTGCCCAGGTCGAGGAAGCTGATGCTGTCGGCCAGCGAGTTGGTGACGAGCACGTGTGAGCTGTCCGGGGTGATGGCGGCGAAGAACGCGCCCTTGCCCGTGGCGAGGGTCGTCACCCACGTGAGACTGCCGTCGGCGGTGATGGTGAACGTCGAGACGTCACCGGAAGCGCTGTTGGCCGTGACGAGTGTGCGGCCGTCGGGTGCGACCGCCAGCGCCGTCGTGCCGCGTCCGTGGGCCCGGATCGTCGCGACGCCGGCCGGCCGGCCGTCGGCGGAAACGCGGTAGTGCGAAACGGTTCCGTCACCGCCGTTGCTGAAGTTGGCCGTGTAGAGATTCTTGCCGTCGGGGCTCAACGCGATGCCCGACGGAGTCACGGGTTCCGGCGCCGGACCGTGCGCGGCGGGGAACGGAGTCAGGCGCCCGTCGGCTTCGATCCGGAACGGGGTGACGTCCCGCGTGCCCCAGTTGCCGACGTAGAGCCATTTTCCGTCGTGCGAACGGATCGACGCCTGCGGGTGGGTGTCGCCCTTGCCCACCGGCAGTGAAATCGCCGGCGCCTTCAGGGAACCGTCGTCGTTGAGCCCGAACTCGGCGACGGTGTCGGAAGCCCAGTTGGTGACGTACACCGCGTGGGGGCCCGGGGCCGCGGGCGCGGCGGGCTCGTCCGACGAACAAGCTGCGAGCCCGACCGCGACCACGGCCGCGAGACCGCCGGCCACCACGCGTTTCACCATGAATGTTTCCTTCGTCTTGGCCCGGCTTGGAAAAACCAGACTAATCGCCGACGAAGGCCTGGCAGTAGTTTCCGATTCCTTACGGCACCGGAACCCTCTACTTCGGACGCGTCAGTGCGTGAGCGCCGTCGGCGCGTCTTCCGGACGTTCGGCCAGCGGCTCGAACTCGTTCACGCCCGCGAGGTCCGTACCCATCGAGATGTTCGTGACGCGCTCCAGGATCACCTCGACGATCACCGGCACGCGGTACTCGGCCGCCAGCTGCCGCGCCTTCTCGAGCCCCGCCCGCAGATCCTCCGGCCGGCGCACGCGAATGGCCTTGCAGCCCAGGCCCTCGGCCACCTTGACGTGGTCCACACCGTACCCGGCCGTCTCGGGCGAGTTGACGTTCTCGAACCCCAGCTGCACGCAGTAGTCCATGTCGAACGCCCGCTGCGCCTGGCGGATCAGGCCGAGGTAGGAGTTGTTGACCAGCACGTGGACGTAGGGGCGGTTGAACTGCGCCCCGACGGCCAGCTCCTCGATCATGAACTGGAAGTCGTAGTCGCCGCTGATCGCCACGACCTCGGCGCCGGGGTCCGCGGCGGCGACGCCCAGGGCCGCCGGGACCGTCCACCCGAGCGGCCCGGCCTGCCCGCAGTTGATCCAGTGCCGCGGCCGGTACACGTGCAGGAACTGCGCCGCGGCGATCTGCGAGAGCCCGATGGCCGAGACGTAGCGGGTCTCCTTGCCGAACACCTGGTTCATCTCCTCGTAGACCCGCTGCGGTTTGATCGGCACCTCGTCGAAATGCGTCTTGCGTGCCATCGTGGACTTGCGGCGCGCGCAATCCCCGGCCCACGCCGAACGATCGGGCAGCGTGCCGGCCTCCCTCCGCTCCCGGGCGGCCGCGACGAACTGCGCCAACGCGGCCTTCGCGTCGGACACGATCCCGTAGTGCGGCGCGAACACCCGGCCGATCTGCGTCGGCTCGATGTCGACGTGGACGAACGTGCGCTCGCCGCGGTAGACGTCGAGGTCACCCGTGTGCCGGTTGGCCCAGCGGTTGCCGATGCCCAGCACGCAGTCGGCTTCGAGCATGGTGGCGTTGGCGCCGCGGTGGCTCGTCTGGATCCCCGCCATGCCGGCCATCAGGGGGTGGTCGTCGGGGATGGTGCCCCACCCCATGAGCGTGGGGATCACGGGAATACCGGTCAGCTCGGCGAACTCGACCAGCAGGTCGGCCGCGTCGGCGTTGATGATCCCGCCGCCGGCCACGATCACCGGCCGTTCGGCCGCGGCCACGAGGTCCAGCGCCCGGTCGACCTGGGCGCGCGTCGCCGCCGGTTTCGCGACGGGCAGGGGCTCGTAGGAGTCGATGTCGAAGTCGATCTCGCCCAGCTGCACGTCGATCGGCAGGTCGATCAGCACCGGGCCGGGCCGGCCGGTGCGCATGAGCCAGAACGCCTTCTGGAAGGTGCCCGGCACCTGCGCCGGCTCCATCACCGTCACCGCCCACTTGGTGACCGGGGCCGCGATGGCCGAGATGTCGACGGCCTGGAAGTCTTCCTTGTGCAGCTTGGCCACCGGCGCCTGCCCGGTGATGCACAGGATCGGGATCGAGTCCGCGCTGGCGGAGTACAGGCCGGTGATCATGTCGGTGCCGGCCGGGCCCGAGGTGCCGATGCACACACCGATGTTCCCCGGCTGCGTCCGCGTGTAGCCCTCGGCCATGTGCGAGGCGCCCTCGACGTGGCGGGCCAGCGTGTGCGCGACGTTCCCGTCTCGGCGCAACGCGGCGTAGAACGGATTGATGGCGGCGCCGGGCAACCCGAAGGCGTTCGTGATTCCTTCGCGGCGCAGCACTGCGACGGCGGCGTCGGCTGCGGTCATTCTGGGCATGAGTCCACTCCTGACAAGTGACTGTCCTACTGGGTCCGGCCGGCGAGCTCTTCGGTGAGCTTGAACAGACCGGAATGGTCGAGCCCGCCGTCGCCGCGAGCGACGAGGGCGGCGATCAGCTGGGCGACCGCACTGCCGAGAGGGATCGCCACCCCGGCCTCCCGTGCGGCCGCGGTGACGATGCCCATGTCCTTGTGGTGCAAGGAGAGGCGGAAACCGGGGGTGAAATCGCGCTTGAGCATGGTGTCCGACTTGCGGTCGAGGACGGTGCTGCCGGCCAGCCCGCCGCCGAGCACCTCGACGGCGACCACGGGGTCCACACCGGACGCTTCGGCGAGCACGAGCGCCTCGGCGAGGAGCTGCAGGTGCCCGGCGACCATGAGCTGGTTGGCCGCTTTGACGGTCTGGCCCGCGCCGTGCGGGCCGACGTGCACGACGGTGCGCCCGACGGCTTCCAGCACCGGCTTGGCTGCGGCGAAGTCCTCGGCGGCGCCACCGACCATGATGGACAACGCGCCCTCGACGGCACCGGCTTCCCCGCCGGACACCGGCGCGTCGAGCACGCGCACGCCGGCTTTCGCGCCCGCTTCGGCGACCGCGCGAGCCGTCGCCGGCTCGATGGTGCTCATGTCGATGACCAGCTGCCCGGGGTGCGAGTTCTCGAAGATGCCGCCTTCGCCCGTCGCGACAGCCGCGACGTCCGGCGAGTCAGGCAGCATCGTGATCACGACGTCCGAGCCCTCGACCGCCTCGGCGACGCTCGACGTGCCACGGCCACCCGCGGCGACCAGCGCGTCGACCCGCTTGGCGCTGCGGTTGCAGCCGACGACGTCGTACCCGGCCTTGACCAGGTTCTCGGCCATCGGCAGGCCCATGATGCCCAGGCCGATGAAACCCACCGTGCTCATGTGAAATCTCCTGTGAAAATCGGCACGCTGAACCGACGCCGAATCAATCGGCGCTGGACAAATGGTGCTGTGAAAGAACCCTCAGGAACGCATATCGAGTGGATCGACGTCGCGAATGGACGCGTCGAGCAGCTGGATCGGGTGCACGACCGGGACCCCCTGTTCGAGGAACCGGCGGATCTGCAGCAGGCACCCGGCGTTCGCGGTCGCCACCACGTCGGGTTCGACGTCCGCGAGGTGTTTCGCCTTGCGGCGGCCGAGTTCTTCGGCCGTCACGGGCTCCACCAGGTTGTAGATCCCGGCCGATCCGCAGCACAGCTCCGCCTCGGCGATCTCGTGCACGGACAGCTCGGGGATGCTGCGCAGCAGTTCACGCGGTTGCCGGCGGACGCCCTGGGCGTTGGCCAGGTGGCAGGCGTCGTGGTAGGCGACCTTGGTCTTCATCGGGTGCCGGGTGGCGCGCGCGGGCAGGTCCCCGATCAGTTCGTTGACGTCCCGCACTCGCAAGGCGAAGGTCCGCGCCCGCTCGGCGTACTCGGGTACGTCCGCGAGGAGGTCGCCGTACTCCTTGAGCGTGGAACCGCAGCCGGCCACATTGGCGACGACGACGTCGAGGTCGTAGCGCTCGAACATCTCGATGGTCCCCTTGGCGCGGGTGAGGCCGTCTTCCTCCCGTCCCGCGTGGACGGACAGCGCCCCGCAGCACTGGTTGTCCTGGGGGACGTAGACGTCGCAGCCCTCGGCCGCGAGCACCCGGATGGTGGCCGCGTTGACGTCACCGAAAAAGACCCGGTTCGCGCAGCCCGCGAGCAGCCCCACGCGCAAGCGCGCTTCACCGGTGGGCTTGAGGGTCCGTTCCGGCGTCTTCGCGAGCAACGCCCGCAGTGTCACCGGCGGCAGCAAGGCCTCCAGCGCCCTGAGCCGGGGCGGCAGGGCCTTCAGGATGCCCAGCCGGTGGACGAGCGCGCGCAAGCCGAGGCGGGTGTAGAGCAGGCCGCCGAACGCCGCCAGCCGCAGCCGGCGGGGGTAGGGGAACAGCGAGAAGACGAACGCGCGGAACACCTTGTCGAGAAAGCCGCGCGGCACGTGGCGTTCGACCTGCGGCCGGACCGACTCGATGAGCTTGTCGTACTGCACACCCGAGGGACAGGCGGTGGTGCACGCCAGGCAGCCGAGGCAGGTGTCCATGTGGTGGCCGAACGTCTCGTCCAAGCCGATCTCACCCTTGGCGGCCAGGTCCATCAGGTAGATCCGCCCGCGCGGGGATTCCATCTCCTGGCCGGTGACCGCGTAGGTCGGGCAGGTCGGGAGGCAGAACCCACAGTGGACGCAGTCGTCGAGCAGCTCCCGCTTCGGCGGGTGGTGCTCGTCGAAGGAGCTGCCGATCGTCGACGTCATGACGCACGCTCCTCTTCTTCGAGCCAGAGTGAGAACCGACCGGCACCGAACCGTCCGGCCGGGTCGAACTGCCGCTTGATCGCCTGCATCACCCGCACCGGCGCGGGTGGCGGACCCCATGCGCGGCCGGCGGAGAGGCCGTCACGGCGCAGCACGGTCACGGCCGCGCCGAACTCCTGGTGGAACTGGGTGAGAAGTTCGTCGTGGTCTCCGCCGGTGAGCTGCACGGTGTGGACGCCGATCGCCATCGAGCTGGTCACCGCGGCTCCCTCGGCGACCAGCCTCGCCACCAGCACCGGACCGCCGGCAGGCATGGTCCCGATTCGAACAACTGTTGTTCCTCGAACTCCATCCGCGATCGCGGCAACACCCGTCCAGGCCGCGTCCGCTTCCTCGTCCGTGAGCACCCGGGCCGTAGTGCCCCCGAGCCGGCACAGCTCACGTTCGCGCTGCTCGACGCCCTCCGGCGTTCCTTCGAGCTTCACCAGCAGCCGTCCGCCGGACCATTCGAGGGCGGACGCTTCCAGTCCTGTCATGACGACCTTGCCGGCCAGGTCGAACGCCTCGGCCGCCTCGGCCTCGATCGCCACCGTGCCTACAGCTTGGGGAAGCGGGTGCAGCCGCAGCACGACTTCGGCGACGACCCCGAGCGTCCCGAGCGAACCGTGGAACAGCTTCGCCAGGTCGTAGCCGGCGACGTTCTTGATCACGTGCCCGCCGGACCGCGCGACCGTGCCGTCACCCAGCACGACGGTCGTACCGATGACCAGGTCACGCAGGCTGCCGAACGTCGTGCGCAACGGCCCGGCATCGGCCGTGGCCAGCAGCCCGCCGACCGTGGCGCCCCGCCGGGCGCGGGCCGCGTCGAGCGCCACGCGCTGGCCGGCCCCCCTGAGCGTCTCCTGAACGGTCGTGAACGGCGTGCCCGCCCGGACCGCGATCGTCAGATCCGAAGGCGCGTACTTCAGCACCCCGGTCAACGACGTCGTGTCGATGACCGCGTCGGCCGGCTCGGCCGGCGCGCCCCACTCGGAAGCGGTCCCCGCACCGGTCACGAGCAGTCGGGGGTGGCTCGCCCGGGTGTCCGCCACCGCGGCGTGCACTTCCTCCACAGTGGACGGAGAGAACGTGGTCACCTGAGTCACGTCCCTCACATCCGCTCGATCAAGCCGGCGGCTTCGAGGGGATGTGGCTTGTAGACACCCGGGCGTTCCCCGCACAACCGAGGAGTCGGGAGCAGCTTGCCCGGGTTGCAGATCCCCGAGGGGTCGTACGCGTGCCGCAGCCGCGCCATCGTGGCCAGGTCGTCCTCGCCGAACTGCCGCGGCATCGAACAAGCCTTGTCCGTTCCGATCCCGTGCTCCCCGGACAACGAGCCGCCCAGGTCCACGCACAGCTCGGCGATGGCCCGCGAGAGCGCCTCCGCCGGTTCGTGCTCGCCGGCGGCCTCGCTGTAGAGCACCAGCGGATGCAGGTTCCCGTCGCCCGCGTGGAACACGTTCGCCACGCGCAGCCCGGCCTCCGCGGCCAGCTCGGAAATCCGCGTCAACGCCGTCGCCAGCTGGGTGCGCGGGACAACTCCGTCCTGCACGAAGTAGTTCGGGCTGATCCGCCCGACCGCGGCGAACGCGGCCTTGCGGCCCTTCCACACCAGCGCCCGTTCCTCGGCACTCGCCGGAATACGCAGCTTCGTCGTCCCGAACTCCTCGCACAGCTGCTTCACCTGAGCGAACTGCGCGTCGACCTCCGCCTGCGGCCCGTCGAGCTCCACCACGAGCGCCGCGGCCGCGTCCCTCGAGTAGCCGGCGTCGACCGCGGATTCCACCGCCTCGATGGCCAGCGCGTCCATCATCTCCACCGCCGCCGGCACGATCCCGGCCTCGATCACGGCGCTCACCGTGTCGCCCGCCTGCTCGACGGACGGAAAGTCGGCCACGAGCGTCTTCACCGCGACCGGCTTGGCCAGCAGTTTCACGGTGATGCGCGTGGCGATGCCGAGCGTGCCTTCGGAGCCGATGAACGCGCCGAGCAGGTCGTAGCCGCCCAGCTGCGGGCTGTCGCCGCCGAGGACCGTGGTCGAGCCGTCGGGCAGCACGACCTCGGCCGAGTGGATGTGGTGGACGGTGAAGCCGTATTTGAGGCAGTGCGCGCCGCCGGAGTTCTCCGCGACGTTGCCGCCGATCGTGCACACCTGCTGTGACGACGGGTCCGGCGCGAAGTACAGCCCGTACGGCGCCGCCGCCCGGCTGATGTCCACATTGGTCACTCCGGGCTCGACGATCGCCCGCCGGTTCACCACGTCGATCTCGACGACCGACCTCAGCCGTTGCAGCGAGATCACCACACCGTCGGCCACCGGCAGCGCGCCACCGGACAACCCGCTGCCGGCGCCGCGGGCGACGAACGGCACATCGTGCTTCGCGCAGACCCGCACCGCCGCGGCGACCGCCTCCGCCGTGGCCGGCACGAGCACCAGCGACGGGACGACGCGGAAGCCGGTCAGCCCGTCGCATTCGTAGGACCTCAAGGCGACCGGGTCGGACACCACCGCGTCCGCACCCACGGCTTCGACGAACTCGGCGTGCAAGCGCTGCGGCACCGTCGCCACCTCCACCAGGTCGTCCAGACCTCTCCCGGTTCGCGGAGGAGGTCTGGAACATGACTGAGATACAAGTCGTAGCCCGATCAACGCTAACTCTCAGCCTACCGGGCCACAAGGCCTGAACGCCAGAAATTTCCACCAAGTGTAATTCATCTTCCGTATCGTGAAATTATCGGTCGCCGGCGACCTCCTTCGCGGCAGCGCGCAGCCGGACCGCGAGGTCGGCGAAGCTCCCCGCGCTGAGGTCGCAGTCCGTGGTCTCGGCGGTGTCGGCGGGCCGGTCAGGGCCCTTCTCCCGCGGTCGCTCGACGAAGGCCGTGCGGAACCCGGCGTCGCGAGCGCCGTGGATATCCCACGTGTGGGCGGCGACCATGAGGATGTGGCGGGGCTCGACGTCGAGCAGCTTCGCCGCGTTGGTGTACGCGCGGCGATCCGGCTTGTACGCACCCACGTTCTCGGCCGAAAGGATCGCGTCGAACTCGAGGCCGGCGCCCTTCACCACGTGGGTGAGCTGGGCGAACCCGCCGTTGGACAGCGCGACGACCACGAAGTCGCGCCGCAGCTTGGCCAGCCCTTCGGCGGCGTCCGGCCACGGCGGCAGCGCGTACCAGGCGCGGACCATGCGCTCGCGCGCCTCGGCGCCGAACTTCCCCGCGACGCCGAACACCTCCAGGCACTCGTCGAGCGCCTCGCGGTGCACGGCGTCGAGGTTCGCCCAGGCGCGCTCGCCGCGGTTGATCTGCCCGACCGCGGGCAGGTACCGCTCGCGCCACGCGTCCACGAGCGCGGGACAGTCGAACTCGGCCTCGTGCCGCTCGGCGATCGCGGCCACGCCGTCGATCACGCCACTGCGCCAGTCCACAGTGGTCCCGAAGACGTCGACGGCGACCACCGTCACCTCGCTGACCTCGAACATCTCGCTCCGTTCCGGCGTTGAACAGCAACACTTACACCGGGTCGACACCCAGCCATTCGCGCAGCTCGCGCCGCCCGGACTCGGTGAGGTCGACCGCACGGCTGGCTTCCAGGAGGTCGATCCAGCCCAGTTCGAGCAGCCGGCTCTTCACTGCGGCGCCGAGGCTGCCCGCGAGGTGGTGGCGGCGTTCGCTCCAGTCCATGCACGGGCGGGCCAGCGGCCGGGCGCGACCGCGCAACCCGTCGACGTCGATCCCGTACGCCGCCAGCTCGGCGCGCCCGTCGGCCGAAACACCGTAGGAACCGTGGTCCTCGACCAGGAAACCCTTCGCCAGGAAGGCGTCGTTGATGGCGACGCCGACGCTGCCCGCGAGGTGGTCGTAACAGACCCTGGCCTCGCGCAGCTTGCGCCCGCGCGTCGCCTGCCGCAACGACTTCGCCGGCCCGGGCGGCGCGAGCAGCAAAAGGCCCTCGATCGCGTCGGCGACCGGGCTCGCGAGCCGGTACAGCCGCTGGCGGCCGGA
The DNA here is from genome assembly GCF_040678995.1 of Amycolatopsis sp. NPDC049253. Classification (NCBI taxonomy): domain Bacteria; kingdom Bacillati; phylum Actinomycetota; class Actinomycetes; order Pseudonocardiales; family Pseudonocardiaceae; genus Amycolatopsis; species Amycolatopsis sp. NPDC049253. The sequence continues at coordinate 12,298 of NZ_JBFAQX010000028.1, read as the reverse complement.
CACCTCGACGACGACGAGGCCGCCGTCCTTCAGCTTGCGCAGGTGGGTGCTCGCCAGCGACGCCGAGATGCCGATCTCCGCCATCAACGCCGAAACCGGCTGCGGCCGTCCGTCGAGGAGCAGCAGGAGCATCGCGGCGCGGTTTCGGTCGGAGAGAAGGAATCCGATCCGGGCGAGATCCGCGTCACCTGCCATGCGGCCACGATAGCTCCGGAACGGTTGAGTCCCGGTTGAACAATGGCCGGGCTCGTTACCGCCCCGCGTCCTCCGTGACGCCCAGGGCCCGGCGGGTGCCGGCCAAGTGCACCCGGACCGCCTCGCACGCGCGTTCGCCGTCGCCCGCGCGAACGGCTTCCGCGATTTCCTGGTGTTCCTCGAGGATCACGTCGAGACGGTTCCGGGTTCCGGTGCGGCCGTTCACGGTGGACTCACCGATCATCCGCATCTGCCGGTCGCGAAGCGAGCCGTACACCGAGCGGAGGATCGGGTTCTCGGCCGCGTCGACCAGCACGGTGTGGAACGCGCGATCGGCTTCGAGGAACTCGCCGAGACCGGCCGCCGCCTGCTGCTTGGCCCGCTGCTCCTCCATGCCGGCGAAGACGGCTTCGCGCACCTCCGGCCGCGCGGCCGCGACCTTGCCGGCCGCGAACTGCTCCAGCACGAGCCGCGCCTCCAGCACCGCGCGCACCTCGTCGGGCGAAACCGGCACGACCAGCGCGCCACGCTGCGGGTACAGCCGCAGCAGCCCCTCGCCTTCCAGCCGCAGGAACGCCTCGCGCACCGGCGTCCGGGACATACCGAGGGCCTCGGCGACCTCGCCCTCGCTGATCAGCTCGCCACCCGGGAACCCACCGGACAGCACCTGCTCCTTGACGTACGCGAGCGCGCGGTCCTTCGCACCGAAGCGCTCGCTCGCCATCGATCCCCCGTGAGGTCGGGAAGAAATTCCAGTCGTATCTTAGCGGCCGGCCAGCTCAGGGCGAGTGCCGCGCGGAAGGGGAACCGGCCGCTGCCCGCGGTGGTGCCGGCTGGGCGTTCGACGTGGTGACGCAGGGGTTCCGCGGAGCCGACCCCACCGTCGGAGCGATTTCGGAGATGCGGTGACCGGTGCTTTCGAGCAGAACCTTCGCGCTCGCGGTCGATCCGGTCGAACACCGTCGTCCCGGTGGTGTGGCGGAACTTCCGCACGAAGCCGCCCTCGCTCAGGCGCGCGCCGGTCGTTCCCGTCGGGACTCAGCTGTCGGTGCCGAAGGCGCTGCCCAGCACACCGGCCCGCAGCTCGGCGAGCACGGCGTCGGCGGTCTCAGCCGGCAACTCGGGCTTCGCGCCCGCGCCGCTCGCGACGACGACCGTGGCGACGTCGTGCAGTTTCACGTTCGTGTGCTGGGAGACCTCACGCAGGGCCTCGAAGGCCTCGTCCTCGGTCCAGCTGCGCACCAGCATCAGCATGCCCTTGGCCTGCTCGATCACCGGGCGCGTTGCGAGCGCCGCCTCCAGCTGCTCCACCTTGGCGGCCTGCTCCACCGGTTCCAGATCCGAACTCACGGGAAAATTCCACCACAAGGTGGTGGCGCCACACCACTTCCGGCCGCGGCCGGTCACCCTCACGAACCGGTGCCGTTGCCCGACCCCAGTGCGAGCTCGGCCCACACGGTCTTCCCGGTCGCCGTGACCTGCTGGCCCCACGCCACGCTCAAGGCGGCGATGAGGTGCAGGCCGCGGCCACCCTCGTTGTCCGGCGGCCGCGGCGCCGCGCGGACCGGGGTGCTGTCGTCGACCTCGATGCGGACCAGGCCGGGCAACCGCAGCAGCCGTACGCACTGCGGCGGCCCACCGTGGGACAGCGCATTGGTGGCCAGCTCGTCGACCACCTGCACGACGTCGATCAGCACGTCGGCATCGACGTCGTGCAGGTGCTCGCGCGTCCAGCACCGCACCTGGTGCAGCTCACCGCCGGCGCCGGTCAGCGGCAGCGCTGTCATCGCCGCGTCCGGCTCGAGCGCACAGGACAGTCCACCAGCGGTCAGCGCTCCTTCTCCGAACTTCGGCATGATCCAGCGTCCTCATACCCCGATCCGATGGAGTTGAAGCATCGCCAGGCCGGAGCACCCTTCGGCGCCCGCCACCGGCCTCGGCGACGGTGTCCGCCCGGTGCCGCCGAACGGTCGGAAACGAACTCAAGCCGATGAACTCCCACCACGCCGAGGCCGCCCGCCCTTCCCCGCACGGCAGAACCGCCCGGCTCGCTCGGCCCGTCAGCAACGGGTTCGTCGACGCGGCCGATGCGATCGGCTGCGGGCCCATGCAGTCGAGCGAACCGGGCGCGTTTGCTTGCGACAGCTGGGAACACGCCGGCCGAACACGTCGGCGTTGGTGGCCATACCGCCGTCAGCGGCGGCGGCCGGGCCCGACACCTACGACGTCGCGGCAGGAGCGCTGCTGCTCGGCGCCGAACCGCCGTCGCTGCCGGCGCGGGTGCCACGGGAATTCGGCAGCCACGGCGGTCTGCCCAACCGCGGCCCGCCAAGCTGTGCACTCAGCACAAACCGGACTGCGGGTCACGCGAGCCGCAGCGCCATGAGCAGTGTGGCGCGGACGCGGCCGTCCTGCAGGTCGAGCCCCAGAAGTTCCCGGATCCGCTTGAGCCGGTAGGCGAGCGTGTTGCGGTGGATGAACAGCTCCGCGCAGATCGCGGGCGTCGCGCCGCTGTGGCGCAGGTACGCCTCGAGCGTGGTCAGCAGCGTGCGGTCGTCGGAGCGCGACAGCGGCGCGACCAGGCGCTGGGCCAGGCTGATCGCGCCGGGGTGGCGCAGGGTGTCGACCACCGCGTCGAAGTCCAGGCTCGGCGCCGCGTGCACCCCCGGATCCCCCAGCGCGCGGCGGCACATCCGCAGGACGAGGCCCAGTTCCGCAGCGTTCTCGGCCGTGGCGACGACCGCCGAAACCGACCGTGCGTGCCCGACCGCGGCCCGCGCCGACGTCACGAGGTGGCCGGGATCGAGGGCCTCGCTCTGCAGCAGGATCGTCGACAGATCCGGCTCCTCCACGAACCGCATCGAGGAGAACTCGCCCGCGAGGATCACGCGGGCGCGCCACGACACCGACCGCAGGTACGTCGTCGACATCCCGGCCTCGGCCTGCAGCACGACCACGCCCGTGCGCTGGTAGGGCTCCAGCTCGGCGTCGCGGGCCAGGGCGATCAGCTCGGCCGTGGGCACCGCGTCATTGCCGTACACGGCTTCGGTCAGCCGCCCGGCGTTGCGCGAGTGCGCGACCCCGGCCGAGCCGAGCGTGGTGCTCAGCTGCATGGACACGACGGCGGCGACGGGCGCGAGCAGCGTCCGGATCGCCGGCTGGGCCACAGCCTCCTCCACGACCAGCCGGAACCGATCGCGGTTGTTGCCCGGCAGCGTGAACTCGGTGCGGGCCGCGAACCCGCGCTCGTCGCCGGCCGAGAGCAGCGTCGCGCCGGTCGAGTCCTGAATGGACACCCGCGCGCCCGCGGCCTCGCTGATCCGGTGCAGCACGTCCTGCATCGTGCCCTGGTCGGCGGCGATGCGCGTGCAGTCGTCGGCCAGCTCGGAGCCGCGCCGCAGGGCTTCGTAGCGTTCGGCCGAAAGCCGGTCCTGCACGTCGCGCTGCACCAGCACGAACGGCACCTCGTCCGGCACCACCAGCAGCGGCACGCCGTGGTTGCGGCACGCCACCACCAGGCCTTCGGGCAGCGTCGCGTGCGCCGGCCCGAGGCCGAAGGCGAGCGCGGCGATGGGGACGTTCGCGAGGCGTTCGACGTAGGCGTCCCAGATCCGGACGTCGGTGACGTTCAGTGCCATCCCGGACGTCAGCATCACCGCGCCCGGCGTGAGGAACGGCGACGGATCGATCGATTCCGTCGGCGCGCACCAGGTGATCTGCCGCTCCAGCGCAGAGGGCGGCCCCGCGACGCGGATTTCGATGCGGCGCTGGGGATCTTCGAGCAGGTCGGAGACTCGCACCCGGCCAGGCTAGAGCACTGCGCACAATCACAGCCGATCGATTAGGTCACTTTGACCAATGTGCCGGGCACCACACGGTGCCTAGGGTTGCCAAGCATGACCGCGACCCTGAATTCCGACATGGGCGAAGGACTCGGCCTGCACAGCTTCGGCAACGACGAAGCGCTCCTCGATCTCGTCGACGTGATCAACCTGGCCTGCGGGTTCCACGCGGGCGACCCGGACGTCATGGACGCGACCGTCGCCGCCGCCGTCGCGCACGACGTGCGGATCGGCGCGCACCCGGGCCTGCCGGACCTCACCGGCTTCGGACGACGGCGCATGGTCCTGGCGGCCGAAGAGGTCGAGTCGATCATGCTCTACCAGGTCGGCGCCCTCACGGCGTTCCTCACCAAGCACGGCGCCGCGCTCAACCACGTCAAACCCCACGGCGCGCTCTACGGGATGCTCGCCGGCGACCCGGAGCTGATGGCCGGTGCGGCGCGCGTGGCGAAGCTGTACGGCGTGCCGTTCTTCGGCATTCCCGGCAGCGCCCACGAAACGGTGTGCGCCGAGCTCGGCGTGGACTTCGTCGCCGAGCTCTACGTCGATCTCGACTACGACGGCGACGGCAACCTCATCATCCTGCGGCGCCCCGCCCGCACCGATCCCGCCGCGGCGGCCGACCGCGTCTCGCGGGCGCTGGCGGGAAAGCCGGTGCTCGCCGTCGACGGCACCGAGCTCGACCTGCGCTTCGACAGCGTCTGCGTGCACTCCGACGCCCCCAACTCCCCCGACGTGGCCGCGGCCGTCCGCGCCGTGCTCGACCGTCAACGCTGAGGAAGGCAGGTCCGTGTCCGACATCCTCTCCCCGCTCCCGGGCATCTTCTACACCCGGCCCGGGCCCGACAAGGAACCGTTCGTGCAGCCCGGCGACCACATCGAGGCCGGCGCCGCGGTCGGCATCGTCGAGGTGATGAAGCAGTTCACCGAGATCCGCTCGGAAAGCGCGGGCACGGTCGTGTCGATCAACGTCGCGGACGGAGGCACCGTCACCCCGGGCGAAGTCCTCGTCGTGGTGGAGGACTAGTGCGCAAGCTGCTCATCGCCAACCGCGGCGAGATCGCCGTGCGGATCCTGCGCACGGCCCACGCACTGGACCTGGCGACCGTCGTGGTGTGCAGCGAGGCCGATCGCGATTCGCTCGCGGCGCGGACCGCGGGCGAGGCCGTCGTCGTCGGCCCGCCGCCGGCACGGGACAGTTACCTCAACAGCGCTGCCGTCGTGCAGGCGGCTGTGGACACCGGCGCCGACGCGGTGCACCCCGGGTTCGGTTTCCTTTCCGAGAACGCGGAGTTCGCGCAGCTCGTGCTCGATGCCGGGCTGACGTGGGTGGGACCGGCTCCGTCCGCGATCCGGCTGATGGGTGACAAGGTGGCCGCGCGGGAAGCGGCGCGACGGGCCGGGGTGCCGGTGCTCGCCGGGTCCGACGGGCCGCTCGATGTCACAGCCGACCCGCTGGCGGTCGCGCGCGAGGTCGGGTTTCCGTTGGTGCTCAAGGCTTCCGCGGGCGGCGGCGGGCGCGGCATCCGGCTCGTCACCGATCCCGCGGACTTCCTCGGCGCGCTCGACCTCACGCGGTCGGAGGCGCGGGCGAGCTTCGGCGACGACACGATGTACCTGGAGCGCTTCGTCGAACGCGCCCGGCACGTCGAGGTGCAGGTGCTCGGCGACGGCTCGCGCGTGATCCACCTCGGCGACCGCGACTGCACCATGCAGCGGCGGTCGCAGAAGGTGCTCGAAGAGGCGCCGGCGCCGGACCTGCCGGACGAGGTGCGTGAACGGATCCGCAGCTCGTCGGTGGATCTGGCGAAGGCGTGCTCCTACAGCGGCGTGGGCACGGTGGAGTTCCTCTACGACCCGGTGCGCCAGGAGGCCGCGTTCATCGAGATGAACACGCGGCTGCAGGTGGAGCACCCCGTGACAGAGCTGGTGACCGGCGTCGACCTGGTCGAGCAGCAGCTGCGGATCGCGCGGGGCGAGGAGCTGGGGCTCGCGCAGGCGGACGTGACGTTCACCGGGCACGCGTTCGAGTCGCGGATCAATGCCGAGGACCCGGATCGCGGTTTCCTGCCCAGTCCCGGGACGATCTCGGCGCTGACCTGGCCTTCGGGTCCCGGCGTGCGCGTGGACAGCGGGGTGGCCGCGGGTGACGCGGTGGCGCCGTACTACGACTCGATGATCGCGAAGCTGATCGTGCACGGTCCTGATCGGACGGCCGCGATCGCGCGGATGACGGAAGCGTTGCGGGGCGTGGAAATCACCGGCATCGCGACGACGGTCGGGCTGCAGCTGGACCTGTTCGCCCGGCCCGAGCTGGCCGCGGTGGAGCACCACACGAAGTTCATCGAGACGACTCCCGGATTGCTGAAGGAGACGGCGTGAGCGCACCGCAGACCCTGCCCGCCACGGCCCGCTACACCTGGGGCGGCGACGAGTTCCTGTTCGTGGAGATCGCCGAGGAGATGAGCCTGCCGGGCAACCTGCGGGCGATGGGCATCGCCCGGGGGCTGGCCGGGCTGGCGCTCGACGGGGTCGTCGACATCTGCCCGGCCAACGCGTCGCTGCTCATCCGCTTCGACCCGGACGTGCTGGAGCCGGCGTCGCTGGAGAGCACGGTGCGCGAGCTGGAAGCGCGGACGCGTTCGGAAACGAACACCGTGTTGTCGACGCGGATCGTGGAGGTGCCGGTGTGGTACGACGATCCGTACACGCGTGAGGTCGTGGGGCGGTTCCGCGAGGGGTACCACCAGGATCCGACCGGCACGGATCTGGACTACGCGGCGCGGGTCAACGGGCTCGCCGACGCGGCGGAGTTCATCCGCCGGCACCACACGCAGCCGTGGATCGTGTCGATGGTGGGGTTCGTCGCGGGGCTGCCGTTCTTGTTCCAGCTGGTGGACCGCGAACACCAGCTGGAAGTGCCGAAGTACCTGAGCCCGCGCACGGACACCCCGAAACTGACCGTGGGCCACGGCGGGTGCTTCGCGTGCATCTACTCCGTGCGCGGCGCCGGCGGCTACCAGATGTTCGGCATCGCGGCGGCGCCGATCTTCGATCCCGCACAGAAACTGGCGGATTTCACGCAGTCCATGGTGTTTTTCCGACCCGGCGACATCGTGAAGTTCACCCCGGTGTCGGAGGAGGAGTACCGCCGGATCGAGGCGGACGTCGAGGCGGGCACGTTCCGCTACCGCACCGTCCCGGTCGAGTTCGACACCGAGCAGGCCATCGCCGACCCCGAGGCCTACAACGCCACCCTGCTGGAGGTGCTCCGTGGCGAGTGAGCGCGCGATCGAGATCAACCAGCCCGGGCTGGCGACCACCGTCCAGGACCGCGGGCGGGTCGGGTACTACGACCTCGGCATTCCCCAGGGCGGGGCGCTGGACCAGTACTCGGCGGAGCTGGCCAACGCGCTGGTGGGCAACGTCGACGGCGAGGCGCTGCTGGAGTGCACCTACCTGGGGCCGGCTCTTCGCGCGTTGGCTCCGCTCGACGTCGCGGTCACCGGCGCCCCGGTGCCGGTGCAGGTGAACGGGGTCGAGCATCCACAGTGGACCCGTCTGTCCCTGGCGGAAGGCGACGAGCTGTCGTTCGGCTACATCGGCGGCGGCTCCCGGTACTACCTGGCTTTCTCCGGCGGGATCGACGTCCCTTCCGTGCTGGGCAGCCGCTCGACGTACCTGCTCGGCGCCCTCGGCGGCTTCCAGGGCCGCAAACTGGCGGCGGGTGACGTGGTGCCGATCGGCGCGCCGCGGGCGTTGCCTCCCGGTTCCGTGGTTGATCCCGAACACCGCCCGGTGTTTTCCCGACACCAGGATGTGCGCGTGCTGCTGGGTCTCTACGACCACCGCCTGACCGAACGCGGCCTCGCGAACCTCGTCGAGGAGGAATGGACCCTCACCCCGGTCGCCGACCGCGCCGGCCTGCGCTACGACGGCCCCGGCGTCGAATGGCGCGAGCGCGTGCAGCCCTTCGGCGCCGGCTCCGACCCGTCCAACATCGTGGACGCCGGCTACGCCGTCGGCTCCATCCAGATCCCCGGCGGCACCCAGCCCATCGTCCTCCACCGCGACGCCGTCTCCGGCGGCGGCTATGCCATGGTCGCCACCGTCATCAGCGCCGACATGGACCTCGTCGCCCGCGCCGCCCCCGGCACGAAAACCCACTTCCGCGAGGTCGACCTCGACACCGCCCTCTTGGCGCGCAAGGACCGCACCCAACGGCTGTCGGCCGCGCTCGCTTCCCTCACCTGACCCCGCACGGACAGCTCCGCCCCGCCGCCGACCCGCCGTCTCCCACGGCTCCTGCCCGCACGCCCAGCGCGGCGGCGGGCACCACCCCGCCGCGCACCGTCGCCGTCGACCTGCTTCGCGATTGGCCCCACCACTCACAAGGACCTCGTCCCGCACCCGGCCCCACCGCGCCGCCCCACACCCCGCTCAGCCGAAGCCCTCATCACCGCAACGGATTCCGCCACGCCGCCGCGATCGCGAACGCAGTTCACTCGCGGGGTTCTCTCCCTCCGCCGCGCTCACTGATGGCGCGCGACCGAACCGTTGTCCACCGTGCGCGGCACAACCGCGGCCGGACCACTCGGCCGAATCCGCGCGGCCGTCGGGGCGAGCCGCGCCGCCGCCTGCCGCGCCGTCTGTCCGAACCAATGTGATCCCCATCGCGACCGGCCGGCCAGCCCCGCGGGGCCAGTAGGGTCGATCGCCATGGGGTTTCGGCGGGGGTTGGCGCTGCTGGTGGCCGCCACGTTTTTCATGGAGATCGTCGACGCCACGATCATCGCGCCCGCGGCGCCGCTCATGGCGGCCGACCTCGGGGTGAGTTCGGTGGACGTCAACGTGACCATCACGGCCTACGTTCTCACTCTCGGCGTCCTCATCCCGATCAGCGGCTGGCTCACCGACCGCTTCGGCGCGCGCCGCGTGTTCGCGACCGCACTGATCCTCTTCACGCTTTCATCATTGGCGTGCGCACTCGCACCAAACCTTGTGCTGCTGACAACAGCGCGTGTTGTGCAGGGCGTCGGCGGCGCGATGATGGTGCCCGTCGGCCGGCTGGTGGTGCTGCGCGCCACGCCCAAAAAAGACCTGGTCAAAGCAGTCGCCTACCTGACGTGGCCCGCGTTGCTCGCGCCCGTGGTGGCGCCCGTCGTCGGCGGGCTGCTGGCGCAGTACGCGTCGTGGCGGTGGATCTTCGTGATCAACCTGCCCCTGGGCATCGCCGCGCTGGCCGTGGCGTGGGCGATCGTGCCCGACCTGCGCGCGGAGCGGCCGGCGCCGTTCGACCGCGTCGGGTTCGGGTGGGTGGCCGTCGGCACCGCCGCGCTGGTCGTCGCGCTCGAAGGTCTCGGCTCGGGGTTCGGCCCGGCAACGGCCGTGGCGCTGGTCGTGGCCGTCGTGGGACTCGGCTGGGCGATCAGGCACCTGCTGCGCGCGCCGAATCCGCTGCTGGACCTGCGAATCCTCCGCATCGCGACCTACCGCATCACCGCCGCCACCGGCTCCGTCTACCGCGGCGTGATCACCGCCATCCCCTTCGTCCTCCCGCTGCTCTTCCAGCTCGGCTTCGGCTGGACCCCCGCGCGCGCCGGCCTGGTGGTCATCGCGCTGTTCGTGGGCAACGTCGGCATCAAACCCGCCACCACCCCGCTCATGCGCCGCTTCGGCATCCGCACGGTGCTGCTCGGGTCGATCCTCGTCGGCGCCGCCTGCCTCGTCGGCCTGGCCTTCGTGCAGGCCGGCACCTCGCTGTCCGTGCTGCTCGCCCTGCTCCTCGTCAGCGGCATCTCCCGTTCCACCGGCTTCACGGCCTACAACAGCGTCGCCTTCGCCGACGTCGACGAGCTCCTGATGAACCACGCCAACACCCTGCTTTCGACGCTGCAGGAGCTCGGCGCGGGCCTGGGTGTGGCCATCGGCGCCCTGCTCATCCGCGCTGGTGGCCTGGTCACCACCGACGCGCCCGGCCCGTTCCGCGTGGCGCTGGCGCTGCTGGCCGTCCTGCTGGTGATCCCGCTCGTCGCCGCGATCCGGCTGCCCCACCACGCCGGCAACGCCGTCACCGGGCGCGAATCCCGGCGAGGATGAGGTCGATCCCGGTGAGGAACTGCTGGCGGTCGTCATGCTCGCGCGCCTGGCGGGCAACGGCTCGGGTGAACGGGTAGTCGTCCGGGTCAAGCTCTTCCCACGCCGCCGACACCGCGTCGAGGAACTCCGCCCGATCCACGACTGACCCGGCGACGCGGGCGTTCGAAGCGTTCTGCGCGGCGGAGCCGAGGATGTAGTGCATCAGCGCCGACGCCACGGTGAACCAGCTGTCCTCGGGCACGCCCAGCGCGCCGACGTGCCGGCCGATGCCCTCGAAGATCCGCAGCGGCACCGATTTCGTCGGACCGTGCGACAGCTGCAACGACACCTGCGTGGCGAGCCACGGGTGTTCGGCGATCGCGGTGAACAGGCCGAGCGCGACGGCGCGGATCTCATCGCGCGGCGAGCCCGCGGCCTCGGCGGGCTCGGCCAGCGCGGCGGCGACCACGACGTCGGTCGCGGCCTCGAGCAGCTCACCCTTGTTCGCCACGTGCCAGTAGATCGCCCCCGGCCCGGTGGCGAGGCGCTCGCTCAGCGCCCGGAACGTCAGCCCGCTCTCGCCGGACGCGTCGAGCAGCTCGACGGCGGCCTCGGTGATGCGCTCGCGGGAGAGCGCCTCGGTACGCCGCTGAGCTCGGCGGGTCCGCGCAACCATGTGCCCATCTTGACACATCTGGAATGTCGTTCCAACATTGGAACGACATTCCAGTCCGATTCGAAGGAGTCACCGTGAACACCGTCACGATCATCGGCGCCGGTCTCGGCGGCCTCACCCTCGCCCGCGTCCTGCACGTCCACGGCATCGCGGCCACCGTCTACGAGGCCGAGCCGTCCCCGACGTCCCGCGCCCAGGGCGGCATGCTCGACATCCACGACTACAACGGCCAGCTCGCCGTCGAAGCCGCCGAGCTCATGGACGAGTTCCGCGGCCTGATCCTCGAGGGCCGCCAGCAGATGCGGGTCCTCGATCCCGACGGGACCGTCCTGCTCGACCGAGCCGACGACGGCACCGGAGGCCGGCCCGAAGTCCAACGCGGGGAGCTGCGGCAGCTGCTGCTCGACTCGCTTCCCGCCGGCACGGTTCGCTGGGGCGCCAAGGTCGCCGACGCCCGCGCCGTGGGCGGGGGCCGCCACGAGGTGACCTTCACCGACGGCAGCGTGGTCGTGAGCGACCTGCTGGTCGGCGCGGACGGCGCGTGGTCGCGCGTGCGGCCGTTGCTCTCGTCGGCCGTTCCCGAGTACGCCGGCACCTCGTTCGTCGAGGTCTACCTCCACAACGCCGACACCCGCCACGCGGCGGCCGCGAAAGCCGTCGGCGGCGGGTCGCTCATCGCGCCGGCGCCCGGCCGGGAGATCCACGCGCACCGGGAAAGCGGCGACACGCTGCACACCTACGTCGTCCTCACCCGGTCGCAGGAGTGGTTCGCCGCCATCGACTTCACCGACGCCGCCGCGACCGCCGCACGCATCGCCCGCGAATTCGACGGCTGGGCCCCGGAACTCACCGCCCTCATCACCGACGGCGACACCGCCCCCTTGCTACGCCCCCACTTCACGCTGCCCCACGACCACCGCTGGGACCGCACACCGGGCGTCACCCTCGTCGGCGACGCGGCCCACCTCATGCCCCCCAACGGCGAAGGCGCCAACCTCGCCATGCTCGACGCCGCCCGGCTCGGCCAAGCCCTCGCCACCCACCCCGGCGACGTCGAGGCCGCCCTGTCCGAATACGAACAGGAAATGTTCCCGCGCAGCCAGGCCATCGCCGCCGAGGGCGACGAAATACAGCAACTCTTCGCGCGCGGCACCTCGGCCCGCGACCTCGTGGCGATGTTCACCGGCGCCGCCGAGTGAGCACCGGTTCCGCCGGCCCTCACCGCCGGCGGAACCGGCACCAGCGCTGAGTCCCAGGCAGGTCTCGGTATCAGCAGCGCCCGCGCGTCCCCGATCCCCGTGACCGATCGCAATCCGGCCAACGCGACCTGGCAAACGCCAGCGCGCGAAGGCGACTAGGTGTGCTGCTGTCGTTGGTGGTTGACAGGTTGGGCGTGGGGTTGGGTCTTCTGTAGCAGCCTCTCATACGGGGTCTGGCCGGCGAGGCCGCCGTGAGGGCGGTGGAAGTTGTAGTAGTCCTCCCATTCCTTGAGTTTCTCGTTGAAGGC
>NZ_JBFAQX010000027.1:0-105682 GCF_040678995.1 Amycolatopsis sp. NPDC049253 | reverse complement strand
TCCTGCAGAACGCCACGTTGAAGATCTACCCGGGCTTCCCGCACGGCATGCCGACCACCAAGGCCACGACCATCAACGCGGATCTCCTGGAGTTCATCCGCGGCTGACCCCTCGCGCCGCCTGACAGCGCGGCCCGGGCCGGGCGAGTGTCGGTGACCCCGTCATCCGACGGGCGCCGGCCCGGGCCCGCCCTGCCGATCATGGTCCCCACCACGACTGCGGAGGCACGATGAGCTCGACGGACAGACCCGGCGCGGTGATGCGCGCGGCGTACTACGAAAGAAATCGTGGGCGACGGGACAGCCGGACGGGCTCGGCATGGGTGCGGGTTCCCTCCATGGTGGGCGGTCCCGGGGGCGTGGGTGCGCCGCCCGGGCCGCTCGGCGGCCGGCTCGGCCCCGCGCGGGCGGCGGGAGTCGGTGCACGGGTGAGACGAGGTTGGGCCGCGTGCGCCATGCCCAGCCAATGCCTAAATCGCCGTCTGCCATGCCCCGTCGCACAGAGCGGCGGCCGTCCTCGGCAGGCCGCTTCGGGGGTCTGACGTCCACTGTGGACACAGACCCTCAGATCGCGTAGTGCCAGCCGGTGAGGGCGTACGCGCTGAACCAGCAGCCGACGAGGACCACGCCGGCGGTCGCCGCCACGGCGGTGCTCGTGCGGCGGCCGGACAGTCCCTGGGCGAGCGGCAGCAGCAGGACGAAACCGGGCAGCAGGAAGCGCGCCTTCGCGAAGGGGATGCCCGCGGTGCCCGCCACGAGCACCACCATGCCCGCGCCGAAGAGGATCAGCGGCCACCAGCTCGGGCGCTCGCGCAGCCTGAGCAGGAGCAGCACGGCCGCGACGATCGCGAGGAACACCACGAAGACGTTCCCGACCTCCATCACCGACCGGCCCTGCACGAGCTGCCGGCCGACGAAGCCGAACGTCTCCGCGCCGGCGTCGAAGCGGGTGTTCCAGCCGTGCCACTCGAGGTCGAACCAGCCGAACAGGCTGCCCGTCTGGTTCGCGACCCACAGCCAGTAGCCGGCCAGCCCCACCGGCGCCGCGGCCGCGGCGAGCAGCGGTGCCGGCCGCGGCGTCCGCGCGTACGCCACCACGCCGGCGAAGACGACCACCGCCACCAGCACCACCGCCGTCGGCCGCGTCAGCCCGGCGGCCACGCAGCAGAGCGCCGCGAGCGCCCACCGCTTCTCGATGAGCCCGACGAGCGCCCACGCCACGAACGCCGTGAACAGGGCTTCGGTGTAGACCATCGAGAGCGTGATCGACAGCGGTGCGCCCGCCCACAGCGCCACGAGCAGCAGCCCGGTGCGCTCCTGCCCGGCTCGTTTGCCGAGGCGGTAGACGCCCAGCGCCGCGACGATCCCCGCGACGGCGCTGATCAGCAGCCCGGCGGTGGTGCTGCCGAGGCCCGTGCCGGTCGCCAGCGCGTGCATGAGGAACGGGTACAACGGGAAGAACGCCAGCGGCGTGTGCGGGGCGAAGTTCCCGGCGGCGTCGACGAGCCCGTGGGTGATGCCGCCGTAGCCGTCGTCCGCGATAGCCAGGTACCACTGCCCGTCCCACGCGGTGAGCCGGTCGAGCAACGGCTGCCCGGTGCTCGACGCGAACAACGCCAGCATTACCACTCCGACGACCCGCACCACGAGATACACCCCGGCGGCGCGCAGGTAGCCGAGACGCGCCGAGGTCGTGGTGGCTCTTGAGGCCGGGGTGGGGGTGGTGGTGGGCAACACCGTGGTCATGGCGGGTTTCCGTTCGCGGGCTGGGCTGGATCGGCGCTGTTCGACGGGCTCGGCGGTCACGATGTGCTGGTCGGCGGCAGGCCGTTGCCGGGCGTCGAGAAGCCGGGGCTCGCGGGTGCGTGGGAGGTCGCCGTGACGAGTGCGGTGGCCGGTGGGGGCGGGGTGTGGGTGGTGCCCGTGACGGTGGGGGTCGTCGTGGAGGTGGCCGGGGGTGGCGCGGCGGGGCCCAGGTGTTCGGGGGGCTGGGCGCGCAGGAGCAGGGGGACGAGTACGAGGGTCGCGGTGGCCAGTGCGCTGCCGGAGATGGCCAGGCCGCGGCGGACGGTGCGGTGGCGGCGGCCACGGCGCAGCGCGGTGGAGAGGGTGGTCTCGAGATCGCCCGGGCCAGGGCCGTCGGGGCCGGCCAGGTGGATGAGGGCGCGTGCCTGGTCTTCGTTCATCGCTCGCTCTCCTCGGGGAACGGGTCGTGGAAACCCCGTGGGCCGAGCGCGCGTTTGAGCGCCGCGAGGCCGCGGGCGGTCTGGCTTTTCACGGTGCCCTCGCTGCACCCGAGGGCGGTGGCCGTCTCGCCGACGCTGAGGTCTGTCCAGAAGCGCAGCACGAGCACGGCCCGCTGCCGCGGCGGCACCTGCGCCAGCGCCGCGCGCACGGCGAGTCGGCCGGCGTGGTCGGTTTCGGGCACGCCGGCGGTGTCGGGCGGGGCGGCGGAGGTCAGTTCCAGCTGCCGCCACTTGCGCCGGTTCTCCCGCACGAACGTGCGCACCAGGACGGTGCGCGCGTAGGCGTCGAGGCCGCCCTGGCGCACCAGGCGGGGCCAGATCACGTAGAGCTTGACGAGCGTGGTCTGCACCAGGTCGTCGGCGCGGTGCCATTCGCCGCTGAGGACGTAGGCGGTGGTCCGCAGCGCCGAGGCACGACTGAGCACGAAGGCGGTGTAGTCCGCCTCCCAGTCCCGGTGACCCACTGCGCTGCTCCTCGCTCGGACCGCCGTTCGGCAGCCCTCACTCCACAAAGGCCATGGGCGGCCCCCGCGGTTGCACGGGACTCGGGTGACGCACGTCACCACGGTGAGCACAGCAGGACGCCCGTGACCGGAGCAGCCCGGTCACGGGCGTGGGGAATGGCTGTCGTCCGGTGTGGACCGTTACGCCGGGACCGACCAGCGCTGGCCGGGGCCGCCGGAGCAAGTCCAGATCTGCAGCTTGGTGCCGTTGGCCGTCGAGCCGTCCTCGACGTCCAGGCACTTGCCGCTGCCCGCGCTGACCAGCGAGCCGTTCGCGCCCGCCGACCACTTCTGGTTGGTGCGCCGAAGCAGTCCCAGAGCTGGACCGCGGTGCCGTCGGCGGTGGCGTTGCCGGTGACGTCGAGGCACTTGCCCAGGCCGCGGACGGTGCCGTCACTCGAGAGCGTCCACTGCTGGTTCGGGCCCGACGTGCAGTCCCACAGCTGCGGCTGGTTGCCGTTGGCGGTCGAGCCGCCCGTCACGTCGAGGCACTTGCCGCCGAGGCCGGAGATCGGGCCGGTGCGGCCGGCGGGCGGGGGAGTGGTGGTGCCGCCGCCGCTGCCGGGCCAGGTGAACGTGGCCATCGAGCCGCCGGGCAGCTGGTAGCCGAACGACTGGCCGCCGAAGAAGACCTGGAAGTTCTGCGTGCCACCGGTGTTCAGCGCGACGAGCACGATCGTGCCGTCCGGGTTGCGGAACGCGACGTTCTCGACACCGCCCTCGCCGTAGCCGGTCGAGTCGATCCGCACGGCGCCGGGCTGCACGAACTTGCTCAGGTGCCCCAGCACGTAGTACTCGGCGTTGTGGGTGACGTTGCCGCCGCCGACGGTCGCGACCCCGTTGCAGTTGCCGCAGCTGCCGATCACCGGGCCGTGGTTGCCGTCCAGCGCCATGTTCCACAGCGCGACGGTGCGCGCGTAGTTGCGCGTGGCGCCGATGGTGAGGTTCATGCCCTGCCGGCGCAACGTGTCGGCGAAGGTGTTCGCGACGTTGTCGGAGTCGTGGCCGGAGCACTCGGTGAAGAAGATGTCCTTGTGCTGGTCGCCGTACACCTCGGACTGGGGCGACGGGTCGCCGCCGTAGCGGTGCCACGCCGAGCCGGCCACGTTGTCGCCGGCCTGGTTGTTCACCTGCTCGGCGAAGTCCGTGACGTCCCAGTTGTGGTCGTAGCCCTGGATCTTCGCCGGCAGGCCCGCCGCGCGCAGTTTCGGCGCGAGGGAGTTGATGATGCTCGCCTGCTGGCCGGGTTCCATATTCCTGGGGTAGGTAGTCGGCGAAAACCCCATTCTGGTCGCTGCGCTGCGAGCCGCCGATGAGGTTGTTGTTGTCCTTCATCCACGCCGGCCCGCTCCACGGCGTGGCCATGACCGACAGCTTCGGGTTCAGGCTTTTGGCCTGCTTGACCAGCGGCAGGAGGTAAGAGGGGTCGTGCGCCACGGAGACCGCGAGAGAACCGGGTCCGCCGCACCGTCGTCATAGGTGTAGAAGCTGCGCGAGAAGTCGGACGCGCCGATGGGCTGGCGCAGGAAGCTCAACCCGATTCCGCTCGTGGTGCCGGACAACGAGTTCATGATCTCGTCATGCCGCGGCGAGTTGCTGATGTTCCACGCGGCCGAGTCGGTGAACGACGCGCCCAAGCCCACCATCGCCTGGTAGGTGGTGTCGGGGTTCACCGAGATCACCGGCCCGCTGCCGCCGGAGCCGAACGTCACGTTTCCTTGCTGTGTCAACAGATTCGGCGGTCCGGGGTGGTGATCCACCCGCTCGCGGTGGTCGCCGCGTGCGCGACCGGTGCGGGCGCGGCGAGGTAGGGTCCGGCGCTCGCGGTGGCGACGACGGCCGCGGCCGTGATCCGCCGGCGCGTGCGAGCCGATCTCGGCTGGGTTGCTGTGCCTGACATTCCGCTCCTCGGTGGGATCAGGAGCATGCTCGCGGGAGTGGCTCGTCTCCTGCCACAGTGGCGGCCATCCGGCAGTTTTCAGTGGCGCCTCGAGACGAGGCGGGCGCCGTTCGGAGTTCCCGGCCTGCGGCCCGGCAATGGTAAATTTACATTACGAACGGTGTCAAGGCACCGATCCGGCGGTGATCACCTCAGCGTATCGGGGAATGGGTGAGGACGTCCGCGACCTGGTCGGGAGCGGACAGGAATGCCGAATGCGCCGTGGTGAGCCCGAAAACCCCGGTCGGATTGCCGGGGAATGCCGCATCGGCCTGGCTGACGAACAGTGTCTGCAGTTCGACGGGAATGGTGCGGTCCTGCGTGCACAGGATGTACGTGCGGGGAACCGAACCCCAGCCCGAACCGGTGAGAGTGGTGCTTTCCACCACCATCGCCACGGGCGCGTCGCAGCTGAGCATCGCGATCGCGGCCGCCGCTTTCCGCTTCCTCGACGTCACCGTAGAACGCCTCGCGGATGGCCGTTCGGATCTCGGGGTCCGGGTTGCCGGGGTCGATCCGCAGCGCGCCGGTGCGTTCGGGGTCGCCGACGAGCAGCGGCATGAACCGGTTGCTCCGCCCTTCCGGCAGCGACGGGTACACCAGGCACGGCGTGTCCGAGGCCGGCATGTACGCGGCGAGGTAGTACAGGTGGGCGAAGAGCCCGGGTTCGCGCTCCGCCGCCCTGGTCAGCACGGCGCCGCCCATGCTGTGCGCGACCACGGGAAGCCGCCGCCCGCCACCGATCGCCTCGACCTGGCCGATCAGCAGATCGGCCGCGGCGTCGAGCCCGATCCCGGCGACCGGCGACGGTTCGGTGGCGAACGCGCCGGCGTCGAACGGCCGGCGCGTGGCCGAGTCCGGTGCCACGGCGTGGAGTCCGTGCGCCGCGAGATCCACCGCCACGGCCGCGCGTCCGCGCGCGGCGAGCTCGGCGATCACCTCCGTCCACGCCCACGAGCCGTGGTAGAAGCCGTTCAGCAGCACGATCGGGGCGTCCGCCGCAGTTTTTCCTCCACAGCGCGCGATTGTGCCCGGGGCCGGGCGGGGAAACCACGCACGATCGGGTCAGGTTCTGTCGCCGTCGGATCACGTGTCGACGCTGGTGCTGGCGAAAAGCAGGCTGGTCGTCCGGCCGCCCCCACGATCTGGGCGGGTTGCGCGCACCCCGGAGCACCGACCGCGAGGCCGGCGACCGCGAGACCGCCGGCCACCGGAGCGACGGGTGGGCGCCGCGGGCGGCTGCCGCCGCGGGCGATCCGGGCGGGTCAGTCCGCCGAGACGGTGCGCCGCTGGTGTTCGGCGACGTCCATGAACACGCGCTTGAACTCGGCGTAGGACTCGCGGCCCACACGGCGGGCGTGGCGGTCCTGCATGCTCGCCATGATGCGGTCGGCCGTGCGCATCTGGTCGAGGCCGCGTTCGGTCGGGCAGACGAGCTTGGCGCGGCGGTCGCCGGGGTCGGGCCGGCGGTACACGTAGCCCAGCGCCTCCAGCTCGTCCACGAGCAGGCCGATCGCCTGTTTGGCCTGGCCGGACAGGCGCGCGAGCTCGGTCGCGCGCAGACCACCCGGATCGAGGTAGGCCAGGACCACCCCGTGCCGGGGGTGCAGATCGTCGAAACCCTGGGCGACGAGCTTCGCGAAGAGTTCGCGTTGAACGGCGAACAGGAGCCTCGCTGACAGCACCCCGAGGTCCGGATTCGTCGCGTTCCGCTCCGCCCGGGTAACCACTCACCGCCTCCTTCGGCCGCGCGGCCGCCGAACGCCGCCGCGGGATGGCCGATCATAAACGTTCGACCTGGACCGGCTCCGGGCGGCGCGCCGCTGGACGGCCGCACGGGGACGGTGCCGAGCCGGCCGAGGTTGATCCGATCTCGGCGAAAATTGGTCTTTTCATGCGTAGTCGAGCCTCTTCGGGAGGCGGATGCTGGACCGTATGGACGACATGCACTTCGACCTGGTGGTCATCGGCTTCGGCAAGGGCGGCAAGACGCTGGCCGCGGCTCTGGGGAAGCTCGGCAAGCGCGTCGCGATGATCGAGCAGTCCGCCCAGATGTACGGCGGCACCTGCATCAACATCGGCTGTGTGCCCACCAAGTCGCTCGTCCACCACGCCGAGCACCCCGGCGCCGGCACCCCGCCCGAGCGTCACCGCAAGGCGGTCGAGGCCACGCGTGCGCTCACCACAGCCATGCGGGGCAAGAACTTCGCCATGCTGGACACGATCGACACCGTCACCGTGATCACCGGCAAGGCGACGTTCCTCGACCCCAAGACCGTGCGGGTCGCCGCGGGGGAGGACGTCCTGCGCGTCACGGCGGACACGATCGTGATCAACACCGGCGCCGTGCCGACGGTCCCGGCCGTCCCGGGCCTGCGCGAGAGCACCCGGCTGCTGACCAGCACCGACCTGATCGACCTCGACCACCTGCCCGGGCGCCTCGCGATCCTCGGCGGCGGGTACGTCGGGGTGGAGTTCGCCTCGACGTACGCCCAGTTCGGCAGCGCGGTCACGGTGCTCGACGCCGCGCCGCGGATCATGCCCCGCGAGGACGAGGACATCGCGGCGGCGGCCACCGGCATCCTGCGCGGGGCCGGTGTCGAGTTCATCTCCGACGCCGACGTGACCGGCGTCCGCGACATCGGCGACGGCGTGGAGATCACCTACGAGATCGACGGCGAGACGCACACGCTCGCGGCCGACGACGTGCTGGCCGCGACCGGCCGCACGCCCGCGACCGAGGGCCTTGGCCTCGCCCTCGCCGGCGTGCGCACCACCGCGACCGGTGCCGTCGAGGTCGACGAGCACCTGCGCTCCAGCCAGCCGCACATCTTCGCGATCGGCGACGTCAACGGCGGCCCGCAGTTCACCTACATCTCGCTCGACGACTACCGCATCGTGGCCGACCAGCTCCTCGGCGAGGGCACGCGGTCCACAAAGGACCGGAAGTTCGTCCCGTACACGGTGTTCATGAGCCCGGCGCTCTCGCGCGTGGGCCTCACCGAGCGCGAGGCCGTGGCCCGTGGGCTGCCGGTGAAGGTCGTGGAGAAGGCCGTCGCCGACATCGCCGCCATGCCGCGGTCCAAGATCGTCGGCGAGACGCGCGGCCTGATGAAGTTCGTGGTCGACCGCGAAACCGACCTGATCGTGGGCGCGACGCTGCTGGGCGTCGACTCGCAGGAGCTGATCAACCTCGTCGCGCTCGCGATGCGCCACGACGTGACCGCGACCGAGCTGCGCGACTCCGTCTACACGCACCCGTCGTCGTCGGAGGCCTTCAACGAGGTCCTCGGCATGCCGCCGGTCCGGACGCACTGAGCCCGGACCGGATCACCCCGCCGCGGTGGTGTCGAGGTGATCCGGTCCGGCTCGGATTTGATCCGTTCGCGCATGGCGGGGTCCTGCGCGTTGCATGATGATCAAGACGCGCACCGGCACCACTGGCGAAGGGCGAGACCGTGACCGCACCCAGGCTTCCCGAAGAGGTCGGGCTGACCGCCCTGATTGCGTCCTACGCCCGGGCGTCACGCGGGGTGCTCGACGTCGACGTCTCCACGGACGCTCTGCCGCCGCTCGGGCCGGGCCGGGAAGAGCGCCCGTCGGAGTTCTGGCAGGGTCTGTCCGGCCTGTTCGCGGGCCGGACGGGCTTCTACGACCGCTACCTCGCCCGCGGCCGCCGGCGCACCGCGGAATGAGCGAGGGGCGTCGTGCCGCCGGTCGGTGGCACGACGCCCGGCTCGTCACCGGTTCTGGGTGAACGTCTCGTCGATCCACGCGGTCACGGTCGGCCACACCGGGTGGGCCGGCTGCACCACGTCGAAGTGGGTCGCGCCCTCGACCTCGACGTAGCGCGCGCTGCCGCCTTCCGCGTTGGTCTTCTCCGCGTAGCGGCGGCTCCAGTCGGCGGGCACGGCCTCGTCCGCGGTGCCGTGCACGGCGAGTACCGGCACGCCCGGGTTGGCCAGTTCGAGCGGGGAGGTCCAGGTGTACCGCTCGGGGTTCTCCGCGTAGTGCGCGCCGACCAGCAGCGTGACGACGCCTTCGCCGACCTGGCCGGCGACGATCGGCCACACCTCGGGACGGGCGGCCTCCGGCGCGTCCTTCGGCGGCTCGGCGTCGGGGTCGGCGAGCACCGTGCCGAATCCGGTGGCGTCACCCGTCTTGAGGTCGAGCGCGCCGGCCAGGGAGACGATGCCCAACGGCGTGACCTTCGGGTTCGCGCCCGGGGCCTCGGCGGGCAGGGCGCCGCGGTGGGCGGCCCAGGTGGTGAGGTGCCCGCCGGCCGAGTGCCCGACGACGACGATCCGGTTCGGGTCGAGCGCGGGGTCCATCCCGTCGACCGCGTCCACGGCCGCGGCGATGTCGAGGAACGTGCCGGGCCAGCCGCCGCCCGGCTCGCCGATGCGGCGGTACTCGATGTTCCACACCGCGTACCCGCGGCCGAGGAAGTCGTCGACGACGTCGGTGATCTGGCGGCGGTCCCACAGGGCGGTCCAGTACCCGCCGTGCACGACGACCACGACCGGGAACGGTCCCTCGCCCTCGGGCAGGTAGAGTTCTCCGACCTGCGAGGGCTCGGGCCCGTAGGCCACGGTGTGCACGCGGCGCTCGACGGCCGGGGTCTCCTGGGCGTCGTCGTAGCGCACGCCGCGTTCGGCGCCGACCAGCGTGTCGATCGTGGCGAAGAACGCGCCGATCGCCGGCAGGTTCGCGCCCTTGGCCTTCGACTCGTCCCACGCGGCGTCGTCGGACCACTCGACGAAGTCCAGCCACGTGTTCTCGGCCACCCGCACCAGCCGCGCGGAGAGGAACCCGCGCCGGTCGGCCCGGAACGCCTCCACCATCGCCGGGCGCGCGGCCAGCATCGCCCGGGTGTTCTCCTCGGCCACCGTGAAGGTGGTCATCTCGACGACGGACATCGTCTGCTCCTGGTTCTGGTTCTTTTCCGGTGGGCCGGGCCCGCGCTGCCGGGCCCGCGCTGCCGGGCACGCGCACCGTCGCGGCGCCGGGGCGGTGCGTCCGCACCGGGGTTTTCCGACTGGTCATGAATCTTTACCGTCAATAGATGCGACGACAGGCTACAGGCGCGTGCACTGGCTCGTCACCGCGTGCTTGCGGAAACGGGCAGGCGGAGTGCCCACAGTGGCCCGGAACGCCTGTGCGAACGCCGATTCCGAGCGGTACCCGACCTCGCTCGCCACGCGCGCCACCGAAAGGTCCGAGCGCGTCAGCAGGTCGGCGGCCACCATCATCCGGATCGACGTCAGCAGCGTCGCGACCGTGATGCCGGTGCGGGCGGTGAAGCGGCGCAGGAACGTCGCGCGCGACATCCGCGCCTCGGACGCCATGCGGTCGATGGTCCACGACTCGCCCGGGCGTTCCACGACCTGGGCGATCACCCGGCCGAGCACGTCGTCGCCCATGGCGGTCCAGAGGGCGGGCGTGTCGAGCCGCTGGTCGGGGCGGCTGCGCAGGGACATGGCGAGCAGCGCGTCGCACAGCGAGCACACGATGGCGCCCGTGCCGGGCCCGTCGGAGTCCGCTTCGCCGCGCAGGACGTCGGCCAGTGCGAGTGCCGGGTGGTCCATCGTGACGTGCACCAGCGACGGCAGCAGGCGGAACAGCAGCGCTCCCGCGGCCGAGTCGAAGCGGTAGTGGCCGCAGAACAGGTCGAGCTCGTGCTCGGCGCCGAGGGACTTGCGTGTGGTGAACGTCGCTCCCGGCTCCTCCTCGAACCGGCGCCGGCGGCCCGAGGCCGCGGTCACCGTGTGGGCGTCGCCGTGGGGGAGCAGGAGGTAGTCACCCGGGCCCAGGTCGACTGCGGACGTGCCGGTGGTCACCGTGCAGCGTCCTTGCAGGACAAGGTGGAACTGCACCTCGCCCGGCGGGGCGGCTTCGTGGTCCAAAGTGAACTGTCCGGCCATCAGGCACCGCACGTCGAGGCGGCCCTCGAGGTGTGCCAGCCGGATGAGTCTGCTCACCCCGTCCATGAACCGATCCCGGCAGAAAATGAGCCGATCATCCGTAGTCCCCTCTCGCGATCCAGTCCATCATGTGTCAGCGGAGAATGAGTATCAACCGAAAGGCTTTCATGTCGAACACGTCTTCCGCCGAAGGTATCGCGGCGGGTATCTCCGTAACCGTCGTCACCGGCAGCTTATTCCTCGGCGAATCCCGGCCGACGATCGGCCGTCTTCGGAGTGGGATGGACTGGTAGCCGAACACGCCGGGAGGCGACCGGGTGGGTGGTTTGACCAGGGTCGAATTTCCTTGGCATCACGGGATCTTCGGTCAACCTGATGTCGCCGAGGATCAGGTAGTTCATTAAGATGACTTTTGTCGAAGCGCGGTTCCGGACGCCGATCGCGACGAGGGGTGCGAACTGTCCGGATCCGCTGTTGTCCCTGCTGCTTCACCGCCGGTCCGGCTTGTCGTGACCATTTCATCGGTCCTGACGGCGATTGTGGCGGCCCTGAAGAAGGAACGAGTGCGGACCCTCGGCATCGGACACCCGCACGGCGGCTCGGGCCGCCGGGCGGTCCGCGGGCTCGTCCGCTTCGGCGGGCGAGCCGCGGCGCCTGGCGGCGCAGGCGGCCCCGGGACCACTGACGGCGGCCGGAGCGGGCGCCGACCCCGTGCGGGGCAGCGCCGCGGAAGGGGCGGAGCTGCTGGCGAAACTCGGCGGCGAGCCGCCGTACACCGGGTTCGGCTTCATGCCCGAGGACAATTCCCGTGCCCAGGTGGCCGCATTCGCCCGCGACGTGGTGCCGCGAGTACGGCGGCTGCTCGCGCGGCTGGCGTCCACAGTGGAATCGCCGGGCCGGACAAACGAGTGGACAGAAAAGGCCACACATCCGATGTCTGCTTGATCCAGACCGCTCGTTCGCCCAGTGTTGTCGGCGTCAACCGCACGAGCGTCCGGAAGGCGATGAAGCATGACCGACGCAGGTTCTCTGTCCAGGCGCGGATTTCTGGTCGGCACGGGTGGGGTGGCCGCTGCGGCCGCCCTGCCCCGTACCGCGGTGGCAGCGGCCGCCCGGTCGCAACCGGTGGACTCCGTCGATCCGATCATCGGATCTGTCACCACGGCGGCCGACACGGCGTGCGGCAAGACGTTCCCGGGCGCGGTCGCGCCGTTCGGCCTGGTCCAGCTGAGCCCGGACACGGTCTCCGGCGGCGACAACGGCAGCGGCTACTCGGCCGAGATGACCACGATCGAAGGTTTCAGCTTCCTGCACATGTCGGGGGTCGGCTGCTACGGCGACCTCGGCAACCTGCAGGTGCTCCCGCAGACCGGCCCGCTCGTGACCGGGCGCGACGAGGCGAAGAGCCCGTACCGCAAGGAAACCGAGATCGCGCGTGCCGGCTACTACGCCGTGGAGCTGGACCGGTACCGCGTGCGCGCCGAGCTCACCGCCACCGAGCGGGCGGGCCTGCTGCGCTTCACCTTCCACGACGCCGGCACCGGCCGTGTCAAGGTCGACCTCACCCGTCGCATCGGCCCTGACGGCTCGCACTCGATCGCGCAGCACGTGCGCCAGGTCGACGCCACGACCGTCGAGGGCTGGATCCGCTGCGACCACACGGGTGGCGGCTGGGGCTGCGGCGCGCAGAGCCCGGCCTACACCGTGTACTTCACGATGGAGTTCCCCCAGCCGATCGCCGGGTTCGGCACGTGGGACGGCACCGACGTCCGCACCGACCTGGCGCAACGCGACGGCACCCAGCTCGGGTTCTTCGCCGAGTTCCCCGTCCGCGCCGGGCAGCAGGTGCCGGTGCGCGCGGGCGTGTCGTTCGTCGACCTGGACGGTTCCCGCCGCAACCTGCGCCACGACCTGCCGGGCTGGAACTTCGACGCCGTCGCGGCCGGGGCCCGCCGCACGTGGGCGGACGCGCTGGACAAGGTCGCCGTCGAAGGCGGCACGGCCGAGCAGCGGAAGATCTTCGAAACCGCGCTGTACCACTCGATGATCGACCCGCGGCTGTTCGGCGACGTCGACGGCCGCCACCGCGTGGGCGACACCGCGCCGGTGCGCGACGGCGTCACGCACCGCACGCTGTTCAGCGGCTGGGACGTGTTCCGCGCGCAGTTCCCGCTGCTCACGATCATCGACCCGGATGTGGTGCAGGAGACGATCACGTCGCTGGTGTCGCTCACCGACGCCGGCCTCGTGCGGGGGCTGGCCCGCTGGGAGCTGCTGGGCAAGGACACCGACACCATGATCGGCGACCGCGCGATCAACGTCATCGCGGAGGCCTACCTCAAGGGGCTGCGCGGGTTCGACGCCGAGAAGGCCTACCGCTTCTGCCGCGAAGTCGCGCTCGGCCCGGCGGAGCGCTCCAACCGCACCGACTTCGCGAACTGGACCTCGCTCGGCTACTGCGTCACCTACAGCCTCTCCTCGACGCTGGAAAACGCCTACACCGACTACGCCCTCGCGCGGTTCGCCGAGGCGTTGGGCAAGAAGGAAGACGCGAAGCGCCTCTACGCGACTTCGCAGAACTACCGGAACCTCTTCGACCCCGACGCCGGCTGGTTCCGCGGCCGCAACGCCGACGGCACCTGGATGGGCGACGGCGACGGCTGCATCGAGAGCAACCCGGAGCAGCAGGGCTGGTTCGTGCCGCACGACATCGGCGGCCTGGTGAAGCTGGCGGGCGGGCGCGCGGCGTTCGTCGACCGGCTCAACGGCATCTTCGAGAAGACGCCGCCGAACGTGATGATGAAGTGGAACGAGTTCTACAACCACAGCAACGAGCCCGTGCAGCAGATGCCCTTCATGTTCACCTACGGGGGTGCGCCGTGGCTCACCCAGAAGTGGTCCCGCTACGTCTGCGAAAACGCCTACCGCACCGGCGCGGGCAGCCTGGCGGGCAACGACGACGCCGGCCAGATGTCGGCGTGGTACGTCCTCGCGGCGGCGGGTTTCTACCCCGTGTCGCCCGCGAGCGGCGTGTACATCCTCGGCAGCCCCGTCTTCGACCGCGCGCGCTTCACGACGGGTCGCGGCCGGCCGTTCACCGTGCGCGCGATCGGCAACTCGCCGTCCCACGTCTACGTCACGTCGGCAACGCTGAACGGCAAGCCGCTGCACCGCGCCTGGATCACCCACGACGAGGTCAGCCGCGGCGGCGAACTGGTCCTCCACATGAGCCCGACGCCGAACCGGTCGTGGGGCGCGGCCGCGTTGCCGCCTTCACTCACGCCGGCGTGAGTGCTCGCCCGGTTGTCGTTGTGCTTCAAGCTTTTCCACGACACGGTCCGTGGCCTCCTCGCCGTGGACGTGGACGAGCGACAGGTAGAACAACACCGGCGCCGCGGGGGCCCACGCGTCGCGGCGGTCGCGTCGGAGCAGGTACTCGACCGTCGCCTGTGGCTCGAACCGCACGTACTCGAATCCGCGGTGCTCCCAGGCGTCCTGAACCCCGCGGCCGAGGTTGTTCTCGAACTGCTGCCGGGTCATCGTGCGGAGGTTCGCCAAGAACAGGCAGCACCACTGGGAGTTCGACGTGACGACGGCGAACGCGAGGAGCTTGAGGTCGTAGTGATCGGGCCTGAGCCGCAGCTCTTCCTTCAGCCCGCGCTCGGCGGCGCGAAAGAGGTTGGGCGGGCCTTGCCGCCCGTCGAGTCCCCGTTGCAGCCCTTCGTTGGCCGAGGAGTTCCACTCGCCTTTCCCCACCCCGACGCGGGTGCTGCGCCGCGCGACGACGAGCCACCCGTCGGCGGTGACGACGGCGACGTTGAGGCCGAAGCTGGAGCGCATGAAGTCCGGGGTGTCCTGGGGGTCGCGGCCGTCGAGGTAGAGGCTGCGGAGGGTGTCGCCGCCGGGGAAGGGTTCGTCGAGCTGCTGGGTGGCGAGGAAAGTGAGGTAGTCGGAGTGGGTGAAGTGGATCGTGACCTCGGGCAGCTTCTCGGGGCCGCGGCGGTTCACCACGAAATCGTGGACCGCGTAGCGGTGTAGGGCCGCGTGGTACTCGAGCCCCTTCCTGTGGCGGTCTTTCCGCTCCTTGCGGAGCTGTTCCCTTCGACGGGCGACCAGGGGAGGAAGGGAACCGCCCGGGGCGTCACGAGAACGTGCACGTCGCTTTCCGCGGTCTCGCGCTCCCCGTTGCCTTCCAGCAGC
The DNA here is from genome assembly GCF_040678995.1 of Amycolatopsis sp. NPDC049253. Classification (NCBI taxonomy): domain Bacteria; kingdom Bacillati; phylum Actinomycetota; class Actinomycetes; order Pseudonocardiales; family Pseudonocardiaceae; genus Amycolatopsis; species Amycolatopsis sp. NPDC049253. The sequence goes on along the minus strand of NZ_JBFAQX010000027.1, from coordinate 90,871 downwards.
TGAACACCGGTCCTGAGCGGCCCGATCGAGAACCCCGGAAACACCGCCTGCTCCCGCGATCGCCGCCGGGCGTGGTGATAGCTCTCGCGCCACCGCACCACCAGCCGTTCGAGCGTCTCCGCCGGCGGATGCGCCGTCCTCAGCAACGCCCGGATGACGTCGAAGAGCAACGTCTCGTTGTACCGCTTGGGCTCGTCCCGGAAGATCTCCCGCGCGGTCCCGTACGCACATCTGACCGCTTCGGCCGGCACCCCGCGCGCCGCCGTTTCCCGCTCGACGAGAGCCGGCAACGCGCGCAGCCGCACCCCGGACCATTCCCGCAAAGCCTGCAACCGGACCGCGAACTCACGCAGCGATGCGGGTTTCCCCGGCGTGGGCGGTTCCCCGAACGGCGCAGTCGTCACAGCCGGCCCTCCTCGTCCGGGCGCGGCGCCCGCCGTTGTGCCATGATGCCCGACACCCGGCCCTCCGAGCCCACCCCGCCGGCCGGCGCTGATCGGACTTGGTCGGAAACTTTGCGACCCCGGCGCGCCTGCGGGCATCCTTGCCGGGCAAGCCGGAACGGCCCACTGCCTCGGAACCCCCGACGCGGCGCCACGCTCGCCCGGCGACCGTTTTTTCCCACCACCACGCGATCCGATCGGGGTGACCCATGAACGCCCTCACGTCCAGCCCCCTCCTCGTCGCCGGCGCGCTTCTGCTCGCACTGTCCGGGGCCCGGTGGTCCGGCGCCCGCCGCGCCGGTGCCTCGCGACCCCGCCTGGTCTCCCTGACGGGCCGCGTCCTGCTCAACGCCGGCCTCCTCGTCGCGGTCCAGTGGGTCGTCGTCGCCAACGCCACCAGCACCTGGCTCCTGCTCGCCGTCCTCGGCCTGCCCGCCCTCTTCGCCGCCTACGCCCTCACCCGGGCCACCACCGTCACCACCCTCGACCCACCCACCCGCGACGGCCACCACTGACACGCGGTTCGGGTTGGGCCGACGGTGATCCTGGCGCCGGACGGCCAGGTCGATCACGCCGGGTGGGATGCCGCACGGCAAGCACCCCGTCGCCGTAACGATGTCCCGCTGTCGTCGATGAGGAGGCGACGACGTTTTCTGGGGGCACGCACGTGGAAGAGGAAGACCTGCTCGACTCGCACCCCGATCTGGTGGATCCGGAGTGGCGCAGGCGGGCGGAGGCCGGCGCGCGGGCGGGGGCGAGGAAGGACCGCCGGCAGGTGCGCACGCGCGTACCACTGCGGCGGCCGCGCGGGCGGTGGTGGGGCGCGACGCTCGTCCTCCTCGTCCTCGGCGTGACGGCGGCGGCGATCGTGCTCGTGGGGAGCCGGCCGGAGGCCGAGCCGGTCGCGCCGAATCCGACGGCGGTGCCGGTGCTCGCGCCCGTCGATCTGGCTCGGCCGTACGACCGGACGCCCGCCGAGAACTGGGCCAAGGGGTTCGACGGGATCGCCACCACCGCGACCGCCACAGTCGACCCCGAAGTTGCCACGGAGGCCTACGCGCAGGTCAGGCGCGCGATCTTCGCCGCGCGGCTCGAACCCACCGTCGTGACGGGGCACGACCCCGCGGCCTTCCTGGCGCAGCTGGCACCGGACGCGCGGCCGTGGATCGCGTCGAAGGTGGCCGACCACGACAAGGGCCTGCTGCCGTACGTGACCGAGATCGCCGACGGCTACCGCCTGCTCGACGCCGGCCCGCGGATCTTCGGCACCCTGACCGCGCACCCCGGGGCCAAGCCGGGGGAGCTGGCCGTGGACGCGAAGTACGTGGTCGCCTACGCGTTCGACGATCCCCGGCCCGGCGGCCTGACCGGGCCGGCGCAGATCGTCAGCTTCGTGCGCGTGGACGAGAACTACGTGCTCCGCAGCGGCACGAGCTTCAGCGAAACCAGCCAGGGGCTTTGGATCGACGGCGAGCACAGCGCGTTCTCCTCCGTCGGGTGCGCCGCCGCGAAGACGGGGTTCCTGGCGCCCGGTTACGCCAACCCGCCCGTCGGCCCGACCCCCGCGGGCGAACGCGACGCACCCGGCTACTACGACCCGAGGTACCCGGTGCCGACCCTCGACGGCTGCCCGGGCTGACCCGGCATCGCGTCCGCGCGAATCGTCAGCAGACGGAGGAAAAGCGCGGCGGCCGGCGGTCCGGTGCCGAGCATTCGGCTCACCCGGCGATCTCGGGGAGCAGCCTGCCGAACCGCACGGTCGTCCGCATGCAGACCGACTCGACGGCTGCCCGAAGGGCCGGGCACCGCCGGCCGAAAGTCACCCGGACGGGGGCCTGTTGGCCGTCTCGCGCGCGGGTCCGCCGCGGTTACAGTCCGGAGTGGCGGCAGACCGACGAAGGCGGGGAACCCATGGCAAGCGCGTCCACCGATCTGGTCGTCGGGGTCGACGAGGGCGAGGCGTCGCTGATGGCGGTGCGCTGGGCCGCGCGGATGGCCCGCGAGCGCCGCGTCGGGCTGCGGCTCGTGCACGCCGTGGACGAGATCCCGGTGACGTACCCGCACGCCGCGCCGACCTACGAGGACGCACAGCGCGTCGTCGGCGAACGCGGCGACCGGGTGCTCGGCCGGGCGCGGGCGGCCGTCGCGGAGGTGGCTCCCGAGCTGGCCGCCGAGTCCGTGCTGCGGCCGGAACAGCCGGCGTCGGCCCTGCGCGCCGAGTCCGCATCGGCCGGGATGCTGATCCTGGGGTCGACGGGGCAGCACCGGCTCGGCCGGTTCGTGCTGGGCTCGGTGTCGGTTTCGCTCGCGTCGCACGCGGAGTGCCCGGTCGCGTTCGTCCGCCCCCACGTCGCCGAGGACGCGCCGCCGGTGGACGGCCCGGTCGTGGTCGGCGTGGACGCCACGCCGATCGGGGAGGACGCGATCGGCGCCGCCTTCGAGGAGGCGTCGTGGCGCCGGACCCCGCTCGTCGCCGTGCACTGCTGGAAGGAAGGCTTCCTCGCGTCGGTGTTCGAGGAGTCCGGCTCGTCCTCCGACGCCGACGCGATCGAGGCCCACGAACGGGAACTGCTCGCGCAGCGGCTCGCCGGCTGGCAGGCGAAGTACCCCGACGTGCAGGTCGAGCGCCTGGTCGTGAAGGAGAAGCCGGCCGACGGCCTGCTCGACTGGGCCGATCGCGCGCAGCTGCTGGTCGTCGGCAGCCGCGGCCGCGGCGGGCTCGCGGGTCTGGCGCTCGGGTCGACCAGCCAGAGCGTGATCTCGTACGCGCTGTGTCCCGTCCTGGTGGTGCGCGGGAAGCGGTCGGCGGCCTCGAAGGAAGAGTGAGAGATTCTCCGAAGTCGCCCGGCGGGCCCGCTGCCGTCGCTACGATCGACGCGCTTCGCTGCCCGCCGCACCGCGGCGCCCTGGCGCAGGCGAGCTCGTGGCCCGTGTCGTCGCGGTCCCGACCCTGGAGTGTCCACTGTGGAAACCACCGATCCGCGGGCGATGCGCGACGCCCTGCTCCAGGCGGTGCGCACCCGCGCGGCCGACGACGCGTTCGACCCGCACGCCGAGCTGCGCGAAGTGCTGGCACCACTGGGTTTCACGCCCGAGGACAGCGGCGGTGCCATCACCTTCCTCAAACGTGACCCGCTGCTGCCCAGCGTGATCCGCATCGGCGGGGCGGCGGCCGTCGCGCTGGCCCAGCAGTCGGTGCTCGCCGCGAAGCTGTGGCGGATGCGCACGGGACTGGGTCAGGACATCACGGTCGACCTCGGCCAGGCCATCCGCCGGCTCGCCCCGGCGTCGGAGCTGCGGTGGGAGACGCTCAACGGCTACCCGGCCGACCTGGCCGACCGGCTCGTCGGCTCCTGCCTCGGCTTCTACCCGACACGCGACGGCCGCCACGTCATCCCCGCGAACATCTACCCCGGCCTGAAGTCGAAGATGCTCGCGGTCCTGGACTGCGCGGACAGCCCCGAAGCGCTCGGCCGCGCGATCGCCCGGCACACCGCCGACGAGCTGGAGGAGCTGGGGGAGCGGCACGGCATCGTGTTCGCGAAGGTCCGCAGCGTCGAGGAGTTCGTGGCCGAGCCCGTGTTCGAGCACCTCGCGGCACGGCCGCTGATCGAGATCGAGAAGGTCGCGGACACCCCGCCCGAACCGCTGCCGGACTGGGGCACGCACCCGCTGTCCGGCATCCGCGCGCTCGGCATGGGCCACGTCATCGCCGGCGCCGGCATCGGCCGCTCGCTGGCCGCGCTGGGCGCCGACGTGCTCAACGTCTGGCGTGTCATGGAGTTCGAGATGGACTCGCTGGTCGCCACGGCCAACGTAGGCGTCCGCTCGACCCGCCTCAACGTCCGCGACCCCGACGGCCAGGCCACCCTCCACGCCCTCCTGCGCGACGCCGACGTCTTCTACGCCAACCGCCGCCCCGGCCTGCTCACCGAGTTCGGCGTCGACGCCCACCAGGCCATCGGCCTGCGGCCCGGCCTCGTCCACGTCACCGCCAGCTGCCACGGCGACACCGGCCCGTGGGCGAACCGTGTCGGCTTCGACCAGGTCGCCGGCACCGTCACCGGCATGGTCGCCGCCGAAGGCACCCTGGACCAGCCGAAGCTCCCACCGACGTCGATCATCAACGACTACCTCGTCGCCTGGCTGGGCGCCACCGGCGCACTGGCCGCGCTCATCCGCCGCGCCACCGAGGGCGGCAGCTACCGCGTCCACGTCTCCCTGACGCGCGCCGCCATGTGGGCGACCACCCTCGGCTTCTTCGACCGGGACTACGTCCGCCGCGCCGTCGGCAGCGGCGGCGAGCACGAGCTGCTCGACCCGCAGCTGTTCACGTCGCTCACCCCGCTCGGGCTGTACCAGGGTGTCACGGAAAACGTCACGCTCTCGCGGACCCCGCACCACTACCTGAACGTCCTCTCACCCCGCGGCGCCGACCAGCCGGCCTGGCTGCCGAAACCCCGGCAGGTCGACGTCGCGGCGCTCGCGAAGGTGCTCGGCCGCTGAGTCTGCGATGGCCGGACAGCAGCGGTACCGTCGACTCCGAGCGAACGTGTGTTCGAATGGAGGAGTGATGGCAGACGAGGTCGAACCCAACCCGCAGAAGGACCCGAGCGACTGGACGACCGGCGACGAGCCCATGACCGGCCCGCAGGAGTCCTACTTGCACACGCTGGCGCAGGAAGCCGGCGTCGACGTGCCGGAGGGCCTCACCAAAGCGGAAGCCTCCGAGCGGATCGACGAGCTGCAACGCACCACCGGGCGCGGGAACTGACGTCCGCTCGGCCGCCGAGTCTCGGCCGGCGTCGTCAGAACCAGTGCAGGCAGTGCGGCTGTCGGTCGGAGCGGAACAGCACGTCGGCGGTTGCCGCGGCCTCAGGGTGGTGCGCGTGGACGTGGCCGGCGCGCACGAGGGTGCTCGGGGTGGTGCCGCCGAGGTAGAGGGAGCCGAGGTCGCGCACGTCGAGGGACAGGTCGGGCGTGCGGTCGGTGGGGACGCACTCCGCCTTGCCGTCGCGGACGGTCAGGAGGTGGCGGCCGCGCTCGGCGAGGAAGGGGTCGGTGACGTCGAGGACGAGCTCGCCGTCGGCGAACCAGCCGCGGGTGGTCAGCGCGCGCGGGACGTCGAGCAGCCGCACCCACAGCCAGTCGTCGTCGATCATTTCGCCGGCGCGGAAGTCCGCGAGCTGCCAGCGCAGCGGATGCCACGGCGGGACGTGCTTGAACACCACGCGCGTGACCAGGTCGTGGCCGAGCACGAACCGGGTCAGGGCGGTGAAGACGGCGTCGTCGACGGCGATGGTTTCGTCGACGGACAGCGTGCCCGGCTCACTGAGCGAATAACTGGCGTACCCGTCCGGGGTGCCGTCGGCGTCCCGGTGCACGGCGAGGTACCGCGGCGCCGCGGTGATCGGCGGCTGGCCCGCGCGCAGCTCCCACCAGCGGTGCGGGCGGGACAACGCGCCCGGCTGCGCGCGGCGGTAGCGGTCGTAGACGTCTTCCAGCAGGTCGACGCACTCGTCCCGCTTCAGCACCTCGACCGAGCCGGTGTCGGCCGCCGCCTGAGCCCGCGGTGCGGCGAGCGCGGCCTGGTTGCGCGGCACCGTCAGCTTCCCGGTGTAGGTCGCCGGCCCGTAGCCGAAGCGGCCGTAGATCGTGGCCTCCGACGCCAGCAGCACGGACAGGAACTCACCTCGCGCCCGCAGTTCGGCCAGCTGGTGCCGCATCATCGCGCTGAGCACCCCGCGGCGCCGATGCGAAGGCAGCACCCCGACGGACGTGATCCCGGCCGCCGGTACCACGACCTCGCCGGGCAGCGTGAGCTCGAACGAGTAGGCCGCGGCGGTCCCGACGGGCCGCCCGTCCGCCAGGGCCAGCACCCCGCGGTCCATCTCGAGTGCCGACCACCACAACCCGCCGCCGCCCTCGGCCGGCGTCTCGGGGAACCGCGCGAACGCGGCGTGGACGGTGTCGACGAAGAGGTCGAAGTCCTGCTCGGTCGTGGCGCGGATCTCCACTGCGTGCGTCTCCCGGGGGTGTCGTGGCTGTCGCGCCACATTGCAGCGTCACCACGGGGCCGGGTCAACCCAATTACCGCCACCGCGACCGGCTCCGGCGCCGGGCCATCGCTTCGCCCAACCCGACCGAGCAGCAGGGGAGGACCACCCGGACACCGCCGCGGTCGACAACTCGCACGAGCCAGGCAGCGCTGCGGCTCCCGCGGGCGAGGACCCAGCGCGCACCTGAACGCCCCGCCGGTGGTCACGAGCCGATCGCCGCGCCGGGCGGGACTCTAGTACGCGCAGCGTGCGTAGCATGGGCTCGGACGTGCTCTCTCGCGTGGAAGGAACTCCGGGTTGTCGCCGCCTACGAGCCAGCTGTCGAGCTCGGATGCGGCGACCCCGGCGGAACCGGATCCGGCCAAGGCCCCGGCGGGCCGCTTCGAGCGGCTGCGGCGGCATCGCCGGTGGGCGTTCGCCCTCGTCGGGTTCGCGCTGCTCGCCCAGATGGCGTTCGCGATGGTCACCACGGCCGTCGAGCAGACCCCGACGATCGACGAGCCGGTCTACGTCGGCACGGCCGTCGTCTACCTCGACCAGCACAGCCTGCGGTACAACCCGGAGCACCCGCCGCTGGGCAAGCTGATCATCGCGTCCGGCCTGGCCTTCGCCGACGTGCACATCGACCCCGCCTTCGCCGGCGACGAAACGCAGCTAGGCCGGCGCGTGCTGTACGAGTCGGGCGGCGACCCGGGCCACCTGATGCTCCTGGCGCGGCTGCCGATGATCGTGCTGACGCTGCTGTTCGGGCTGGTCGTCTTCGCGTTCGCGCGCGACCTGGCCGGCCCGGTCGGCGGGCTGATGGCGCTCGCGCTGTACGCCTTCTCGCCCGACGTCATCGCGTACGGCTCGCTGGCCACACTCGACGTGCCGATGGCCGGGTTCCTGCTGACGTCGGCCTGGCTGGTGTGGCGGGCCCGGCTCCGGCCCGCGCGGTACCTCCCCCTGGCGGGACTCGCGCTCGGCGCCGCGATCGCCACGAAGATGAGCGCTCTGCCCGCGGTTCCGGTGGTGCTGCTCCTGGCCGCGTTGTCCGTATGGCACTTCCGCCGCGGCTCCGGCGCGGGCGCGAAACGGACCGCCCTCGAGCTTGTCGCGGCGGTCGTCGGCGTGGGGCTGATCGCCGTCGCCGTCGTCTGGGCCGCCTACCTCGCCGTCGATCCTCGCTTGCGCTGGCAGGCACCACCGGGTCTGCCGACCCTGCACGGCCTGCGCGCGCTCGCCGACTGGCTGCCGGTACCCGCGCCGTACCGCGACGGCATGCACCTCCAGTTCGGCTTCGAAGACCAGGTGTGGAGCGGCTTCCTGTTCGGCCGCTTGTACTTCGGTTCCCTCTGGTACTACCTCCCGGCCGCGATCCTGGTGAAGACCCCGCTCGGCACACTGGCGCTCTGGCTGGCCGGCATCGTCGCGCTGCTCGCGATTCCCCGGCTGCGCCCCGCGGCGCCCTACCTCCTCGTTCCGTCCGCGGTGCTGCTGGCCGCCGCGATGACCGGCAGCCGCGACTTCGGCGTCCGGTACACGGTTTTCCTCCCGATGTTCCTCGCCGTCGCGGCAGCCGGCCTCGTCCTCCTGCGCCGCCGCTGGGCCCACCTCACGGCGGCGGCCCTGGTCGTGTTCACGGCCGTCAGCTCGCTGCTGACGTTCCCGTACTACCTGCCCTACTCCAACGAGGCCTTCGGCGGCCCGGCGCGGACCCACCTGCGCCTGCACGACTCGAACGTCGACTGGGGCCAGGACCTCGGCCGCCTCGCCGGCCGCCTCCACACGACCTACCCGGGCGAGCACGTCTGGCTGGTGTACAAGGGCAGCGGCGTCCCCGCCAGTTACGGCATCGAGGCCGCCGACCCGCTCCGGGTTCCCCCGGACCAGGTCCACGGCCTCCTCGTCGTCTCCGACTCCTCCGTCGCCAAGGCCGACGCCCACCTGAAGTCCTTGCTGGACACCAGCACCACGATCGACGAGGTCGGCCACTCGATCACGATCTTCCGCCGGCCTTAGAAGACCCCCGTCACGGCCCGGGCCGCCCTAAGCCGTGCCGCGACGCTTCGTCCAGATGTCGTACGCGACCGCCGCGAGCAGGACCACGCCCTTGACCAGCATCACGCGCTCGCTCGGAGCGCCGATCAGGGACATGCCGTTGTTGATCACCGCCATGATCAGCCCGCCGGTGATCGCGCCGACGACCTTCCCCACGCCGCCCTGCACGGCGGCGCCGCCGATGAACGCCGCGGCGATCGCGTCGAGCTCGAAGTTCACGCCGGCCGTCGGGCCGGCCTGGTTGAGCCGGCCGGCGAAGATGATCCCGGCGAGCGCGGCCAGCACGCCCATGTTCACGAAGATCCAGAACGCCACCGACTTGACCTTGACGCCCGACAGCGTCGCGGCCTGGAGGTTGCCCCCGACCGCGTAGATGTGGCGGCCGAACACCGAACGGCCGGCGACGAGCGAGTACCCGACCACCAGCACCGCCAGCAGGATCAGCACCCACGGCAGGTTCTTGAACCGCGCGAGCTGCACGACCACCGCGAGCACCAGGATGGCGGCGCCGGCGACCTTCGCGACGAACACCGGGTACGGGTCCACGTCCTGCCCGTACCCGAGCCGCGCGGAGCGCTTGCGCTGCTGGGTGATCGCGATCGCGGCGACGGTGAGCACGCCGACGATCAGGCTGACCAGGTCGGCGCCGCCGAGCGGGCCGAGGCCGATGTTGCCGAGGTAGCCGTCGGTGAAGCCGTTGGACAGCGTGCGGATCGCGTCGGGGAACGGGCCGATGCCCTGGTTGCCCAGCACGGTCAGCGTCAGCGCGCGGAACGCCAGCATCCCCGCCAGCGTCACGATGAAGGCCGGGATGCCGAAGTAGGCGACCCAGTACCCCTGCCACGCGCCGATCACCGCGCCCGTCACCAGGGTGATGAGCACCGCCAGCGGCCACGGCACGTGCAGGTTCACCATGAGCACCGCGGAGACGGCGCCGGTCATCGCGACCACCGAACCGGCCGAGAGGTCGATGTGACCGGAGATGATCACCAGGATCATGCCGATCGCCAGGATCAGCACGTAGGAGTTCTGCACGATGATGTTCGAGATGTTCTGCGGCTCGAGCAGCGCGCCGCCGGTGAGCACCTCGAACAACACCACGATCAGCGCGAAGGCGACGTAGATCCCGCTCTGGCGCGGGTTGATCGAGATCCGCCTGCCCGGGGTTGCGGTCGGGGGCGCGGCGGGCCGGGCCGTGTCCGTTGTGGTCATGGGCGTTCCTTCGTCATGTACTGCATCAGCAGTTCCTGGGTGGCGTCCTCGCGGGCGACCTCGCCGGTCACCCGGCCCGCGGACAGCGCGTAGATCCGGTCGCACAGCCCGAGCAGCTCCGGGAGCTCGGAGCTGATGACCAGCACCGCCTTCCCTTGCGCGGCAAGGGAGTTGATGATCGAGTAGATCTCGAACTTCGCGCCGACGTCGATGCCGCGGGTCGGCTCGTCGAGGATCAGCACGTCCGGATCCGTGAAGATCCACTTGGCCAGCACGACTTTCTGCTGGTTGCCGCCCGAGAGCTTCCCGGTCACGCTGCGCACGGTCGGCGCCTTGATCCGCAGGTCCCGGCGGAACCGCGCGGCGGTGTCGTGCTCGGCGTGCTCGTTGACCCAGCCGCGGCGCGCCAGCTTCCCGAGTCCCGCGGCCGAGACGTTGCGCTGCACGTCTTCGATGAGGTTGAGCCCGTAGCGCTTGCGGTCTTCGGTGGCGTAGGCGATGCCGTGGCGCACGGCGTCGCGGACCGAGCGGACGTCGATCGGCACGCCGTCCTTGACCAGCCGGCCGGAGATGCCGGTGCCGTAGGAGTGCCCGAACACGCTCATCGCCAGCTCGGTCCGGCCCGCGCCCATCAGCCCGGCCAGGCCGACCACCTCCCCGCGCCGCAGCGTCAGGTTGGCGTGGTCGACCACGACCCGGCCCGGCTGGGTGGGGCTGTGCACGGTCCAGTCCTCGATCCGCAGCACCTCGTCGCCGATGTCGGGCTCCCGAGGCGGGAAGCGGTGCTCCAGATCGCGCCCGACCATGCCGGTGATCAGCCGCTCCTCGGTGAGCCCGGTCGCGTCGAGGGTCTCGATCGTCCGGCCGTCGCGCAGGATCGTGACGGTGTCGGCGATCGCGATCACCTCGCCGAGCTTGTGGGAGATGATCACCGACGTCACGCCCTCGTCGCGCAGCCCGCGCAGCAGGTCGAGCAGGTGCGCGGAGTCGTCGTCGTTGAGCGCGGCGGTCGGCTCGTCGAGGATGAGCAGCCGCACCTGCTTCGACAGCGCCTTCGCGATCTCCACGAGCTGCTGCTTGCCGACGCCGAGGTCGCGCACCGGCGTGACCGGGTTCTCCGCGAGGCCGACGCGCCGCAGCAGCTCGCCGGCCTCGTGGTTGGTGCGGTTCCAGTCGATGAACCCGCGCCGGGCCCGCTCGTTGCCGAGGAAGATGTTCTCCGCGATCGAGAGCTGCCCGCACAACGCCAGCTCCTGGTGGATGATCACGATGCCCCGGCGTTCGCTGTCGCGCACCGAGCCGAACTCGCACACCTCGTCGTCGAACCGGATCTCCCCGGCGTAGCTGCCGTGCGGGTGCACCCCGGAGAGCACCTTCATCAGGGTCGACTTCCCGGCGCCGTTCTCCCCGCAGATCGCGTGGATCTCCCCGCGGCGCACGGAAAGGGTGACGTCGGCGAGCGCGGTGACCCCGGGGAAGGTCTTCGTGATCCCGCGCATGCCGAGCAGTTCCGTCACTTCAGCTGCCCCGCCGTGTAGTAGCCGGAGTCGAGCAGCTCCTTCTGGTAGTTGGTCTTGTCCACGACCACCGGCTGCAACAGGTAGGAGGGCACGACCTTCTTGCCGTTGTTGTAATCCGTGGTGTTGTTGACCTCCGCCTTGCCGCCCTTGAGCACGGTGTCGGCCATCTTCACGGTGACGTCGGCGAGCTTGCGGGTGTCCTTGAACACCGTCGAGTACTGCTCGCCGGCGATGATCGACTTGACCGACGCGACCTCCGCGTCCTGGCCGGTCACCACCGGGTAGGGCTGGCCGGCGGTGCCGTAGCCGTTGCTCTTGAGCGCCGAGAGGATGCCGATGGACAGGCCGTCGTACGGCGAGAGCACCCCGTCGACCTTCGCGCCGCCGCCGTAGGTCTTGGTGAGCAGGTCCTCCATGCGCCGCTGCGCGGTGGCCGGGTCCCAGCGAAGGATCGCGGTCGGCGCGAACGTCGTCTGGCCGCTCTTCACCACGAGCTTGCCGCTGTCGATGAGGGGCTTGAGCACGGACATGGCACCGTTGAAGAAGTACGTCGAGTTGTTGTCGTCGGGCGAGCCGCCGAACAGCTCGATGTTGAACGGGCCGGGTCCGGTGCCGAGGCCCTTCACCAGCGAGGTCGCCTGCTCCACGCCGACCTTGTAGTTGTCGAAGGTCGCGTAGTAGTCGACGTTCGGGCTGTTGAGCAGGAGGCGGTCGTAGGCGATCACCGGGATCTTGTGGTCGGCCGCTTCCTGCAGCTGGGTGGTGATCGCGGTGCCGTCGATGGAGGCGATCACCAGCAGCTTGGCGCCCTTGGTGATCTGGTTCTCGATCTGGTTGACCTGCGTGGGGATGTCGTTCTCGGCGTACTGCAGGTCGACCTTGTAGCCGAGCTTCTCCAGCGCTGCCTTGATGTTGTCGCCGTCGTGGATCCACCGTTCCGACGACTTGGTCGGCATGGTGACGCCGATCAGCGCGCCGGCCGACGAGCCGGCGGCCGGCTGCTGGTCGGCCGTCTTGACGCTCGAACCGCAGGCGGCCAGCGTCAAAGCCAGCGCCGCGACGGTGACCCCTCGGATTCCTCGGATGAACTTCATTGTTCGTGCTCCTTTCAGAAGCCCTGGGCGAGCCGGTGGTAGGCCTGGTTCCAGCGGATCCGGTCGGCGAACCCGGAGGTGGTGGTGCCGGCGTCGATGGTGAGGAGCTCGACGCCGAGCAGGTCGGCGAAGTCGCGAAGTGTCTCGACCGGCACCGCCTGGGTCAGCACGGTGTGGTGCGGCGCACCGGCGGTGATCCACGACTCGGCCGACGTGGCGAGCGACGGCGCCGGCTGCCAGACCGCGCGCGCGACCGGCAGGCTGGGCAGGGGCTCGTCGGGCGGGACGACCTCGATCTCGTTGGCCACCAGGCGGAACCGGTCGCCGAGGTCGGCCAGGCCGAGCACCACGCCGGGGCCGGGGGCGGCGTCGAACACGAGCCGCACCGGGTCCTCGCGGCCGCCGATGCCGAGCGGGTGGATCTCGCACGACGGGCGGGCGGCGGCGATGCTCGGGCAGACCTCGAGCATGTGCGCGCCGAGGATCTTCGGCTCGCCCGGCCCGAAGTGGTAGGTGTAGTCCTCCATGAACGACGTGCCGCGGTCGGTGCCGGCCCCCATCGCCTTCACCGCGGCGAGCAGGGCCGAGGTCTTCCAGTCGCCTTCGCCGCCGAAGCCGTAGCCGTCGGCCATCAGCCGCTGCACGGCCAGCCCCGGTAGCTGCCGCAGGCCGCCGAGGTCTTCGAAGTTGGTGGTGAACGCGCCGAAGCCGCCCTCGGTGAGGAACCGCCGCAGCCCCAGCTCGACTTTCGCCGCGTACCGCAGGGATTCGTGGCGGGCGCCGGCTTCGGCGAGCTCCGGCGCCAGGTCGTAGGCCGACGCGTACTCGGCGACCAGGTCACCGGTGTCCTGTTCGGACGCGCTGTCGACGAGCTCGACGAGGTCGTTCACGCCGTAGGTGTTGACCGACACACCGAACCGCAGCTCGGCCTCGACCTTGTCCCCTTCGGTCACGGCGACGTCGCGCATGTTGTCGCCGAAGCGCGCCAGCCGCAGCTCGCGCAGGTGGTCCGCGCCGATCGCGGCCCGCGCCCACGCGTCGATCCGCGCCACGACCACCGGGTCGCCCGCGTGCCCGGCGACGGTCTTGCGCGGCACGGAAAGCCGGGTCAGCACGTGGCCGAACTCGCGGTCTCCGTGCGCGGCCTGGTTGAGGTTCATGAAGTCCATGTCGATGCTGCGCCACGGCAGGGCTTCGTTGAGCTGGGTGTGCAGGTGCAGCAACGGTTTCCGCAACGCGTCGAGCCCGCCGATCCACATCTTCGCCGGCGAGAAGGTGTGCATCCACGCGATCACCCCGACACAGGAGGCGTCGGCGTTGGCCTCGAGCAGCAGCCGGCGGATCGCGGCGGCCTCGGTCAGCACCGGTTTCCCGACGAGCTCGGCCGAAAGCCGTCCCGTCGAGGCCAGCAGCCGCTGGATCTCCAGCGACTGGCCGGCGACCTGCGCCAGCGTGTCCTCGCCGTAGAGCGCCTGGCTCCCGGTGAGGAACCAGACCTGGGGTTTGTTCTGCGAAGCCATGTGTCTCCTCGTCGTGTGCGCCGGCCGGGCTCAGCGCTGGCCGTAGACGTTCTGGTAGCGCGCGTAGAGCCGGTCGACGTCCTCGGCCGGCAACGGTGTGGGCGCGCCGAGCTCGAAGGCCTTGTGGACGGTCCGGGCCACGTCCTCCACGAGCACCGCCGCTTTCACCGCCTCGCGGGCGGTGCGCCCGACGGTGAACGGGCCGTGGTTGCGCATCAGAACGGCGGGGGAGCGGCTGGCCCGCAGCGTCTCGACGATGCCGCGGCCGATGGAGTCGTCGCCGATCAGCGCGAACGGCCCGACCGGGATCTCCCCGCCGAACTCGTCGGCGATCATCGTGAGCACGCACGGGATGGGCTCGCCGCGCGCGGCCCACGCGGTGGCGTACGTGGAGTGCGTGTGCACGATACCGCCGACATCGGGCAGGTGCCGGTAGACGTAGGCGTGGGCGGCCGTGTCGGACGAGGGCGTGAGGTCGCCGTCGCGCAGCCGCCCGTACAGGTCGGTGACGACCATGGTGTCGGCGGACAGCTCGTCGTAGGACACCCCGGACGGCTTGATCACCATCAGCTCACGCCCGGGCACCCGCGCCGAGACGTTGCCCGCGGTCCAGGCGACCAGCTCGTTGCGGGTGAGCTCGCCGTGCAGGTCCGCGACGGTGCGGCGCAGTTCGGCCACGGTGCCGAGCAGCTCGTCGGTCAGCGACATGTCAGGACTGTCCTTTCGCCGGCGGTGGCGGTGGCGTGGCGGCGGGCCGCGAGGCGGTGCAGCACGTCGCTGCCGCCGCGGCCGAAGTGGTCGTGCAGCTCGCGGTAGTCGGCGTAGAGCTCGTCGTAGGCGAGGGCGTGCGCGGGCACCGGCCGGTACACGTCGCGCTGGACCGAGCCCATCGCGCCGGCAGCCGCGGTGATGTCCGGGTGAGCACCGGCCGCGACGGCGGCGTGGATGGCCGAGCCGAGCGCCGGCCCCTGCGCGGATCCGATCACCGACAGGGGCAGGTTCACCACGTCGGCGTAGAGCTGCATCAGGAATTCGTTGCGGACGAGCCCGCCGGCCACGACCAGGTCGGTGACCGGCACCCCTGAGTCCCGGAAGGCTTCGATGATCGTGCGGGTGCCGAACGCCGTCGCCTCCAGCAGCGCCCGGTAGGTGTCCTCGGCGCGGGTGGCCAGCGTCTGGCCGACGACGACGCCGGACAGCTCGTGGTCCACCAGCACCGAACGGTTGCCGCTGTGCCAGTCGAGCGCGAGCAGCCCGTGCGCGCCGATTTCCTGGCCGGCGGCCAGCGTCGTGAGGTGCTCGTGGAGCGAGACGCCCGCTCGCCGAGCATCCTCGTGGTAGCCGGGCGGCACGCCGTGCTCGACGAACCAGCCGAAGATGTCGCCGACCCCGCTCTGCCCGGCCTCGTAGCCCCACAGCCCGGGCACGATCCCGCCGTCGACGACGCCGCACATGCCCGGGACCTCACGCAGCTCCTCGGCGTTGAGCACGTGACACGTCGAGGTCCCCATGATCGCGACCATCCGGCCGGGTTCGACGGCCTGCGCGGCGGGCGCGGTCACGTGCGCGTCGACGTTGCCGACCGCGACGGCGATGCCTTCCGGCAGCCCGGTCCACGCCGCCGCTTCGGCCGTGAGCGAGCCGGCGCGGTCGCCGAGGCGGCCGAGCGGCCGGTCGAGCTTGTCCGCCACGAAGTCCGCGAACGCGGGGTTCAGCTCGCGCAGGAAATCGGCGCCCGGGTACTCGCCGTCCTGCAGGATGCCCTTGTACCCGGCGGTGCAGGCGTTGCGGACGTAGTGGCCGGTCAGCCGCCAGACGATCCAGTCGGCCAGCTCGACCCAGTGCGCCGTCGCCGCGTAGACGGCCGGTGCCTCCTCGCACACCTGCAGCGCCTTGGCGAACTCCCATTCCGACGAGATCCGCCCGCCGTAGCGGGGCAGCCACTTCTCGTCACGGGTGCGCGCGAGCTCGGTGATCCGGTCGGCCTGCGGCTGCGCGGCGTGGTGGCGCCACAGCTTCACGTACGCGTGCGGTTCGCGCTCGAACTCCGGCAGCTCGCACAGCGGCGTTCCGTCCACAGTGGTCGGAACCACCGTGCACGCGGTGAAATCGGTGCCGAGGCCCACGACGTCGGCGGGATCGGCGCCGGCGTCGCGCAGCGCCGCGGGGACGGCGGTGCGCAGCACCCCGATGTAGTCCGAGGGGACCTGCAGCGCCCAGTCCGGCGGCAGCGCCTCGCCGGTCGCGGGCAGCGTCCGGTCGACGACGCCGTGCGGGTACTCGGACACGGCGGTGCCCAGCTCGGCGCCGTCGGACACCCGCACCACGACGGCGCGGCCCGAAAGCGTGCCGAAGTCGACGCCGACCACGAGGGGTTCGTGAATGTTAGCGCTAACATTCGGAGAGTGCGGGGACACGGGGGTTCTCCTTCGGTGGGGACCGCGCTCAGCGTGGTCCGGTGCTCTCCCGGACGATCAGCTCGGGCTCGACCAGGTGGCGCGCGTGCTGGTCGCCGCCGCCCATCCGCTCGGTCAGCAGCCCGAACGTGCGCCGGCCGACTTCGATGAAGTCCTGGCGCACCGTGGTCAGTGGTGGCGTGAAGTACGCGGCCTCGGGGACGTCGTCGAAGCCGGCCACGTGCACGTCCGCCGGCACGCCGATGCCGGCCTCGGTGAACGCGCGCAGCAGCCCGAGCGCCATCTGGTCGTTGGCGGCGAACACCGCGTCCAGGCCGCCGTTCCCGGTGGGCACCTTCTTGGCCAGGGTCCGCCCGGCGGCGTAGCCGGAGGCCGGGCTCCAGTCGCCGCGGATGACGGGCGGCACTTCGGCGCCGTGGCGCTCCAGCGTCTCGCGCCAGCCGCGCTCGCGCTCGAGCGCCTCCAGCCAGTCCTCCGGCCCCGCGACGTGCCACACCGTGCGGTGCCCGAGCGCGAGCAGGTGCTCGGTCACGCGGCGGGCGCCGTCGTACTGGTCCACGGAGATCACCGGAACCGGCGCGCCCTCACCGCCGCCGACGGCGACCACCGGGACCGCCGAAGGCACTCCCGCCAGCGCCCGCCCGGCCGTGACGTGCGGGGCGATCACGACGATCCCCTCCACCGCCTGGCGCCGCAGGCTCTCCACCGCGTCCGCGATGGACGACCGGCCCGGGCGGCTCACGCTCGAGATCGTGATG
Source organism: Amycolatopsis sp. NPDC049253 (assembly GCF_040678995.1). Taxonomy (NCBI): domain Bacteria; kingdom Bacillati; phylum Actinomycetota; class Actinomycetes; order Pseudonocardiales; family Pseudonocardiaceae; genus Amycolatopsis; species Amycolatopsis sp. NPDC049253. Next base: position 73,808 of record NZ_JBFAQX010000027.1, on the reverse strand, counting down.
GCGTAGCCGGCTTCCCGGGCGGCGTTCTCGATGCCGTGCAGGGTGCTCGCGGGTCCGTACAGATTGGACTCGAGCGCGACGACGCCGAGCGTGCCGGAACGGCCCGTGACGAGCGCGCGAGCCGCGGTGTTGGGCCGGTAACCCAGCTCTTCCACCGCCGCCAGCACCCGCGCCCGGGTCTCGGGACGGACCGGGCCGGTGCCGTTGATCACCCGCGAGACGGTCATGTGGGAGACGCCCGCGAGCCCGGCCACGTCCGTGAGGCTGGCCTGCCGATCTCCGGCGGGTCCTGCTGACACTTCGTCACCGCCTTTCCCGTCCGGGTGGTCCGCGTCACTCTTTCCGGCGCATAGTGTTAGCGATAACAGTCACTCGGTCAAGCCTCGGCTCGGTCACGACTGGGTCTCCCCGGCGTCGTTCGTCACCCGGTCGGCGGTGGGTGTTCGGCGAGCCACGCGGCCGCGCGACGGGCGGAGGCGCGCGAGAGCCACGCCTCCTGCACTACTTCCGCCAGTTCGCCGCGGCTGAGCTCGCCGAGGCGGCACGCCCGCGCCAGCACCGAAAGGTGCCCGCGGAAGTGCGGGGTGGTGAAAAACGGCGTCGCCTCGTCCTGCACGAGCGCCTCTTTGTCGGCTTCCGACGGGACCCAGAAGACGATCACGTCGGGGTAGCGCTCACCGGTGTCCGGGTCGAAGGCGTCCGGTCGCGGGTTGCGGAAGAAGACGAACGACTTGCCGCCGACCTGGTACACGGGCTTGTCTTCGGACCCCGGCCAGATCCTGACGTGCGGCATCGCGAGCGCGAGCTCGTGCACGTCCTCGACGCACGCGGGACGGTCGTTGTCCGGCATCGGCCCAGTGTAGAGCGCCGGCAGCCATTTGTTGACCTGAAGGTACACAATTGGCTACGGTCGCGGACATGGGGAGAGTGCGGCAGTTCGATCCGGACGTCGCCGTCGAGCAGGCGATGCAGGTGTTCTGGCGGCAGGGCTACGCGGCCACGACACCGCAGGACCTCGTCGACGCACTGGGGATCGGCAAAGGCAGCCTGTACCACGCGTTCGGCAGCAAGCACGGCGTGTTCGAGCGGGCACTGCGGCGCTACCGGGACCGGCAGGCGCAGCGGCTCGTCGACGCGCTCGGGGAACCCGGGCCGGTGAAGGAGCGGCTGCGGCGGGCGTTGCGCGAGCTCGTCGAGATGGACCTGGCGGATCCGGATCGCCGGGGCTGCCTGGCGGTGAACACGGCCGCCGAGCTGGGCGGCGGAGACGCCGCCGCGGCGGGCTCGGTCGCGTGGATGTTCGACCACGACGAAGAGGCGTTTCGCTCCGTCGTGGAAGAGGGGCAGCAGGCGGGTGAGCTCGCGCCCGGCCGCGATTCCCGGGCGGTGGCGAGCATGTTGCTGACCACGGTGGTGGGGTTGCGCGTGCTGTCCCGGCTTCCCGGCGGGCGCGAGCGGGCGCTGCGGGTGGTCGACGCCACGATCGCCGCGCTGTGAGCCGGCGGCGTCCGGCGTGGCCGCGTTCCCGGCATGGGCGTTGGCCTAGGCGGACGGGGCCGGCGCGCTGATCGGCGACGCCGGCGGCAGCGCGTCCGCGGACCGCGCCGGCTTCCCTGGGGTTCGGACAGGCGGTGGCTCGAGGTGGCCGCCTCGTCGATCAGCTCCCGCCTGTCCGTCACCTCCGGGGAGCCGCAGGCGGCACGATCACGATGTGCTGACCGTGGTTGCGTGACCGCCTCGGGAAGTCCACATCGGACGGTGCCGAGCCGGCCGCCGGGCTCGGCCGGTGTCGTTGCCGCGCGGGCGTTCCCGGTCGACGCGGCGCCGGGTGATTCAGCGCCGGCGCCGGACGACGCGCCGGGCGGTGCGCCGCGAGGTGCGGCGGGCGATCCTGCGGGATCCGAACATGGTCTGCCTCCTGTGTCAGGTGCGGCTGGGGGTGGCTGTCTCGAAGGCGTGCAGCTGGTTCGCTTCCTCCGCCGTGACGAGGCCGATGGCGACCAGGTCGAGCGGGCTGATGAAGCCGTCGGAGATGCGGAACCCGCCCGCCTCCGCGATGGCGTCGCGCAGGGGGATGGCCCAGCGGTGTTCCAGCAGCACGAGCGCGGCGGCGGACCCGTCGGGGATCTCCGCGAGGACGTCCCAGGCGTCTTCGTCGGAGAACACTCCGACGCCTTCCGCGGCCTCCTCGGCACCTTCGAGCGCGCCGGCGGCCATGCCTTCTTCGCCGTCGATCCCGAGCCCGATCAGCGCGCCGACCTTGCTGCCGAGCTCGATCGCTTCTTCGTCACTGAGGTTGCTCAGGTGGGCGACCTCGATCCCGCCGTCGGAATCCTTGTGCACGGCCAGCGCGTCGACCACGTTGACGGTGCCGCTCTCCCTCAGGCGCTCGAGCTCGGCGATGATCGCGCCGTGGAAGTCCGGGTCCGGAAATCCCAGTACGAGGAGCTGGATGGGTCCGATCGTCATGAGTCTGCCTCCGTTCTGCGTCGCGTCCCTCATGGCGAGCATCTGGGCGCGGGTCGCGAACGGCCTCATCTGCGGGAGGTGAGCTTGCCCCGCTCCTCAGGCTTCGAGTCAGGCTTCGAGTGCCCAGCGGACATAACGCCGCTTCGACGTGAATCCCGCTTCCGTGAAGATCCCGGACGCGCCCGCGGGGCTCGCCGAGTCCGCGTTCACGCTCGCCCGGTCGAAGCCGTGCTCGGCGGCCGCCCGCAGCGCGTGTCCGATCAGCGCCCCGGCGGCGCCGCGGTTGCGGTAGGCGGGGATCGTGCCGACGACCATGAAGTGCACGTCGCGCACACCGGTGACTGCCGCGTCGGCTTCCCAGTGGTTGGCCACGAGCACTCCCACCGCGGTGCCGTCCGCCGCGTCGCGGAGCAGGAAACTGGCTTCCGGGCGCAGGGTGTGGTTGGCGATCTTGTTCTTCCAGTTGTCCACCGGCGACGGCGCCGAGCCCCAGCTGTCCGCGTACGCCTTGTTGCGCGTCACGCGGAAGTCCTCGTCGTTGTCCTCCGACCACCGCTCGATCCTCAGCCCGCCGGGGATCACCGGCTCGGGGAGCGCGGCGCCGAGCGGGTGCTCCAGGTGCTGGAAGTGGCGGACGGGCGCGAAGCCGCGCGGGGCCAGGAGCTCGGCCAGCCCGGCGATGTGCCCGGCCTTGTGGACGTCGATCGCGAGCCGCAGCCGCGGGTGGTGCAGCGCGTGCAGCGTGTTCGCCGCCGCCACCCCGGCTTCGACGAGCACGGTGCCGATTCCGCGGCGCCGGTGGCCCGGGTGCACGCCGCCGTCGAGGAACACGCGGTGGACCTCTTCCGCGAACCGCTTGTAGCGGATCTTCATGTAGCCGACCATCACGTCACCGTCGAAGACCGCGAGGCTGGCGCGCGCCAGATCCGCGTACGGGTCGACCAGTTCCTGGAGGGTGTCCTGCGCGGTGTAGTTCTCGCCGATCCGGTCGACGGTCTCCATCGCGTTGAGCAGATCGGCCGCCGCCTGGGCGTCGTCGTGGGTGAGCGGCCGCCAGGTGAGGGACGTGGTGTGCATGCGCCCGAAGGTATTCACGCGCGGGCGGGCTGTCGCTTCGTTTTCCGGCGAAAGCGATCGCCGAGCGCCGCGCACGCTCACGCGGCCCTCGTCGACCGCCACCAGCGCTCGAGCCACCTGATCCTGCGGTCGATGGTAGAAGGCTTCCTCGCCACGGCGATGGTTCTGCTCGACCGCGCAGGTGTCGAAACCCCGTCGCTCGGCCGCGAATCAGGGCCCCGACGTCCGCGACATCTCGATGGTCGGAACCCCGCCGCCGGCTGGGAAGCTCGCCGAGCTGCGAGCCGCCCACGCGCGCGCGATGCCCGCCTGAGCAACGGGAGACGCCCCCGGCGGCACCCGAACCGGTGCCGCCGTGGGTGCGCCGATCAGGCGGACTTCTCCGCCTCGTGCCGGGCCTTCGCCTCCTCCAGCGCCTGGCCCTGCCGGCTGTGCAGCTCGGCCCGCAGCTTCTTCGCCTGCGACTCTGTGGCGGCAAGGCGGTCGAGTCGCTGCTGGAAGTGCGGGGCGACGGCTTCGGCGAACAGCTCGTAGTGCCGCGCCGTGGCGGCCGGGTTCGCCCACTCGTGCGCCATCATCAGGTACGAGCCGAAGCCGCCCTTCGACTGAGCCTCGAGGGTGCCGATCTGGCGGATCGCGTCCTCCGGGGTGCCGATCACGCCGATGCCGCTGGCGTTGATCCAGTCGACGCGCTCGGTGAACGTCGCGCCGCCGGGTTCGAAGTGGGGGACGGCGGCGACGTGCTGCAGGTAGTCGCACCAGTCGTCCAGGCCGTGTTCGACCTCGGCGTAGGCCTGTTCCTTAGTTTCGGCCAGGTGCATCGGCCCGACGAGGCGCCAGCCGTCGCGGTTCATCGCGGTGCCGAACTGCGTGGCGCGTTCCTCCGCGACGTCCCAGTGCTGGGCCAGCAGGTCGAGGTCGCCGGTCAGCGTCGCGCCGATCGACAGGAGGCTGAGGCCGTGCTTGCCGGCGATGCGCGGCCCCGACGGCGACGCGATCGCGGCGACGCCGACCTCCAGCCCGCCCTGGGTGAAGGGCCGCAGCTGGCACAGCGCGTCGCGCAGCTGGTAGCGGTCGGTCTTGACCGTGACGGGTTCGGCGCCGTTGAGCAGCTGCATCAGCACGTCGGTGTCCTCCTCCAGCGCGCCGCGCTGGCTGAGGGGGTCGAGGCCGATCATGGACGCGTCGGTGGGCAGGGAGCCCGGGCCGAGGCCGAGCATGAACCGGCCGCGCGTGAGGTGGTCGAGCAAGATCGCGCGGTCGGCCACCCACAACGGGTTGTGGTAGGGCAGCGAGAGCACGCCGGTGCCGAGCTTGATCGTCTTCGTCTGCGCCGCGACGTGGGCGATGAAGATCTCCGGGCTCGCGATGAGCTCGACGCCGCAGGAGTGGTGCTCGCCGATCCACGCCTCGTCGTAGCCCAGCCGGTCGAGCAGCTTGATCGTCTCGATGTCGCGAGCCAGGGCCGCCACCGGGCTCTTGATCGGTGAGGCGTGGAACGGGGCCATGAAGACGCCGAAACGCATGAGTCCTCCTTGACTTCGCCGGCCGGGTGATCGACGGTAACGCCGGTGCGGCGCGCCACACCGGGCTCGACGCGGAACCGTTCAAAAGATGAACACCCCGCCCGATCGGGGGCTGGCCGCGCGCTCGGCCGATCCTGCACACTCGGGTTTCCCGGCGACGACGCCAGGAGAGGAGCCGCCCGTGCCCGCCCCGGACGTCTGGCAGCAGTTCCTCGAGGCCGATCGCCGCGGGGCGGCCCGGCCGGAGATCGAGGAGTCGTGGGTGCGCTCGCGGCAGTCCGGCGTCGATCCCGAGCGGCTCGACCTCGCGCCCGCCGAGTTCGACCCCGAAACCCTGCTGGTCGCGGTCGGCAGCCGCGTCATCCCCGGCACGGCCGATCTGCTCGTGGGCGACGCCGCGTCGGTCGCGCTGGTCGACCCGCGCGGCACGCTGACCTGGCGCTGGGAATCCGATCCCGCGTTGCGCCGTGACCTGCAGCAGGTGGAGGTCGAGCCCGGGCACCGCTACGTCGAGGACGGCGTCGGCACCTGCGGGGTCGGGCTCTCGATGGCGGTGCGCTCCGCGTCGATGGTGGTCGGTGCCGAGCACTACAAGCAGGCGTGGCACCCCTACACCTGCGCGACCGCGCCGATCGTCGACCCGACCACGCGGCTGCTGCTCGGCTCGGTCAACGTGTGCTGCCGCGCCGAGCACACCAACCGTTTCGTGATGGCCGCCGTCGTCGCCTTCGCCGAGCGCCTACGTTCGGCGCTTCGTGACGCGGCCACGCCCCGGCAGCGCCGGCTCGTCGACGCGCACATGACGTTCCGTTCCCTGCCCGGCACCACCGTGCTCACGCTCGACGGCGAGATCATGATCAGCGACGGCGGCCCGATCGCGACCCTGCCCGACCGCGCGACACTGTGGTCGATGCTGCGCGAAGCCGGCCCCTCGGCCACACACCTGCCTCTCGCCGACGGCCGCGTCGCCACCGTCCGCCCCGTCACCCCGGGCCGGTTCGAGGACGGCTGTGTCCTGATTTTCAGCGCGGTTTCGGTGTCGGAGCACGAAAATCCACTCCAGAACGCGGAAGCCGAGATCATCCGTGAGGTCCTCATCGCCTGCCGCGGCAACAAGACCGCGGCGGCGCACCGGCTCGGCATGGCGCGCGGCACCCTGTACAAACGGATCCGCCGCTACGGCCTGGGTGACTGAGCTTCACCGCTGGGCGTGCTTGGGCAGGAACCGGACCAGCAGCAGCGTCAGCACGAAAACACCGGCGCAGAGGCCGAACACCAGCTCTGCCGCGAAGAGGTACGACGCCGTCGAAGGCTGCCCGACGCGGGCGAAGAAGACGGTGCCGAGCGCGGCGACACCGAGGGCGTTGGCGAACTGCTGGGCGGCGTTGAGCACGCCGGCGCCCGCGCCGACCTCCTCGGTGGTGGCGTCGCCGAGGACGAAGTCGAACAGCGGCACGAACAGCAGCCCGCAACCGAGTCCGGTCACGAGCAGCGCCGGGGCCAGCTGCCCCACGGTGATGGCGGCGCTCCAATGGGCGATCGACCACCCGAGCCCGAGCAGGCCGGCGACCGTGATGGCCAGTCCGGCGTGGAGGTTCGCTCGCCCGAGCTTCCCGGCGAGGACGGCACCGGACAGCAACGTCGCGACCGCGGTGCCGACCGCCCACGGGATGAGGGCGAAGCCCGTCTGCAGCGGCGACCAGCCGAGGCCGGACTGCAGCAGCAGGTTGAGCACCAGGACGAACGCGCCGAGCGCGGCGTAGAACCCGCCGACGATCAGCAGGCCCACCACGAAGCTGCGTTTGCGGAACAACGACGGCGTGATGACCGGGTGCGCGCTGCGGCGCTCGGACGCGACGAAGAGCCCGAACGCCACCAGCCCGGCGGCGATCATCACGTATGTCCAGGCGGGCCAGCCGAGGTCGCGGCCCTGGATGAGCGGCACGATCAGCAGCGCCGAACCGGCGGTGAGCAGGCCGATGCCACGCAGGTCGAGGCGCGCGGTGCGGTCTTCGCCGCTGTGGCGGGGCAGGACCCGCCAGGCGAGCGCGCCGGCGAGGACGCCGAACGGGACGTTGACGAGGAAGATCGAGCGCCACTCACTGCCGAAGAGGTCCAGGTGCAGCAGCCAGCCGGCCACGACCGGGCCGGCGACCGTGGACAGGCCCATGATCGGGCCGAACGGCATGAGCGCCTTGCGCAGGTGCTCGGGCGGGAAGACGATCTTCACCAGCGCCAGGCCCTGCGGGATCATCACGGAGCCGAACAGGCCCTGGACCACGCGGGCGGCGATGAGGAACCCGGCGCCGGGCGCGAGGCCGCAGGCCAGCGACGCGACGGTGAAGCCGGCCAGGCCCAGTAGGAACAGCCGTCGGCGGCCGAGCAGGTCACCGAGGCGGCCCGAGGTGATCAGGCCGAGCGCGAACGCCGCGGTGTAGGCCGAGAGCACCCACTGCAGCGTCATCGGCCCACCGCCGAGGTCGGCGCGGATCGACGGCCCGGCCAGGTTGGCGACGCTCGTGTCGACGAGGTCCATGAGCTCGGCGACGACCACGACGACCAGCACCAGCCAGGCCTGACGGAGGGGGAGCGACGCCGTTCCGGGCGCGGCTGACGAACTAAGTTCAGTAGACACGAACTAAGTTCTAGATGACGAACTAAGTTCGTGTCAAGGTAGGGTGGCGCCCATGCCCGCCGCCTCCCGCCGTGCTCAGTCGTCCGCTGCCCGGAAGCCGCCCATCACCGCCGAGCGCATCACGGACGCCGCCCTGCAGGTCGTCGCCACCGAGGGCTACGACGCGCTGACCATCCGCCGCGTCACGGCCGTGCTGGGCACAGGCCCGTCGTCGCTCTACGCCCACATCACCACGAAAACCGACCTCGACGACCTGCTCATCGGCCGGCTCTGCTCGGAGATCTCGTTGCCCGAGCCGGACCCCGCGCGGTGGCGGCAGCAGATCCACGACGTCTACGCCCAGATGCGCGACCAGTACCTCAAGTACCCCGGCGTCTCCCGCGCCGCGCTCGCCCTGGTCCCGACCCACGCGGAAACCCTGCGCGTCAGCGAGGGCATCCTGGCCCTCCTGCTGGCCGGCGGCGTCCCCGCGCAGACCGCCGCGTGGGCCCTGGACTCGCTCACGCTGTACGTCACCGCGTACGCCTGGGAGCGCTCGCTGGTCCACCAGCGCCGCACCGACGAGGACGACGATTGGGTCCTCAGCCGGGACGCCCTCGTCGAACGACTGGGCGCTCTGCCGGCCGACCGCTTCCCCCACACCCGCCGGCACGCGGCCGAGCTGACGTCCGGATCGGGGCACGAGCGGTTCGAGTTCACCCTGTCCTTGATGCTGGACAACCTCACCGCTTGATCACCGATCGCGAAGCGGACCGTGGACCTCGCAGTCGGGGTACGGGCAGTCGGCCGCGTTCCGTTCGTTCCGAGCCTTGCGCTTTTCTCGTGCCGGGCCTCGGTGTGCGCGTCGCGGCGTGCGCGCCAGGGGCGCGGCGGGCCGGGACTCCGCCGTGGACGAGCAGCCGGCGGCCGCGGCCGCGGTGAGCAGCAGGCCGCCGGCGACACGCGGGTTGATCACTCCGCCACCTGGATGATCGTCTTGCCCGGCGTCCGCCGGCGCCTCGCGAACGCGTCCGCCGTCTCGGCGAGTGGGCGCACGCCGCTGACGATCGGCTTGAGCCGTCCGTCGCGGACGCGCCGCGCCAGGTCCGCCAGGCGCACACGATCCGGTTCCACCACGAAGAAAACGGCGCGCCCGTCGGCCGGCTGGACCTCGGGCGGGGCGGCGATGGTCACGACGGTGCCGCCGGGGCGCACCAGCTTCGTCGAGCGTTCGAGCACCTCGCCGCCGATGACGTCGAGGATCACGTCGGCCGGGCCGGCGGACTCGAAGGAATCGGTGTCCACAAAGGAGTGCGCGCCGAGGCCGAGCACGAAGTCGCGGTCGGCGGGGCGGCCGGTGCCGATCACCTGGGCTCCGGCCTCGTGGGCGAGCTGCACGGCGATGGACCCGACACCGCCGGCGGCGCCGTGGATCAGCACGGTCTGGCCGGCGGACAGCGAAGCGTGGTCGAACAGGGCCTGCCACGCCGTCAGCCCCGAGATCGGCAATGCGGCGGCGACGGTGTGGTCGATGTCGGCGGCGAGCGGCGCGAGGTTGCGGGCCTCGACGGCCGTGTACTCGGCGAGAGAACCGTCGCGCAGCCAGTCGGTGAGGCCGAACACGCGCTGCCCGACGCTCAGGCCGGTGGTGCCGTAGCCCAACTCGGCGACGACGCCGGACAGCTCGTGCCCGGGCACGCTGGGCGTGCGGTCGCGGCCGGCGCGGTCGGTCCACGTGCCGGGCCACTCGAGCTCGCCCGGGGTGAAGCCGGCGGCGTGGACGCGCACGATGACGTCGTTCTCGGCGGCGTGCGGGTGGGGCACTTCGGCGAGCTTGAGGCCGCCGACGCCGGCGCTGGGGTCCTGTGCGGTGATGGCTTGCATGTCGGGTCCTTTCAGGACAGTCACTCAGTGGTGTCGGGATGCGACGAGTTCGGTGACGCGGCGGGCCGAAGAGGACTGCACGGCGGCGCTCACGGACAGCACCCCGACGAACGCGAGGTACACGTAGCCCGTCGTCTCCAGTCCCCACGACGGCGCCACCAGCCCGGCCGCCAGCGACGGCAGGCTGAGCGCCGCGTAGCTGACGACGTAGGCGGCGGAGAACACTTCCGACCGCGTCTTCGTGGTGGTGGCCGCGCTGATGCCGCGCAGCGTCCCGGTGAAGGTCAAGCCGACGCCCAGGCCGGCGATCACCGACCCGCCGAGGAAGCCGGCCGCGGAGCCGAAACCCAGGGCACCCGCCAGCACCGCCGCGCCCGCGACCAGCAGGACCGCGCCCATCAGGGTCGCGATCCGCGCCGTGTGCCGTGCCGCCCACAGCCCGCCCGCGCTGTTGGCGAGGAACAGCACCGCGATGGCGAGGCCGCCCGCGGCACCGAACCGCACGTGCAGGACGTCGGCCACCAGCGACGGGGCGAGCGCGAGGAACAGCCCGGTCAGCGCCCACCCCGCGACGATGGCGGGCACCGCGCCGAGGAACGCCCGGCGCGTCTCGCGCGGCACGCGGACGCGAGGGCGCAGCGACGTGAGCACGCCAGGCCGTGGGCTCGCCGTCTCGGGGATGGCGAAGACCAGCGCGGCGACGACCATGAACGCCACGGTGAGCACCGGGAAGACCGCCGCGTCGGGGTACGGGCCGGCCTGCACGAGCAGACCCGTCACCCCGCCACCGGCGGCGAGCCCGAAGCTCGTCCCCACCGCGGTCATCATCGGGCCGCGGTGCGGGCGATCCGCGGGGGAGAGCTCGACCAGCCCGGCGGCCAGCGCGCCCGTCGCCATCCCGGTGGCCAGGCCCTGCACGATCCGGGCGGTCACGAGCGCGCCCACCCCGCCCGCCGCCCAGAAGATCGCCGTGCCGGCCGCGGCCACCAGGAGTGCCGCGACCAGCACCGGCCGGCGCCCGACGTGGTCGCTCAGCGAACCGACCGTCAGCAGCGCACCGACCAGCCCGGCCACGTACACGGCGAAAACGACCGTCAGGATCGTCACCGAAAAGCCCCACCGCTGCAGGTACACCGGGTAGATCGGCGAGGGGGCGCTCGTCGACGCCATCAGCAGCACGTTGGCGATCACGAGCAGGGCGAAGGAGGCGCCCCGGCTCAGGCTGTATCGGTCGCCCATCGCGGTGGCCGGGTCAGCTCGACCAGGGCGAGCCGGTGATGCGCTCGACGGTGGTCGTGCGGCGGAAATCGGGGATGAAGTGCTCCAGGATGTCGGAGTTCACCGTCCCGTTGGTGGTCTCCGGGCGGTGCTTCAGCGCGTCGACGAAGGTGCGCAGGAAATCGTTCTTGAAATCGCCGCGCGGGTGGAACGCGAGGATTTCCTCGACCTGGGCGAGGTCCAGACCGTCGAAACCGAAACCGAGTACGTCGGTCAGCACGCCGAGGTGGGTCGTGGCGATTTCCGGGCCCATGCGGCCGGGGATTCCCGGCGTGGTGTGCAGGGCGATGGCGGTCCACACGGTGTCCGCGGCCGCGGCCGAGAAACCCCGGTCCAGCAGGAACTTGCGCCCGTGGTCGGCTCCGTCGACCTCGAACCGCTGCTCCACGTCGGAAAACGGCGTGATGAGCCCGGTGTCGTGGAACATCGCGGCCAGGTAGAGCAGTTCCGGATCGGGTTTCACCCCGAGCCGCTGCGCGTGGAACTGGCTGAAGAAGTACACCCGGCGGGAGTGGTGGTAGATGAGGGGGTTGGTCGTTTCCTGGATGAGACGCGACGCCTCGGCGACGGCCGCCGTCTCGGGGACCTCCACACCCGCGATGATCTCTGACATGACTGCTGCGCTTCCGTTCTTTTCTCGGCGGATTGTGTCCGTTTCCATGGTGCCGATCTCGGCGCCCGCCGTGCCGCCTTTGTCCGGCCAGGAACCACTCAGATCGGGACGCGCGTTTCAGCCGTCGACGGTGTGCGAGTGCAGGAGCGCCGACACGAACGCGTCGGGCCGGGTCAGGAATGCCTCGTGGTCACCCGGAACGGTGATCGGCTCGACCCCGAGCCGGGCGGGGAACCGCGGGCACCACGCGTAGTCGCCCGGCGGCATGGCCAGGTCGCATTCACCGGCCAGATAGCTGACCGGCAGGCCGAGTGTCGGCAGCGCGGGGGCGTGCAGGGGCTGTTCGAAGAAGCACATCGGCTGGGGCACGAGCAGTTCGTAGATCAGTTTCCGCGCCGGTTCGGGCGTGTCCTGGGCGAAGGCGCTCTGCCACACCGGGTAGGGGAGGACCACGGAACGGTCGCCCGACTCCTGCGCGAGCTGCCGGAAGAGCGCGGCGTGCCCCGGTGGGACGTCGTCCACGAGCGGCACGCCCTTCTCCGGCACGAACGCGCTGTGGAAAACGAGGCGGCGCACCCGGTGCGGAACCCGGTGGGCCGCACCGAAAACCGGGTATCCGCCCCAGCTGTGGGCGACCAGCGTGACGTCGGTCAGGTCGTGCGCGTCGAGGAAACCGACGAGGAAGTCCACTGTGTCCTCGAGCGTGAAACGACGGGGATCGTCGCCGTCCGCGAGGCCCGGCAGTGTCAGCGCGACCACGTTGTGCCCCGCGGCGCGCAACCGCTGCGCGACCGGCCGCCACGACCACGCACCGTGCCACGCGCCCGGAACCAGCACGTACGTCTCCACCATGGTTCGACTCACCTTCCTGTGGCTTCGTTGCCAGAGGGCATGCAGCCCGTGCCGGACCCGTTCTCGGCCGGGCCCGTGATGAGGGAACGTAGCCCGTGGTTACGTTACGGTCAAGCAGTGTAATGAAACTCGCCCGGCTCACTTTCGTGGTGACGGTGTGCTACCAATGCCCTGTGCGCCCGTTTTCCGCCTCCACGACCGCCCGGCCGGGCTCCCCCGCGCGCGTCGTGGCGATCCTGGTCTTCGACGGGGTGACCCTGCTGGACGTCGCGGGTCCGGCGGAAGTGTTCAAGGAAGCCAATCGCTTCGGTGCCCACTACCGGATCGTGCTCGTCTCGCCGACGGGCGAGGACGTGGTGTCGAACCTCGGGTTCAAGGTCACGGTCGAGGGCTCCGTGCGCTCCGAGCCCGCGCCGGACACCTACCTCGTGGCGGGGTCCGACCGGTACCCGCGCATGCCCGTGCCGTGCGACCTGGCGGAGGCCGCCCGCGTGCCGGCCGCCGCGGCCCGCCGCGTCGCCTCGATCTGCACGGGCGCGTTCGTCCTCGCCGCCGCCGGCCTGCTCGACGGCAAGCGCGCGACCACGCACTGGAAGGTCGCCCACGAGCTCGCTGCCCGCTGCCCGACGTGCCGCGTCGAGCCCGACGCCATCTACGTCCGCGATGGCACCACTTACACCTCCGCGGGGGTGACGGCCGGCATCGACCTGGCCCTCGCCCTCGTCGAGGAGGACCACGGCCCCGACTTGACGCGCGACGTCGCCCGCTCCCTGGTCGTGTACCTGCAGCGCTCGGGCGGGCAGTCGCAGTTCTCCGCCCCGTTGCAGGGCCCGCCGCCGCGCTCCCCGGCCCTGCGCACGATCACCGACCTGGTCACGGCGAACCCCGGCGCCCGGCACTCGCTCGGCGACCTCGCCAAGCACCTGAACGTCAGCACCCGCCAGCTCACGCGCCTCTTCCACGACGAGCTGAGCACCACCCCGGCCCGCTACGTCGAGAACATCCGCTTCGACCTGGCCCGCGCCCTGCTCGACCAAGGCCACACGGCGACCCAGGCGGCGACGCTCGCCGGGTTCCCCAGCTACGAAGCCCTGCGCCGCGTGTTCGCGCGCAAGCTGTCGATCAGCCCGGCCGCCTACCAGCGCCGCTTCAGCACGGCTCAGCGCGAGAACGCCGGGTAGTTTCCGGCGGCCGTCCTGGCCGGTCATCGCCCCGACGCAGCTTCGCGGGCGTCGTTCTCCGGCCTGACCTGGGGCCGGCGCGGACGAGGTACCCGGCGTTCGCAGCTCGGCGCGCGGGACGCGTGTCGCGGCGTCGGCCTGCGGTGTCCGGGGAAGTTTTCGGCGGCCGGCAGGCCGATCACCTCCGTCATGCAGCTTGCCGCCGTCGGTCCCGGCCGACCTGGGCCCGAACCGGGAGACATCTCCCTGCGGCGCGGGCCGGCTTGCCGCGGGCTCCTGGCATTCGCAGCTCGGCGCGCGGGATGTCTGTCGCGGCGTCGGCCTGCGGTGTCCGGGGAGGTTTCGGCGGCCGTCCCGACCACCGCGCGGCAATCTCACGGGCGTCGGCCTCGGCCTGACCTGGGGTGGGCGCGGCGAGACCCGATCCGGCTCACCTGGGACGGGCGATGCTTCGCGGACCGGCGGCGAGCACCGTCGTCCCCAGTCGGCCCGAGTGGCGCCGACTCGGCAGGGCCGACAGCGAGGAGGGCGGAGCATGGCGGAGACGGCCACGCCTGCGCCGGCCGGCGGTACCGCGGACGGGCCAGGCCAGCAGGCGCAGCCGGGCCAGCCGAACCAGCCGGGCCAGCAGGGCCCCGCGGCACGGCTCCGCTCACCTGCCTACCTGCGCCTGCTTCTGCTCGCCGCGATCATCGGGGTGCCCATCTCCGCGGCGGCGTACTTCTTCCTCCAGCTGGTCGGCGCGCTGCAGAGCTGGGTTTACACCGATCTGCCGCGCGCGCTCGGGTTCGCCGGGCCGCCGTTGTGGTGGCCGGTGCCGCCGCTGGTTCTGTGTGGCGTGGTGGTCGCCGTCGCGGTGCGGTACCTGCCCGGCGGGGGCGGCCATCCGCCCGTCCAGGGATTCACGCCGGGCCACCAGCCCACGCCGCGTCAGCTGCCGGGCGTGCTGCTCGCCGCGCTGGCGACGCTCGGGCTGGGGGCCGTGCTCGGGCCCGAGGCGCCGCTGATCGCGCTCGGTGCCGGGCTCGGGGTGTGCGCGATCCGGCTCGCGCGCCCGCACGCGCCGAAGCAGGTCGGTGCCGTGGTGGCGGCGACCGGGAGCTTCGCCGCCATCAGCGCGCTGCTGGGGTCGCCGATCCTGGGCGCGTTCCTGCTGATGGAGGCGTCCGGGCTGGCCGGCGCGACGATGGGGCTGGTGCTGCTGCCGGGGCTGCTGGCCGCCGGGATCGGCACGTTGCTGTTCATCGGCCTCGACTCGCTGACGGGCCTGGGCGCGGCGTCGCTGGCGTTGCCCGAGCTGCCGCCGTTCACCCACCCCGACCTCGCGCAGTTCGGCTGGGCGCTCGGCATCGGCGCGGCCGCGGCGGTGCTGGGGACGGGCATCCGCCGGCTGTCGCTGCTGCTGCACTCGCGCGTCGAAAACCACGTCCTGCTGCTGACTCCCGCGGCGGGCCTCGTGGTCGCCGGGCTCGCGATCGCCTACACCGCCGCGGGCGGAAGCCTGTCGGACGTCCTGTTCTCCGGCGAGACGGCGCTGCCGGCACTCCTGGAGAACAGCGCGGCGTACTCGGTCCCGACGCTGCTGCTCCTGCTGGCCTGCAAGGGACTCGCGTACGGCGTGACGCTGTCGGCGTTCCGCGGCGGGCCCGTCTTCCCGTCGATGTTCCTCGGCGCCGCCGGCGGCATCGCGCTGTCGCACCTGCCGGGTCTCCCGCTCGTCGCCGGGGTGGCGATGGGGATCGGCGCGATGTGCGTCGTCATGCTGCGGCTGCCGCTCACGTCGGTCCTGCTCGCCACGCTCCTGCTCTCCTCCGACGGGCTGGCCGTGATGCCGCTGGTGATCGTCGCGGTGGTCGTGGCCCACGTGCTGGCCGCGTGGCTCGGCCCGCGCGAGGGTTCACTCGTCAGGGGTGATGAGCCGACGGCGCCCGCCACGCCAGTCTCCAAGGGCTCTGAAACGGCAGCCCGGGGAGGAACCGACATGGCTCAGCGACCGAACATCGTCCTCGTCCACGGCGCGTGGGCCGACGGCTCGTGCTGGAGCGCGGTGATCGAGCGCCTGCAGGCCGACGGCTACCGCGTCACCGCTCCGCAGTTCCCGGAGACCTCGCTGGCCGCCGACGTCGCCCGGCTGCGCCAGGTGCTGGCCCGCCAGGACGGCCCGACGATCGTCGCCGGGCACTCGTACGGCGGTCAGATCGTCACCGCCCTGGGCACGGACGCGCCGAACGTCGTCGGCCTGGTCTACGTCGCGGCGTTCGGCCTGGACGAAGGCGAGACGATCGGCAAGCTGCTGGCACAGGGGCCGGTGACCCCGGCGCTGGCGCACCTCGACGTGGACAAGCAGGGCTTCGCGTGGCTGCCCGAGGACGACTTCGTGAACCACTTCGCCGCCGACGTCGACCCGGTCAAGGCGCGCGTGATGCACGCCGTGCAGCAGCCGCTGGCCTTGTCGGCCCTCGACGAGGTGATGGGCGTTCCGGCCTGGAAGGCGCACCCGGCGTGGTTCCTGGTGGCCGACGGCGACCAGGCGATCCCGCCCGAGGCCCAGCGCCTGTTCGCCGCACGCATGAAGGCCACGACCGTCGAGGTCGCGACCAACCACGTCGCGATGGTCTCCCACCCCGACGACGTGCTGCGGATCATCGCGAGCGCGGTGCAGGCCGTGCGGTGACGAGCGTCCCGGGCGCCCTGGCCGCCGCCGCGCTGCCGGTGATGCGGTACGGGCTGACGACGTGCTTCGTGTGGGTGGGGGTGCTGAAGTTCCAGGACTACGAGGTCGAGAACGCGGAGCCCCTGGTCACCGCCAGCCCGCTCACCTCGTGGCCGCGCAGGAAATGGGGCGCCCGCACCCTCGGCCGCGTCATCGGGACCACGCAGATCCTGCTGGCTCCCTCATCGCGGTGAAGCCGCTCGCGCCCCGGGCGTCGGCCGCCGGCCCCCTCGGCGCCGCGGCGATGATGGTCGGCACGCTCAGCTTTCTCGTCACCACACCGGAAGCGTGGCGCGAGGGACACCGGATGTCCCAGCTGTCGGTGCTCGGCGCGTCCCTCCTGACCGCCGCCGACTCGCTGAGCGCCGCCGACCGTTCGTAGGGTCAGGCCCGGTACACCGCCTCGAGGATGACGCGGGTGACCGTGTCGGGATGCGTGATGAAGGACAGGTGGCCCGAATCGATCACCGTCGTGCGCGCCTTCATCCGCGCCGCCACGAAACGCTGCAGCTCGGGTGCCGTCGTGCGGTCGGCGGTGGTGATCACGTAGCTGCTCGGCTTGGTTTCCCAGGCGGCGACGGTGGTTTTGGTCGAGAAGAGATCCTGCGCGACGCGGCCCTGGGCGGCGTAGAGCGCCCGCGCCCTGGCCGTGGGGACGCCGTTGGCGAAGTCGTTGAGGAAGGCGTCTTCGGTGAGGTGGCCGAAACCGTTCTGGTACACCAGGCCCGCGCCGGCCGGGGCGGCCGGGAACCGCGCGGTGAGCGCGGGATAGTCCTCGCCGGCCATCGGCGCCCGCGCGGACAGGTAGACGAGCGAGTCGACGGCGGGGTGGTCACCGGCCTGGCTGATCACCGAACCGCCGTAGGAGTGGCCCACCAGGACGGTCCGCCCACTCTGCAGGTCGAGCTCGCGCCGGGTCGCCGCGACGTCGTCGGCCAGTGAGGTCAACGGGTTCTGCACCGACGTGACGGTGATGCCGGCGGCTTGCAGCCGTGGGATCACCTCGGCCCAGCACGACCCGTCGGCGTAGGCGCCGTGGACGAGCACGACGGATCGCCGCGGCGCGGGCCGTGTCGCGGCGCTCGCGGAACCCGGTGCGGCGAGCGCGAGCCCGGTGGCGCTCAGCGCGGCGATGCCCGCGAAGGACCGGCGGGTCAGCCGGGCCGGGGATTTCGTGGTGTCCGGATTCTCGCGATGGTGCGGATCTGTTCGCTTCATGACTGAGAGCTCCCCTTGTCGGCAGTCGACACCGTCTGTCCACAGTGGCCGCGCGCGGCGCCCGGCCATGATCACGTTACGCCGCTGCCCGGACCCGAAAGGGCAGCCTTCGGGTACGAACGGTCACGTGGCCGGCCGGCCCGACCAGCGGCTCAACCGGACTCGGCGGTCGAAGGCCACACGCCGAACCACTGCTCGGCGCCGAACTCCTCGAACTTCTCCACCTCGGTGAACCCCAGCTTCGCCGCGAGCCGCATCGAGCGCTGGTTGGCGGTCTGCGTGCACAGCGCCACTGGTTCGCCGGGCCGCGCCCCGGCGAACCAGCCGAGCACCGCCGCGCACGCCTCGGCGGCGTAGCCGAAACCCCATGCCCGCGGCAGGAACAGATAGCCGATCTCGGTCGTCTCGGCGCCCGGCCGGAGCCGGCTCGGACGCGCCGCGGCGCGCCGGTCGAGCGTGATCATGCCGATCATCGCCGCGTCGAGTTCGACGACGAAAAAACCGAAGCGCCGCCCGGGCACCTCGGGCGCGGTGCGCTCCAGCTCGTCGCGCGGTTGCGGGCCCCCGAGGTAGGTCCCGACCTGCGGAGAGGCCAGCAACTCGATGATCACCGCGCGGTCCCGCGCCTCGGACTGGCGCAGTACCAGCCGTTCGGTCCTGATCGGGGCGGGCGGCCAGACGGTCATGCCGGGGACCCCATCGCCGGCACGACCACGGCCGCGGCCTGCGCCCGCACGGCCTCGGTGATGCCCCACTTCGGCGGAAACCACGGCGCCGGCATCGGTTCACCGCTTCGGTGGTACCGCTGCTTGATCCGGGTCCGCCCGGAGACGCCGGCGACGTCCGGGTGCGCGACGCGGGCATACTTGTCGACTTCGCAGAACAGGTTCTGGCAGTCGACCAGGTGCAGGGGCCGGCCGCCCAGGGTGTCGAAGCGCAGTCCGAGCCGGGCGAAGTGGGCTTCCTGGGTGTCGGTCGTGTACGCGATCACCGCGTCCTCGATGCCGCGGGCGGCGGGGCCGAAGCACTTGCGGATGCCGTCCCGCGCGCCCGGGCCGGCGACGACGAAGTCGTTCTCCGAGAAGTCCAGCACGGACGTGTACCCGAGATCGGTGGCGAACTGGAAGGCCAGGAAGTCCCCGAGGCCCGGATAGGCCCGCAGCAGCGCGAACACGTGCGCCAGGCCGCGGGCGTCCTGGACCTTCTCGGCCAGGCCGTCGCGGATCATGGTCTCGGCGAGCAGCAGGTGGTCGTGGTGCTTGCGGGCGCCGCCCAGCCGGGGCGGTGGGATGACGTAGGCGGGGGAGTAGAGCCTGCGCCCGGCGCGCCACGCCGTGTCGAGGACCGCCCGCGCCGCCGCAGGCCGCCACGAGGCCCAGGTGACGGGTCCCAGCTCGGCCTCCAGCAGGCGCCACGTGTCGATCTTGTTGAAGAACTTGAACAGCACCATCCGGAAGACCACGTCGCGCGGCTCCTGCGGGCCGCCGTAACCCACGTCGTGGATGGCGAACTGGCTCACCCGGTCCGCCGCGCGGTAGCAGTTCGTGAACCGGTGGGCGGCGAGGATCGGATCGCCCGACGGAGCCGCACCATCGCGCAACCGCGCGAAGTAGGCCTCCTGACGAACGACGGCGAAACGCCAGTATGTGTCGAACACCGGGCCGGGCCGCAGCCGCCGGCCCGCGACGGTGATGTCCGGCACGGCTTCGCTCACCGTCACGGCGGGAGCGTCCTTCTGCATGGGCAGAACGTACCGCGGCCGGGTAGGGCAAACGCCCGACTGCCGCCGGCCCGGCGGGTGCCACAAGCTGCTCGGTGCCCGTGTGCCGAGTTAAGGAGCTTGAAGGTGCAGCCACATGTCGAAGACCGGTTGGCCGGTCTGTCCGGACGGGAGAGGGCGCAGCTGCTCGCCGAGCTTCGTGCGGTGCGGCGGCGCCGGGCGGAGGAGGAGCGGATCGCGCCGGTGCCGCGGGACGAGCCGTTGCCGCTGTCCTACGCGCAGCAGCGGCTGTGGTTCCTCGAGGAGTGGGGGGAGGGGCAGGCGGGGTACAACAGCCCGCTGGCCCTGCGGCTGCGCGGCCCGCTCGACGCGGAGCTGCTGAGGTCCGCGCTGGCCGCCGTGGTCGCGCGACACGAGACGTTGCGCACGCGCTACGTGGCGACCGCCGACGGCCCGCGGCAGGTCGTCGAGCCGGCGCGGGAGCCGAAGCTGCGGCACGTGGACCTCACGGCCGTGCCGGAGGCCCGGCGGGACGAGGAGATCCAGGCGCTGGCCGACGCCGAGGCGCGACGGCCGTTCGACCTGGCCGCGGGCACGATGCTGCGGGCGACGCTCGCGCGCGTGGCGGTGGACGACCACGCGCTCGTGCTCGCCATGCACCACATCGCGACCGACGGCTGGTCGACGGAGCGCCTCATCGAGGAGCTGGCCGAGTGCTACCTCGCCGGCGCCGCCGGGCGTGAGCCGGTGCTGCGGGAGCTGCCGGTGCAGTACGCGGACTACGCCGTGTGGCAGCGCGGCCGGGTCGAGAACGACGCGGCCGGCCTGCTGGCCTACTGGCGGGAGCGGCTCGCCGGCCTCCCCACGCTCGAGTTCCCGACGGACCGTCCCCGCCCGGCCAACCCGACGTGGGCCGGCGACGTCGTGATGGGCGTGCTGCCCGCGCCCCTGCACCGCGACCTCGAAGCGTTCGCCGAAGCCGAGCGCACCCGCCTGCTGCCGGTCCTGGTCGCGGGCCTGAGCGCGTTGATGACCCGCTACACCGGGCAGGAGGACGTGCCGCTCGGGTCGGTGTTCTCCGGCCGCAGCCGCACCGAGGTCGACCCGTTGATCGGGTACTTCGCCAACACGGTCGTCCTGCGGACCTCGACCGCGGGCGAGCCCACGTTCCGCGAGCTCGTCGCCCGCGCCAGCGAAGCCGTGTTCGACGCCCACCGCCACCAGGATCTCCCGTTCGAGCAGGTGGTCTCGGCGCTGAGCCCGGACCGCGACCCGAGCCGCAACCCGCTGTTCCAGTTCGCGATCTACCCGATCGGCAAGAAGCTCGACACGATGCGCATGGGCGACATCGAGCTCACCGGCGTGCCGCTGCATATGGGGGCGTCCAAGTTCGACTGCACGGTCGGCATCTCCGAACGCCCGGACGGCGGTGGCATCGAGCTGATGACCGAGTACGCGACGGAACTGTTCGACCGCGCCACGATCGAACGACTGCTGGGGCACCTGCGCCGGCTGCTCGAAGCGGCGCTCGCCCGCCCGGACGCGCCCGTCGGCGAGCTCGACGTGCTGACCGCCGAGGAACGGCACGAGCTGGTGGTGCGCGCCAACGACACGGCGGTCGACCTCCCGCCGAGTGCCGGGGTGCACGCGGAGTTCGCGGAGTGGGCGCGCCGGACCCCCGACGCGATCGCCCTGGTGCACAACGGCGTCGAGATCGGCTACGCCGACCTGGACCGCCGCGCCAACGGGGTCGCGCAGCGGCTGCGCGCACTGGGTGTCGGCCCGGGTTCGCTCGTGGGCGTGTGCCTGAGCCGGTCGCCGCGGCTCGTCGCCGGGCTGCTCGGCGTGCTCAAGGCCGGCGCCGCGTACGTGCCGCTGGATCCGGCCTACCCGGCCGCGCGGCTCGGGCACGTGCTCGCCGACGCGGACCTCTCGGTCGTGCTCGTCGACGAGGCCGGCCGTGAGGTGATCGACCGGGCCGGGGTGAGCCTGGCGACCGCGCCGCGGCTGCTGGAACTGGGCGGCTCCGACGAACCGGCCGACGAACCGCCGCCCGCCGGCACCGACGAGCACAGCCTCGCCTACCTGATCTACACCTCGGGCTCCACCGGGCGGCCGAAGGGCGTGATGGTCGAGCACGGACAGCTGCTCAACCTGTTCACCGGCCTCGACGAACGCCTCGGCGCCGACCGCGGCACCTGGCTGGCCACCAGCAGCGTGTCGTTCGACATGTCCGGCGTGGAGCTGTTCTGGACGCTCACCCGCGGGTTCACCGTGGTGCTCGCCGACGGCCGGCCGCACGAGCTGCTGGGCACTGACCGCCGCGCCGGGCGCAAGCCCGTGGACTTCGGCTTGTTCTACTTCGCGAGCGACGACGGCCCGTCCGACGACCACTACCGGCTCCTCATCGAGGGCGCGAAGTTCGCCGACCGCAACGGGTTCTCCGCCGTGTGGACACCCGAGCGGCACTTCCAGGAGTTCGGCGGGCTGTTCCCCAGCCCCTCGGTGACCGCCGCCGCGGTCGCGATGGTGACCGAGCGCGTCTCCGTGCGCGCGGGCAGCGTCGTGCTCCCGCTGCACCACCCGGTGCGCGTCGCCGAGGAGTGGTCGGTCGTCGACAACCTCTCGCACGGGCGCGCCGGCGTCGCCTTCGCGTCGGGCTGGATGCCGGACGACTTCGTGTTCGCCCCGGACGACTACGCCGACCGCAAGCAGGTGATGATCGACGCGATCGCCACCGTGCGGAAGCTGTGGGCCGGGGAGAAGGCGACGTTCCGCGGCGGCCACGGCAAGGACGTCGAGGTCGGTATCCGGCCGCGGCCGGTGCAGGACGAGATCCCGGTGTGGCTGTCCTCGGGCGGTTCCGACAGCACGTTCCGCGCCGCGGGCGAGCTGGGTGTCAACATCCTGACGCACCTGCTCGGGCAGGACCTCGACGAGCTCGAGCGGCTGATCGACGTGTACCGCGCGGCCTACCGCGAGCACCACGGAGAGGGCGGCCGCGTCACGCTGATGCTGCACGCATTCGTGGACCCGGATCGGGAGAAGGTGCTGCGGACGGTGCGCGAGCCGTTCAAGAACTACCTGCGCACCTCGCTGGGCCTGGCGAAGATTCTCGGCCAGCGGATGGGCATGGACTTCGACCCGCGCACCATCACCAAGGACGACCTCGACGCGTTGCTGGACCACGCTTTCGACCGCTACGTCGGCTCCAGTGGCCTGTTCGGCACGCCCGAGGAATGCCTCGCGCTCGTGGACGAGCTGGGCGCCATCGGCGTCGACGAGGTCGCCTGCCTCGTCGACTTCGGCGTGGGCACCGACGACGTGCTCGCGAGCCTGGCGCACCTCAACACCGTGCGCGAGCGCAATCAGCGCCCGCAGGCACCCGGTGACGAGCGCCCGACGTGGGCCGAGCTCGTGCGCCGCCACGGCGTCACGCACTTCCAGTGCACCCCCGCGATGGCGCAGCTGCTCGCCGACGACGAGGACGCGGCCGACGCGATGACGGGGCTGCGCCGGCTGCTGGTCGGCGGCGAGGCGCTGCCGACGGGGCTCGCGCGCCGCCTGCGTGAGCTGACCGGGGACGCCCTGCACAACATGTACGGCCCCACGGAAACCACCGTCTGGTCCACCACGACCCCCGCCGACGGCACGGACGACGACCTCGTCACGGCGTCGCTCGGGCGGCCGATCGCCAACACCGAGGTGTACGTCCTCGACGCGCACCGCCGGCTGGTGCCCGCCGGGGTCCCCGGTGAGCTCTACATCGGCGGGCTCGGCGTGACGCGGGGCTACTACCGGCGCGCCGAGCTCACGGCCGAACGGTTCGTGCCCAACCCCTTCGGACCCAGCCCGCGCCTCTACCGCACCGGCGACGTCGTGCGCCGCCTCGCGGACGGCCGCCTGGAGTTCCTCGGCCGGGCCGACCACCAGGTGAAGGTCCGCGGCTTCCGGGTGGAGCTCGGCGAGGTGGAGAACGTGCTGCGCGAGCACCCGGACGTCGCCGGCGCCGTGGTCGTGGCCAAGGGGGAGATCGGGGCGCAGCACCTCGTGGCCTACGTGGTCGGCGCATCGGCGCCGGACGCCGAAGGGCTGCGCGCGTTCACGGCGGGCCGGCTGCCGGAGTACATGGTGCCGGCCCGGTGGGTCCGGCTCGACGAATTCCCGTTGAACCCCAACGGAAAGGTGGACCGGTCGAAGCTGCCCGACCCGGCTGCGGAGGCGGGTCCGGTCTCGCAACCGCCGCGCACGCCGTTCGAACGCGAGCTGGCGAAGGTGTGGGCGGAGGTCCTCGGCGTGGCCGAGATCGGGATCCACGACAACTTCTTCCACCTCGGCGGCCACTCGATCGCCGTGATCAGGGTGGTCGACCTCGCGACCAGGCGCGGGCTCGCGATCACGGCCCGGCAGCTGTTCGCGCACCAGACCATCGCCCAGCTCGCCGCGTCCGTGGGCACCGACGAACCCGGCTCGGGCACTCTCGTCCGCCTGACCGCGGACGGCAGCGAGCCGCCGCTGTTCCTCGTGCACTCCAGTACGGGCAACACGGTGCCCTACGTGCCGCTGGCCCGGCTGCTCGGCGCGGACCGGGCGTGTTTCGGCGTCGACGCCGACGAGATGGTGCCGGGGGCGCAGGTCGAGAGCATCGACGTGCTGGCGGAGCGGTACGTCGCCGCGGTCCGCGAGGTGCAGCCCTCCGGGCCGTACCACCTCGTGGGCTGGTCGCTCGGCGGTGGGCTCGCGTGGGCGATGGCCGCCCGGCTGCGCGCGGCCGGCGAGGCGGTGGAGCTGCTGGCCCTTCTCGACACGCAGCCCCCGACGGGCCTCGACGAGCCGCTGGGGCACGCCGAAGCGGTGTGCGCGTTCGCGGAGAGCTTCTCGTTGTCGGTCGGGGCCGGGCGGGTCGTCCCGGACGTCACGCGGCTGCGTGGCCTCGGGCACGAAGAGCAGTACTCGGCCGTGCTGGGCGAGCTCGCCGGTGCCGGGCTGATCCGCGCCGAGGAGCGGGACCACGTGCTCGGACGCGCCCGGATGTTCGTCGCGCTGACGATCGCCGCGTCCGTCTGGTCCGCGCCGGAGTACGACGGCGACGTCGACCTCCTCGTCGCCGAGTCCGGCGACGAACACTGGCTGCGCGACGGCTGGCAGCCCTACGCCGGCACCCTGCGCGTGCAGCGGGTTCCGGGTGACCACTTCGGACTGCTGCGGCCCGGGAACGTCGAGGTGCTGGCGGGCAAGCTGCGTGAGGTGCTCACGAAGAGCTGACGCCACCGACGACGAAGCCGCCCCTGGGAAATCCCCGGGGGCGGCTTCGTCGTCGTGTGTGGACAGTGATACGGGGTTGTCGGTGAACCTCGCCGGGGTCGGCCCTCGGGCGGGCTTTGACGTCTTGGCTTCGTCCTCGTGGAGACGGTGGCCCGGCCGTGCCGAACGCGGGCAGGGGAAAGCCGGGCAACCCCGTGGGGTGCCCGGCTTCCTGTTCTTTCCCGGTGCTCAGGCCGGGATGTTTTCCAGCTGCTTCTTCACCGGCCTCGGCCGGGCCTTGACGGCCGAGCCGCCCACGAGGCTGGCGATCTCGCTTCGCGACGAGACCTCCAGCTTCCCGAAAATCCGGCTCAGGTGCGTCTCGACCGTCTTGTGGCTCACCCCGAGCGTGCGGGCGATCTGGCGGTTCGTTCGCCCCTCGCTCACGAGCTTCGCGATCTGGAACTCCCGCTGGCTCAACGTGAACGAGGTCCCGGCCGCCGGGGTCGCGGTCTCGCCGCGGGCGGCGGCCACCGAGGCGGCGAGCGCCGCCGAGGAGCACTGCTCGGCGAGCACCTGGGCGCTGTCCAGGTACGCGGCGGCGCGGTCGGGATCGCCGAGCTCGGCCGACGCCAGGGCGGCCGCGATCTGCGCCCGGCACGTGACGGGGTGGTGGCCGGCCGCCGTGGCCAGGCGGAGTGCTTCGAGGGACCGGACGAGCTTCTCCACGGCGGTGGGCGCGAACCGGGCGGCGAGCAGTTCGGCCCGGGCCAGCTGCCCGGGCAGGCCGAGACCGGTCGCCGCGTCGAGGGCGCGTCGTGCCCCGTCGGCGTCCTGCGGCGCGGCCGCCTCGGCGAGGTCGAGCACGGCCCACGCCGGCAGTTCGTCCGATGAGGACGGTCCGGGGCCGCCCGCCGCGGCGGCGACCGAGCGCAGGTGCGGCGCGAGCGGCGTGTCGGTGCGCAGCGACTCCTGGCACAGCGAAAGCGCTTCCTGCGGATCCGCGGCGGCCAGGGCGACGCGTGCCGCGAGCCAGCACACCAAGGCCCGCGACCCGGCCCGCTCGGCCGGCGCCAGGCGCAGAGCGGTCGCCGCGTGCTCGCGAGCCGTGGCCTGCCGGCCCCGCCGCAGGTAGACGGTCCCCGCCCCGACCAGCAGCGGGACGAGCGCGGGCCATCGGCCCGCCGAGCGCGCGAGCTCGATTCCCCGGTCGAAGTGCCGCAATGCCGCGGAATCGTCCTCGAGGTGGGTTTCGGCCCACCCCACCGCCGCCACCAGGCCCAGCTCGGTGAGCAGCTCGTCGTCGCTGTGGCGGTCCGTGAGCTCCGCGGCCGCGGACGCCGAGCGGCGGGCCGAAGCGGGATCACCGGCGGCGAGGCGGGCGAGCGCGTGCAACGCCAGGGCGTGAGCACGCACGAGTTCGGGCGCCCGGCTCGCCGCGAGCACGGCTTCGGCGGCCCAGTCGTCCGGCACCGAGCCGAACATCGCGGTCTCCGCCAGCGCCACCGCGTGGGAGCTGCGGTCGTCTCCCGGTCCCATCCGGGCGAGCGCGTCCTGCAGCCCACGGCGGGCCTCGGCTTCCCGGCCGGTCACCATGGCGAGCCCGGCCGCGATCAGGGCCGCGTCCGGGTCGCCGGCCGGCAGGGCCGCCAGCGCCCAGGCGGTCTCGGCGGTCCGCCCCGCGGCGAGGCTCGTGCGCGCCAGCGCGGTCAGCAGGCCGCGCCGCCGGGTGTCCTGCGCGGGTGGTTCCGGCAGCAGCCGCAGGGCGGCGGCGTACCAGCCGGCCGCGGTCGCCGGGTCGTGCACCTCGGTGGCCGCGGCCGCTTCGGCGAGCGCCCCGGCGCCGAGGCCGTCACCGGCCCGGCCCGCCCGTTCCACGTGCTCGGCGAACCGCACGGCAGGCTGCCCGTCCTCCCGCAGCGCGTCCGCGGCCCGGCGGTGGGCGCCGATCCGCCAGCCCGCCGGGGCACTGCGGTAGGTGACCTCGCGCAGCGCGGGGCTGCGGAACACGAACGACGCCGGGCCGGGGCCGGGGCGGACGACGTCGGCCGCCAGCAGCTCGTCGAGAGCCGGCAGCACGGTGCTCGCCTCGACATCGGCGACGCGCGCCACCAGTTCCGGCTCGAAGGGATCACCCGCGACGGCGGCCGCCTGGGCGACAAGCCGGATCGCCTCCCGAAGCCGCGCCGTCTCCGCGAGCAGTGCGCTTGCCGCCGGGCCGTCCGGTCCTTCCAGCAGCAGGGCCAGCCGGCCGGGGTTTCCCGCGCACAGGCGGTGGGCGCGCTCGCGTTCCTCACCGTCGAGCCGTCCTTCGCACAGCGGCTCGAAATCCTGTGCTGCCAACGGTTCCAGCGCCAGCTCGACCCGGGCGTACGACGTGAGCGCCGCGGTCAGGGCCGGGCCGGTCTGGCGCGGCCGCCGGGCGAGCACCAGCACGATGCCCCGGCGCGGCCGGCGGGCCAGCGCGGTCACCGCGTCCGCCCACTCGGCGTCGTCGAGGTGCGCGTCGTCGGCGAGCACGACCAGCGGCCCGACCACGTCGGGCACGCCGGCCTCGATCGCGGTCACGACGTGCGCGCCCGCTTCGCGGGCCAGCCGGCCGAACTCGGCCAGCAGCCGGCTCTTGCCGAGCCCGGGATCGCCTCGCACGTCGGCGATCACGGTGCGCCCCACCGCCGATTCGGACAGCAGCCTGGTGAGCACGGCGAGCTCACGAGTGCGGCCGGCGAACCGGCCGTCGGATTGGTGAAGCATCTGCACTCCCGTATCCATCCCCAGTCTGGTGCGGGCGAGCCCGGAACGGACTCGCCCGCGCGGCTCACTGGGCGCGGTCGCCCGCCATCGCGCGGCGCAGGCTCAGCGGCCGCATGTCGGTCCACACCTCGTCGATGTGCGCCAGGCACTCGTCTTTCGTGCCGGTCACGCCGGCCTCGCGCCAGCCGGCGGGGATCTCGCGCGCGGCGGACCAGATGGAGTACTGCTCCTCGTCGTTCACGACCACGCGGTAGGTGGTGGTGTCGTCGTCGTTTTCGAACATGGCGGTGCCCTTCCTGGAATTGCGGGAATCAGGGGAAAAGGAGTTCAGTGCGGGAAGAAATGTTCCGAGGTCAGAACTGCGGTGCGTAACGCAACGCGAGTGCGGTGGCGCGCCGGCGGATCGGGTTCAGGACCGGCTCGTCCGCGAGGCAGCCGCCGCGTCCGTCGGGGCGCAGAGCGGTGAGTGCGTCGTCCAGCAGCCGGGCGCAGGCGTCGAACCCGGTGGCGTCACAGCCGTGCTGGGTGAGTGAAGCGGTGGAGACGAGCAGCCCGCCGGCTGCCTCTTCGACGGCCGGGTCCGCCGGAACCCGGTGCGGTGTCACGGAAATCCCGGCCGTGGCGAGCACCCGCGCCGCGGCGGTGCCGGTGAAACCGCGCGAGGTGAGATCGAGGAGCACGAGGTGGGTGTCGGTGCCGCCCGAGACGAGGTCGTGCCCCTCGGCGCGCAGGCGCGTGGCCACCGTCCGGGCGTGGCGGATCATGTGCTTGGCGATGCGGTGGAACCGGTCCGAGCCGGCCATGGCGAGCGCGCCCGCTTTCGCGGTCAGCTCGTCGAGATCGGCGCTGTCCGGGGGCGAGGTGTACACGAGCTTGCCCAGGCGTTGTGAGAGCGTCCGCCCGTTCCCTCCGAACGGGACGCTCGCATCGCGGCCCGAGAGGATCATCGCGCCGTCCCCGCCGCCGAGGTGCTCGTCGGTGGCGGCCACCGTCACGTGCGCGATGTCGACCGGGTTGGTGTGGACCTGGGCCGCGACCAGTGCCGTCATCGCGGAGATGTCGGCCACCAGAAGGGCTTCGTGCTCGTCGGCGATGCGCCGCAGCCGGGCGAAGTCGAACCGGCGCGGGTGTGCCGACGATCCACACAGGATGACCGAGGGCCGGAACTCCCGGGCCAGGTCCTCGGCCGCGGCGAGGTCGACGTGACCGTCCGGCCCGACGCCGTAGGCGATGTGCCGGAGCCCGTTCGAAGACGGGGGAGCGACGTGGTTTCCGTTGCCCAGCCAGAAGTCGAGGACGGTGTCCCCGTGCTCCGCCAGCCGGGACAGCACGTGGCCGAGCGCGAGGGAGGCGGTGCGCGGGGTGGGGTCCACGTGCCAGGCCCCGAAAACCCTGCGGCCCAGTGCTGCCGCGGTGCGCTGCGCTTCGGCGAGCTTCGCCCGATCGGCGGTGGTGCGCGGGACCCACGGGGCACGGGCGGGCGGTGCCGCGCCGTGCGCGGCGAGGATGAGGGGCGCCGGCCGGCCGGGCGGATCAGCCCGGTGCCGCACCACCTCGGTGGCGTTTGCGAGTGTCATGGGAGTGGACGCTCCTGGTTCCTGCTCGGGGCAACGAATCGGCGTCGCGGCGGTCCGTGGATCACCGCAGCGGCAGGGGAATCACCACTCGATGCCGCCGGCGTCGGAGCCGTTGCCGCCGTCGTTCGGCTTGTCCGAGGAAGCGGACACGACGTGCTGAGCGGCGGGCCGCGGCGCGGCGGTGGCGAGATCGGCGGCGACGGCCTGCATCGTCACGGCGGCGGCGGCGAAAGCGACGAGGGCGACAGCGCGACGGGCGACGTTCGACATGAGAGGCTCCTTGGTTCGGTGTCCGAGGATTCGTTCCCGGTGGTCCCCGGGTTCCTCCGGTGCAACCGAGTTTTCCCGAACCAGGGAGGGGAAAACAGGGGTTACCAACCTCAAGAAGCTGCGTGGCAACAAGTTACGCGGGCGGCGACGACCCGGTCAGTCGAGCAGTCCTCGCTGGTGGGCCAATACTCCGGCCTGGAACCGGCTCTGCGCGCCCAGGGAGTTGGTCAGGTCGGCGATGTACCGCCTACAGGTACGCACCGAGATGCCGAGGCGGCGCGCGATCACTTCGTCCTTCGCGCCGGCGGCCATCTGGACCAGGATCGACTGCGTCACTTCGTCCAGCGTCTCGCCCGCGTCGTCGGCCTCCAGCACGGGGAACGGCCGGGCCGCGTGCCACAGCAGTTCGAACGCGTCGAGCATGTGGCTCACGACCGCCGGTTCGCGCACGATCACCGCGCCACCCTTGGGATCCCCGTCCACGGGCGGCAGCAAAGCCACCTCGCGGTCGAAGACGATGAGTCTTCGGGGCACGATCGGCGTCGTCCGCACGTGGGCGCCGCGCTTCGTCACGGCGGCGACATACCGCTGGGTGGGAACGTGCTGGCGCGCCGAGTGCTGCAGCATCGACCGCATGACGACGCCGCGCTCCAGCACCATGAGGTCGCGGCCCAGGCTCCGGCTGAGCTGGTCTTCCGCCATGCCACTGCCCGGGTGCGCGATGTGCACCTCGCGGCTGCAGCGCCGCGCGAGATCGGCGAGCAGATGCCGGACCATCGCGACGTCCTCCACGACGTCGATCGCCTCGGCCTGGCGCCGGACCTGGCGCGCCTCGAAGTAC
This sequence comes from Amycolatopsis sp. NPDC049253, assembly GCF_040678995.1. NCBI lineage: Bacteria > Bacillati > Actinomycetota > Actinomycetes > Pseudonocardiales > Pseudonocardiaceae > Amycolatopsis > Amycolatopsis sp. NPDC049253. The sequence continues at coordinate 43,977 of NZ_JBFAQX010000027.1, read as the reverse complement.
GTCGGCAGGAGCGCGAGCAGCTCCCGCCGCACCGCCTCCTGCGCGGCTTCGCGCCGGCGCAGCTCGGCTTCCTCCGACGTGAGCAACGCGGAAACGGCCGAGTCGGGCCCGATCGCGTCGTACTGGCGGTTGGGGTCGAGCGACGGCCGCAGCAGCATGAGGTCCTTGAGCGAGCCGATGAGCTCCCGGAGGTAGCTCTCGTCGAATCCGAGCTGCGTGCTCGCTTCCGCGATGGTCCAGGCCGGATGGCCGACCGCGAGCTTGTACAGAAGCACGGCGTCCGGGGTCAGCTGGGCCACCAAATCGGCGAGATCGCCGGCCGCATGCACTTCTCGCGTCACGATCCGCAGTATTCCGGCTGCGCAAGGGTTCGGTCGAACACTGTCCGGCGTTGTGGCTGGTGGCGTCTGACGGTCTTCCCTATCCTGTCCGTATTCTGCAGAAGATCGGGCACATTCTCTGCCCTGGAGTGCGCTGCGGTCGCAGTCGTGCTCCTTCACTGTCTTCGCTCCCGCGGCCCAGGGAAAGTCGGGGCAATGCCCGACGTGTCCCGGCCATCAGCGGTTGACACGCTCGGTGCCGGGTCCCGCCGAGCGAGACCCTCCGATTCCGTTCGAACCCGGGAATTGCGAGGCTGTCATGATCACCGACCCACCGGGCGCGGTGTCCCTTCTGCGTGAAATGGTCGGTTTACGCTCTCTTTCCGGTTCCGAGCGTGAGCTGGCCACGTGGCTCGTGCGCCGGCTCACCGGTGCCGGGTTGACCTCCTGGCTCGACGGGGCCGGCAACGTGCACGCGGTCGCCGGCTCGGCCGACGGCCCGGAGCTGATGCTGCTGGGTCATCTCGACACGGTCCCCGGCGAGGTGCCCGTCCGCGTCGAGGGCGACGTGCTGCACGGCCGCGGCGCCGTCGACGCGAAGGGACCGCTGGCCGCGTTCCTCTGCGCCGCGATCCGGCTCGACGGCCGGATCCCGGCCCGGGTGCACGTGGTCGGCGCGGTCGACGAGGAGCGGACCTCGATCGGCGCCCGCCACCTCGTGCGTTCGGTACCTGCGCCGGACGCCGTGGTGATCGGAGAACCGAGCGGGGCCGACGCGGTCGGGGTCGGCTACAAGGGCATGCTCCGCTACCGCCTCGACGTGAGCCGGCCCTCGGCTCACACGAGCTCGCCGGACGCGACGGCGGCGGAGGTCGCCGCGGCGCACTGGGCGCGCGCGTGCGACTGGCTTGCTCGCGCCCACCCCGGTACGAGCACGCGGTTCGACCAGGCCTCACCCGCGCTCGTGCGGATCGAGGGCGATCTGGAGACGGCCGTGCTGGAGGTTTCGTGCCGCGTGCCGCCCGCGTTCGACGTCGCGGAGTTCACCGCGCTCCTGCGCGAGTGGGCGCCGGGTGACCGCGTGACGGTGCCGGAGAGCGTGCCCGCCGTGCGATCGAGCCGGACCGACCCGGTGGTGCGCGCGCTGAGTGCGGCGATCCGGAGCGGCGGGTCCCGGCCCGGGACGAAGCTCAAGCTCGGTACCTCGGACTGGAACGTCGTCGGCCCGGTGTGGGACGTGCCCGTGGCGGCGTACGGACCGGGTGACTCGAAGCTCTGCCACACACCCGAGGAGCACCTGTCGCTGACCGAATACCTGCGGGCCATCGACGTGCTCACCGAAGCGCTGCCTCGGCTGGCCGGTGCCCTCCGGCCCGTGGTGACCGCCGGGGCGGGGAGAAGGGCGACACCGTGACCAACGATCGACGACCACTCGCGGTCCTGACCTCCCGCATCAGGCTGGAGGAACGGCTGATCCTGCAGGAGCTGCGCCGCCGCAACGTCGAATTCGAGCAGGTGGACACGCGCCGCCTGGTCTTCCGGCTCGACGGCCCGCTCGAGGTCCGATACCGGGGAGCCGTGACCCGGGAGATCTCGCACACCCGCAGTGCCTACGGCGCCCGGCTGCTCGAACACGCCGGGGTGCCGGTGGTGAACGGCTCGCGGCTGATCACCCTGTGCGGGGACAAGCTCCTGACCACGCTCGCGCTGCGCGAAGGCGGGGTCCGCACGCCGCGCACCATGGCCGCGCTCGTGCCCGAGGCCGCGCTCGACGAGCTGGACCGGTTCGGCTACCCGGCCGTCGTCAAGCCGCTCACGGGTTCGTGGGGCCGGCTCGCGGCGCGGCTGGCCGACCACGAGAGCGCCGAGGCGATCCTGGAGCACCGCGCGGCGTTCCCCGGGCCGGTCAACCAGATCACCTACGTGCAGGAGTACGTGGACAAGCCGGGCCGCGACATCCGCGCCTACGTGTTCGGCACGGAGGTCGTCGGCGCCACCTACCGCATGTCCGAGCACTGGCGCACCAACGTCGCACGGGGCGGGCGCTCCGAGGTGTGCGTGCCGAGCGACGAGCTGACCAAGCTGCTCTCCGCGACGGCCGAGGCGATGGGCGAGGGCGTGCTCGGCGTGGACGTGTTCGAAGACCGGGAAGGCAGGCTGTATGTGAACGAGGTCAACCACACTCCCGAGTTCCACGGCGCGGTCGAGGCGCTGGGCGAGGACCTCGTGACGCGGTACGTGGACTACGTGCTCGGCCAGCTCGACCTGTGGGCGGCGTGATGGACCTGGTGCTGACCCCCGTGCCCGAGTCCCGCACCGTGCCGGGGCGCTGCCCCGAGCTCGCGGCGGGACCGCTGACCTGCGCCGGGCAGACGCTGACCGTGCCGCCCGGCCGCTACGACTGGCTGTGGCTCACGGTGAGCAGCCCGGTCGCGCTCACCGCCACCGCCTGGCTCACCTACGCCGGTGGTCTGGACCCCGAACCGCTGGCGGTGCCCGGGGGTTCCGGCCGCACCGTGCGGCTGCCCGTGACGCGGCGCGACGACCTGCGGGCCGTGCGCCTGCCCGACGAACCCCGGCTGCGGCTGCACGAGGTGACCTTCGTGCGCCCGGGCCGTCCCTACCCCGAGCCGTACCCGGGTTCGGAGAAAGTGGTGTCACCCTCATGACGAAGCTCGCGATGTTCGGCGGCACGCGGACCGTCGGCCCGCCGAAGACGCTGAAGGCCGGGATCGGCTGGCCGGTCGTCACGGCCGAGGACGAGGCCGCGGTCGCAGGAGTGCTCTCGGCCGGCCTGTTCACCTCGAACGACGCCGGCCGCGGCGAGGTCTCGTGGCTGCAGCGTGATTGGGCCGAATACGTCGGCACCCGGCACTGCGCGGCGGTGGTCAACGGCACGGCCGCGCTGGAGCTCGCGCTGGCCGCGCTCGACCTGGAGCCCGGTTCGGAGGTGCTGGTGCCGTCGCTGACGTTCATCGGCAGCGCCGTGCCCGTGGTCCAGCGGTTGCTGGTCCCGGTCTTCGTGGACGTCGACCCCGTGACCTTCACCATGAACCCGGACGCCGCGGCCGCGGCGATCACGCCGCGCACGCGGGCGATCATGGCCGTGCACCTGCACGGGGTGCCGTGCGATCTCACGCGCCTGAGCGACCTCGCAGAGCGGCACGACCTGCACCTCATCGAGGACGCCGCGCAAGCCCACGGCGCCACGCACCTCGGCCGGCGCGTGGGGTCGATCGGTGACATCAACGCCTCCAGCCTCAACGTCACGAAGAACCTGCCGACCTGCGGCGAAGGCGGCCTGGTCACCACCGACAGCGACGAGCTGCACGAGCAGGTGGTGCTGCGCCGCCAGTTCGGCGAGTCACTGGAGGCGGGCCGCGAGCGCGACTACCTCTCGCGCGTGCTCGCCGGGAACCTGAAGCTGAGCGCCGTGCAGGCCGCGTTCGCGCGCAGCCAGCTCGAGCGCCTGCCGGAGTACGACGCGGCCCGCGCCCGGAACGTCGAGGCGTTCCTCGCGCGGCTCGCCGAGCTGCCCGGAGTGGTCGTGCCGACGTGCCCGCCCGACCGCACCCACGCGTGGCACATCCTGCGGATGCGGCTGGACCCGGAGGCGGCGGGGATCGGCGACGTCCCGGCGGGACCGTTCCGCGCGGTGGTGCAGCGGGCGTTGCGCGCGGAAGGCGTGCCCGTGCAGCCGTACCAGATCGTGCCGCTGCCGGGGCAGCGCGCGTTCCGCGACTTGATCGGGCTCGGCGGCGGGTACCCGTGGCGCCTGCCGGGTGCGCGCCACGTCGACTACCGCGCCGAAGACCATCCCACGGCGCTGGCCGTGATCGAGGACTCCGTGACCATCCAGCGCTGGCACCTCAACCCCGCGGCGGGGCCGGTGCTCGACGCCTGCGCCGACGCGTTCGCCAAGGTGTGGCGGAACCTGGACACGCTCGCCGGGCTCGCCCGTTCGCTCGACTACCGCGCGCCGTGGCACGCGGCCGAAGCGGAGCTCGCCGCATGAGCGCGCCCGCGGTGGCACCGACGATCGCCGAGCGCGCGTTGCGCGTGCGCGAGGAGATCCTGCAGATGGCGGCGGGGGAGCACGGCGCCCACGTCGGCGGCGGGCTTTCGGCCACCGACGTGCTGTGCGTGCTGTACCTCGAGGTCCTGCGGCTGCGCCCGGACGAGCCCGGCTGGCCCGGCCGCGACCGGTTCGTGCTGAGCAAGGGCCACGCCAGCGCGGCGCTCTACGCCGTGCTCGCCGAGGCGGGTTTCCTCGAACGCGAGGAGCTGGAGACCTACTGCAAGGCGGGGAGCCGGCTGGCCGGGCACCCGCTGCGGCGGCTGCCCGGCGTCGAGTTCCCGACGGGTTCACTGGGACACGGCCTGTCGCTGGCCACCGGGATCGCGCTCGGCCTGCGCCGTGCGCACAGTGAAAGCCGCGCGTTCGCGCTGCTCGGCGACGGCGAGCTGCAGGAAGGGTCGGTGTGGGAGGCCGTGATGCTCGCCGGGCACCTGCGCCTGGGCAACCTCACGGCGATCGTCGACCGCAACCGCCTGCAGATCACCGGGTCCACCGAGGACTGTGTCGCGCTCGAGCCGCTCGCCGACCGCTGGCGAGCCTTCGGCTGGGACGTGGTGGAGGTCGACGGCCACGACCATGCCGCGCTGCGCACGGCCCTCACGACGACGGGCGCGCGCCCGACGATGGTGCTCGCCCACACGGTCAAGGGCGCCGGGGTGCCGATGTTCGAAGGTGACCGGCGTTCGCACGCCGTGAAACTCTCCCCTCGCAACCACCGCCGCGCCCTGGCCGGCCTGCGCGCGGGAGCGGCGTCGTGACGGCCGCGCCGGTGCGGACGTGGGCCGAGCGGTACGCGCCCAGCACCCGCGAGGTCTACCGGCGCACCCTGCTGGAACTCGCGGCGGACGACCCGCGGATCCTGTGCCTCGACTCCGACATGGGCGGGCTCGACGACCTGTTCGGGCCGGTGCTGCCGGAGCAGTACGTGAACGTCGGCATCGCCGAAGCGAACCTGGTTTCGGTGGCCGCCGGGCTCGCCGCGACGGGATTCCTGCCGTACGCCAACACGATGTCGGGCTTCGCGTCGGCGCGCGCGTGCGAGCAGGTGAAGATCGACGTGGCGCACAACAACCTGCCCGTGCGGATCGTCGGCACCCACGGTGGGTTCTCGGCGGGCCACTACGGGCCGACGCACCACGCGCTCGAGGACCTCGCGATCCTTCGGACGCTGCCGAACCTCACCGTGGTCGTGCCCGCGGACTCGGCGGAGACCGAGTACGCCGTGCGTGCCACGGCGGGGCTGCCGGGCCCGCTTTACCTGCGGCTGGGCCGAAACCCGGCGCCGCCGGTGTACGACGGGCCCTACCAGTTCCGCGTCGGCGAAGCCGTGCGGCTGCGTCAGGGCGAGGACGTGACGATCGTGGCGACCGGTCCGCACCCCGTCACGATGGCGCTCGAGGCGGCGCGGGCGCTGGCGGTGCGCGGGATCTCCGCGCGTGTGCTTAATGTGCACACCGTCAAGCCGTTCGACACCGCGGCGATCGCCGCCGCGGCGCGGGAGACCGGCGCGCTCGTGACCGTGGAGGACCACGTGCTCGCCGGCGGCCTCGGCTCGGCGGTGTGCGAGGTCGTCGCGGGGATCTGCCCGGTGCCCGTGCGCCGGATCGGCGTCGCGGACCGCTTCCACGACAGCGTCGGCACCGAGACCGACCTCCTCGACGGCGCCGGCGTGAGCGCCCGCGCCGTCGAGGAGGCGGTGCTGTCCCTCAGGAGTGCCTGACCGCCGGCGCGCGCCACCACGCCAGCAGTCCCTTGTGGACACTCCGGGGCAGCGCGTAGGCCGGGACCAGCGCGGCGGGGCGATCGTGACCGGCGATCGCCCCGCCGTGCGTTTCCCGGACCGCCTCGAGGTCTTCGGCGGTCGCGCCCGGCCAGTGGTCGGCGCCGAGGAACCGGGCGCCGGCGGCGGGGGAGTGGGCCGCCGCGCCCGCCACGGTGCCGTGGGAGACCCGGCAGGTCGTGGTGCCGCCGAAGGACCACCAGGTGACCACGACACCCGCGGTCACCTCCGACGCGTCGCCCGCGAGGGGGTCGGTCCACGGCCGCGGCGCCAGGGCGGGGTCGCGGCGCATCCGGACCTCCGACAGCGGCTTGTCGGCCGCGCCGAAGTGGTACAGCGTGCGGTAACCCGTCTTGCCGTAGAACGCCGGAGTGCCGCGCTCCACCACGGCGTTGAGCTCGACGGCGGCCCCGGCGCGCGCCGCGCCGGACTCCAGGGCGGCCACGAGGGCGCGAGCCAGGCCGGTGCCGCGTGTCCATGGCGCGACGGCCAGCCGCCGGACCTCCCACACGTCCGGCGCGGTGGCCGCGCGGACCGAGCCGGCGCACCGGCCGTCCACTGTGGCCACCCAAAGTCGGGTGCCGGCCGCGAGGTCGGCGAGCACCGCGGCGCCCGTCTCGCGCGCGCCGTCGGCGACGGGCAGCCCGGGCACGGCGTCGCCGGCCGCGTAGGCCACGCGAGTGGTCGCGGCTATTTCTTCGGCAAAAGCCGGGGAAATGCCGGACAACGGCGCGGCGGTGATCGTCGGGGACAATTCCGGGGAACGAGATCTGTCGACAACGGACATGACTCGAAAATAGAGGATGTGAGGCCGGTGGAAAAGACCGTGATCGAGCTCGGTCGGCATTTCGACGGAACGGGGGTGCAACCCGAGGGCACGTCGGGGGACTACGGGTTCAACGTCTGGCGCAACACCTTCCCGGCGGAGGAGTTGCCGCCCGCCGGCTCGGTGCGGGAGGTGGCGGGTGTGACGTTCGCGTTCCCCGCTCCGAACGCCGACGGCGCCGACAACGTCCGCTGCCGAGGGCAGCTCGTCGCGGTGCCCGAGGGCCGCTACGACTGGCTGTACCTGCTCGGCGCGGCCGAGCGGCGCACAGAGGACGAGGTGGAACTGCACCACGCCGGCGGCACCGTCCGGCGCTCCTGGCTGCGGATGTCGGACTTCTGGCCCGAGACCCCGGCCCGCTTCGGCGAGCCGCTCGCCTTCTGCACCACCGGCCTGCGCTACCCGCGCCACACGCAGGCGGGGCACTCGCCCTCGATCTGGCAGCAGCGCGTCGCGATCGCCGAGCCCGACCCGCTGGTCGCGGTCCGGCTGCCGGACAACCCCGCCATGCACGTGTTCGCCCTGACCGCTGTCGCCGACGAGGAGTCCCGCTGTGCGCGTTGACCTGGGTCCCGCCGGCCGCTGGCGCCACGACCTGTCCCACTGCCTGCACACCACGGCCGGGGTGCTGCTCACCTTCCACGGCCTCGACCCCGTGCGTGTGCTCGGCGCCGGCTGGGGCTTCTCGCACCGGCCCGGCGACGTGCGCCGCGAGGAGTACTTCTTCCCCGGTGAAGGCCCGTTGTTCGCCGACCTGGCCCCGCACCACGCCGTGTCCTCGGTGTGGCACGAGCCCGCTGACGCCGACTCCGGCTGGCGCGAGGTCCGCGCGAAGCTCGCCGCCGGCACGCCGGTGGCCGTGGCGGCCGACAACTTCCACCTGCCCTTCCGGCCCGCCTACCGCGACGTGCACACCAACCACCTGCTGACGGTGTTCGGCTTCGACGACGAAGCGGGCGAGGTTCTCGTGGCCGACCCGGTGCCGCCCGCGTTCCAGGGCGCCATCTCGCTCGAGACCTTCACCGCGGCGCGCGACTCGGGCAACCCGATCCGCCACGACCGCGACATGTTCTTCACCGCCAACCCGATCGGGAACCGCTGGCTGGAGCTCGTCGTCGGGCCCGAGCAGCCCGCGTTCGACCTCGGGTTCGTCCGCCACGTGCTCGCGGCCAACGCGGCGGCGCTGGGCGAGGGCCGGGTGACGCCGGGCCTCGTGACGGGCCTGGCCGGCCTGCGGCACACGCTCACCGGCCTGCTGGAGCGCTACGAGGGAGACGAGGTCGCGGTCGACGACCTGTTCATCCTCGGGGGTGCCGTGCTCGCCGTGACCGGTCTGCACGCCGAGTTCCTGGCGTTGGCCGGGCGCCGGTTCGGGATGTCCGGGCTGGGCGAGCTCGCCCGCTCGGTCGACCGGATCGCCCACCACTGGGCCGCGTTCCGGATCGCCGTCGCCACGGGCCGCGCCGACCGGGCCGCGGCGGTGCCGGGGCTGCTGGCGCGGGCGGAGCGGCTGCTCGCCGCGTACGAGGTCGTCGCCGGCGAGATGGCCTGTCTCGGCACGGTCGCGGCCCGCGTGCGGGTGCCGGCGTAGGGGAGATCACCGACTCCTCGACGGCGCCGCCGCGCGCCATTCTTGACCCAGCGCCGCCGGATCGGCGGATCGACGGAAGGAATTCCCGTGACGATGACCCTGCAGGAATGCCCCGAATGCGCGGGGAAGGTGTCGGTTCCCGAGGCACCGGAATTGAGCGAAATCGTCGAATGCGCGGAATGCGCGGGCGAGCTCGAGGTCGTTTCCGTGAGCCCCGTGATGCTGGCGCTCGCGCCGGAACCGGACGAGGACTGGGGCGAATAGTCACCGGCCGAGCGCGAGAAGGGAAATCAGGTGATCGACGTCGGGATCGTCGGCGGCGCCGGCTACATCGGCGGTGAGCTGCTGCGGCTGCTGCTCGGCCACCCCGAGGTCCGGGTGGTCGCGGCCACCTCCGCCAGCGCGCCCGGGCGCCGCGTCGACGGCGGCCACCCGAACCTGCGCGGGCTCACGGACCTCACGTACGTGCCGCCGGCCGAGCTGCCCGAGTGCGACGTGCTGTTCTTCAGCTCGTCGGGCCTGGGCGACCTCGAGAAGCGGGCCGAACTCCAGGACCGCGGCAAGATCGTCTACGACCTCAGCCCCGACCTGCGCTTCGCCGACCCGGCCGACTACGCCCGGTTCTTCGGCGCCGAGCACCCCGCCCCCGAGCTGCTCGGCACGGCGGTGTTCGGCTCGCCCGAGCTCAACCGCGAGGCGCTGCGCACGGCGGACCTCGTCACGGTGCCCGGCTGCATGGCGACGGCGGGCATGCTGGCCCTGCACCCGCTGGCCGCCGAGGGGCTCGTGACCGGGCAGGTCTCGGTCGACGGCCGCATCGGCTCCAGCGGTTCGGGCGCCACGGCGGGCGAGCACAACCTGCACGCCGAGCGCGCGAACATGCTGCGGGTCTTCGCCCCGGCCGACCACCGCCACCAGGTGGAGATCGCGCAGGCGACCGGGCTCGACGTCGTCATGAGCGCCACCGGGATCGACGCCGTGCGCGGAGTCCAGGTGGTGTGCCGGGCCGAGGCGGCGCCCGGGGTCACCGAACGGGCGCTGCGGGCGGCCTACCGGAAGCACTACGCGGACGAGCCGTTCGTGCGCGTGGTCGCCTACAAACGCGGCAACTACCGCTACCCCGAGCCGAAGATCCTGCTCGGGTCCAACCACTGCGACGTCGGGTTCGCGCTGTCCGGCGACGGGAACCGGGTCGTGGCCGTGGCCGCGATCGACAACCTCGTCAAGGGCGGAGCGGGCAACGCCGTGCAGTGCCTCAACATCCGCATGGGCTGGCCCGAGCGCACCGGGCTCGGCTTCACCGGGCTCCACCCGAACTAGGGAACGGGTCATGACCGACAACGCCGACGGGATCACCGTCGTGAAGTGCGGCGGGCGCGCCGGCCTCGACCGCGAGGCCGTCTGCGCCGACGTTGCCGCCCTCGTGGGGACGGGCCACCGGATCGTGCTCGCGCACGGCGGTTCGGCCGACGTCGACGCGCTGGCCGAACGCCTCGGGGTTCCCCAGCGCCGGCTGACGACGCCGAGCGGTTCGTCCAGCCGCTACACCGATCCGCGCACGCTCGAGGTGCTGCTGCTCGCGCTGGCGGGCAAGGTCAAGCCCGCGCTCGTCGGCGGGCTCGTCTCGGCCGGCGTCGACGCGGTCGGGCTCACCGGCCTCGACGGCGGGCTGCTGTCCGCGCGCCGGACGGCCGTGCACCGCGCGGTCCTCGACGGGCGCCCGATCCTCGTCCGGGACGACCACAACGGACGGATCACGGCCGTCGACACCACGGTCCTGCGAGTGCTGCTCTCGGCCGGCCTGACCCCGGTGGTGTCGCCGCCCGCACGGGGCGGAGACGGCTTGCCCGTGAACGTCGACGCCGACCGCGCGGCGGGAGCGATCGCCGCCGCGCTGCCGGCCACTCGTCTCGTGCTGCTCACGGGTGCGCCGGGCGTGCTCGCCGATCACACGGACGAGACCTCGCTCGTGCGCGACCTCGCGCTGCCACCCGACGGGCCGGTGTCCGCGGCCGCCGTCGGCGGCATGACGGCGAAGCTGCAGGCCGCGCGCGACGCGCTGCGCGCCGGGGTGGGCGAGGTGCTGATCGCCGACGGCCGGGTCGCTTCGCCGGTCACCGCCGCGCTCGCCGGAGCCGGCACCAGGGTGCGACTGGCCGCACCGTCCACGCACGTCGAGCCGCCGCTGGCGGTCGGGAGCTGATGATGCCGAACACCACCAAGACCACCGGCGGCCTCGCCGACATCCGCCGCACCCTGCTGGCCGTGCGCGAGAAGCAGCGCGAGGCCGCGTCCGGCGCCGGCGACGGTATCCGCCCGGCCGACCGCGACCGTCCGCTTCCGCTGTCGTTCACCCAGCAGCGGCTGTGGTTCCTGGACCGCTGGACGCCCGGTCAGCCCGTGTACAACGCGCCCATCGCGCTGCGGCTGCACTGCGTGCTGGACCGCGAGGCGTTCGCCCGCGCGCTCGGCCGGCTCGTCACGCGCCACGAGGTGCTGCGCACGAGCTACCCGGCGGAGAACGGCGTGCCCACGCAGGTGGTGGCGCCCGCGCCCGACACGATCCCGTTGCCGGTCGTCGACTTCTCGGGTCTGCCCCGCGCGGAAGCCGAAGAGCGCGCCCGCGAGTTCGTCGGCGGCGAGGCCCGCCGGCTGTTCGACCTCGAACGCGGGCCGATGCTGCGCCCGGCGCTGGCCCGGCTCGCCGCCGAGGAGTACGTGCTGGTGCTGGGGATGCACCACATCGTGACCGACGGCTGGTCCACCGGAATCCTTGTGCGCGAGCTGATCGAGCTGTACCAGGCCGAAACGGCCGGCCGCGAGCCCGTGCTGCCGCCGCTGCCGATCCAGTACGCGGACTACTCGGTGTGGCAGCGCGGCCGGCTCACCGGCGAGGCCGTGGAGCGCCAGCTCGCCTACTGGCGCGAGCGCCTCACCGATCTGCCCACGGTGGACTTTCCCGCCGACCGGCCCCGGCCCGCCGTGCCGACCCGCGCCGGCGCGACGCTCGAGGCGATGCTGCCGCAGGCGCTGGCCGACGCGGCCAACCGGCTCGCGCTCGAGCACAAGGTGACGCTGCTGACCGTGCTGCTCTCGGTGTTCACCGCGGTGGTGGCCCGCTACACCGGCCAGGACGACATCGTGCTCGGCTCGGTGTTCTCGGGCCGGACCCGGCCCGAGGTCGAGCACCTCCTGGGCTTCTTCTCCAACACCCTCGTGCTGCGCACCTCGACCGCGGGCGACCCGGAGTTCCGCGAGCTGCTCGCCCGCACCCACGAAACCGTGATGGGCGCGCACTTCAACCAGGAGCTGCCCTTCGGCCACCTCGTCGACGAGCTCGCGCCCGAGCGCGACCCGTCGCGCAACCCGTTGTTCCAGACCAGTTTCACGCTGCAGCACTCGGCGGTCGAGTCGGCCGAGGTGGGTGACGTGCGGGCCGAGGCGTTCCCGCTGGAGCTCGGCACGGCGCGGTTCGACCTGGCGGTGCAGGCGACCGAGGTCCCCGGCGAGGGCCTGCGGCTGTGGGCCGAGTACTCCACCGAGCTCTTCGACACCGCTCGCATCGAGCGGCTCTTCGGTCACTTCGCCCGCGTGCTGGAGGCGGCCACCGCCGACCCCGGCGTGCGTCTGGCCGGGCTTCCGCTGCTGACGGACGCCGAGCACCGGCGGCTGACCGGCGCGTGGAGCGCGGCCCCGGCCCCGGCCGGCGCGCCGGAGACCTGCCTGCACGAGCTCGTGGAGTCCGTTGTGGACACCCGGCCGGACGCGGTCGCCGCCACGTTCGGCGGCACGAGCCTCACCTACCGCGAGCTCGACGAGCGGGCCGACCGGCTCGCCGCCGCCCTGCGTGAGCGCGGCGCCGGCCCCGAGACGGTCGTCGCCGTGCTCGCCGAGCGCGGGCTCGAGCTGCCGGTGGCGTTCCTGGGCGTGCACAAGGCCGGCGCGTCCTACGTGCCGCTCGACCCGGACCACCCGCCCGCACGGCTGGCCGCGGTGCTCGCCGAAGCGGGCGCGACGCTGGCGGTCACCACGCCCGGCCTCGCCGCGGCGTTGCCCGGGACGGTGGAGCCGCTGTTCGTGACGGAGGAGGCGCTGGCGAAGTACCCGGCCGTCCGGCAGGCTTCCGGCGCGCGCGCCGGGAACCTCGCGTACACGATCTTCACGTCCGGTTCCACCGGCCGGCCCAAGGGCGTGCAGGTGACGCACGGCGCGATCGTGTCGTTCGTGCGCGGCATCGTCGACGTCTTCCGCCTCGGCCCGGGCGACCGGGTTCTGCAGTTCGCCAACCCGGCGTTCGACGTGAGCCTCTTCGACTTCTTTGCCGCCCTCGGCTCCGGCGCCACCGTGGTGCAGGCACCGCGCCGGGTGCTGCTCGACCCGGCCGAGCTGACCACGCTGATGCGCACCGAAGGCGTCACGGTCACGGATCTGCCGCCGGCGGTCCTGGGCCGGCTCGACCCGGCGCAGCTGCCGGAGCTACGGGCGCTTTTCGTGGGCCTGGAGGCGTTCCCGGCCGAGCTGGTGAACCGCTGGAACACCGAGGGCCGCGAATTCCACAACGGGTACGGGCCCACCGAGGCCACCGTCGCGTGCATCGACCACCGGTGCCCGCACGAGCACCACGACGCCATGCCGCCGATCGGGCTCCCGCTGCCCGGCTACCGCGCGTACGTCGTGGACCCGGCCGGGAACCTGGTGCCGGTCGGGGTCGCGGGCGAGCTGCTCGTCGGCGGCGCGGGGCTCGCGCGCGGCTATGCCGGGCAGCCGGCGCTCACGGCCGAGAAGTTCGTGCCGGACCCGTTCGGCTCGGGGGAGCGGCTCTACCGCACGGGTGACCTCGTGCGGCGGCGGGCCGACGGCGCGCTGGAGTTCCTCGGCCGCGCCGACAAGCAGGTGAAGATCCGCGGCCTGCGGATCGAGCCCGGCGAGATCGAGCAGGCGCTCACCGCGCTGCCGGAGGTGGGCGAGGCGCACGTGACCGCCCAGGGCCAGGGCGCGGACGCACGGCTCGTCGCCTACCTGACCCCCGCGGGGGCGGCCGCCGTGGAAGTGGACGCGGTGCGGCGTGGGCTCGTGGAGCGGCTGCCGTCCTACCTCGTGCCCGCCGTGTTCGTGGTGCTGCCCGAGTTTCCCCGCGGGGCCAGCGGAAAGCTCGACGCGGCGCGCCTGCCCGCGCCGGGCGAGGCCGCCGTGCCGGCCGCCACCGTGGCGCCGCGGACGCCGACGCAGCAGACACTCGCCCGGATCTGGGCCGAGGTGCTCGGCGAGTCCGGATTCGGCATCCACGACAGCTTCTTCGCCATCGGCGGCAATTCGATGAAGGTGACGCAGCTGGTCTCGCGGATCCAGGACGAGTTCGGCGTGACGCTGGAGCTGCGTGATCTGTTCGTCAACTCGACCGTCGCGGAGCTGGCCGAGGTCGTGGAGGCCGCGGAGCTCGCGGAGGTTTCCGACGAAGAGCTGCTCGCGTTGCTGGCGAAGGCCGGCGAGGGAGGTGCCCGATGACCGTCGCGGAGTTCCGCCGCCGGGTGCGGGAGGTCCTCGGGAACGCCGACGTACGAGCCGAGGTCGCCGAGATCGCCGCGTACGGGCCGGACCGCGAGAGCGGCAACCCGCGTGCGTACCGGGCCTTGGGAGAGCACGGCCTGCTCGCGCCCGCTTGGCCCGCCGAGTACGGCGGCCTGGGCCTCGGCGCGGCCGAGGCCGCCGTGATCACCGAGGAGCTGGTCTACGCCGGAGTACCCGACGACGCCCACGTGCTGAGCGTCGACATCGTCGGCGCGTTCCTGCTGGCGGCCGGGACCGAGCGGCAGAAGGCCGAACACCTGCCACCGCTCGCGCGTGGCGAGCGGATCGCCACCGTGCTGTTCACCGAACCCGGGTGCGGGTCGGACCTCACCGCGCTCACCACCCGCGCCCGGCGCGAAGGTGAGGGCTGGCGGCTGCACGGCACCAAGATCTACACGCAGAAGTCGCAGTTCGGCGACGTCGCCCTCTGCGCGGCGCGGACCACCGCCGGCCCGGTGGCGATGCACGGCATCACGCTGTTCCTGCTGCCGCTGCGCTCGGCCGGTGTGCACGTGGAGCCGTTGCCGGGCCTGGCGAACGACCGGTTCTCCACGGTCCTGATCGACGGCGTCCTGCTCGGGCCCGAGGCCGTGGTGGGTGCCGTGGACGACGGCTGGCGCCTGATGACGGACATGCTGCAGCTGGAGCGCACCGGCATCGACTTCCACGCGAAAGCACGCCGGCTGCTCGACACGGTGGTGGACCGGGCCGCCGCGACCGGCCAGCTGGACGACGCGGAGCTGGCCGGACGGCTCGCCGAGCTCGACGGCGCCGTGCGCGCGGGCGGCACCCTGGCGTGGGAGATGGTCGCGAACCTCGACCGCGGCACGCCGGACCCGGTGGCCTCGGCGATGACGAAGTGGTTCGTCACCGAGCAGTTCCGACCGCTGCTCGCCGCGGGCGCGGACGTCTTCGGCCTCGACGGCGCGCTGTCCGTGCACGACGAAGAAGCGCCGGCGCTCGGGCAGCTCGACGCGGCCTACCGCGTCGGTCCGGCGCACCGGCTGGCCTCGGGCACGTCCGAGGTCATGCTGTCGGTGGTCGCCACCGCAGGATGGGGGTTGTTGTGACGACCGTGGTGGAAACTTCGCCGGCGACGCTGCGCGAACGGTGCGCCGAGCTGTTCGACGACGAGCTCTCCCCGGTGCTGCGCCGCATCGGCCAGCACCGGACCGGAGCCGGTCCCGATGAAGAAGACCGCGCACTGCGCGCGGGAGTCTGGGCGGCGCTGGCGGAGCTGGGTGCGCTGGCACCCGCCGCCGGCCGGACCGCCGACGATCGCGTCGCGCTCGCCGACGTGGCCGAGCTGATGGGCGCCGCCCTCTACCCGAGCCCGTACGCCGGCACCGTGACCGCGGCCGCGGTGGCCGGTCCCGGGGTCCTGGCCGGAATCACGGCGGGGGAGCGGACGTTCGCCGTCGCGTGGCACACGGAGGGCACGGCGGACCCGGCCACACCCGGTCCGGAGTGGACGCACGGGCCGCTGTCGGGCGAACGCCGGTTCGTGGCGTTCGCGTCCGAAGTGGACGAACTGGTGGTGCCGGTCGCCGCCGGGGTCGCGTTCGTGCCGGTGGACCAGCCGGGCGTGCGGTTCCGGCGCCACGACGAGCTCGGCCGCGGTGACCTCCACGCCGTGACCCTCGGGTCCGCCCACGCGCGCTTCGTGCCCGCCGACCCCGCGGTCCTGCTGGCCGGTGCCCGCGTCCGGCACGCGGCGTACCTGGCCGGGCTCGCCCGCGGCGCGCTGGAGCTCGCCGTGGCCCGGCTGAAGGACCGTACGGCCTTCGGCGGGCCGCTCGCGAAACAGCAGGTGCTGGCCCACCGCGTGGCCGCGCTCGCGTCGCGCGCCGCGGCTGTGCTCGCGTTCGCGCGGGCCACGGCCCGGCGCCCGGCCGACGACCCGGGGCTGCCACTGGCCGCCGCGCAAGCGCTGCTGCTGGCCGCGGAGCTCGCCCGCGAGAGCGCGGCCGAATCGGTGCACCTGCACGGCGCCGCGGGCATGACCGAACGCCACGACGTCTCGCTCTACTACCGCCGCGCCGCCGTCGACGTCCCCGCGCTGGGCACGCCGCGGCAGCTGCGCCGCCACGCCGGCGCCCTCCTGGCCGCCGCCCACCGCCGGAACCCGTCGCACCGCTGAGGAAAAGGACCGTCCCCGCCATGCCTGCCCACGCCGTCCCGCTGCTGCAGGACCTGATCCGCATCAACACCGTCAACCCGCCGGGAGACGAAGGGCAGTGCGTCGCCTACGTCGAGCGGTTGCTGTCGGCCGCGGGGATCTCGACCAAGATCTTCGGGCTCGACGACCGGCGCACCAACCTGATCGCCCGGATCCCCGGCCGGGGCGAGGCCCCGCCGCTGCTGCTGCACGCACACTCCGACGTCGTCGGTGTCACGGGCCAGAACTGGCTCTACCCGCCGTTCGACGGCCTGCTCGTCGACGGCGAGGTGTGGGGCCGCGGCGCGATCGACATGAAGGGCGGCCTGGCGATGATGCTCGCCGCGCTGCTGAACCTGCGCGAACGCGGCGAGTCGCCCGCGGGTGACGTGGTGCTCGCCGTGGTCGCCGACGAGGAAGCCGGCAGCGAAAGCGGCGCCGGTTTCCTCGTCCGCGAGCACCCCGAGCTGTTCGACGACGTGCGGTACGCCATCGGCGAGGAGGGCGGCGCCGGCGTCGAGCTCGGCGGGGTGCGGTTCCACCCGATCGTCGTCGCGGAGAAGCGCGCGGCCTGGCTGCGCCTGCGGCTGCGCGGCGCCGGGGGCCACGGCTCGCGGCTCGCGCCGCCGGACGCGACGATCGCTCGCCTCGGCGGGGTGCTCACCGCGCTGAGCGGCGTCCGGCTGCCGCGGCACCCGACGGCCGCGGCCGATCGGATGCTCGCCGCTCTCTCGGACGCCCTGCCGGAGCCATTGGCGGCCGAGGTCGCCCGCCTGCGCCACGACAACGTGCGCGACGCGGTGCCGTCCGGCCTGCCACTGGAGGAGGCGCTGCTGCTCGACTCGGTACTGCGGCACACGGTCAACCCGACCGTGGTGCGGGCCTCGGACAAGATCAACGTGCTGCCCAGCGAAATCACCGTCGACCTCGACGGGCGCATCCTCCCGGGCGAGTTCACCATGGCCGGTTTCCTCCGGGAAGTGCAGGACCTCGTCGGCCACGACGGCGAGCTCGAGGTCCTGCTGGAGGGCGAAAAGGTGCCCGCGGACATCGCGGAACCGGAGTTCGGCCCGTTCTACGAGTGCCTCACCGGGGTACTGCGCAAGCTCGACCCGATGGGCGTCCCCCTGCCGATGGTCACGCCGGCCTCGACCGACGCGCGGTTGTTCGCCCGGCTCGGGATCCGGTGCTACGGCTGGCTCCCGCTCCGCCTGCCGCCGGGCAGCGGCCACCGCCGCCTGCTGCACGTGGCCAACGAACGCGTTCCCGTCGATGCCCTCGAGTTCGGCACCGACTGCCTGACCGAGCTGCTGCTCGGCTACCGCTGAAGGAGATCACCATGGCACCGCACAGGTCTTCCGCCGACCGGCAGGCGCTCTTGCGGCGCCTGCGTGCCCAGCAGGGGCTGGGCGTCGCGGCCGGCGTCGCTCCCCGGCCGGATCCGCACGCGCCGGCCGCGCTCTCGCCGGGGCAGCGGCGGCTGTGGTTCTTCGACCGGCTCCGGCCGGGAAGCGCCGCGTACACCATCGGCTGCGGCCTGTGGCTCGACGGGCCGCTCGACGTCGCGGCGCTGACCGCCTCCCTGTCCGCCGTCGTCGCACGGCACGAAGTCCTCCGCACCACCTACTCCGATGTGGACGGTTCGCCGGTCCAGCTGGTCCGGCCCGCCACCGCCATCTCGCTGCCGGTCCAGGACGTGGCCGGCGACGACGACGCGCGGGCCGAAGCCGCGGCGTCCGTCCGCCGCCCGTTCGATCTCGAAAACGGGCCCGTTCTGCGGGCGGAGCTGCTGCGCGTGACCGCCGAACGGCACCTGCTCGTCCTGGCCGTGCACCACATCGCCGCCGACGGCTGGTCGCTGCAGCTCCTCGTCGGGGAGCTCGCGGAGGGCTACCTGGCCCGGGTCGAGGGCCGCGAGCCCGCCGCGACCCCGCCGCCGGTCCAGTACGCCGACTTCGCCCGCTGGCAGAACGAGTGGCGCACCGGCGCCGCCGCGTCGGCACAGCTCGACTTCTGGGCCGGCGCGCTGGCCGGTGCCCCGTTGGCCGACCTGCCCGCGGACCGGCCGCGCGTGCCGGAAACCGGCTTCGCGGGCGACGTCGTCGTGACCTCGCTGCCCGCCGAGGTCGCGGCCGCCGTCGCCGCGCTCGCCGAGCGCGAGCGGACCACCCCGTTCGTGGTGCAGCTGGCGGCGTTCGCCACGGTGCTCGCCCGCTGGTCGCGCCAGGCGGACGTGGTGGTGGGCGTGCCGGCCGCGGGCCGCAGCCGCGCGGAAGTCGCCTCGCTCGTCGGGTTCTTCGTCAACACGCTGCCGGTCCGCCTCGACCTGGGCGACGATCCGGAGTTCGGGGAGCTGGTCCGCCGCACCAGCGCCGCGGTGCTCGACGCCCAGACCAACGGCGAGGTCCCGTTCGACGACATCGTCGAACGGCTGCGCCCGGAGCGGGACACCGGGGGACGCACCCCGCTCGTGCGGCACCTGTTCCAGGCCGACGAGACCCCGCTGCCGGCGCTGCGCATCGGCCCCCTCGGTCTCACCCCGGAGCCCGTCGACACCGGGGTGGCGAAGTTCGACCTCGGCGCCGACGTGCTCCGCCGCGCCGACGGCGGTCTCGACCTGCGTGTCGAGTACAGCACGGAGCTCTACGACCGCGCGACGGCCGAGCGGTTCGCCGGCAGCCTGCGGCTGGTGCTGGCGCACGCGGACCCCGCCGCGCGGGTTTCCGCGCTGCCGCTGCTCGACTCCGCCACCCAAGCCCACATCACCGGCACGCAGAGCGGGGCGAAGGTGCCGCCGCTGCCGGCGCCGTTCCGCGCGGTGCACGAGTACTTCGAGGACCAGGTGGACCGCACGCCCGACGCGGTGGCCGTCGTGTCCGAAGCGGGCACGATGACCTACGCCGAGCTGGAGGCCCGTGCCAACCGGCTGGCCCGGCAGCTGCGCGCGTCCGGGGTCGGCCGCGGCTCAGTGGTCGGCATCGCCCTGCCGCGCGGACCGGAGCTGATGGTCTCCCTGCTGGCCGTGCTCAAGGCCGGTGGCGCCTACCTGCCGCTCGACACCGGCTACCCGCCGGCCCGGATCGAGTTCATGGTCGCCGACTCGCGCGCCGAGGTCGTCATCACCGACACCGCGCGGATCGATCCGGAGCTGCGGGGCGCGCTCGCCACGGCGCCCCGGCTGCTGTGCGTGCGCCGCGACGCCGCGGACGTGGCCGGGCGCCGGGACAGCCGCCTGCGGATCCCGGCCCGCCGCAACGATCTCGCCTACGTGATCTACACGTCCGGCTCCACGGGCCGCCCGAAGGGCGTGATGAACGAGCACCGCGGCGTCGTCAACCGGCTGCTGTGGATGCAGGACGCCTACCGGCTCGCGGTGGGGGAGGGCGTGCTGCAGAAGACGCCGACGAGCTTCGACGTGTCGGTGTGGGAGCTGTTCTGGCCGCTGATGACCGGAGCGCGCTGCGTGCTGGCGAAACCCGGCGGCCAGGGCGACCCCGAGTACCTGGCCCGGCTGATCGCCGCCGAAGCCGTCACCACCGTCCACTTCGTACCGTCCATGTTGGACGCCTTCCTCGCGGCCGACGACCTCACCGGCTGCGCCGGAGCGCTGTCCCGGATCGTGTGCAGCGGCGAGGAGCTGCCCGGCCGGCTGGTGGACCTCGCGGCCCGCCGCCTGCCGGGGGTGCCGGTGTTCAACCTGTACGGCCCGACCGAGGCCGCCGTCGACGTCACCTGGCACGAGTGTGTTCCCGGATCCGGGCCGGCGGTGCCGATCGGCACCCCGATCGGCGGCGCGCGCACCTACGTGCTCGACCCCACCGGCGCTCCGGTGCCGCACGGGGTGGCGGGCGAGCTGCTGCTGGGCGGCGTGCAGGTCGCCCGCGGCTACCACGATCGGCCGGCGCTCACGGCCGAGCGGTTCGTCCCGGACCCGTTCGGCGAGCCGGGCGGTCGGCTCTACCGCACCGGCGACCTCGCCCGGCTCCGGGCGGACGGCGCGATCGAGTACCTGGGCCGGATCGACAACCAGGTCAAGCTGCGCGGCATGCGGCTCGAGCCGGGGGAGATCGAGGCGGCGCTCACCGCCCACCCGGCGGTCGACTCCGCCGTCGTGGACCTGCGCACCGGCCGCGGCGGCACCCCGGCGCTCGTCGGCTACGTCCGCCCGGTCGACGGCGGGGAGCTGGCGGGCGCCGAGCCGGGAGAGCTGGGCGCCCGCCTCAAGGCGCACCTGCGCGACCGGCTGCCCGCGCACTTCGTGCCCTCGGCGTTCGTCCCGGTGCCGCGGTGGCCGCTCTCGCCCAACGGCAAACTCGACCGGCGCCGCCTGCCCGACCCGGCCCCCGAGACGGCGGCCGAGCACGTCCCGCCGTCGTCGGAGCTCGAACGCCGGGTCGCCGAGGTCTGGCAGGAGGTGCTGGGGCTGGAGCGCGTCGGCGTCACCGACAACTTCTTCGACCTCGGCGGTCAGTCCCTGCTGGCCACCCAGGTGATCTCCCGGGTCACCGCGCAGTTCGGCGTCAAGCTTCCGCTCGGGCGGCTCTTCGACAGCCCGACGGTCGCCGGCGTCGCCGAAGCCATCGCGGAGAACGCGCGGCCGGCGGCCGCGGGTCCCGCGCTGCGCCAGGTCGACCGTTCCGCCTACCGCGTCCCCACCCGACGACCAGGAGTTGCCCGATGACCGAAGAGCTCTACGTGCTGCCCGCCTCGTTCGGGCAGCGGCGCCTGTGGCTGGCCGAGCAGACCCGGCCCGACACCTCGCTCTACACCATGGGCACGGCCCTGAGACTGCGCGGCGCGCTCGACGTTCCGGCACTGGAGCGAGCCCTCACCGAGGTCGTCGCGCGGCACGAGGTGCTGCGCAGCGTCCTGCGGCTCACCGGTGCCGAGGTGAGCCAGGTCGTGCGGGCGCCGGAGCCGGTGAAGATCACCACGGTCGAGGTCGGCGGTGGTCTCGACGCGGTGGTCGCCGAGGCCGGGCGGCTCGCCGCCGTGCCGTTCGACCTCGGCGCGGGCCCGTTGCTGCGCTGTCACCTGCTGTGGGTCGGCGACGACGATCACCTGCTCCAGCTGGTCGTGCACCACAGTGTGCTCGACGGCGAGTCGACGCAGGTCCTGCTGGGCGAGCTCACCACGCTGTACCGGGCCTTCGTCGAGGGCACCGAACCCGAGCTGCCCGAGCTGCCGCTGCAGTACGCGGACTACGCGCTCTGGCAGCAGGGCCGGCTCGATTCGGGCGCGCTGGAGGACCAGCTCGCGTACTGGCGCGGGCGGCTGGCCGGTGCCGAAGAGCTGCGCCTGCCCGCCGACCACCCGCGCCCGGCCGTGCCCACGTTCGCTTCGGCGACGGCGCCGGTGAGGATCCCGGCCGCGGCGATCCGGCGGCTGCGCGAGACCGTGGCGGCCGGGGTGACGACACCGATGATCGCGCTGGCCGCGTACGCCGTCGTGCTCGCGCGGTGGAGCGGGCAGGACGACGTGGTGGTGGCGGTCCCGGTCGGCGGCCGCACCGAGGTGGAGCTCGAACCGCTCATCGGGTTCTTCGTCAACACGGTGGCGGTGCGGGTGGACCTCGCCGGCGACCCGTCGTTCGAAGCCGTGCTGCGCCAGGTCCGGGACGCGAGCCTCGCCGCCTACGCCCACGCCGAGCTGCCGTTCGAGCACCTGGTGGACCAGGTCCGGCCCGACCGCCGCGCCGGTGTGCTCCCGATCGCCCAGACGATGCTCACCGTCCAGCCCACCGCGGTGTCCGGCGGCTTCGCCGTCCCCGGCGTCCGGGCGGAGCCCGTGCCACTGCCGCAGGACCGGCTCGTCTTCGACGTCAAGCTCGACGTCGCCGAACAGGACGACGCGCTCACCGGGGTGCTGATCGGTCGCACCGAGCTGTTCGACCCCGAGACGATCGCGCTCGCCGCACGGTCGTTCACCAACGTCCTGCGCTCGGCGGCGACCGCGCCGGGCACCGCGGTCTCGGCGCTGCCGTGCCCGATCGCCGGCCGGGCCGGGGTGACCACGGTGGCGGAACCGGCCGCGCCGGCCGCGGCGGGCGACGGTGACGGCACCCCGTCCACGCCGGCCGAGCACCTGCTCGCCGGGCTCTGGCGCGAAGTGCTCGAGCTCGCCGAGGTCGGCGTCGACGACGAGTTCTACGCCAGCGGCGGGAACTCCCTGCGCGCCGTGCGGATCGTGATGCAGGCGCGGGAGGCCGGTGTCGAGCTCCCGATGAACGTGCTGCTCGGCGAGCACACGATCCGCGGGCTCGCCGCCGCCATCCGGTAACCCACTCCCGTGAACGAGGTCACCATGGAAACCCCGATCGCCGGCTCCCGGCGGGCGGCGGCCGCCGGGACGGGGCAGCGCTGGCTGCGCCGTTTCTCGGCCCCGCCCGCGCCGCGGCTGCGGCTGGTCTGCTTCGCCCACGCCGGTGGGTCCGCGAGCTCCTTCCGCACCTGGCCGAGCTCGCTGCCGCCCGACGTCGAGGTCCTGGCGATCCGTTACCCGGGCCGCCAGGACCGGCTCGCCGAGCCGTGCGCGGAGACGCTCGACGGTCTCGTCGGCGATGTCGTGGGCGCGCTCGCCGAGCCGCTGTCGGACGGTGTGCCGTTCGCCTTCTTCGGGCACAGCATGGGATCCGCGATCGCGTTCGAGGTCGCGGCACGCCTCGACCGGCGATGCGGGCTGCGGGCCGCGGCGCTGTTCGTCAGCGCCGCGGCGCCACCGCACCTGTACCAGCCCGGCACCCTGCACCTGGCCGACGACGACGCGTTCGTGGCCGCCCTGCGCCGCCTGGGCGCGGCCGACGGCGAGTTCTTCGCCCACGAGGAGCTGCGCGCGATGGTGCTGCCCTCGATCCGTGCGGACTTCCGCCTGATCGAGACCCACCGCCCAGGCCCACCGGTCCCGCTCGCGGTGCCGATCCGCGCGTACTCGGGCACCGGCGACTCCAGCGTCGACGTCCCGGCTTTGCTGCGCTGGGCCGAGCTGACCACGGCCGATTTCACCCACCACGCCTTTCCCGGCGACCACTTCTACCTCGTCCCGTCGGAAGCCGAGCTGCTCGCCGACCTGGCCCGGCACCTGCCCTGAGCCACCACGGAAAAGGCGGCCACCGGTGATCTTGGGTGCATGACCGGGAAGCGTTGGCGTAACGGACGCCAAGCGTCGGGCAAGCATCGGGCGGTACCACCGATTCGCTCGGTGGTACCGCCCGATGCTGTCTCCCGGTATCTGCGCGAGGACGAGCGCAGCCACGGCACCGACCGGCTGCGCGAGAATGCGTCGGTCGCGGTCGGACTCGACGGCCGCCCACGCAAAACGCTCGCCTGGGACACCCCAGCCGAGCGTCTCGCTGAACTGATGGCCGAAACCGGCTGGTCACCCGCGGTGCGACGACCCCCCGGATCCGCGGATCCGGGGGGTCGTCTTTTCCGTGTCGCCGGGCTCAGGAGCGGGGGACGAACCGCACCGGCAGGCTGCGGTACCCGGCCAGGAAGTTCGAGTAGATCGGCAGTGCCGGGCCGGCGGGCTCGATCGTGTCGACGAGGTCCCGCAGGCCTTCGACGACGGCGGTGATCTCGGCGCGGGCCAGGAACGCCCCGAGGCAGAAGTGCGGGCCGAAGCCGAAAGTGAGGTGCTTGTTGGGCGTGCGGGCCAGGTCGAACACGTCCGCGTCGGGGAACACGCTTTCGTCGCGGTTGGCGGAGACGTTCCACAGCGTGACCGCGTCGCCGGCGGCGATCAGGAGGTCGTCGAGCACGACGTCCTCGACCGCACGGCGGCCGAAGTGCAGCGACGGGGTGGTCCAGCGGAGGATCTCCTCCACGGCCGAGGCGACCGGCACGGACCCGTCGCGCAGGCTTGCCCACTGCTCCGGGTTCCGGCTCAGCTCGCGCACCCCGCCGATCATCGCGAGCCGGCTCGTCTCTTCGCCGCCGAGGATCAGGCTGTAGCAGTTGAGGACGATCTCCTCTTCGGTCAAGGGTTCGCCGCGCACCGTGCACGTGGCCAGTACGCTGATCATGTCCGATTCCGGCGCCGCGCGGCGGATCGAGGCCAGCCGCGAGAAGTACATCAGCACCTCGTTGCGGACCCGCCACACCTCCCTCTCGTCGGCGTCGGCCTCGTCGGCGCTGAACGCCGTTTTGGACAGCGACAGCAGGTACGGCCGGTCCTGCTCGGGCACGCCGAGCAGATCGCAGATCGTGGCGAGCGGGATCCGCTCGGCCACCTCGGTCGCGAAGTCGGTCTCGCCACGGGCCACGGCGTAGGCCAGCAGCCCGCGGGCGCGGGCGCGGACCTTCTCGACCACCGGTCCCAGCGCGCGCGGGGAGAACGACTTCAGCAGGGTGTTGCGGACGTCGCGGTGACGTTCGCCGTCGGTGACGGCGAGCATTTTGCCCGCGGCGCTGTCGTGCCCGCGCAGCAGCGTGTCGAGCACGTTGCCGCGTTCGGAGGTGAACCGCCGGTCGTCGCGGTACACGGCTTGGACGTCTTCGTACCGCGAGATGACCCAGAACCCGCGCCCGGGCCCGGAAACCGGGTGCCACAGCACGGGATCTTCGGTGCGCAGCCGGCGCCACATCTCGAATCGGCCGGGGTCGGTGTGGGTGCGGGGATCGGCCAGGTCGGCGGTGGTGCTGGCGGTCATGGGACCTTCCTCGTCCGGGGCAGGGAACTGGTGAGCACGGGCAGGGTTGAGCAGACGAGCGCCACGGGAGCCGCCCAGAGCGCGGTCCGCGCGCCGAACGCGTCGACGATGAGCCCCGCGGCTCCGGCCCCGAAGGGCAGCGTGCCGGAGCCGAGCAGCCGGTAGGTCGCGTTGACGCGCGCGTAGAGCTCCGGCGGCGTGAGCCGCTGGCGCAGGGTGACCGCGACGACGCTGGTGCTGACCGCGCCGGCCGTCGCGAGGAAGAAGGTGATCCCGCACAGCACCGGGACGCCGGTGGGGAGCAGGACGTAACCGGTGGTGGAGAACGCCAAGCCGGTCACCGCGGCCGGGCCGTAGCCGACCCGGCCGAGCAGCCTCGGCCCGAGGAGCGCGCCCGTCACGGCGCCGGCACCGGCGATCGCCATCAGCACGCCGTAGGCGGCGCCGGAGTGGCCGAGGTCGCGGACGAAGTACACGAGGAAGCCGACGGTCACGAGCTCGATCGACGCGTTGTACAGCGCCGCGTGCAGTACGAGGGCCCGCAACCGCGGTTCGCCCCAGACCGCGGTGAAGCCGTCCCGCAGCTCGCGCCGCAGGTCGCGGCGCGCGGGCCGGGCCGGGATCGGCTCGCGGTGCCGGACCCCGGCCAGCGCGACGGCCGAGAAGACGTAGGTGAGCGCGTCGAACAGCAACGCGACCGGCCCAAACGCGCCGGCGAGCCAGCCCGCGACGGCCGGGCCGATCGCCGCGCCGGTCGCCTGGTTCGCCGACAGCGCGCCGTTGGCCGAGGCGAGCTGCTCGCCGGGTACGAGGTGCGGCACGTACGAGGTGGCGGCGATGTCGCACAGCACGCTCATCGACCCGCCGGCGAAGGCGACGACGTAGACGAGCGTCAGCGATGCCGTCCCGGTCAGCCAGAGCAGCGGGATCGACGTCACGAGGACGGCGCGGACCAGGTCCAGCGTGATCATCACCGGCCGTTTCGCGCGCCGCTCGAGCCACAGCCCGCCGACGAGGGGCACGAGGACGACGGGGGCGAGGTAGAGCGCCTGCAGCAGGCCGACCTGGCCGCCGTCGGCGTGCAGGGCGGTGACGGCCAGGAGCGGCAGCACGAAGAGCGTGATCTGGGATCCCAGCTGGGACACCAGGTCCCCGGTCCACAACGCCGCGAAACCGGTGCGGCGCAGGGGGAGCGCGGCGGGCGTGGCCACGGTGTCGGTCATCGGTTCCTCCGGCGGGCGCAGGACGGCAGCGTGCGCCACTTTCGCGCTCGCGGCGCGGACGCGGGAGTCGGGGAAAGCCCCGATCGCGGTGGCCGCCCGGGCGGGACACGCTGGAAGTCCATCTGCGAGGCAGCCGGCCCGGGCCGGCGCGATCCACGATCCGATCCGGTGAGGGCTCTCTATGAACTGGCGTGATGTGCTCGAAGGCGCCGCGACGCGGCACCCGGACAAGACCGCATTCTCGTTCCGCGGGGAGGACGGTGGTCGCGCCGGGCTCCTGACCTACGCCGGGCTCGACGCCCGCGCGCGGGCGATCGGCGCCCGGCTCGCCGAGCTGGGCCTGGCCGGGCGGCCGGTGCTGCTGCTGTTCCCGGCCGGGCTCGACTACGTCAGTGCCTTCTTCGGCTGCCTCTACGCCGGAGTGATCGCGGTGCCCGCCTACCCGCCGACCCGGCACCCCCGGTCGGTCGAGCGGGTCGCCGCGATCCTCGCCGACAGCGGCGCCGGCACCGCGCTCACCACGACGGCGCTGGCCGCCCGCCTCACGCCCCGCCTGACCACCACGCCCGCCCTCGCCGGCCTGCGCTTGGTCACCACCGACGACGTCGAAGCCGCACGGTTCACGCCGCCGGACCTGGCCGACGACGCGATCGCGTTCCTCCAGTACACCTCGGGTTCCACCGCAACCCCGCGCGGTGTCGTGCTGGACCACGGGAACCTGCTCGCCAACACCGCGCTCATCGGCCGGTTGTTCGGCCTCGGCGAAGACTTCCGCGGGGTGTCGTGGCTGCCGATGTACCACGACATGGGCCTGATCGGCTCCGTGCTCGGCACCGTGCGCAGCGGGGGGTCGATGACCCTGACCGCGCCGGCGACGTTCGCCCGGGACCCTTTCCGCTGGCTGGAACTGATCAGCGACGAACGCGCGACGGCGAGCGGTGGCCCGAACTTCGCCTACGACCTGTGCAGCGACCGGATCACCGAGGAGCAGCGGGCACGGCTGGACCTGTCCTCGTGGACCGTCGCCTACAACGGCGCGGAACCGCTGCGCCCGGCCACGCTGACGCGGTTCGCCGAGACGTTCGCCGGCAGCGGGTTCCGCCGCTCGGCGTTCATGCCGTGCTACGGCCTCGCCGAGGCGTCCCTGATCGTCACCGCCGAGCCGATCGGCGCGGGCTTCCGCACCACGGCCGGGCCGGCGGGTGGCGGTGAGCTCGTCGCCAGCGGGGAGCTGCCCGCCGAGCAGCGGGTCGAGATCGTCGACCCGGAGACCGGCGTGGTCCGCGAAGAGGGCGAGGTCGGTGAAGTCTGGATCTCCGGCGCGAGCGTGGCGCGGGGCTACTGGAACCGGCCCGACGACCGGACGTTCGGCGCCCGCCTGGCCGGCTCGGACGGGCCGGAGTTCCTGCGCACCGGAGACCTCGGCCTGCTGCGCGACGGCGCGCTCTACCTGACCGGCCGCAGCAAGGACCTGATCATCGTCCGCGGCCGCAACCACTACCCGCAGGACCTCGAACAGTCCGCGGAGGAGATCCACCCGGTGCTTCGCCCGCACGGCGGCGCGGCCTTCGCCGTCCGGACCGCGGCGGGCGAGGAGAACCTGGTGCTGGTGCACGAGGTCCGCGGCCACGACGGCACCGACCTCGAAGCGGTCGCCGCCCGCGTGCGCGCCGGGATCGCCGAGCGGCACGAGGTGCGCCCGCACGCCGTGGTGCTGATCCGGCAGGCGTCGCTGCCCCGCACGTCCAGCGGCAAGGTCGCCCGCCACGCCTGCCGCGAGGCCTATCTCGCCGGCACGCTGCTCGAACTGGCTCGCGTGTCCGAAGTGGACGCTCCGGTCGCGGTCGCCGAGGCAGCGCCGGGCGACCTCGTGGCGGTGCTGCGCGCGGAGATCGCCGCCGAGCTCGGGGTCGCCGCCGAGGCCGTGCCGACCGACCGCCCGCTCGTCGGGCTGGGCCTCGACTCGCTCGGCGCCGTGACCGTGCAGCACCGCGTGCAGACGCGCCTCGGCGCCGTCGTGACCGACGCCCTGTACTCCTCGATCGAGGAGCTGGCCGCGACCGCGCACGAGGCGGCCGGGACGGGCGCCGGCGTCGAGGAGGCCGGCGACCACCCGCTGTCCGACGCGCAGCGCGCGATGTGGTTCCTGCACCAGCTCGCGCCGGCCGAGGCCGCTTACCTGATCGCGGGCGCGGCCGAGGTGCGCGGCGCGCTCGATCCCGCCGCGCTGGGCCGGGCCGCGGACCGGCTCGCCCAGCGGCACGCCGCGCTGCGCACCACCTTTCCCACGGTCGGCGACGAGCCGGTGCAACGCGTGCACGAGCGGCTGGCGCCGGTGTTCGAGGTGCTCGACGACGGCGATCCCGCAGAGCTGGCCCACCGTCCGCTCGACGTCGAGAACGGGCCGCTGCTGCGCCTGTCGGTCGTCCGGAGGGCGCCGGAGCGGCACCACCTCGTGCTGACGGTCCACCACCTGGTGGCCGACCTGTGGTCGGTCGAGGTGCTGCTGCGGGAGCTCGGCGCGCTGTACCGCGCCGAAACCGGCGGTCCCGCCGCCGCCCTGCCTCCGGTCGAGGGGTTCCCGGCCGCGCTCGCCCGCCGGAGGGCGGCACCGGCGCCCGCGACGGACGGGCAGTGGGAGTTCTGGCGCGAGCGGCTCGCCGGCGTGCCCCTCGCCCTCGACCTGCCGACGGACCGGCCGCGCCCGCCCGAGCAGGGCTTCCGCGGCGGGGCGGTGCGGTTCACCGTGCCGGCCGACGTTTCGGCGGCGCTCACCGAACTGGCGCGGGCGGCCGGGACCACCGTGTACGTCGTGCTGCTCACCGCGTACCAGATCCTGCTCGCCCGCTACACCCGCCGCCGCGACCTGGTCGTCGGGTCACCGGTGCACGGCCGGTCCGACGCGCGGCTCGGCGCCGTGGTCGGGTCGTTCGTGAACACCGTCCCGCTGCGGGCCGCGATCGACCCCGCCGCGTCGTTCGACACGCTGCTCGCCACCGCCGCGCGGGACGTGCCGCGCGCGCTCGCCCACGCCGACCTGCCGTTCGTCGAGCTCGTCCGCCGGCTGCAGGTGCCGCGCGACCTCAGCCGCTCTCCGCTCGTGCAGGCGCTGTTCACCCTGCAGGGCAGTCTGGGCTCGTTCGCGGTCGGCGCGCCGGACGGCCGGTTCGAGCTCGCGGACCTCGAACTCCGGCCGGTACCGCTGCCCGCGGCCGGGGCACAGATGGACCTGCAGCTCAGCTTCGCCGAGACCGGCGCCGGCTTCGCCGGTCTGCTCCAGTACGACAGCGGGCTGTTCGACGAGGCCACCGCCGAACGTCTGAGCCGTCACCTGCGGCTGCTGCTCGCCGGGATCGCCGCGGCGCCCGGCACTCCGGTCGGCTTGCTGCCGCTGCTGGGCGACGACGAGCGGGCGCGAGTGCTGGCCGCGGGGACCCGCCCGGCGACCCCGTACGGACCGGAGCTGCCGGTGCACGAGCGCGTTGCGGCCCAGGCCCGGCGCACCCCGGACGCCCCGGCCGTCACCTTCGATGACCGGGTGCTGCCCGCCGGGGCCGCGGACGTGCCGGAGCTGCTGCTGGACACGGAGACGCTGACGTACGCGGAGCTCGACACGGCGGCCAACCGGCTCGCCCACCACCTGCGCCGGCTGGGGGCGGGCCCCGAGCGGATCGTCGCGGTGCACCTGCCGCGCGGTCTCGACCTGGCCGTCACGCTGCTGGCCGTGCTGAAGGCCGGTGGTGCCTACCTGCCCGTCGACCCCGACCTTCCGGCCGGGCGCAAGCAGCTCATGCTCGGCGACTCCGGCGCCGCGCTGGTGGTGACCCACGCCGGCCTCGCCGACGCGGTGCGGGCACCGGGGGTCGAGGTGCTGGCCTGCGACACCGTGCGCGCCGAGGTCGCCGCCGAACCCGGCACCGCCCCGGACGTCGTCGTGCTGCCCGGCAACGCGGCCTACCTGCTCTACACCTCGGGTTCCACGGGCCGTCCGAAGGGCGTGCTCGTCCCGCACGCGGCGTTCGTCAACTTCCTCACCGGGATGGCGGAGCTGTTCGGCACCGCCGCGCGGGGCCGGGTCCTGGCCCACACCCGGTTCTCCTTCGACATCTCCGGTCTCGAGTTCTACCTGCCGCTGATCCTCGGCGGCACGGCGCACATCGTCCCCCCATCGGTCGGCGGCGACGGCGACCAGCTGTGCGCCCGGGTGGGCTCGGGGCTGTTCACCCTCGTGCAGGCCACCCCCGCGAGCTGGCAGCTGCTGTGCGACGCCGGCTGGGACGGCACCCCCGGACTGACGATGCTGTGCGGCGGCGAACCCCTGCCGCCCGCGCTGGGCGAGCGGTTGCGGACCACCGGCAGTCCACTGTGGAACGTCTACGGCCCGACCGAGACCACGGTGTGGTCGGCCGCGCTCGAAGTGTCCGAAGTGGACACCCGGATCGCGCCCATCGGACCCGCCGTGGTCAACACGAGCCTCGCGGTGCTCGACGACGCCTTCGAGCCCGTGCCGCCGGGCGTCGCGGGCGAGCTGTGCATCGGCGGGGCCGGGCTGGCGCGCGGCTACCTCGGCCGGCCGGGCCTGACCGCCGACCGGTTCGTGCCCGACCCGCACTCGCCCGAACCGGGCGCCCGGATGTACCGCACCGGTGACCTCGCGAGGCGGACGGCGGACGGCGGGCTGGAGTTCCTGGGGCGCACGGACAACCAGGTCAAGGTGAACGGCCACCGCATCGAGCTCGGCGAGGTCGAGGCGGAGCTCGGCCGCCACCCGGCGGTCCGCCGAGCCGTGGTCACCGTGCACCAGGGCATGGCCTCGGCCACGCTGGTCGCCTACGTCCAGCCGCGCAACCGGCTCGACACTGCGGCGTTCGACCGCCAGGTGTTCAATCGCGCTCTGCGAGACGCGCTGCGCGAGAGCCTGCCGCCGTACATGGTGCCCGCGCACTTCGTGTGGCTGACGGAGTTCCCGCTCACCAGCAGCGGCAAGATCGATCGCGCGGCGCTGCCCCGGCCCGAGACCGCGCCGGCCGCGCGGCCCGAACCGCCGGCCACCGAGACCGAGCGGAAGGTCGCCGGCATCGTGCTCGAACTGCTCGACGCGGCGGCCGTCCAGCGCACGGACAACCTGTTCGACCTCGGCGCGAACTCCCTCATGGTGTCGCGGCTGTCGGTGCGCATACGTGAGACCTTCGGGGTGCAGCTGTCGCTGCAGCGGCTCTTCGAGGAACTCACGATCGAACGCGTCGCCGAGCACGTCGACGCCGGGGACGGCACCACGGTGGCGGCGCCCGTCGCGAAGGTCGACCGCGCCCGCTACACGGTCACCGCCGAGCGGGCGGCGAGCCTTCGCGGCCGGCGGCGCCGGCCTTCCGCCCCTGCCCCCACCTCGCCCCGAAACCTGGAGAACCGATGACCCAGCCGGACGCTCTCACTCCCTTCCCCACGGCGTTCGCCCAGCAGCGGCTCATGATCATCGAGCAGCTCTTCCCCGGCAGCGCCGCCTACCACGTGCCCTTCGCCGTGCGCCTGCGCGGCGAACTGGACATCGACGCCCTGGTCGGCGCCGTGCACGAGGTGGTGCGCCGCCACGAGTCCCTGCGCACGGTGTTCACCCTCGTCGACGGCGCCGCCGCGCAGGTCGTCGAGACCGAGCACCGGGTGCCGGTCGAGGTCCGCGACCTGCGCTGCACTCCCGAGGCCGCCGACGAGCGCCGGCTCGTCGAGCTGCTCAACACCGACGCGGCACGGCCGTTCGACATCACCGGCCGCCTGCTGCGGGTCGCGCTGCTGCGGCTCGCGGACGACGAGCACGTGCTCGCCGTGACGATGCACCACCTGGTGTCGGACACCTGGTCGTGCGGCATCTTCGTCCGCGAGCTCTCGGCGGCCTACCCCGCGCTCGCGGCCGGGCGCCGGCCGGCGCTCCCCGACTTGCCGGTGCAGTACGTCGACTACGCGATCTGGCAGCGCGAGCACCTCACCGGCGAAGTCCTCGACGAGCTGCTGGGCTTCTGGCGGGACAAGCTCGGTGACGCCCCGCCGGTGCTGGAGCTGCCCGCCGACCGGCCGCGGCCGGCGGTCCAGTCCTTCACCGGCGCGATGGAGCAGATCCGGCTCACGCCCGGGACGTCGGCGAAGCTCACCGCGCTCAGCCGTGAGCTCGGGGTGACCCCGTTCATGACCGCGCTGGCCGCCTTCCAGACCGTGCTGGGCCGGTGGAGCGGGACCGACGACATCGTGGTGAGCACCGGAGCCGCGACGCGTGCCCCGGAGGTCGAGGCGCTCATCGGCTGCTTCATCAACATCGTCCTGTTCCGCACCTCGCTCGCCGGTGACCCGACCTTCGCCGAGCTCGTGGGCCGCGTCCGGCGCACCGTGCTCGACGCGTTCGACCACAAGGACCTGCCGTTCGAACGGCTCGTGGAGGAGATCGCGCCGCAGCGCGACCTGAGCCACCAGCCGCTGACCCAGGTGATGTTCGTGATGCAGAACGCGCCGATGCCGGTGCCCGCGATCGGCGAGCTCGAGGTGTCGTCGGTGCATGTGGACCGCGCCGCGAACCAGATCGACTTCGACCTGCAGCTGTGGGACGCGGGGGACCATTTCGAAGGCTTCATCGAGTACTGCGGCGACCTGTTCGACGCCGAGACGGTGCGCCGGATGTGGGCCCAGTTCGAGCGGCTGATCGACGCCGCGGTGAGCGAGCCGGAGACCCGGCTGTCCCAGCTGCCGCTGCTGGACGAGTCCGAAGTGGAGCGGGCGGTGTCCGGCTGGAACACCACGACCGCGCCCGAACCCGGCGGGACGCTGTACGACCTGTTCGCCCGCCAGGTGGCCGAAGACCCGGACCGCACGGCCGTGCACTTCGCCGGCGGCACGCTGACCTACGGCGAGCTTGCCGCGCGCGTGGCGGACGTCGCCGGCCGGCTGCGCGCGCTGGGGGTGGGCCCGGAGGTCACGGTCGGCGCGTGCTTCGGGCCGACTCCCGATCGCGTGGTGGCGTTCCTCGCGATCCAGCGCGCCGGTGGTGCGTACCTCCCGCTCGACCCGGCCTACCCCGACGAGCGGCTCGAGTTCATGATCTCCGACGCGGCCCCGGCGCTCGTGCTCGCCGACGACGGGCAGACCGACCGCCTCGCCCGGCTGGGCGGCGTCCGCGCGGCCGGCCTCGCGGGCCTGCCGGAGCCCGTGCCGCTCGACGGGCGGACGGACCCGGCCAACCTCGCGTACGTCATCTACACCTCCGGTTCGACGGGACGCCCGAAAGGCATCGCCGTGGTTCACCGCGGGGTGGTGAACAACATCGCCGACCTCAACCGGCGCGCGGGCGCGGGCCCGGAGGACCGCCTGCTCGTCACCGCGTCCGCGAGCTTCGACATGTCGATCTACGACATGGTGGGCCTGCTCGCCGCCGGGGGCGCGATCGTGTTCGGTGACCCGGCGCGCGGGCGGGACCCGATCCACTGGGCCGACCTCGTGGCCGAGCACCGCGTGACGATCTGGAACTCCGCGCCGGCCCTGCTGGAGGCGCTCGTGGAGACGGCCGTCGCCCGCGGCGTCGACCTGAGCTCCCTGCGGCTTGCGTTCCTCGGCGGTGACTGGGTTTCGGTCACGCTGCCCGAGCGGGTGCGGCGGCTCGCACCGGCCCTGCGCCCGGTGGTGATGGGCGGTGCCACTGAGGCGTCGATCCACTCGACCCTGCACGAAGTGACCACTGTGGACCCCGAGTGGACGAGCATTCCCTACGGCCGCCCGATGGACAACCAGCAGGCGCTGGTGCTCGACCGCGCGGGCCGGCCCGCTCCGGTGGGTGTGCCCGGCGAGCTGTACCTGGGCGGAGTGGGATTGACCCGCGGGTACCTGCGCCGCCCGGCGCTGACCGCTGAGCGGTTCGTGCCCCACCCCTACGCCGGCCGGTACCCGAACGTGCCCGAGGGCGCCCGCCTCTACCGCACCGGGGACCTCGCCCGCTACGGCCACGACGGCGAGCTGGAGCTGCTCGGGCGCATCGACCAGCAGGCGAAGATCCGCGGCTATCGGGTCGAACTCGGGGAGATCGCCGCGGCGCTGCTCACCCACGAGGGCGTGGGCGACGCCGTGGTGGTCGTCGACCGCGACGGCGCCGAGTCCCGGCTCGTGGCCTACCACACGCCGGTGTCCGGCAGCGTCGGCACGAGCGACCTGCGGGAGCACCTGCGGCGCACGCTGCCCGATTACATGCTGCCGGCGGTGTTCGTCGAGCTGGAGCGGATCCCGTTGTCCCCCAACGGAAAGGTCGACCGGCGGGCGCTTCCGGCCGTGGGGACCGAACGTCCCGAGCTCGCCACCGGCTACGTGGCGCCCGGGACCCCGGTCGAGATCGTGATCGCCGAACTGTGGGCCGAGGTTCTCGGCGTCGACCGGGTCGGCCTGCACGACGACTTCTTCGACCTCGGCGGCTACTCGCTCGCGGCGATGCAGATCGCCGCGCTGGTCCGGGAGCTGCTCGACGTCGAAGTGGCGATGCGCGCGGTGTTCGAGGCACCGACCGTCGCCCAGCAGGTGCGGGTGGTGGAGGCGGCCGCCGCC
The DNA here is from genome assembly GCF_040678995.1 of Amycolatopsis sp. NPDC049253. Lineage (NCBI taxonomy): Bacteria > Bacillati > Actinomycetota > Actinomycetes > Pseudonocardiales > Pseudonocardiaceae > Amycolatopsis > Amycolatopsis sp. NPDC049253. The sequence goes on along the minus strand of NZ_JBFAQX010000027.1, from coordinate 9,218 downwards.
GAGGCGGGCGTCGACGTCGCCGCACTGGCCGCGCTCGTGCTCGAGGTCGACGACCTCGACGACGAGGCCGTGGCGGAACTGCTCACCGAGCCGAACGGAGGACAGCCGTGGGTCGCGACCAGCTGAGGGCGGACGCCGCGAGCGGCGTCGACCAGCTCCAGGAAACGGACCCCGCGCTGCACTGGCTCCTGGAGCGGGAGCAGCGCCGTCAGCACGACGTGCTCGCCATGATCGCGTCGGCCAGCATCGCCGACGCGTCGGTGCTGGCGTGCGAGGGATCCGCGAGCAGCAACGTGACCACCGAGGGCTACCCCGGCCAGCGATTCCACGCCGGCTGCGAGCTCGTCGACCAGGTGGAGCGGCTGGCCGTGGAACGGGCGAAGGCGGCGTTCTCCGCGTCGTACGCCAACGTGCAGCCGCATTCGGGCAGCACGGCCAACCAACTGGTGATGGCGAGCCTGCTCGAACCCGGCGACGTGGTGCTCGCGCTCGGCCTCGACGCCGGGGGACACCTCACGCACGGCGCGGCGGCGAACTGGTCCGGGCGGTTCTTCTCGGCCGTCCACTACGGACTCGACGAGCACGGCCTGCTGGACTACGAGCAGGTTGCCCGGCTCGCGCGGGAGCACCGGCCGAAGCTCATCGTGTGCGGGGCGAGCGCGTACCCGCGGACGATCGACTTCGCGCGGTTCCGTGCCATCGCCGACGAGGTGGGCGCGTTCCTGCTCGCCGACATCTCGCACATCGCGGGCCTGGTCGTGGCCGGGCTCCACCCGAGCCCGATCGACGTAGCGCACTTCACCACGACGAGCACCTACAAACAGCTGTGCGGTCCGCGCGGCGGGCTGGTGCTCATGGGCCGCGACGCCGACGCACCGGCGCCGCGGGGCGGGCGCACGCTGTCGGCGATGGTGCAGCACGCGGTGTTCCCGTACTTCCAGGGCACGCCGCGGATGAACGGCGTCGCCGCGAAGGCGCGGGCGCTGGCACAGGTGAACACCCCCGGGTTCCGCGCGCTGGCGCGGCGGATCCTCGACACGGCGGGGTTCCTCGCCGACGGCCTCGCCGAACGCGGCTGGCGCGTGCTCACCGGCGGCACGAACAACCACATGGTGCTCGTCGACGTCGGCGTGCGCGGGCTGACCGGCCTCGTCGCGGAGCGGGCGCTCGAATCGTGCGGCATCATCGTCAACCGCAACAAGATCCAGGGCGACCCGATGCCGCCCACGGTCGGTTCCGGCGTGCGCTTCGGCACGAACGTGCTGGCGCAGCGGGGAATGGACGCCGAGGCGATCCGCCGCTGCGTGGAGCTCGTCGATTTGGTTTGGACCTCACTGCGGGTGGTGGGGCAACGCGACTTCGTGCTGGAGGAGTCCGTGCGCACCCGGGTTCGGGCCGAGGTGGCCGCGCTGTGCGCCCGCCACCCCCTGCCCGGTCGGATGGACGCGCCCGCGGTGGCGCTCGAACCGGCGCCGGCCGGGTGAGGAGTCCCCGATGACCGCTGTACTCGAGAAGAACGCGACGGCTGTGGACTACGGCACCGCGGATCGCTGCCTGCACGAGCTGTTCGAGGAACGCGTGCGCCTCGACCCCACCGCGCCCGCCGTGCGTTTCGGTGCCGCGGAGCTGAGCTACGGCGAGCTCGACGACGAGGCCAACCGGCTCGCCGCGCACCTGCGGATGCTCGGAGCCGGGCCGGAGACCGTCGTCGGTGTGCTGCTGGAGCGTGGCGACCGGCTGCCCGTGACGCTGCTCGCCGTGCTGAAGGCCGGCGCCGCGTACTTGCCGCTCGACCCGGGGCACCCGCCGGAACGCCTGGCGTACCTCGTGGAAGACGCCGCGGTGGAGCTCGTGGTGACGGTGTCCGACCTCGCCGGCGGGCTGCCCGCCGACGCGTTCGCCGTGTGCCTCGACGACCCCGGCGTGCGCGAATGCCTGGCCGAGCCGGTGGCGCCCGTCGCTTCCGGCGCGCGGCCGGACAACCTCGCGTATGTGATCTACACGTCCGGCTCCACCGGCAAGCCGAAAGGCACCCTCGTGCCCCACCGCACGGTGGTGAACCTCGTGGCGTATTCGGCGCGGGAATACGGCATCGGGCCCGGTGACCGCGTGCTGCAGTTCGCGAGCCCCGCGTTCGACGTGAGCGTGTCCGACTTCTTCACCACGCTCACCAGCGGCGCCACGCTCGTGCAGGCCCCGCGGCTCACGCTCGTCGACCCGCGGGCACTCACCGCCGTGCTGCGCGGCGAACGCGTCACCGTGGGCGACATCCCGCCCGCCGTGCTGCGCCTGCTGGACCCGGCCGTGCTGCCGGACCTGAGGCTGCTGCACGTCGGCGGCGAGGCCCTGACCGAGGACGAGGCGCACCGGTGGATGGCGCCCGGCCGGAGCGTCTACCACCGCTACGGCCCCACGGAGACGACCGTGTGCTGCACCGACCACCGGTGTGTCCCGGGCGAGGGCGCTCCGCCGATCGGCGGCCCGCTGGGCAACCAGCGCGTGCACGTGCTCGGTCCGGCGGGAGGCGAGCTCTCGCCGGGGGAGGAAGGGGAGCTGTACGTCGGCGGCGCCGGCGTGAGCCGCGGGTACCTGGCGCGGCCGGGGCTCACCGCGGAGCGGTTCCTGCCCGACCCGTTCGGCCCGCCCGGCGCGCGGCTCTACCGCACCGGCGACCTGGCCCGGCGGCGGACGGACGGCGAGGTCGAGTTCCTCGGCCGCGCCGACGCGCAGCTGAAGCTCAACGGTCACCGCGTGGAACCGGGCGAGGTCGAGGCGGCGGTGCTGGAACACCCCGGCGTGGTCGGCGCGGTGGTCGGGCTGCACACCGGCGCCGGCGGTGACCGCGTGCTCGCCGCCCACGTGGTGGTCGCGCCGGGCGCCGCGGTGCCGACCGTCGGCGAGCTGCGCGCGCACCTGCGCGACCGGCTGCCCGCCGCGCTCGTGCCGGGCCGCGTGGTCGCTCTCGACGCCGTGCCGCTCACGCCGAACGGGAAGATCGACCGGCGCGCGGTGGTGTTCTGACGGTTCCCCGCATCGCAACGAACAGCGGCCGTCCCGAGGGATTCCCCGGGGCGGCCGCTTTCGTCGTGCGACAGGCGCCTCAGCCGACGGCGAGCCGTTCACCGTGCAGCTCGCGGTAGAACGGTTCGTGGTGCGCGCTGAACCCCGCCAGGGCGGGGTTCGTGCTCGCCGTGTCCGCGTACACCGTGCCAGTCGTGGAGAAGCCCGTACTGCCGCTGACGGCTCCGTGCCAGCGGGCGGTGTGCGACCACTCCTGCCGCTCACCCGCGCTCCAGCTGAGCGCCTCCCGGCGGAACGGCAGCCCCATCTCGGCGCAGTACGCGCGCAGGATCCCGGCCGGGTCGTCCACGAGGTCCTGGGAGTCCACGACGACCGGCCGAGGCCCACCGAGGGCGAGCGCCCGCCGGTGCAGCGCGTGCAGGTGCTCGAGGCCGACCTCGGTGACGTCCATGTCGGGCTTGAGCGCGTAGTAGGAGGCCGCGACCTCGTCGGGGCGCCGGATGAGGAACGTGTGCCGGACCTCGCGGAAGAACTCCTCGTCGGCGAGCACGCCGGGGTGCGGCTGGTCGGTGGTGTCCTTGAAGAACACCGGCTTCGTGGCCGAGAGCTCGCGGATCGCGGCGATCAGCGCGGGCGCCGAGCGCACCACCCGGCCGTCCACAGTGGTCTCCCCGTGGTCGAGGAGATTGCAGAACGGCTCGTGCAGGGCCACCAGGTCGGGCCGTTCGAGCATGGAGCGGAAGAACACGGTCGAGCGCGAGCGCGGGGCGCTCCACAGCGCCAGGATGCGCGGCGGCCGGGTTTCGGGCATGGGCTCTCCTCGGGACGGCACGGGACGCGGACGCTCGCACCGTCGCACCACCCCGGGGGCGGGTGGCAGTCAGGGGAAGCCCGGACCTGTGCGCGGGGTCCTCGCCGTCGTCTCATGGTCGGGCCCGGATCACGCGCACAGTGAGGACCCGCCCGATGACCGTTCCCCGTCCCCGCCGCCAGCGAATCCGGCGCGCGGTCGACCTCGGCGCCGGCCTCCTGGCCACGGCGCTCGTGGTCCTGCTCGTCCTGACCGGCGCCGGTGGCCTGCCACCGCTGGGCGCCGCGTTCAACCCCGGCACCGGCGTGTGGCACCTCGCGAACGACGCCGACGCGGCCTCCGCCGATCTGGCCTTGTCCGGTCTGCACGGGGCCGCGAGCGTCGGCTTCGAAACCGACGGCATCGCCCACGTGAAGACGGCCGACGACGGCGACCTGTGGCGCGTGATCGGCTACACGCACGCGCGGTTCCGCCTGTTCCAGATGGACCTGATGCGCCGCCAGGGCGAAGGCACCTTGGCGGAGGTGCTCGGCCCGGACATGGTCGAGTCGGACGAGTTCGAGCTCGACCTCGGGCTGCGCCGCGCCGCCGAACGCGACTGGGCGCAGATGCCCGCCGGCGAGACCCGCGACACGCTGATCGCCTACTCCGACGGCGTCAACGCCGCCCTCGACCAGCTCGTGGCCGACGACGCCCTGCCCACCCCGATCAAGCTCGCCGGCTACGTGCCCGCGCACTGGACGCCGGTCGACACGCTGGTGCTGCAGCGGCAGCTCGCGCAGAACCTCAGCTTCTCCGAAGACGCGCTCACCTTCGCCCACGCGAAGGACGCCCTCGGCGCGAGCACGTTCGCCGCCCTGTTCCCGGCCGTCCCGGCGAACCGGCAGTACCCCTACGACCCCGGTCCCTACCAGGCGCTGCCCTTGGCGGCCGCCCCCGTCCGGGCCGACGCCGCACCGCTGCGCACGGCCGGCGACGCGGCGCCGGGCGGCGTGGCGCCCGCGTCGTTCCAGGGCGGCGACGCGGGGGTGACCCCGCTGCTGAACCGGATCGCGAAGCTGCCCGAGGGCGAGGTCCACGACTTCGGCGCCAGCAACGCGTGGGTCGTGTCCGGCGCGCGCACCGCGAGCGGCGGGCCGCTGCTGGCCGCCGACCCGCACCTGGACTTCAGCCTGCCGTCGATCTGGTACCAGCTCGAAGGCGACAGCCCCGGGTTCCACTTCGCCGGCCCGACGATCCCCGGTGTCCCCGTGCCGCTGATGGGCCGCACCGACTCGGTGAGCTGGGGCATCACCAACGCGCAGCACCCGACCACGCTGTACTACCTCGAGCAGACCGACCCGGCGCGGCCCGGCCAGTACTACTGGCGCGGCGCCTGGCACCGCACCGACACCGTCGACTACACGATCGCCGTGAAGGACGCGCCCGCGGTCCACCACACCGTCTCCCTGACCGCGCACGGGCCGATCATGCAGATCGAGGACCGCACGGTGTCGGTCTGGTGGGCGGGCACCTTGCCGAGCGACAACATCACCGACGTGCTGAACCTGTTGCGCGCCAAGGATTTCATGAGTTTCCGCGCGAGCCTGCGCACGTGGGCCACGCCGGCGGTGAACTTCGTGTTCGCCGACGCCAAGGGCGACATCGGCGCGTTCGACGTGGGCGTCGCCCCGCAGGTGAAGGGCCACGAAATCAGCCTTCCCCTGCCCGGCGACGGTTCGGCGGACGTCTCCGGCGCCATCCCGTTCGACGCCCTGCCGCACGCGGCCAACCCGCCGTCGGGACTGCTCGCCTCGGCCAACCAGCGCGAGGTCGGCGCCGATTATCCCTACCAGTACTCGACTTCCTACAACTTCGTCGACCAGGGCTGGCGGGCGACCGAGATCAACCGGACGCTCGGCGCTGCCACGAAGCTCACCGCCGACGACTTCCGCCGCCTGCAAGCGAGCCGGCACGATCCGCTCGCCGTGCAGCTGACCGCCGCGGTGCTCTCCGCCGTGAAGGGCACTTCGTTGTCCCCGCAAGAGCGCCAGGTCACCGACCTGCTGGCTCGGTGGGACGGCACGATGGCCGAGGGCTCGGCCGCCGCGACCGTGTTCGAGAACCTCGAGGACCACCTCGCGTACCTGGCGCTGAAGCCGAATTGGCACGGCCCGGCGGCTGCCGACGACGAAGTGTTGCCGCCACCGTTCGACACCACCCCGGCGACGCCGATCGTCACCGGCACCGTGCTCGGCTGGTTCGCGCAGAACCCGTCGGCGAGCCCGATCGGCGACCCGACGGCGCTGCTGCGCCGGACGTTCACGGAAACCGTGGCGCACCTGGGCCAGACCTACGGCGCCGACCTCGCCGGCTGGGCCTACGGCAAGCACCACTCGGTCGTCTTCCAGTCGCTGCTCGGCGCGTCACCGCTCAACGACGGCCCTTACCCCTCCGGCGGCGACGCCCAGACGGTGAACGCCGCGGTGGGGGCGTTGCACGACGGCGACAAGGTGCTCAACGACGTGACCACCGGCGGTGCGAGCTGGCGGTTCGTCGTGGACTGGGGCACCGGGCAGGCGGCCTCGACCTACCCCGGCGGGCAGAGCGAAGACCCGCTTTCGCCCTGGTACGACAACCTGCTCGCCGAGTGGCGGGCGGGCCGGCTGTCCCCGATGAGTTACGGCCGCGCCGACGCCGCGGCCACGACCTGGAGGTTCACCCGATGAACGGGTTCCGTCCGACCCGCCCGCTCGCCTGGCCGGCCGTGGTGGTGGCCGTCGGTGTGCTCGACTTCGCGACGCTGCTGCCGGGCTGGTGGTGGGCCACGGCCGTGGTCGCGCTGGCCGGGGGACTGCTGCTGCGCGGCGGCCCCGCCTACCTCGCCGCGGTGCTCGGCTCCGTCGCGGGCTGGGCGGGCGCCCTGGTCGTCTCCGCCGGCTCCGAGACGGGGCGGCTGGCCGATCTCGTCGGCGTGGTCGCGACGGGCGAGTCCGGCCAGGGCTGGCTCGCCGTCACCGCGACGGCCGTGACGGCGCTGGCGCTCGCCACCACCGCGGCGTGGCTCGGCGGCGCGCTCCGCCGGCTGCGCCGACCGGAGCCGGTGGCGTCGTGAAGCGCCGGGTGGTGGTCGTCGGCGGCGGTGCCGCCGGAACCGTGGTCGCGGCCCGGTTGCTCGGCTGCCGGGTCGACGTGGTGCTCGTCGAGTCCGCGGACCGGCCGGGCGGCGCCGCGTACTCCACTTCGGACGAACGGCACCTGCTCAACGTCCCGGCCGGCCGGATGGGCGCCGACGAGGAGGACCCGGACGGCTTCGTGCGCTGGCTGCGCCACCGACGGCCCGTCGAGCCCGGGGACTTCGTGCCGCGCGGCCTGTTCGGCCGGTACCTCGAGGACTACCTGCGCGCGTGCGGCGACGCCGCGCCCGGGCGGCTCGAGCGGGTGCGCGGCCGCGCCGTCTCGGTGGACGCGGACCGCACCGTGCGCCTGGCCGGCGGGCGGGCGCTCACCGCGGACGCCGTGGTGCTGGCGATCGGGACTCAGCCACCAGGCACCTCCTGGGTTCCGCCGGATCTGGCGGGGCTCGTTCCCGACCCTTGGGCACCGGGTGCGCTGGCGGCCGTGCCGGGCGACGAGGACGTGCTCCTCGTCGGCACGGGGCTGACCATGGTCGACGTCGCGATCACGCTCGCCCGGCCGGGCCGGGTCGTGCACGCGGTGTCGCGGCGTGGCCTGCTGCCGCGCGTGCACCGGCCGGGGACGCCCGTCGTGCCCTGGGAGCCGAGTGCCACCACGGAACTCTCGTCGTTGCGCGCCGAGCTCGCCGCCCACCTGCGCGACGCCGTCTTGCGGCAGGGCGACTGGCGAGGGGCGTTCGACGGGCTGCGGCCGCACACCGCGCACCTGTGGGCTCGGCTGTCCGAAGAGGACAAAGATGCCTTCCTTGCCGACGACGTGCGCGCGTGGGACGTGCGCCGGCACCGGCTGCCACCGGCCACGGCGGCGGAGTTGACGCGATTGCGGCGCGCCGGGCTGGTGCGCGTCCGCCGCGGCTCCGTGGGCTCGTTCTCCGGCGGTGTCACGCTGACCGACGGCACCCGGCTGCCGGTCGGCGCGGTCGTCAACTGCACCGGCGCCGAAGCCGATCTCAGGCGCGTCGCCGATCCGCTCGTGCGCAGCCTGCTCGACCGCGGCTTGGCCCGGCCCGGACCGGCGGGCCTCGGCTTCGACACCGCGGCCGACGGCGCGGTCCGCGGCGCGGTGGGCGGACTGTGGACGTTGGGCGCCCCGCGTCGCGGAAACCTTTGGGAGACCACGGCCTTTCCCGAGATCCGGGCGCAAGCGCGGGGACTCGCGGGCGTGGTGACCCGGTACCTCACCGAACAAAACCACCCTCATCCGATCAGGGAGCTGGCGTCATGAACGTGGAGCACGGGAGCACGGTCTGGCTGACCGGCCTGCCGAGCGCGGGCAAGTCGACGATCGCCCGCGGTGTCGCCGAGCGGCTGCGCGCCGAGGGCCGCCGCGTCGAGGTGCTCGACGGCGACGAGATCCGCCGCAACCTCACGGCGGACCTCGGCTTCAGCCGGGCCGACCGGGAGCGCAACGTCGCCCGGATCGGGTTCGTGGCGCAGCTGCTGGCCCGCCACGGCGTGACGGTGCTGGTGCCCGTGATCGCGCCCTACGCCGACAGCCGTGCCCACGTGCGCGCGTTGCACGACGAAGCCGGCGTGCGCTTCGTCGAGGTCCACGTCGCCACGCCGGTCGCGGTCTGCGCCGAACGCGACGTGAAGGGCCTCTATGCCCGCCAGCGCGCGGGCGAGCTCAGCGGCCTGACCGGCGTCGACGACCCCTACGAGGAGCCCGTGACCCCCGACCTGCGCCTGGCCACGCACACGCAGACGACCGCCCAGTCCGTCGACGTCGTGTACCGGCACCTCGCCGTTTCGGCGGTGTACGCGTGACCGCCGTCGCCGAGCCGCGCACCCTGGACAGCCTGACGGCCCTGGAGTCCGAGGCCATTCACATCTTTCGTGAGGTGGCGGGTGAGTTCGACCGTCCGGTGATTCTGTTCTCGGGTGGTAAGGATTCGACGTTGCTGCTGCATTTGGCGATCAAGGCGTTCTGGCCGGCGCCGGTGCCGTTTCCGTTGCTGCATGTGGATACCGGGCACAACTTCGCCGAGGTGCTCGCTTTCCGCGATCAGGTGGTGGAGAAGTACGGGTTGCGGTTGGTGGTGGCGAGGGTGCAGGACTGGATCGATGACGGCCGTCTGGAAGAGCGGGCGGACGGGATGCGTAACCCGTTGCAGGCCACGCCGTTGCTGGACACGATCGCGGAGCACAGGTTCGACGCGGTGTTCGGCGGCGGCCGCCGGGACGAGGAACGCGCGCGGGCGAAGGAACGG
>NZ_JBFAQX010000026.1:0-112776 GCF_040678995.1 Amycolatopsis sp. NPDC049253 | reverse complement strand
GAGCTGTATCTGCCCGAGCCGTGGATCGCCGACCAGCAGCGGTGCCGGCGGGCGGGAATCCCGGAAGGGACCGGGTTCGAGACCAAGCCGCGCCAGGCCATGGCGATGCTGGCGCGGGCGTTCGCCGCGAAGGTGCCGTTCGGGTGGATCACCGCTGACGAAGCCTACGGTCAGGTCAAATACCTGCGGTTGTGGCTGGAAGCACACGACGCCGCACATGTGCTGGCCACCAAGGTCAACGACACCCTGGTCACCACCGGCGGTCGCGAAGCCAGAGCCGACCAGCTGATCGCTAGTCTGCCTGCCCGGGCGTGGCGGCGGCTGTCGGTCGGGGCCGGGGCGCACGGGCCGCGCGAGTACGACTGGGCGCGGGTGCCGATCCGGATCGGCTGGCAGCCCGGGCGCGGACACTGGCTGCTCGCCCGCCGCTCACTCTCGGATCCGTCCGAGATCGCCTACTACGTCTGCTATGGACCCCGCCGCTCGACGCTGCTGGACCTGGCCTGGATCGCCGGGGCCCGCTGGCGGATCGAGGAGTGCTTCCAGCAGGCCAAGAACGAAGCCGGACTCGATCACTACCAGGTCCGGTCCTGGCGGGCTTGGTATGCCCACATTACCCTGTCCATGCTCGCCCACGCCTGGCTCGCCGTCTCTCGATCCCTTGCCGTAAAAGGGGAACCGGTACCACTGAGCCAGGCATGATCGGATTCACGATACCGGAAATCCGGCGCCTGCTCACCAAGCTGGTCTTGCGCGTCACCGACGCCGCCGACCACATCTGGGCATGGTCCCGCTTCCGCCGCCGACGACAACACCAAGCACGGCTCAGCCACTACAAACGACGCGGCTACCCACTCACCTAACTGCCGTTGCAGTACTAGGAGCTGTCCTGTAAGTCATCGGAGCCAGATCTACCGCATGGTCACCGACAACGGCGCGTGCTACCGCGCGAACGACTTCGCCGCCGTCCTGCGCGGGGCCCGGCATCAGCGGATCACGCCCTACATCCCACGCCACAACGGGAAAGCCGCTGGGGTGGCTGGTCGGTGATCCGCCAGCGCGAAGAGCTCGCTGGCCCTTGCCTATCGGCTGCACGACTTCTAGCATTCGAATGGATTTCGTCCAGAACTTACCAATGGGGGAAAACCGATGAGAAGAGTCAGCATGACCGTGGCCGCCGCAGCGGCTGCTCTTACTCTCGTCGCCGCGCCCACGGTCGCCGCAGCGGCACCGGCCGGCGCAGCTGCCTACCCCACCTCCTACTTTCTGGTAAAGGACGGCGCGGGTGGCTACTTCTCCGGCAGGGTCACCTGGTACAACCGCTCCGTCGGCATCGTGGGGTCGTTGAACTCCAGCGGATGCGAGCGGGCTCTCGCGAGGTCGCTTGTGGACACGAAACAGCTTGACGCGAAGAGCACGAGCCTGCGCTGCAATACCGTCACCTCGTTCAACGTTTCCCTTTCCGCGGACGTTCCCGGTGGAGCGAATCGCGTCTATGTCGACCTCACCGACGAGTACGGCACAGTGCTGGACTTCCAGAATTGTTTTCTTGGCTCCGCGGACTGCGTCTAGGAGCTGTCCTGTGAGTCATCGGAGCCAGAGCACGATGGCGGCGATGGTGAGTTCGGCCTGGTAGTAGGCGGCGCGTTTGGCGTAGCGGGTGGCGAGGTCTCGGAACTGTTTGAGCCGGTTGAAGCAGCGTTCCACGACGTTGCGCTGCTTGTAGGCCTCAGGATCGAACGTGGGTGGTCGCCCGCCGCGGGAGCCTTTGGCCGTGCGGCGGGCGATCTGGTCATGGCGCTGCGGACTGACAAAATTGATCCGCCGCTGCCGCATCGCCTCACGGGTCGAGGGATGCGAATACGCCTTGTCCGCGATCACTGCGTCCGGTCGCGCCCTGGGGCGACCCGGCCCGAGCCGGGCGATGCTGATGCCGTTAAGCAACGGAACCAGCTGCGGATTGTCTCCGGCTTGGCCCGCGGTGAGCAGGAACCGCATCGGCAGGCCACGCCCGTCGACGGCGAGGTGGATCTTCGTGCTCAGCCCGCCACGGGACCGGCCGAGTTCTTCCCCGTCGACGACGATGGCTTCGACCTCGCCGCTGCATCCCCTTTTTTCCGGGCGCCGGCCGAGTGCTGATGCGCTCGGACAACACTCGAATCCACCGAGACGACCCACTCAAGATCACCAACGGCGTCGTCTTTGACAATGACGTGGTCGAGGATCTTGTCCCAGGTGCCGTTCTTGGTCCACAACCGCAACCGTTCATGCGCGGTCTTCCACGGCCCATAACGTTCGGGCAGGTCACGCCACGGAGCACCGGTGCGCAGCTTCCACAGGATCGCATTGATCACCTGGCGGTGATCACGCCATCGCCGGCCACCACCGGACACCGGCGGCAACAACGGCTCGATCACCGCCCACGCCCGATCCGTCAGCTCACCCCGCCCAACCACCACACACGATTACCAGACCCACAGCTCAACCACTTACAGGACACGCCCTAATCCGGGACGCCGCCGGACCGCTCGTGGCCGAGGTCGAGCAGCTCCTCGAAGAACCCGCCGATCCGCCGTTCGCGGTCGACGAGGTGGACCTCGAGGATCCAGTGCGACGTCTGCCCGTTGCGGTCCGGCCGGCGCATCGGCCGCTCGCTGCCCGGCGCGATGTAGGACTCGATCCGCTCGCCGTCGATCGTCTCGTGCGGGAACTGCCCCACGAGGTGCCCGGAGTGCGCGCCGCCGAACTCCCAGCCCGCCTCGGCGGCGAGCTTGGTGACGTGCTCGTACAGCTCGGCGCCGGTCACGTCCGCGTGGGCTTCGAAGTACTCGCGCCCGGCCTGCCACACCACGGGCAGGCTGTCGCGCAGCCGCAGCTTCACGGGGTCGTCGCCGAGCACGAACGTCCGCCCGAAGTCCGCCTCGAACTCCTCGAAGATCGGCCCGAAGTCCACGAACACGATGTCGTCCCCGGCGATCACGCGGTCGGGCGGGTTCTCCCGGTACGGCCGCAGCGTGTTCTCGCCCGCGCGCACGATCCGCTTGTGCCAGTAGCGGTCCACGCCGAACAGCTCCGCCGCGAGGTCGCGCACCGCGTTGCTCGCCTCGGTCTCGCGCACGCCGGGCGCGAGCAGCCCGCGCCGCTCGACCTCTTCGAACAGCTCGACGGCCTTGGCCTGCGCGTCCAGCAAACGCGCCGCGCGTTGTGCCTCGTCCTCGATCAGCTCACCCATGTCCCCGACGGTAACCACCGCCGCGCGCGGCCACCAGGCGAGTCCGATTTGGGTGCTCGCGAGGGGAATCACCCGATCCGCGGCCGAACCTGGGAGAACTCCACAGGTTTCCCACGGAGCCCGGCAAGGAAAATCTCAGGTACGGGGTGTGTTCTGGTCGAGGCGGTAGCCAGGAGCGGGACGAGGCTGGAGCGGGAACATGAGCGAACAGGAGCCGGGGTCGACCGGTGGGCAGACCGGCGGCACGCCGTACGGACACGGCGACCAGACCCAGCCGGGCGCGTACGGACAGTACGGCGCAGCGGGTCAGCCGGGCGGGGCGGGGCAGGCGGGTACGCCGGGGCAGCAGGGTCACTACGGCCCCTACGCCGGTTACAACCAGGGCTGGGCACCGCAGGGCGCGTGGGGACAGTACCCGGGCACCCAGCAGTTCCCGCAGACGCCGTACCACCGGCCGCCGCGGCCGATGCGCAGCGCGGCGATCGCCGTCGGGGCCATCGGGCTTTCGGTGGTGCTCGGCCTGGGCATCGGGCACTTCGTGTGGACGCCCGGCTCGGATTCCGCCGCGGGCAACCAGAACTTCGGGTCCGTGGCTCCTCCCGGGGGCACGTCGAGCACGTCGATCGACCCCAACGGGATCGCGACGAAGGTCGACCCGGGCCTGGTCGACGTGAACACCGAGCTGGGTTACCAGAGCGCCGCCGCGGCGGGCACCGGCATCGTGCTGACCTCCGACGGCGAGATCCTCACCAACAACCACGTCGTCGAAGGCGCCACCAGCATCAAGGTGACCGACATCGGCGACGGCAAGACCTACACCGCCTCCGTGCTCGGCTACGACCGCAGCCACGACATCGCGGTGATCAAGCTCAACGGCGCCTCCGGTCTGAAGACCGCGACGCTCGGCAACTCGTCCGCGGTCGCGGTCGGCGACGCCGTGGTCGGGATCGGCAACGCGGGCGGCGCCGGCGGCACCCCGGCCGTGGCGGCGGGCAAGGTCACCGCGCTGAACCAGTCGATCACCGCGTCGGACGAGTCCGCCAGCTCGTCGGAGCAGCTCACCGGCCTGATCCAGGTCGACGCCGACATCCAGTCCGGCGACTCCGGCGGCCCGCTGGTCAACGCCAACGGCCAGGTGATCGGCGTCGACACCGCCGCGTCGCAGGGCTTCCAGTTCAACGGCGGCCAGGGGCAAGGCGGGTTCGGCCGTGGCCGCGGCGGGTTCGGCCAAGGGCAGGGCGGTCTCGGGCAGGGCGGTCTGGGGCAAGGCGGCCTGGGTCAGGGCCAAGGCGGCCTGGGTCAGGGCCAAGGCGGCCTGGGCGGCCTCGGCCAGGGCGACGGCGGTCTGGGCCAGGGCGGCCCCGGCGAAGGCGACGGCCAGCAGGGCGCCTCGGGCGGGCACCAGGGCTTCGCGGTCCCGATCAACGAGGCGATCGACCTCGCCCACCAGATCATCGGCGGCAAGTCGTCCGACTCCGTCCACATCGGACAGAGCGCGTTCCTCGGCGTGTCCGTGAGCGACGCCGGCCAGGCACAGCAGGCCCCGGGCGGCTTCGGCCAGGGACAGGGCCAGGCCCAGGGCGGCCAGGCCCAGGGCCAGGCCCAGGGCGGCTCGACCGGTGCGCAGATCCAGGACGTCGTCGCGGGCGGCCCCGCGGCCTCGGCCGGCCTCACCGGCGGCGACGTGATCACCGCCGTCGACGGCAAGGCCGTCGACTCGGCGACCGCGCTCACCACGCTCATGGACACCCACCACCCGGGCGACAAGCTCACCATCACCGTGGTGGACCAGACCGGCCAGCAGCACGACGTCTCGGTGACGCCGGTCAGCGGCCCGGTCGGCTGAGCCAGAAAACACGAGGAGGGGTTCCGGACCGTTGTGGACCGGGACCCCTTCCGCTGTCGCGGCGCCGCACCGGGAACCGGACGGGTTCAGTCGACGGATGTGCTTCACCACACTGCACGAACGTGGCCGGTTCGCCGCGAACCGTTGACGGCATCGTGCGGTGAAGCGTCGTGAGCGCCGGGGCATGGTCCGGCTGCCGGAAGCCGGTCCACAACCCGGGCCGGGACGGGCAGGGTTTCCAGAGGGACCGACCTGACCGACCTCAGCGAGCGTGAGTACTTCGCCCAGTTCGCCGAGCGGCCCGGCATGTTCGTCGGCCCGGTGTCTCTCGCCGCGGTGGTGGCTTTCCTGAACGGCTACGACCGGGCGGCCCACCGGGAGGGCAGGCCGGGCTTGGGAGGGTGGCGCGACTGGTTGATGGCGAATCACCAGGTCGGCCCGAACCTCGTCGGGGAGGCCCAGATCCGGCAGATCGCCCTCCCCGATGCCGGCGACCGGCGGAACCTCGCACCGGGAGCAGGAGGCACAAGTTCTCGCGGGCCTCTTCGAACGGCTCGACACGTTCCTCGCCGAACAGGAAGGCGCGACGTCAGGGTGACGACCTCCGATCGCGCCGCTCGACCCCGGCGCGAGAACGCCGTCACGCGTCAGCGCCGACGTCGCGGACCGGGACCCCTCCCGCCGTTGCGGCGTTACCTTCCTCCCGACGCGAGGGAGGAAGCCCGATGGCCCGCAACTGGTTCACCCCGTTGCTGCTGCTGGTTGTCACCGGCTGCAGTGCGAGCACGACCGGCCAGGCGCACCCCGCCGGCGGCGAGCTGCCGGACGCGGCCGACGGGCGCGACTACGCCGCCTGCGCCGACGGCAACTGCGAAGTCCTCGTGACGAAACCGGTCGACCTCCCGGCGGGTGGCCGGGGCGACGTCGACACGCTGTCGATCACCCGCATCGGGCCCGCCGGCGTGGACTACGAGCTCAAGGGCGCGCACGGCGGCGGCTCCGGGAACCTGACCACCGGCTGTGTCTCGACGTTCTACGAGGGTGGGGGCGGGTCGGCGTGCTACTCGGGTGCCGTGCCGCGGCCGGAGGCCCAGACCGGGGTGCTCGCGGTGCGGCTGACGGGGGCGTCGGGGGCCGGGGCCGTGGTGCAGCTGGTCTCGGGCCCGCCCGGGCCGCCGCCGGAGTCGCTCGTGCCTCACATTCCCGGTTTCGGAGGCTGAGCGCGGCCTATTCTCTGCAGCGGCACCGTCGCCGAAGCCGGGAGAGGAATCCGTGGACTCCATCAGCACCCTGTCGTACGAGCCGCTCACCCCGATCGCCTACCTCGACCGCGCCGCGGCCGCGCACGGGGACCGGATCGCCGTGGTCGACGGTGAAGACCGCTGGACCTACGCCGAGCTGCACGAGCGGTGCCGCCGGCTCGCCGGGGCGCTGGCGCCGCTCGCCGACGGGCGGCCGGTGGCCGTGCTGGCGCCCAACACCCACGTGCTGCTGGAGGCCAACTTCGGCGTGCCGTGGGCGGGCGTGCCGCTCGTCGCGGTGAACACGCGGCTCGCGGCGCGCGAGGTCGCCTACATCCTGGAGCACGCGAAAGCGGCGGTGCTGGTCCACGACCCGGTGTTCGACGAGCTGGTCGAAGACGCCGTCGCGCTGCTGCCCGGAACCGCGCCCCACCGGATCCGCGCGGGCGAGGAGTACGAGCGGCTGCTCGCGGCCGCCGAGCCGCTGGCGATCACGCCCGAGGACGAGCGGTCCGTGCTGTCGATCAACTACACCTCCGGCACCACCGGCCGGCCGAAAGGCGTGCTGTACAGCCATCGCGGCGCGTACCTGCAGGCGCTGGCGATGGTCGGGCACACCGGCCTGTCGCCCTCGGCGGTGCACCTGTGGACGCTGCCGATGTTCCACTGCAACGGCTGGTGCTTCCCGTGGGCGGTCACCGCGGCCGCGGCCACGCACGTGTGCCTGCCGAAGGTCGAGCCCGCCCGCGTGTGGCAGCTGATCCGCGAGCAGGGCGTGACGCACCTCAACGGCGCGCCGACCGTGCTGTCGATGCTCGCCTACGCGCCGGAAGCGGCGCGGGTCGAAACGACGGTGCGCGTCGCCACCGGGGGAGCGCCGCCGTCGCCGGCGATCCTGCGGCGCATGAGCGAGCTCGGCTTCGACGTGACGCACCTCTACGGCCTGACCGAAACCTACGGCCCGGCGATGATCTGCGACTGGCGCCCCGAGTGGAACGCGCTCGACGAGCAGGAACAGGCGCGGCTCAAAGCACGCCAAGGCGTGGGCAACATGATCTCGTGCACCGCCCGCGTGATCGCCGACGACGGCACCGACGTGCCCGCCGATGGTGCCACCGTCGGCCAGATCGCCTTGCGCGGCAACAACGTCATGCTCGGCTACCTCGACGATCCCGAAGCGACGCGCGCCGCCGTGCCCGACGGGTGGTTCCGCACCGGCGACCTCGGCGTCGTACACCCGGACGGCTACGTCGAGCTGCGCGACCGCAGCAAGGACGTGATCATCTCCGGTGGCGAGAACATCGCGTCGGTGGAGGTGGAGCAGGCGATCGCCGAGCACCCGGCCGTGCTGGAGGTGGCGGTGGTCGCCGTGCCGGACGACCGCTGGGGCGAGGTGCCCGCCGCGTACGTGACCTTGCGCGACGGCGAGAGGGCCACGGAGGCCGAGATCGTCGAGTTCGTGCGCGAGCGGCTGGCGCGGTTCAAGGCGCCGAAGTCCGTGACGTTCGGGGACCTGCCGAAGACCTCGACCGGGAAGATCCGGAAGTACGTGCTGCGCGAGAAGGCCTGGGCCGGCGTGGAGCGGCGCATCCAGTGAGCGCTCAGCCGAGCCGGTAGAAGCGCCACATGTCGTGGTCGATCGGCAGGGTCTCGACGCGGTCGAACCCGGCCTCGCGCGCGTAGGCCTCGACGGTCGAGCGGCGGATCGCGGTGCCGGTGGCGGCCGAGCTCGGGCTGCTCATGCTGTCGGGCAGGCAGATCGCCACGCTGAAGCCGTACATCAGCCGCTCGACCGCGTCGCCGGGTGCGGTGAACTCGTCGGCGACCTTCATGTCGGCCACGAGCACCGGCCCGCCGAGGCCGCGCATCGCCGCGAGCGCGCGCACCGGGTAGGGCAGGTCGTGCAGGCATTCGAAGGCCATCACGAGGTCGTACGGTTCGGCTTCGACCGTGCCGATGTCCTGGCGGTGCACGGTGATCCGGTCGGCGAGGCCGGCTTCGGCGACGTTGGTCCGGGCGAGCTCCACCGACGCTGGGTCGAGGTCGTACGCGTCGACGCGGGTCCGGGGGAACGCGCGCGCCAGGGCGATCGCGGCCCAGCCGCCACCGCAGCCGATGTCGGCGACGCGCGAGGGACCGTCGGCCAGGCGCACGAGCACGTCGGGCATCGCGGGCAGCCATTGGGGCGCCAGCAGGTGCAGGAAACCCGGACGGTTGAGCGCCGCCTGCGATTCCCGCATGTCGGCGCCGTAGCCGGCCCACGGGAAACCGTGGCCGGTGCGGAATGCCTCCGCGACCTCGGGCACGTGCCCGGCGGCGCTCACGAGCTGGCGCGCGAGCGGGCTGAGGTAGGCGAGCGCGTCCTGGTCGGCGAGCACCGTCTCGGCGCCGGGGGCGAAGCGGTAGTGCCGCTCTTCGTCGGCTCCGGTGACTTCCAGGAACCCCGACACCGCCTGCTGTTCGAGCCATTCGCGGGCGCACCGCTCGTCGGTCCCGGTCGTCTCCGCGAGCTGGGCGGGCGTGCGGTCGCCGCCGGCGAGGGAGCGGTAGTAGCCGAGGCGGTCGCCGAGCGCGATCGCGATGAGGTCGGAAGTCGCGACGGCGGCGTCGAACACGCGCGCCGCCATGGCTTCGGCGGGGTCTTCGGGCATCACCCAGTATTCGCAGAGCCGCCCGAACCGGACAACGACGGGCTTTTCACCGGGGCCCGGGGTCGTGGCCCGGGCCCCGGCGGCGATCAGCGGGCGATCGCGGAGAGCAGCTCGGCGTTCGTGGTGTCGCCGGACAGCTCCCAGCCGAAGACGCCGCCGAGCCCCTGCGACTGCGCGTAGCCGGCCTTGGCCGACGCCGTCGCCGGGGTGTCGTAGCTCCACCACTGCGAGCCGCACTTCGCGTAGGCGGTGCCGGCGATCAGGCCGTTGGACGGGCACGTGGTTTTCAGGACCTTGTAGTCCTCGACGCCGTCCTCGCCCGTGGTGGTGCCCTTCACCGGGCCGGTCGCGGTGCCGCCGGGCTGCTTCTGCGTGACGCCGTCCCAGCCGCGGCCGTAGAACCCGAGGCCCAGCAAGAGCTTCGCCGACGGCACGCCGTCACCGCGTAGCTTCTGGATGGCGGCGTCGGCGTAGAACCCCGCGGTGGGAATGCCGTAGTAGGAGCGCAGCGGCGAATGCGGCGCGGTGGGACCGGTCGGGGCGGCGCCGGCGACGAAGTAGTCGTAGGTCATCACGTTGTACCAGTCGAGGTAGCGGCTCGCGCCCGCGTAGTCGGTGGCGTCGATCTTGCCGCCGGACGTGCCGTCCGCGGTGATCGTCGCGGTCACGAGCTGCTTCCCGAACCTGGCGCGCAGCGCCTGGACGACCTTGGTGAAGGCGGCGGGGCCGCTGACGTCGCATTCGAGGCCGCACGCGTTGGGGTACTCCCAGTCGACGTCGATGCCGTCGAAGAGCCCGGCCCAGCGCGGGTCGTTCACGAGGGCGTAGCAGGAGTCCGCGAACTTCGCGGGGTCTTTCGCGGCCTCGGTGAAGCCGGGGGAGAAGGTCCAGCCGCCGAACGACCAGACGATCTTCAGGTTCGGGTGCAGCTTCTTGAGCTGGAGGAGCTGGTTGAAGCTGCCGTGCAACGCACCGGGTGCCGTGCTGTCGGCCTGCCCGTCGACGCTCGTGGCGGCGTCGTAGGGCTGGTCGGCGTCGGCCCACTCGTCGCCGAACGCGCACTGGCCGGCCGAGACGGTGCCGAACGCGTAGCTGATGTGGGTGAGCTTCGCGGCGGAGCCGGAGGTCTCGATGTCCTTGACGTGGTAGTTGCGGGCGTACACGTCCCAGTCGGCGAAGTAGGCCATGACCTTGTGGTCCGGCTGGTGATTCGCCGCGGCCGGGGCGGGTGCCGGTGTGGTCGCCGTTGCCGGCGCTGCGAGCGAGGCGAGTACCAGGGCCGCCCCGGCCCCGGCCGTGACCAGACGTCTCAGCACGATCGTTTTCCCTTCGACGGGGAAGAAGACCGCCGGACGCTAACAGGTCCAGACCATTGGGGACAGGGTTCGCCGGGAGAGCGGGCAGCACCGCGGCCCGTTCGGGCAGCGCGGGGGACCAGGCGCGGCGCTCCGGGCCGCTCGGGCCAGGGTGCCGCGGCGGCTCAGGCGGACTTGACCTCGCAGCGCCACGCGCCGCCGGCGCCGCGGGTGCACGTGAGCTGCTGCTCGTCGGTCTCGCCGGTCTCGTCACCGGGCCGGCGCCACGGCATCACGGTGTCGCCGGCGATCAGCGCGTCGAGCGTCTGCAGCTGCGGGTCGCGCGGCTCGGGGTGGTGCTCGTACCCGGCTCGCCCGAGTGCCAGCGCGATGGCCATGCCGAGCAGGTTGACGTCGTTCGCGTCGGTCGGCAGCTCGCCTCCCTCGGGACGCAGCCGCACCCCGGCCTCGGGCGAGGGGACGATCGCTGCGGTGTAGCTGTCGGACATCAGCCGGCACTCTCCGTTCGTGAAACCTTCGGACGGGCTCAGCCTATTTCGCCCGCTCACCGGTGTCACCGGCGACCCGCAGGGGCTCAGCCCAGCGCGCGCCGCAGCCGGGGCGCGCGCAGGAGCACCCGGCAGGCGTAGCGCACCTGGGCCCACCGGCCGCTGCGTGCCTCGGCGAGGTCGCGCAGTTCGGAGAGGAACAGCTCGGCGTACTCGGCCCGGCTCCCGGCCGGCAGCAACGCCGCCGCGCAGGTGGCCGTGATCCGGGAGAAGGCGATGACCTGCGTGCGTGTCGCGCCCGGCCCCGCCCAGCCGCTCCAGCGGGGGCGGCGCGTACCGAGGCCGTGTTCGGTGAGCACTCGGACGACGTCGGAGCGCGCCAGGTCGAGCTGGTCCACCAGCTCGGTCACGCAACGCCTCGCGAGGTCGTGGTCGGCCCGGTCGGTGCTGTCACCCACGAGGGCCAGCGCGCGCCACGCGTAGGACTGCGCGTTGCCCAGCGAAGGAGGGAGCTCGGCGGGGCCCGCGAGGTCGGCCAGCACCTCGAGCTCACGGCACAGCTCGCGCAGCCGCGGCGCGACCACGGGCAGGTCCACCATCCGCCGCGAAATGCTGAAGTGGGGCAGCAGGTTCGCGGCGACGTCGTCGTGGGTCCGGCCGAGCATCCGGTCCAGGCCCAGCAACAGGTCGAGGGGCGGGTTCACCGCGCGTCCCCCGTCAGGCCCGGACGCAGCCGCGTCAACGCGCGCGCCGACGTTTCCGCGCGGTGCAACGCGTCCCGCGCATTCTCGAGCCCGTCGGGGTCGAGCCGGTAGTAGCGCCGTCGCGGCCGGCCCGCCTGCGCCGGATCCGCTTCCTCCCACCGCGACCGCAGCCAGCCCGCCTTCTCGAGGCGCGCGAGGATCGGGTGGATCGTGCCGCTGGGCAGCCCGGCGGCAGCGCAGATCTCGAGCCCGTACAGCTCTTGGGCGGGTTCCCGCAGCATCGTGTGGAGCACCAGCTGCGTCGGGAGGGCCATCCGTGGACCGGCCACGCAAGAACTCTACCTAGCCCCCCTCTTCGGCAGAAGTCCCGCCCGCGGCTCGGCGTCCGGGTGTCCTTCGAGGAGTGGTCTGGACATTTCGCATATTGGTCCAGACAATGGGTTCCTCCCCGCCGAAGCCGGAGGTACGCGATGAGGCGTTCCCGACTGTCCCTGTTCCTGGCCGCGGTCGCCGTGGCCCTGGGTGGGCTCGTGGCCGTGCCCGGTAGTGCCGGGGCCGCGACCCTGCTGGTCAACCCCGGGTTCGACGCCGGGTCGACGGCCGGGTGGGAGTGCGCCAGCGGGGCGGCCACCGTGGCTTCGCCGGTGCGTTCGGGCGCGGGAGCGCTGGCCGTGACGGCGTCCGCGGCGGACACCGGCCAGTGCAGCCAGACGGTGTCCGTGCGGCCGGACACGACGTACGCCGTGGAGGCGTGGGTGCGGGGCAATCCGGTCTACCTTGGCGTCACCGGAGGGCCTTCGACCTGGGCGGGCTCGGGCGACTACACCCGCCTGGCGCTGTCGTTCACCACGGGCACGAGCCAGACCTCCGCGCAGCTCTACCTGCACGGCTGGTACGGCGGCGGCACCTACTACGCCGACGACGTCAGCCTCGACGGCCCGGGTGGCGGCACCGCCGGTGCGCCGAGCGCGCCGGCCGCGCTCCGGCCGGGCGCGGTCACCAGCACCTCGATCGGCCTGACGTGGACCGCGCCGGCGGGCACCGTGACCGGCTACCGCGTCTACGAGGACGGCACGCTGCGCACCACGGTCACGGGCACCTCGGCGACGTTGACCGGATTGTCGCCGTGCACCACGCACAGCTACACCGTCGCCGCGTACAACGCGGCGGGGGAGTCGCCGCGCAGCGCCACCGTGTCGGGCAGCACCGGCGGCTGCACCAACGCCGGCCTGCCGAAGCACGCGCTCATCGGCTACCTGCACGCCAGCTTCGCCAACGGTTCCGGCTACGTCCGCATGGCCGACGTGCCCGACGCGTGGGACATCATCGACCTCGCGTTCGGCGAGCCGACCACGCCGACGTCCGGCGAGATCCGTTTCAACCGCTGCCCGGCGACCGAATGCGCCGGCGTGGAGAGCGACGCCGACTTCATCGCGGCGATCCGCGCGAAGCAGGCGCAAGGCAAGAAGGTGCTCATCTCCATCGGCGGCGAGAAGGGCCAGGTGCAGCTCACCACCACGGCCGCGCGCGACGCGTTCGTCAGCTCCGTCTCCGCGATCATCGACAAGTACGGCCTCGACGGGCTCGACGTCGACTTCGAGGGCCACTCGCTGTCGCTGAACGCGGGCGACACCGACTTCCGCAACCCGACCACCCCGGTCGTGGTGAACCTGATCTCCGCGCTCAAGACGCTGAAGGCCCGTTACGGCAGCGGGTTCGTGCTCACGATGGCGCCCGAGACGTTCTTCGTGCAGGTCGGCTACCAGTTCTACGGCGGCTCTTCGGCCGGCGACCAGCGCACCGGCGCGTATCTGCCGGTGATCAACGCCCTGCGCGACTCGCTGACCGTGCTGCACGTTCAGGACTACAACTCCGGGCCGGTCATGGGCCTCGACAACCAGTACCACAGCATGGGCGGCGCCGACTTCCACATCGCGATGACCGACATGCTCAAGGCCGGCTTCCCCGTCGCCGGCGGCGCGTTCTTCCCCGGCCTGCGCGACGACCAGATCGCCCTGGGCGTGCCGGCCACCGGCAACGCGGGCAACGGCTACACCGCCCCCGCCGACGTGCAGACGGCCCTGACCTGCCTCACGAAGGGCACGGGCTGCGGCGGCTACACCCTGCGCGGCGGCACCGTGCCGGGCCTGCGGGGCCTCATGACGTGGTCGATCAACTGGGACCACTTCTCGGGCTGGGCGTTCCAGAACGCGCACGCGCCCTTCCTGGACACGCTCCCCTGAGACGCCCCGCCTGAGACCCACGAGACATGGCGGGCCGCCGGTGACCTTCGGCAGACTGGGGACCACCGGCGAAGATCGTGAGGACGAGCGATGGACCTGAAACTCCGCGGCAGGCGTGCCCTGGTGACCGGCGCGTCGAAAGGCATCGGCGCGGCCGTGGCCGAGGTGCTCGCCGCCGAGGGCAGCCACCTGCACCTGGCCGCGCGCAGCGGCGACGCGCTCGAAGCCCTCGCCAGGAAGCTGCGGGATGCGCACGGGGTAGAGGTGACCGTGCACGTCGTCGACCTGCGCGAAACCGCCGATCTCGAACGGCTCGCCGAGGCCACGGCCGACGCCGACATCCTCGTGAACAACGCCGGTGACATCCCGGCCGGCACGCTGGACCAGGTCGGCGCCGACCGGTGGCGGCACGCGTGGGACCTCAAGGTCTTCGGCTGCGTCGACCTCACCCGGCTCGTCTACGCGCGGCTTCGCGTGCAGGGCCGCGGCGTGATCGTCAACGTGATCGGCGCCGGCGGCGAGCGGCCGAAGCCGGAGTACATCGCCGGCGGTGCGGGCAACGCGGCGCTGATGGCCTTCACGCGCGCGCTCGGCGCCGAGGGCCCGCGCGACGGAGTGCGCGTGGTCGGCGTGAACCCCGGCCCGGTGGCCACCGAGCGGATCGCCACCATGCGGGCGGCCAACGACGACGTCGACGCGAGCTTCGCCGCGCTGCCCTCGCGCCGCGTCGCCGAGCCGGGCGAGGTCGCCGACCTCGTGGCCTTCCTGGCCTCGGCCCGCGCCGATTACATCAGCGGCACCATCGTGACCATCGACGGCGGGCTGTCCGCCGCGTCCTGATCACCCGGCGGCGAAGACGTGCCGCCACCGTTCGGCCGAATCGGCGAGGTCGCGGCCGACGTGGTCGAAGTAGTCGCCCATCGCGGCCAGCCGCGCGGCGGCGGGGGAGCCGGCCAGCAGGTCGGCGCCCTCGCGCGCCGAGGTGGCCCACGCGGTGCAGACGTCGGCTTCGCGACGGCACGAGCGGTACCAGGCGTCGTCGTCGACCCGGTAGTGCTCACGGCGGCCGGGCTCGCTGACGCGCCGGACGAGCTCGAGCTGCTCCAGGTACGCGATCGCCTTGGACACCGACGCCGGGCTCACGCGCACGCGCGTCACGAGGTCCGCCGCCGAGAGCGCGCGCCGGTCGCTGGTGAGGAGCGTGGCGAGCACGCGGGCCGGCATCCGCGGGAGTCCGGTGCGGACCATCATCTCCGTGAACCTCTCCTCGAACCCGCTCACCGCCGGAGCGCCCGTGGGCACGCGCCGGCCCCGCTCGTGCGTGGCCTCCTGGGCGTGGTCGGCGCGGTAGCCGCGCGGGCCGCCGTTGCGCCGGACCTCCCGGCTCACGGTCGACGTCGGCCGCCCGAGGAGCCGCGCGATCTCGGCGTAGGCGAGCCCGGCTTTCAGCCCCTCGGCGACGGATCGGCGGTCCTCGTGGGTCAGACGGCTTCCCGGCATGCGCCCGAGCGTACGCCGTCATTGCAACGCGGACGCCCCGTTGCACTCGTGACAGCCATTGCAACACAGGGAAAACCCGAGTTGACGGACCCCGGTGGACAGTCGTAGTTTCCCGATCGGGAAAGGGGGTCACCATGGACGCGACGGCGTTCACCGCGGTGGAGAACAGCTTGTACCTCACCCTCGACGGCCGCGCGCTCGACGCCCGCGCACCCCATCCGGTGCTCGGCGACCCGACGGCCGCGGGCGTCGTGGCGGCACTCGGGCACGACCCCGCCGCGGGGCCGCTGGCGAAGAGTCAGGTGTTCGACATCGCCGTGCGCTCGCGCATGCTCGACGACGTGGTGCGCTCGTTCGTCGGCCGCCACCCCGACGCCGTGGTGCTGGAGCTCGGCTGCGGCCTCGACGGCCGGATCGAACGCGTGCGACCACCCTCCACAGTGGACTGGTACGACCTCGACCTGCCGGCCGTGGTCTCGGTGCGCGAACGGCTCCTGTCCCGGCCCGCGAACGCACACCTGATGGCCGCCGACCTCACCGGCCCGGCGTGGCTCGAGCGCATTCCGGCCGGCCGGCCCGCCGTGGCGGTCGCCGACGGGCTCGTCGCCTTCCTGCCGCAGGACGCGTTCGTCGCCCTGCTCGCCGGGATCGCCGGCCGCTTCCCGGTGGGCGAGATCGCGTTCAACAGCTACACGCGCTTCCACGTCTGGGCCATCAAGCACTACGGCGGCACCGATTCCATCGCGGGCGTCGTGGCCAACCCCGGCTTCGACGACCCGCGCGTCCCGCAGCGCTGGGTGCCGAAGCTGGAGCTGGTCGACGAGCAGTTCGCTTCCCGCGCGCCCGAGGTCGCGTCGCAGCCGCTCGCGCTGCGCTGGTTCACCCGCCTGGCCGCGCGCAGCACGGCGGTGGCGAGGCGGGGGACGTGCGTGTTGCGCTACCGCTTCTGACCTGGGGCGTGACCACGTCTGGGGCTGCGCGCGCCCGGTGCCCACCGGTCCGGCGCACCCACGTGGCGGTCGCGGGAGGTGCTACGGCGCAGCCGGGGGAGCCGGGTGCTGAACCGTCTCAGGCACCTGGCTCCCGCGAGGGCGCCGCCCGCGCGCGTGTCGGCTCCTGCCGGGCTGCGGCCCGAGCGCGCGGATTCACGCGTCCGGATACCGCGTGTCCAGCGCGACCGCCTCCCACTCCGCGAGGTCCGCCAGCTGTTTCTCCAGCTTCGCCCTGATCCGCGTGACCGCCTCCGGGCCTAGGGGCAGCCGCAGTGGTGCGCCGGGGGTGTCGACGAGCGTGAGGATGGCCGCGGCGGCGCGGGCCGGATCGTTGGGCTGGTGCCCGTCCTGTGCGGAGAACTGCGAGCGCAGCCGCCCGGCGGGGGTGTCGGCGTAGTCGGCGATCGGGTCGGCGAACGTCATGGAGCGGCCGGCGAACTCGGTGCGGAAGGGGCCCGGCTCGACGATGCTGACGCGGATCCCGAGCGGCCCCACCTCGCCGGCGAGGGCCTCGGACATGCCTTCCAGTGCGAACTTCGACGTCGCGTAGATCGCGTGGCCCGGGTTGCCGACGACGCCGCCCACGGAGGAGAGCTGCACGATGTGCCCGCTGCGCCGCGCGCGCATGTGCGGCAGCACGGCGCGCGTCACGGCGAGCACACCGAACACGTTGGTCTCCATGACCTTGCGCGTCTGCTCGTCGGTGAGCTCCTCGAGCGCGCCGATGAGACCGTGGCCCGCGTTGTTCACGAGCACGTCGATCTGCCCGTACTCGGCGAGCGCGGCGTCGACGGCCGAGCGGATCGACGCTGGGTCGGTCACGTCCAGGCGCGCGACGAGCGCCCGCTCGGCGAAGTCCTTCACCGACTCGACGTCCCGCGCGGTCGCGACCACCCGCTCGCCGCGCGCGAGCACCGCCTCGGCGAGCACCCGCCCGAAACCGGCGCTCGTGCCCGTGATGAACCAGACCCGGCTCATGTCCGTCTCCTCGATTCGCGGTATCTTGATACTCAAACCAAACTACCTTGAGACTCAAGGGAGTGTCCAGTGGACCAGGACTCGGTCGGCGCCGGCCTCGCGGCGTGGCTGCGCGTGATGCCCGCCGGGGTCGACGCGGACGTCGAGGCCGCGCGCCAGCGGATCGGGCGGCTGTCGCGGCAGTTCGAGCAGGTGCTGGGCCGCGCGGCCGCCGACCACGACCTCACGCCCGGCGACTGGCAGGCCCTCTCGGCCCTGCACCGCTCCGGTGAGCCACCCGTGCTCACCCCCAAGGAGCTCGGTGACCTGCTGGGCGTCACGTCGGGCACCGTCAGCGTCCGCATCGACCGGCTCGCCCGCGCGGGACTGGTCGAACGCGTCCCGGCCGCCGACGGCCGCCGCCGCCCGATCCGCCTCACCCGCAAGGGCCGCGCCCGCTGGGCCGCCGCGACGAAACAGCGCACCGACGACGAACGCGGCCTCTTCGCGGGCGCCCTCGAACCCGACCGCCTGGCGACCCTCAACACGCTGCTCGCCGATCTCCTGGCGCGCTTCGAATCGGAGTTCGGCCCGGCGTCCACAGTGGACCGGCTCGGCGGCGAGGCCTGATCGGCGGTCACCGCAACCGGGCGAGGATGTCGTGCGGGAACGGCAGCTCGACCGGCTCACGTCCGTGAGCCGGTCGAGCACCCCGCCGGCAGGCCCAGCTCCGGCGCCCCGAGCGTGTCCCTGAGCTGCTTCGCCTCGCCGACGGACTCCTCGCTGCCGCCCGTGTCGATGTAGCTGCGGGACACCGCGCGCGAGGCTTCGTCGTTTGCCGTGCGCACCGGCCACACGCCGGCGCAGGTCGGAATGCACGGGGCGCTCACGACGGCCCGGCATCGCGGGCCTGCTCGTCGGCGCGCGCTCGGTCGAGCGCCGCCCAGCGCAACGACCCGGACCCGGAGCTTGACCTGGAGCGCGCTCCAGGTGGGAGTCTGGACGGGTGGATTCCTACTCACCCGCCGAAGTGACCGCCCGGACCGGCTTCACCATCGACACGCTCCGCTACTACGAGCGCATCGGCCTGCTGCGCGACGTCCACCGCACCACGGGTGGGCGCCGTCGCTTCACCGAGGACGACCTGCGGTTCCTGCACCTGCTGCGCTGCCTGCGCGACACGGAGATGCCGATCGCGGAGATGCTGCGTTACGTGGAGCTGCTGCGCGAGGGCGACGACACCCAGGCCGAACGCCTCGCCGTGCTGCAGGACCACGAGACGCGCGTGGCCGAGCAGATCGACCGGCTGCGCGGGCACCAGGAGCACATCCGGACGAAGATCGCCTTGTACGGCGCCGCGCTCGAACAGCCCGTTCCGGAACCGGCCGAAGACCTGGCGCGGGTCTGAGCCGAGCCGGTGGAGCGGCGCCGCGGCGCCGCTCCACCGGATGGTGCTCAGTTGAGCAGACCGTGGGGGTCGAGCACGTACTTGCGTGCCGCGCCCTGGTCGAACTCGTGGTAGCCGCGCGGCGCGTCGCCGAGGCTGATCGGCGTCGCGTTCACGGCCTTCGCGATCTGCACGCGGTCGTTCAGGATCGCCATCATCAGCTTCCGGTGGTACTTCATCACCGGGCACTGGCCCGTGGTGAACGAGTGCGACTTCGCCCAGCCCAGCCCGATCCGGATCGACAGCGAGCCGTGGCGCGCCGCCTCGTCGCCGGCCCCGGGATCGCCCGTCACGTACAGGCCGGGGATGCCCAACGCCCCGCCCGCGCGCGTGAGGTCCATCAGCGAGTTGAGCACCGTCGCGGGGTGCTCGGTCGCCGACTCGCGCCCGTGCCCGCGCGCCTCGAACCCGACGGCGTCCACCGCGCAGTCGACCTCCGGCTCGCCCACGATCGCGGCGAGCTGGTCCTTCGGGTCGCCCTGCGACACGTCGATGGTCTCGCAGCCGAAGCTGCGGGCCTGCGCGAGCCGTTCGGCGTTGAGGTCGCCCACGATCACCACCGCGGCCCCGAGCAGCTGCGCCGACGCGGCCGCGGCCAGCCCCACCGGGCCGGCTCCCGCCACGTAGACCGTCGACCCCACCGTGACACCCGCCGTGACGCAGCCGTGGAAGCCGGTCGGGAAGATGTCCGAGAGCATCGTGAGGTCGAGGATCTTCTCCATCGCCTGGTCGCGGTCCGGGAATTTCAACAGGTTCCAGTCGGCGTAGGGCACCATCACGTACTCCGCCTGGCCGCCGACCCAGCCGCCCATGTCGACGTAGCCGTAGGCCGAACCCGGCCGGTCCGGGTTCACGTTCAGGCAGATGCCCGTCTTGCCCTCCTTGCAGTTGCGGCAGCGTCCGCACGCGATGTTGAAGGGCACCGAAACCAGGTCGCCCACCTTGATGAACTCCACGTCACGACCGGTCTCGATCACCTCTCCGGTGATCTCGTGGCCCAGCACCAGTCCCTGCGGTGCCGTCGTGCGGCCGCGGACCATGTGCTGGTCGGAGCCGCAGATGTTGGTCGCGACGTTTTTCAGGATCACACCGTGCTGGGTTTCCCGGCCTACGTTCGCCGGGTTCACCCCCGGCCCGTCCTTGAGCACGAAGCCGGGGTACTCGATCGTGTCGACCTCGACCTTGCCCGGGCCTACATAACTGACCGCTTTGTTGCCTGCCATGAATTTCTTGCCGCCTTCCTCGTTCGTCGGTGAACAGGTTTGGCGCGGCGTTGGGTCTCCCCGTCACGTCAGGCGTTCCATGCTAACCCCGTCACGGACACCGGCGCGCTGACTTGCCCGCGGCCGCTCGGGTCGGCAAGATCGACCGCGGCGGGGGGCCGGTCGAGTGCAGCCTTCGGCATGAGGAGCCAGCGTGGAGATCGTCGAGTTCACCCCCGAACGCGAGCAGTACGCGTGGACCTTCGGCGGGGTCGCCCCCATCCGGAAGGTGAAACCCGGCACGGTGCTGAAACTGTGGACGGAGGACGCGTTCAGCGGCCGGCTGCAGAGCGCGTCGGACAAGCCGAGCGAGAAGCTCGACATGCGCGAGGTCAACCCGCAGACGGGACCGTTCTTTGTGGACGGCGCGGAACCCGGTGACACACTGGCGCTGCACTTCGTGGACCTGGAACCGGCGCGCGACTGGGCCGCGTCGGCGACCATCCCGTTCTTCGGCGGGCTCACCGCCACCGACCGCACGGCGATGCTGCACGAGCCGCTGCCCGAGCTGACCTGGATCTACCAGCTCGACCGCGAGAAGCAGGTCGTGGTGTTCGAGGCGCTGCGCGGCGACTTCCGCGTGGACCTGCCGGTGGAGCCGATGCTCGGCACGGTGGGTGTCGCGCCGGCCGGGCGGGAGGTCCGCACGTCCTTGGTGCCGGACATGTTCGGCGGCAACATGGACACGCCGGAGATGAAGGCGGGCAGCACCTGCTACCTCGGCGTGAACGTGCCGGGCGCGCTGTTCTCGGTCGGCGACGGGCACTACCGCCAGGGTGAGGGCGAGGCCTGCGGCACGGCCGTGGAAGGCGCCATGAACGTGACGCTGATCGTGGAGCTGATCAAGGGCGGTGCCCCGGTGTGGCCGCGCATCGAGCAGGACGAGAACTACGTGGTCGTCGCGTCCTCGCGCCCGCTGGAGGACGCGTGGCGCTCGAGCCAGCACGGCATGATCGGCTGGCTCGGCGAGCTCTACGGGCTCGACCCGCTCGACGCCTACCAGCTGCTCACGCAGATCAGCCAGGCCCCGCTGGCCAACGTCGTCGACGCGAACTACAGCGCCGTCACCAAGATCGCCAAGCGCCTGCTGCCCACGGGCGAGGCCTACGGCGGAATGCACCGGTACCTGCGCGAGCAGGCCGCGAAGCTCTAGGAGGAAAACGCATGGATCTGCGGCTGGCCGGGCGCAAAGCCCTGGTGACCGGCGGTACCAAGGGGATCGGGCGCGCGGTCGTCGCCTCGCTCGCGGGTGAGGGCGCCGCGGTGGCGTTCTGCGCGCGCACCGAATCCGAGGTGCGCGCCACCGAGAAGGAGTTCCGCGACGCGGGCGCGACGGTGTCGGGCGAGGCCGTGGACGTCGCCGACGGCGAGGCGCTGACCGCGTGGGTCGAGCGTGCCGCGGCCGACCTGGACGGCCTCGACATCGTGGTGGCGAACGTCAGCGCCCTGTCCATCGGCCCGACCGAGGAGAACTGGCGCTCCAGCTTCGAGGTCGACCTCATGCACACGGTGCGCGTCGCCGAGACGGCGCTCCCGCACCTGGAACGCAGCGAGGCCGCCTCGATCATCGCCATCTCCAGCGTCTCGGGCCGCGAGATCGACTTCGCCGCCCCCGCGTACGGCACCATGAAGGCCGCGGTCGTGCACTACATCCAGGGCCTGGCGTTCCAGCTGGCCCCGAAGGGCATCCGCGCCAACACGGTCTCGCCCGGCAACACCTACTTCGAGGGCGGCATCTGGCACAGCACCGAGAGCGGCAACCCGGAGCTGTTCAACCAGGCCCTGGGCCTCAACCCGATGGGCCGCATGGGCACCCCGGAGGAGATCGCCTACGCGGTGACCGTGCTGGCCAGCCCGCTGGCGTCGTTCATCACCGGCACCAACCTGGTGGCCGACGGTGCGCTGACGCGCGGTGTGCAGCTGTAGGTCTTCAGTTCTGTTCGGTGCTCCGGGTCCTCGGGCTCGGAGCACCGAACCGTTCGCGGAGGAAGCCGATGCCCGCGGTGGTCATGGTTTCGCGGGTACCGAGGCCGTAGACGTGGCCGGTGTCCTCGAGCCACGTGAACTCGGCGTCGGCGCCTGCCTGCCAGTACGTGGCGACGAGGGTTTCGCTCTGCGTGATGGGCACGACGTCGTCGGCGGTGCCGTGCACGACCAGCAGCGGCGCGGCGGACTCGCTCACGTGCGTGAGCGGGCTGGCCGCGGCGGCGAGCGCCGGGTGCTGCGCGGGCGCGCCGCCGAGCAGCCACGCGTGCGGGTCTTCGCCGGTGGCGTGGAACGGTGAGCTCGGCGGAGGCGGCGGCAGCCGCGTGAAGTCCGACGGCGGGCTCCACGCCACGGCCGCCTGCACGCCGCTGTCCGGGCCGAGCACGCCGATGTCGCCTTCCAGTTCGGGCCGGCCGCCGGTCACGGCGAGCATCACCGCGAGGTGCCCGCCCGCGGCGTGGCCCCACGCGGCGAACCGGTCCGGGTCCAGCGCGAGCGTCGTGTGGTGGTGCCGCAGCCAGCGCACCGCGGCCTTCACGTCGTGCAGCTGCGCCGGGTACACCGCTTCGCGGCTGTGCCTGAACGGGACCAAAGCCACGGCGAACCCGGCCGCGGGCAGGCGCTGCGCGAGGTGGCGCCCGAGCGGCGCGTGCTTGGGCGAACCGAGCGCGAACGCGCCCCCGTGCACGAACACGACCACCGGCCACCCGGTGGGCGGCGGCGGACCGGCCGGCACGGCGAGGTCGAGCAGCACCGGCCGGTAGCCGAGCAGGGGAGCGACCACGGCGTCGCGGTAGAGCACCCTGCCGGCGGCGGGCTCGGGGTCCGGCGGGGCCGTCTGCGGGAGAGCGGGGAGCACCTGGGTCACGAGCCGACTATCACCCACCCCGGCCTCCGACCGGTAGCCGTACCAGGAAGCGGGACGAGGTGGTGTTTTCCCGGCATCCGGACCGATTTCGCACTCCGGGACGGTGCTGCCCCTCGCCCGCGCGGCCGGCAGCCGTCACAGGGCGAACGCGATGGACCGCACGATCACCGCCGCGAAGAACACCACGGTGAAGGCGAGGTCGATCGACAGCCCGCCGGCGCGCACGGGCCGCAGCACGCGGCGCACGGGCGCGATCACGGGTTCGGTCGCGCGGTGGCTGTAGTAGCGCGCCTTCCCGAGCCAGGACGGCCCGGTGGTCACCAGGCGCGTCCAGTCCAGGATCATGCGCGCGATCAAAACGAGGATGAACAGGGTCAGCACGTACCCGACCAGCGTTCCGATCAGGCTCATCACACACTCCTCAGGGTGGGTCGTTCACCTGGCTCAACGCCGGGAGCGCCCACGGAGTGTCCCGTTTGCCGGAGTTCTCAGCGAGTTATCAGCCGGGAACCACCGTGACCCGCGGCTGGAGCACCCGGTCGAACCCTGCCACGCGCCGCGATCCGGTGATCGGCACCGCCAGCACGGTGTGCGCGATCGCGCTCGACGGGCCCACGCGCAGCTCCACCGGGCCGGTGTCGACGATCCGGTCGCCGGCCCGGCCCGTGTAGGAGGCGAGGTCCGCGTGCAGGTCCAGGTGCACCACACGGGTCTGCCCGGGCGGGAGCGGCACGCGCGGCGCGGCGATCAGCTGCCGCAGCGGGCGCGCCACCTCGGCGACCGGGTCGTGGAGGTAGACCTGCACGACTTCCGACGTCTCCGTGTCGTGAGGGTTGTGCAGCGTCACGCTCACCCGGCACGAGCCGTCCGACGGCCACGCGGTCGCGCCGGTCACCGAAACCCACGTGGCCGGGTGGTAGGTGAGGCCGTGGCCGAACGGGAACAACGGCGTGGGATCGACCGAGCTGACGTCGCTGCGCGCGGCCAGCGCCGCGCCGAGATAGGTCGACGGCTGGCTGGCCCCGGCGGCCGGGAAGCTCACCGGCAGGCGGCCCGACGGCTCGACCC
This sequence comes from Amycolatopsis sp. NPDC049253, assembly GCF_040678995.1. Lineage (NCBI taxonomy): Bacteria > Bacillati > Actinomycetota > Actinomycetes > Pseudonocardiales > Pseudonocardiaceae > Amycolatopsis > Amycolatopsis sp. NPDC049253. The sequence goes on along the minus strand of NZ_JBFAQX010000026.1, from coordinate 88,975 downwards.
GGCCCGTGAGCACCCCGGCGAGCGCCGCCGCGCCCTCTTCCCCGGGGTAGAACCCGCACACGACGGCAGCCAGGCGCTCGACCTGCCTCGACAGCTCGTAGGGCCGGCCGGACAGCAGCACCAGCACCACGGGTGTGCCCGTCGCCAGCACCGCTTCGAGCAGCTCCTCCTGCCGGCCGGGCAGCCGCAGGTCGGCGGCGTCGCAGCCTTCGCCGGACGTGCCGCCGCCGAACAGACCCGCGCGGTCGCCGAGCACGGCCACGCAGACGTCCGCCGCCGCGGCCGCCTCGACGGCCTCGGCGAGGTCCTCGTCGGTCCCGTCGGTGACGCCGCAGCCGGGGGCGAAGGTGACGTCGAACGACTCCCGCAGCGCCTCGGCGACCGTGGGCACGTGGAGGCCGAACGGCACGTCCGGGTGGTGCACGCCGACGTGCATCGGGAACGAATAGCAGCCGAGCATCGCGCCCGGCTCGTCCGCGCGTGGCCCGACGACCGCCAGCCGAACACCGGAACGCAGCGGCAACGCTCCGGTGTTCGACAGCAGCACCACCGATCGCTCGGCGAGCTCCCGCGCGAGCGCCCGCGACTCGGCGTCGTCCAGGTCGGTCGAGGCCGGGTGGGGCGACCACTCGGGATCCAGCAGGCCCAGCTCGAACTTCTGCGTCAGCACGCGGTGCAGCGCACGGTCCACAAGGGACTCGTCGATGCCGCCGTCCGCCAGCGCGGCCAACAGGGGCGAGCCGTAACAGTCCACTGTGGGCAGCTCGACGTCGATGCCCGCATTGAGCGCCTGCCCCGCCGCGTCCGCGGGTCCGGTGGCGACGTGGTGCAGGGCGTGCAGGAACGCGACGGAGAAGTAGTCGGACACCACCGTGCCGGTGAACCCGTAGCGTTGGCGCAGCAGCGTGGTGAACAGCTCCGGGTCAGCCGCGGCCGGCAGCCCGTCGAGGTCGGTGTAGGAGTTCATCACCGACCGCGCCCCGGCGCGCAGCGCGTGCTCGAACGGGGGCAGCAGCACGTCGGCGAGTTCGCGCGGTCCCACCGACACCGGCGCGAGGTTGCGCCCGGCCTTCGACGCGGAGTAGCCCGCGAAGTGCTTGAGCGTCGCGACGATCCCGGCCGCCTCGAGCCCGGCGACGTAGGCGGCGCCGATCGTGCCCACGAGGTACGGGTCCTCGCCGATGGTCTCCTCGACGCGGCCCCAGCGCAGGTCCCGCGCCACGTCGAGCACCGGAGCGAGCCCCTGGTGCACGCCGAGCGCCCGCATGGTCTCCCCGATGCGGAAAGCCATGCGCCCCACGAGATCCGGGTCGAAGCTCGCGCCCCAGCACAGCGGCGCCGGGTACACCGTGGCCTGCCACGCCGCCAAGCCCGTGAGGCACTCCTCGTGCACCACGGCGGGGATGCCGAAGCGCCCGCGCGCCACGATCTCCTCCTGCGTCCGCGCGAGGCCCCGCGCGCCGATCTCCGGGTCGACCGGGCGCGTGCCGAACGCGCGGGTCAGCTGCCCGACCCCGTGCGGCACGAGCGCGTCCCAGTCCGGCGGGTCCTGAGCGAAGTCGTGCTGGTGCGGCGCGACGTCGCCCCCGGAGTCCATCCCGACCCAGATCCCGGACAGCTGTGCCACTTTTTCGCGCGTGGTCATCCGGGCCACGAGATCGCGTACCCGCTCGGCGACGGGCAGCCGCGGGTCGCGCCAGGGCTCGGGCGCGGTCTCGGTCGTCATGAGCGGACCCGCGGCGCGGCGCTCGACGAGCGCACCACCAGTTCCGTGTCGAGCACCACGGGCTCACGCTCCTCGGGGTCGCCGTTGATCAGTCCGATGAGGACGGTGATGGCACGGTGGCCCATCTCGCGGATGGGCTGCTGCACCGTGGTGAGCGGGGGAGTGCACAGCGCTGACTCGGGGATGTTGTCGAAGCCGACCACCGACACGTCGTCCGGCACGCGCAGGCCCAGCGCCGCGGCGGCGGCCAGGGTCGCGATGGCGGAGGTGTCGTTGGCGGCGAACACGGCCGTCGGCCGGTCGGGGCGCGTCAGCAGCTCCCGCGCCGACGCGGCCGCCAGCTCGCCGTCGTAGTCCCCGGCCACGACGAGGGTTTCGTCCACGCCGACGCCGGCCGCGGCCAGCGCGCGCCGGTAGCCGGTTTCGCGCAGCTGGGCGGATTGCAGGTCCGGCCGGCCCGCGAGCAGCGCGATCCGCCGGTGCCCGAGCTCCAGCAGGTGCTCGGTCGCCAGCTGCGCGCCGCGCAGGTTGTCGGAGACGATCGCCGGCAGCGGCGAGCGCCCGGTGTGCGGGTCCACCGCGACGACGGGCGTCCCCGGCAGGCCTTCGAGCTCGGCCGCGGGCGTCACGAGCACCGCGCCGTCGACGAGCGTGCCGCTCAGGCGCGACAGGTACCGGCGCTCCCAGCCCTCGGGGTCGCCGGTCCGCCCGCCCGCCGAATACACGACGAGCTCGAACCCGGTGCCGCGGATCGCGTCCGCCGCGCCCTTGAGCAGCTCGGTGCTGAACGGCTCGAGGTCGGCCACGAGGATGCCGATCACGTTGGTCTTGTGGTTGCGCAGGCTCTGCGCCACGAGGCTCGCCTCGTACCCCAGCTCGTCGATCACGGCCCGAACGCGCGCGAACGTGTCGGCGGCGACGCCGTAGCGCTGGTTGATCACCTTCGAGACCGTCGCGACCGACACTCCGGCACGGGCGGCGACGTCACGGATCGTGACACGGGAACGAGGCTGCACGGGCTCAGACTAGCGATGTAAAACGTTATCGACAACGATTGACACGGGAATTTCGGACGCGCAGACTCTTCGCCATCCTGGGCACCGTCACGCCCCGTCCAACTCGGCCGAAGTCGTCAGGAGTGGATCCGTCATGCGCCACAGCCGGAGATTCCCCCTCGCCGCGCTCGTCGCGGCAGCCGCGCTCACGCTCTCCGCGTGCGGGGGAGGTGGCGACGAGAGCCCGGCCGCCGCGTCAGGACCGGTCACGCTGACCTGGTGGCACAACGGCACCGCGGAACCCGTGCGGTCGCTGTGGCAGCAGGTCGCCGACGACTACCACAAGGCGCATCCCGACGTGTCGTTCACGGTGCAGCCGATCCAGAACGAGGAGTTTCCGACGAAGGTGCCGCTGGCGCTGCAGTCGAACACGCCGCCGGACCTCTACCAGCAGTGGGGCGGCGGGGACGAGGCTTCGCAGGTCGAATCGGGCCGCGTGGCGGACCTGACGTCGTCGGTGCAGGGCTGGATCGGCGGACTGGGCTCGATGGCGCAGGGCTGGCAGGTCGGCGGGAAGCAGTACGGCGTGCCGTACGTGCAGCACGTCGTCGGGTTCTGGTACCGCAAGGATCTGTTCGCGCAGGCCGGGATCACGGCGCCACCGACGACCATGGCGGATTTCAACGCCGCTGTGGGCAAGCTGAAGGCCGCGGGCATCGCACCCATCGCACTCGGCGGCAAGGACCGCTGGCCCGACGCCTTCTACTACGACTACTTCGCCGTGCGCGAGTGCTCGCCGCAGGTGCTCAAGGACGAGATCGCGGCCGTGAAGCTGCAGAACCCGTGCTGGGTCAAGGCCGGCCAGGACCTGCAGGGCTTCCTCGCGACGCAGCCGTTCCAGACCGGCTTCAACGGCACGCCGGCCCAGCAGGGCGCCGGCAGCTCGGCCGGGCTCGTCGCCAACGGCAAGGCCGCGATGGAGCTGCAGGGTGACTGGGACCCGAGCACGATGTCCTCGCTGACCGACGACAAGGATCTCGACAGCAAGCTCGGCTGGTTCCCCTTCCCGTCGGTGCCCGGTGCCGCGGGTGACCCCGCCGCGCTGCTCGGCGGCGGCGACGGGTTCTCGTGCACGACGCGTGCGGCGGCGGCGTGTGCCGGGTTCCTGCAGTACCTCACGAGCACGCCGGTGCAGCAGAAGATCGCCGAGGCCGGCTCGGGCCTGCCGGTGAACGCGGACGCCGTGGCGTCGTTGAAGAACGAGTCGCTGAAGTCCGTGGCGGAGCAGACGCGCAAGGCGTCGTCCGTGCAGATGTACTTCGACCGCGCGTTCCCGACCGCCGTCGGGCAGGCGCTCAACGACGCGGTCGCGAACCTGTTCGCGGGGCAGGGCAACCCGGAAGCGGTGGTGCAGGCCGTGAACCAGGCCGCCACCGGGAACAAGTGATGGCGGCTCCCGCCCCGCCCCGGCCGCTCGCGCGGACCGTCCACAGTGCACCCCGGCGCCCCGCGCGGCGCCGGGGTCGCACCCGGCTCGAGCTGGTGCTGCTGCTCGGTCCCGCGCTGGTGCTGTTCACCGGGTTCGTGCTCGTGCCCATCGGCATCGCGGTGTACTACAGCCTGTACTCGTGGAACGGATTCGGGCCGCTCACCGACTTCGTCGGGTTCCAGAACTACGCCGACGCGTTCGGCGGCGCGGTGTTCCGCGGCGCGATCTGGCACAACGTCGTCATCGCGGTGCTCTCGATCGTGATCCAGCTGCCGCTGAGCGTCGGCATCGCGCTGCTGCTGGACCGCAAGCTCAAGGGCCGCGCCTTCCTGCGGATGGTGGTGTTCGCGCCGTACGTGCTCTCGGAGGCGATCACCGCCGTGATCTGGCTGCTCATGTTGCAGCCGAACGGGTTCGTGGACGAGCTGCTGCGCGGCGTGGGCCTGGGCGGGCTCGTGCACCAGTGGCTCGCGGACCCGGGCATCGTGCTGTACACGCTGTTCGTGGTCATGACGTGGAAGTACCTCGGCTTCGGCATCATCCTGCTGCTCGCGGGCCTGCAGGGCGTGCCGCCGGAGCTGCGGGAAGCCGCCGCGCTCGACGGCGCCACCTCGTGGCAGACCACGCGCCACGTGGTGCTGCCGCTGCTCGGCCCGACGATCCGGATCTGGATCTTCCTGAGCGTGATCGGTTCGCTGCAGCTGTTCGACCTCGTGTGGATCATGACCCTCGGCGGCCCGGCCAACGCGTCGACCACGATGGCCAGCTACCTCGTGGACCACGGGTTCAAGCGCTACGAATTCGGCTTCGGCAGCGCTGTGGCGGTGGTGCTGTTCGCGATCTGCTTCGTGTTCGCGCTGGTGTACCAGCGGTTCGCGCTTCGCCGCGACACCGCGGGTGCCCTGACCCGGGCGGTGAGCTGACGTGGCGGGCCGGCGCTGGGGCCTGGTCGCGGGCTACGTGGCCGCGGTCGTCGTCGTGGTGGTCACGGTGGTGCCGCTGCTGTTCGTGGTGCTCGGCGGCTTCCGCACCAACGGGCAGCTCAACACCGACCCGGCGGGCCTGCCGGGGCCGTGGGTGTGGGACAACTACCGCAGTGTGGTCACCTCACCGGACTTCTGGCGGTTCCTCGGCAACAGCGCGCTGATCGCGGTGATCGCGACGGTGCTGGCCGTGGGCCTCGGTTCGATGGCGGCGTTCGCCTTGTCCCGCTACGTCTTCAAAGGCCGCGAAGCCGTGTACGTCCTGTTCACGCTCGGGCTGCTGTTCCCGCTGGGCGTCGCCACGCTGCCGCTGTACCTGTGGCTGCGCCAGCTCGGGCTGCTGGAGAACCCGCTGGGCGTCGCGATCCCGGAGGCGGCGTTCTCGCTGCCGGTGACGATCGTGATCCTGCGGCCGTTCATGCACGCCGTGCCCGGGGAACTGGAGGACGCGGCCGTGCTCGACGGCGCGAGCCGGCTCGGATTCTTCTGGCGGATCATGCTGCCGCTCTCGGCGCCCGCGCTCACCACGGTGTCGGTGCTCGCGTTCGTCACGAGCTGGAACGCCTACCTGCTGCCGCTGCTGGTGTTCAACGACAGCGCGCATTTCACGCTGCCGCTGGGCGTGGCGACGTTCCAGTCCCAGTATTCGCAGGACACGGCGCGGGTACTGGCGTTCACCGCGCTGTCGATGGTGCCGGCGCTGGGGTTCTTCGTGGTGGCGCAACGGCGGATCGTGGGTGGGCTGACCGGGTCGGTCAAGGGCTGATCACTTGCCCGGACCCGCGGTCTGCGGTGGAGTGAGGAGGTACGCACCGTCGGCGGCAGGAGGTTCGCGTGGGTGAGCAGGCTGGAGAACGGCGCAGCGCGGCTTGGTTCGGCGCGTCGGGCCGCGCCGGGATGATCCACCGGTCGTGGATGCGGTCGCAGGGCTTCGGCCCGGACGTGTTCGACGGCCGGCCGGTGATCGGGATCGCGACCAGCGCGTCGGAACTGGCGCCGTGCAACGTGCACCTCACTCGCGTGGCCGAGGCGGTGAAGCGCGGCGTGTGGCAGGCCGGCGGGTTCCCGTTGGCGTTCCCCACGATGGCCACCGGCGAGACGCTCATGCGCCCCACCGCCATGCTCTACCGCAACCTCATGGCGATGGAGGTCGAGGAGCTCATCCGGGCCAACCCGCTCGACGGCGTGGTGCTGCTGTCCGGCTGCGACAAGACCACCCCGGCGATGCTGATGGGCGCGGCGAGCGTGGACCTGCCCGCGGTGATGGTGACCGGCGGGCCGATGCTCAACGGCAAGTTCCGCGGTGAGGACGTGGGGTCCGGCACGCACGTGTGGAAGTTCGAGGAGGAGCTCAAGGCCGGGCGCATGAGCCAGGAGGAGTGCTTCTTCGCCGAGGGCTGCATGGCGCGGTCCAACGGCCACTGCATGACCATGGGCACCGCGTCCACCATGGCGTGCCTCGCCGAGGCGCTCGGCATGCAGCTGCCGGGCTCGGCGACCTGGCCGGCCGTCGACGCGCGCCGCTTCGAAACGGCGCAGGCGGCGGGGCAGCGGATCGTGGCGATGGTGGAGGAGGAGCTGCGGCCCTCGTCGATCCTGACGCGCGAGGCGTTCGAGAACGCGATCCGCGTCAACGCGGCCATCGGCGGGTCCACCAACGCGATCATCCACCTGCTGGCGCTCGCGGGCCGCGTCGGCGTGCCGCTGGAGATGGCGGACTTCGACGCGCTGGGCCGCGACGTCCCGACGCTGGTGAACCTCATGCCGTCGGGCAAGTTCCTGATGGAGGACTTCTGCTACGCCGGCGGCCTGCCCGTCGTCGTGCGGCGCTTGGCTGAAGCCGGGCTGCTGCACCCCGGCACGGTCACGGTGACCGGGAAGTCCTTGGCGGACAACGTGTCCGACGCCGAGTGCTGGAACGACGAGGTGATCACCCCGGTGGCCGAGCCGTTTCAGCCCACGGGTTCGGGCACGGCCGTGCTCACCGGCAACCTCGCTCCTGACGGCGCGGTGATCAAGCAGTCGGCCGCCTCGCCGGAGCTGCTCACACACACCGGTCCGGCGCTGGTGTTCGACACCGCCGAGGACTACCACCGCGTCGCCGACGACCCGGACCTCGACGTCACCGCCGACACCGTGCTGGTGATCCGCGGCGCCGGCCCGAAGGGGTACCCGGGCATGCCGGAGGTCGCCAACGTGCCCCTGCCGGCCAAACTGCTCAAGGACGGCGTCACCGACCTGGTGCGCATCTGCGACGGCCGCATGTCCGGCACCGGCTACGGCACGGTCGTGCTGCACGTCAGCCCGGAGTCCGCCGCGGGCGGCCCGCTCGCCCTGGTGCGCACGGGCGACCGGATCACCCTGGACACGCCCGCGCGTTCGCTGACCCTGCACGTGGCGGACGAGGAGCTGGCAGCCCGGCGTGCGGAGTGGGAAGCGCCGGAATCGCCGTATGTCAGCGGGTACACGTGGCTCTACACGCACCACGTGACCCAGGCGCACCAGGGCGCGGACTTCGACTTCCTGCACGGTTCCCGCGGCCCGGGCGTTCCCCGCGATTCGCACTGACCGGGTCCGCTCACCCGTCGGCGGTGGTGCGGGTGAACCAGGCCGCCAGTGCGGAGCGGGGGCGGACGCCGAGTTTCGCGCGGATGCGTTCGAGGTGGGTCGCGACCGTGCGCGGGGCGATGCCGAGGCGGCGGGCGATCTGCTGGTTGGTGAGGCCGTCGGTGACGAGCGCGGCGACGGTGTGCTCCTGGGGTGTCAGGCGGCCGTGGCCGGTGGCGTGGAAGTGCGCGCTCGCGTCGAGGGCGTGGGTGACGGCGGCGGCGAGGGACACGCGCGCGCCGGCCCGGGTGGCGGCGTGGGCGCGGCGCGGGTCGAGACCGGCGGTGGCGGTCGCGGTCGCCTGCCGGACGCGGCGGCGCCACGCGGGTTCGGCGACGGCGCCCAGGCCGCGGCGGACGGCTTCGGCGCAGGCGAACAGGCCCAGCGCGCGCTCGTGCTCGCCGCGGGTGGCCAGCACGATCGCGACGCCCTCGGTGAAGTACGGGACCTTCAGCCCGTCGGTGGGATTGGTGACGAGCAGCGCCTCCACGAACCGGGCCTCGGCCGTCGCGTGGTCGTGCGCGGCGAGGGCGAGCGCGCCGGCGGTGTGCAGCACGCTGGCGAGCCGGCCGGGCGTCGCGTGCGCGCGGGCGAGGGGCAGGCCTTCGGCGAGGACGTCGCGGGCGGTCGCGAGGTCGCCTGATTCGAGGGCGGCCCAGGCGAGATCGTTGAGCAGCAACGAGATCACGGCCGGGTCGGCGAGTTCGCGCGCGATCGTCAGCGCTTCGCCGTAGCGCTCGTCCGCGCGCCGGCCCGACGCTCGCAGCCCGGCGGCGAGCAGGTCGAGGATCGACGCGACGCGCGCCTTGCGGTCCAAAGTGGACTCCAGGGCGAGGGCTTCCTCGCCCAGGCGCAGCTGCTCGGCGTACCGGCCGGTGCGGTGCGCCGCCTTGCACAGCGCGGCGAGCAGCGACGCTCTGAGGTCCGGCCGGTCCTCGACGTGCGGCAGGGCGTCGCGCAGCAGCTGCTCGCTTTCGGCGACGTTGCGGCCCAGCGCCAGCCACGACCGGGCGAGCCCGCAGGCCGGCACCGCGAGCCGGGCGTCGCCCCGCGCGGTGAGCCGGCCGACGGTGGCGAGCACCGGTTCGGCCCGCGCGACGAGCTTCCGGCAGAGCCCGTCCGGCAGCAGGAACGCCGTGAGGTGCGGCTCGATCTCCGCGACGAGGTAGGTGGCCAGCCGCTCGAACGCGGCGTCGGCACCGCCCGCCGCCTCGAGCTGCTCACGGGCGAAGGCGCGCCCGGCCGCCCACAGGCGCAGGCCGGTCGTGCCGTCGGCCGCCGGCTCGGACACCAGCAGTGACGCCGCCACCAGCCGCTCCAGCACCTCCGGGCCGGCGCCCAGCACGCCCGCGAGCTCGGCGTCGAACGGCCCGGGCAGCACCGACAGCCGCTGCCACGCTTCACGTTCGGCCGCACCGAGCCGCCCGTGGTCGCGCTCCAGGCCCGCGCGCACCGAACCCCGGCCGGGCTCCAGGTCGAGCGCGGTCCGGACGCCCTCCAGTGCCCCGGCCGGCCCCAGCAGCCGCACACGCGGCGCGACCAGCTCGAGCGCCGCGGGCACACCTTCGAGCACCCGGCACAGCCCCGTGACCTCCGCCGGGATCACGGAGAAGAACGGGTCGAGCAGGTGAACCCGGTCCACCAGCACCCGCGCCGCATCGGCCGGCGCCAGCCCGCGCAACGGCAGCACTTGTTCACCCTCGACCCCCAACACCACCCGGCTGGTCGCGACGATCCGCAGGTTTCGGCGCTCCCGCAGCAACCGCCTGACCAGCGCGGCGCACACCTCGGGCCGTCCTTCGCAACCATCGAGCACGAGCAGGTCCCCGACCTCGGCGGGAAGGGGGAGCGTGCTCGTTCCGAGGAGCCGCTCGCTCGGGTCGGAGGCGAGTGGTGGTGCGGGGGTGGCTGCGCTCCCGGCTGTGTTCTCGCCGAGCTGGAGATCATTCCGGTGCGACAGTGGTCGTCCCACGTTGTCCGGGTCGTGGATCGTGCTCGCGCGAGGGCGGAGCGCATCGCCGGGCGTGCGCGGCCGGCCGGCGTCGGAGGTGTAACCAGTCGTGCCTGTCTCGGACGGGCGCTCGCTGCGGTCGTGAACCGACGACTGTCCGAGCCCGGCCGCGGGGCCGACTGTGCTCGCGTCAGCCGCGGAGTAGTGCCCGCCTGGTGCAACCCGCTCCCCGGGCCCGGCCGGCACCAGCTCCACAGTGGACACATCCACCCGGCAAGCCCCACCCAGCTCCGCCGCCAGGCGTGACTTGCCGATGCCCCCCGGCCCGGTGATCGTCACCAGCCGGTGGTGGGTCAGCAGCCGGCGCAGGGTGGCGAGTTCCGGGGCGCGCCCGGGGCAGCCCGTGCCGCCCCGGCGGGATCTCAGCCGGCGGCGGTAGGCGCGCTGGCGGCAGGCGCCGGAGCAGAAGCGGGCCCGGCGGCCGCCTGCGGGGCCGGGTGGGGCCGGCAGGGGAGCGCCGCAGCTGAGGCAGCGCGGGTCCGTCGGCATGGTCTGGACCCTAGAGTCGCGGCCGTAACGCCCGACAGAGCCATTTGAGCGCATCCGAGCAGCAGTTTCGTAACGCAGGGCCGTGCTGCCGACTGGGCTCGACCCGTTCCACTGCCTACGTTGAGTTCACATATCTGCCAGCTATTCAGATACTTGAACGGAGTTGCAGTGCTGCCTCCTTCACGGTCCCGGTTCCGGCTCTCGTTGATCCTCGCCACCGTCGCCGGGCTGCTCGCCACCACGGCCACCGCGGCCGGTGCCACACCCGCGCAGCAGCCGCCGCCTCTGGTGTGTTCGTTGCCGATCGTGTCGCTCGCATGTCAGCCCGACACGGTCGTGCTCGACGGGGCGCGGCTCACGAAGAACCGCGTCGGGTTGCTGCTCGGCGACAGAACCCTTCGCACCTCGCTGGCCGACCTCCTCAAGCAGGCCGACGCGGCGCTCACCAAGGGCCCGTGGACGGTCGTCGACAAGGAGCGCGTGCCGCCGAGTGGCGACAAGCACGACTACCTGAGCCTCGCGCCGTACTGGTGGCCCAGCCAGCCCGCGACGGCCGACAACCCGCAGGGCTGCCCGTACGTCCAGCGCGACGGTGTGCTCAACCCCGAGACCACCGCCGTGCCGGACAAGGCCGAGCGGCTCACCGCGTTCAGCTCCGTCTACCAGCTCTCCCTCGCCTGGTTCTACACGCGCAAGCCCGAGTACGCGCAGCGCGCGGCCCTCGACCTGCGCACCTGGTTCCTCGACGCGGCCACGAAGATGAACCCGAACCTGAACTTCGCGCAGGGCATCCCCTGCAAGAACGACGGCCGCGGCATCGGCATCATCGAGTTCGCCTACACCTTCACCCAGGTCCTCGACGCGGCGCGGATCCTCGACGCGGGCGCGCCCGGCTGGTCGAAGACCGACGCCGCGGCGATGAAGGGCTGGTCGGCCGACTTCCTGACCTGGCTGCGCACGAGCAAGAACGGCACGGACGAAGCCGCCGAGACCAACAACCACGGCTCCTTCTACGACATGCTCTCCGCCGGCATCGCGCTCTACACCGGCGACAAGGCGCTCACGAAGCAGATCGTCGTCACCGCCGAGAAGACCCGCCTCGACCACCAGATCGCGGCCGACGGCAGCCAGCCCGAGGAGTCGACGCGCACGCGCAGCTTCCACTACCACACGTTCAACCTCGTCGCGCTGACCCGCCTCGCGCAGATCGGCCGCCACGTCGGCGTGGACCTGTGGGCCTACCGGACGCCGGAGGGCGCCAGCCTGTTCAAGGCCGTCGACCACCTGCTGCCCGCCGCGACGGGCGGGGCGGCGCAGTGGCCGCTGCCCGACCTGAACTTCCTGCAGTACGCGGCGCTCGACAGTGTCCACGCCGCCGCCGACGCGGGTGACGCCCAGGCCAAGGCCGCGCTCCCGCACATCCCCGCCCCGCCGGGAGGTGATCTCTACCCGGTCCGCCCGGCCGCCGAGCAGCTCGACGACATCTCGGTCACCGGCTGAGCCCGGCGCCGCGGCGGGACCTTCCCCCGCCGCGGCAGGATCGGTCTTGTTATCGGACTCAGCACGTGGGACCGTTGGTTGGAAATTCCTACCGATGGAGGACTCCTCGTGACCGAGCTGCCGCGCAAACTCGCCGCCCACCCGTCGGTGCAGGCCGTGTTGAAGCGCGGCACGCGGCCGAAGCCCGGGCCGATCGACGCCGCGTGGCTGCGGGAGCTCGCGCTGGCCGCGGGTGCCGACGACGTCGCGGCCGTGTCGCTGGACCACCCGGACCTGGCGGGGGAGCGGCCGCACGTGCTCGCCGCGCTGCCCGGCACGCGCAGCCTGGTCTCCCTCGTCGTGCGGATGAACCGCGACAACGTGCGCACGCCGGCGCGCAGCGTCGCGAACCAGGAGTTCCACCGCAGCGGCGAGATCATCAACGAGGCGGCCCGCACGATCACCCGCGAGCTGCAGGACGCCGGCTACCGCGCGCTCAACCCGTCGGCGACGTTCCCGATGGAGATGGACCGCTTCCCCGGCCGGATCTGGGTGGTGGCGCACAAGACCGTCGCGGTCGCGGCCGGCCTCGGCGTGATGGGCCTGCACCGCAACGTGATCCACCCGAAGTTCGGCAACTTCGTGCTGCTGGCCACGCTGCTCGTCGACGCCGAGGTGACCGGCTACGGCGAGGCGCTGGACTACAACCCGTGCGTGGAGTGCAAGCTGTGCGTGGCCGCGTGCCCGGTCGGCGCCATCGCCAAGACGGGCGAGTTCGACTGGGCCGCCTGCTCCACGCACAACTACCGCGAGTTCATGGGCGGGTTCACCGACTGGGTGGAAACCGTGGCCGACAGTGCCGACGGTGCGGAGTTCCGCCGGCGCGTGACCGATTCCGAGAACGCGTCGATGTGGCAAAGCCTTTCCTTCAAGCCGAACTACAAGGCGGCCTACTGCATGGCCGTGTGCCCGGCGGGTGAGGACGTGCTCGGACCGTACCTCGAAGACCGGCGCGAGTTCATGCGCACGGTGCTGCGACCGTTGCAGGACAAGGAAGAAACGATCTACGTGACCCCGGCGTCGCCCGCCAAGTCCCATGTGGAACGCCGGTTCCCGAACAAGACCGTGAAGGTGGTCCCCGGCCGCACCCCGTGAGTTCACCCGGACGGGCAGGCGGTTCTCACGCCCGCGAACGGGAACGCGTGGAACCCTTTTCGGCGAAACCAGCCGGGAAGTGAAGGGGAGCGCTCGTGATCAAGACCAGCCGAGGTGGCGGCGGGGTGCGGAAGGTGACGTTCGTCCTCCCGCTCGACACCCCGCCGGGGCCCGTCAGCGTGGTCGGCGACTTCAACGACTGGCAGCCCGGGCGCCACGAGCTGCGCAAGCGGTCCAACGGCACGCGCTCGGCCGCCGTCGAGGTGCGGCCCGGCGCGAAGCTGCGCTTCCGCTACCTCGCGACAGGCGGGCAGTGGCTCGACGACCCCGACGTGTCTACCCGCGACGGGCATGACTGCGTCTTCGTCGCGGAGTAAGGGAACGTGTGCTCCACAACACCGTTGTTGTGGAGCGCGTGTTCCTTTACTCTCGGGTTCGTGCCCAGGCCGCGCATCCACGACCCCGAACGGCTGCTCGACGTCGCCGAGCGGCTCGTCGCCGACCGCGGTCCGGAAGAGCTCACCGCGCGCGGGCTCGCGCTCGCCGCGGGCGTGCCGAACAGCGCGATCTACCACAGCTTCGGCTCGCTGCCCGCGCTCGTCGGGCGGACGTGGCTGCGGGCCGCGACCCACTTCGTCGACGTGCAGGAGGGCCTGGTCGACGCCGCTCTGGCCGAGGCCGGTCCGGTCGCGGCGGTGGTCGCCGCCGCCGACGCACCGGCCGTCGTGGCCGGACAGCGCCCGGATGCCGCGCGGCTGATGATCAGCGTCTCACCCGACCGCGTGCTCGGCCCGCAGCTGCCCGACGAGGTCGCCGAGGCACTGCACGCGCTGGACAAACGCCTGGTGCGCCTGCTCGTGCGCCTCGCGCGCGAGCTGTGGCAGCGCGGCGACGGCGTGGCCGTCGAGGTGATCACCACGTGCGTCGTCGACCTGCCGAGTGCGATCTACCGCCGTGAGCTGGCCGAAGGCCGCGTCGGCGAGGACAGCCGCCGCCGGCTCGCCGCCGCCGTGCGCGCGGTGCTCGCTCTGCCGCCGCCGAAGCGGCGTTCGTCCCGTTCCGCAACCACTGTCTGAAAAGGACTCTCGCGATGCCCGCACTGACCCACCACGAAGCCGTCTCCGTCCTCGACTTCGGCGCCGACGAGAACCGGTTCTCACCCGCGTGGCTGGAAGAGGTGAACACCCATCTCGACACGGTCACGGCCGGCTCGGCGCCCGCCGCGCTCGTGACCACGGGCAGCGGCAAGTTCTACTCCAACGGCCTCGACCTCGAGTGGCTGACCGCCCACGGTGACGAAGCCGGCAAGTACGTCACCGACGTCCACGAACTGCTCGCCCGCGTGCTCGCGCTGCCCGTGCCGACCGTCGCGGCGGTGAACGGGCACGCGTTCGGTGCTGGCGCGATGCTGGCCATGGCCCACGACTTCCGCGTGATGCGCACCGACCGCGGGTTCTTCTGCTTCCCCGAGGCCGATATCAACATCCCGTTCACGCCCGGCATGGCCGCGCTCATCCAGGCCAAGCTCACGCCGGCCGCGGCGGTCGCGTCGATGACCACCGGGCGGCGCTTCGGCGGCCCGCAGGCCCGGGAGCTGGGCCAGGTCGACGCGACGGCCGACGAGGCCGCGCTGGTCAGCACGGCGAGCGAGGTCGTCGCGCCGCTGGCGGGCAAGGACCGCGGCACGCTCGGGGCGATTAAGTCCACGATGTTCGCGTCCGCGTTGACGGCCCTGCGCACGCCGGCGGATCTGGTCCGCTAAGCTGCGCGCGCGGCGGTGGGGCTCGCCGCTCCGGGCCGTCCGGGCAACCGCAGCGCTCGCTGCCAACAGTCCCTACTCGAACCGAGGGCGCTAGCATGCCCGCGTTGAGTAGGAGACGTCTGTGCCCGAATCATCTGGTTCTTCCCCTCGGACGCCGCTGTGGCGCCGAACGGCGGTGCGGGAGAACGCGCCGGTCCTCGCCGTGGTCGCCCTCGGCGGCGGCCTCGGCGCGCTCGCGCGGTACGGCCTCGCGGAGCTGCTCCCCACCGCACCCGGGCACTTCCCGCTGGCGACGTTCCTGATCAACGTCACCGGCTGCTTCCTCATCGGGGTGCTCATGGTCGCGGTCACCGAGGCGTGGACCGCGCACCGGCTGGTGCGGCCGTTCCTCGGGGTCGGGATCCTGGGCGGCTACACCACGTTCTCGACCTACGTCGTCGAGATCCACGGGCTGCTGCGGCCGGGCACGGTCGGGCTCGCGTTCGGCTACCTCGCGGGCACGCTCGTGGCGGCGCTGCTCGCGGTGGTGGCCGGGATGGTGCTCGCGCGAAGAGTGTTCATCCGTCCGGAAAGGACGGTCGAGTCGTGACGGTGCTGCTCGTGTTCGTCGGCGCGGTGATCGGGGCGCCGCTGCGGTACGTCACCGATCGCTTCGTGCAGGCTCGCCACCGCAGCGGGTTTCCGTGGGGCACGTTCACGGTCAACCTGGTGGGGTCCTTGGTGCTGGGCTCGCTCGCCGGCGCCGGGTCGACGTTGCCCGGCGCCGTCTCGATTCTGGTGGGTACGGGGTTCTGCGGAGCGCTGACGACGTACAGCACGTTCGGCTACGAGACCGTACGCCTGCTCGAACGGCGGGCGTACGGTCTCGCGGTGGCCAACGTGGTACTCAGCGTGGCCGCGGGACTGGGCGCGGCGACGCTCGGGTACGCGGTGGTCGGCTCGCTCGTCTGAGCTACGCGGCGAGGTTCGCGTAGACCACGATGTTGTCCTCGTAGCTGTCCTCGGCGTGGTCGAACACGCCGCCGCAGGTGATCAGCCGGAGTTCCGGCTTGGTGCTGTTGCCGTAGACGGCGTCCTGGGGGAACTGGTCCTTGGGGACCTGCGTCAGGTGGTCGACGGTGAACTTCAGCTTCTTGCCGTCGCTGCGGTCGATGTCCACCTCGTCGCCGGGGGCGAGGTCCTTGAGCTTGTAGAAGATGCCGGGCTTCTTGTCGCCGTCCACGTGGCCGAGGACGATGGCCGGCCCGACTTCGCCGGGCACGGGGGAGAGGCGGTACCACGCGGCCTGCATCGGAGTTTTCACCGAGGGCACGGAGATCTTGCCTTCGAGGTTGACCGCGACGGACACCAGGCTGGACTGCGCGCCGATCTTCGGGATGCTGACCGACGTCGGGCGCAGACCCTTGAACGGTTTCGTGACCGGCACGCTGCTCGGAACCGGTTTGGCCGCGGCGGCCGGTGCCGGGGCGGGTGCGGAACTACAGCCGGCCAGCACGGCGGTGACGGCCAGTGCCGAGGCAACCGCCGCGATGAGCTTGGTTCGGTTCATCGGCTCAGAACCAGAACCGCGCGGTGCCGCCGAAACCGGTCTCGACGCCGCCCTGGGGTGCGTAGCGGACCTGGACCGTCGGACGGGTGACGACCGGGCCCGGTGCGGCCTTCGTGGTGTCCGAAGTGGACGTCGAAGTGGCCGGGTTGGCGCTGGTGCCGGTCGGGGTGTCGCTGGCGGCCGGAGTTTCGCTGGTGTCCGAAGTGGGCGGTGCGACCTGTTCGAAGGTCACGTCGCCGTCACCTTCCTGACCGTCACAGGTCCAGCTGAACGGCGCGGTGGTGCCGGTGAACCCGTCGACCACGCGTACGTCGTAGTTCCAGTAGCGGCCGTCGGCGCCGTCCTGGTCCGGACCGGCGGTCACGGTGAGGCCGACGGTCGCGACGTTCCCGGGCGCCCCGGAGGCGCAGGCGATGACCAGCACGCCTTCACCGCCGAGGCCGACGAAGCCGTGGCCGGCGTTGTCGGTGTACGGGTCGGACGGGGCGGTGGTTTCCGTGGTCTCGTCGGCGTCCTGGCCGGTGTCTTTCTCGGCGCGGGGCTTCGCGGCGGCCGGGGCGCGGCGGCCCTCGGTGGTCTGCACCTCGGGGTCGGCAGGTGTTTCGATGGCGCCGGTCGTGCTCGGCGCGCTGGCGGAGGTCGGAGTGCTCGAGTCGCTGGTCGGGGTCTCCGAGGTACTGGAGTCCGATGTGGCCGGTGCCGGTGGGTCCGTCGACTCGGACGTCGCCGTGGTCTCGACCGGCGCGGTGGGGTCGTCCTGCGCGAACGCGGCGGGCGCGGACGCGAGCGTGAGGGCGGCGCCGGCGAGCACGGCACCTGCGAGACGGCCCAGCGGTTTCTTCACGGCGACTCCCTGCTGCGACGGTGCCCGACGTCGGGCAATGGCGGGATTCTGCCGCAGAAAAGCGTCGAAGGGAAATGATTCCCGGGTGGGGAAAACCACGCTCGAATTCTGTAACGTTCCGCGTTTCCGGGCCGATGGAATTGCTCTGGTGTGACCTCAGGAAACGACCTGATAACGAAGACGGTGGGCGTGATAACGAAACCGATCGTAACACGCCCACCATTCCCGTGGGCTATCCGGCACTTCTTTTCGATCTTCAGGCGCGGCCGCGGACGAGGTCGATCAGCCGGCCGAGCACTTGTTCGCCCGCCGCGCGCAGGCCGTTGTGCTCGTACTCGTTCGTGACCCACGGGCGCATCGTCGGGATCAGCCGCGCGGTCTCTTCGGAGAACCGGCGGTCCACGTACGCGTCCTCGGCGTAGATCGCGGCGGCGCACGGCACTTCGCAGCTTCGCAGCACGTCGGCGTCGTAGAGGCGCGGCCACTCGCGCTCGGCGAGCAGCTCGGCGGCTTCGCGCAGCGGGGCGAGGCCGGGCAGGTCGGCGAACACCGAGGGGAAGACGTGCTCGCCGGTGAAGAGCGTGACGTCGTCGTCGTACTCCGCCGGGCGCGTGCGCTCGGCCGACCAGCGGGTGGTGTGGCCGTCGGCGTAGCAGGCCTCGTGGATCACCGCGTAGAGCGGGTTGCGCGCCGAGAACGGCAGCGTCGCCGCGACGTCGTGGGCGAAGGCCGGCGAGCCGGGGTCGCGCTCCAGCAGGTAGTGCAGCGCCTCGGCGCCTTCGCTCGAGCCGAGGACGTGGCCGAGCTGGCGGAACAGGCGTGACGTGATCGGCGTGCCGTCGGGCAGGGCGAGCTCGCCGGCGTCGAAGCGCGCATGCAGCTTCCGCACGCGCTCGCGGTCTCCGGGGTAGCGCTGGTAGTAGCGGCGGTTGCGCTCCAGCAGCGTCGCGTACGTCGCCTTGTACACCTCGTCGGGATGGCGTTCGACGGGCGGCAGGCCGCCGGTGAAGAACGCTTCCCGCAGGCCCTCCGGCGCCTGCGAGAGGTAGGCGAGCGCGGTGAACCCGCCGAACGACTGGCCCAGCACGCTCCACCGGTCCACGCCCAGCCGCTGCCGGACCAGCTCCGCGTCCCGCACGATCGAGTCGGCGCGGAAGTGCGCGAGGTACTCCGCCTGCTCGGCGGGTGTGCGCCCCGGCAACGTGCCGACGGGGGTGGAGTTGCCGGTGCCCCGCTGGTCCAGCAACAGCACCCGGTAGTCCCTCAGCGCCCGCCCCAGCCACCCCGCGGCCCCACCTGAGGGCCGCGGCGCCTCGTGCCCGGGCCCACCCTGCAGGAACACGAGGAACGGCCGCTCCTCCCCGCCGTCCGGCGCCGCGACCTCCCGCGCGAACACGGTGATTCGCTCACCCCCTGGGTCCCCGTGATCCAACGGGACGTCGAACTCGTGCTCGGTGAGAACCAGACCGGGGACACGCACGGAGGTAGGCATGGGGTCGATCAAATCACGCCTGAGCCGGCCGGGCGGGGTGGTTTTCGGCGGGCTCCACCGCCTGGGCTTGGCGGGTTGGTGGCGCGAACGGTCGGCTTGCGCTGCTGGTGCGGCGTTAGCGGTCCCGTCGCGGGGTTGGTGGTGTGCGAGCGGGCGGTCGGCGCCGCAACGTCGGCGCGGCGGGACCGATCGTGACCGGGCGTGCGGCGTGACCGGTCGCCTGCGGCGGACCGGATGAAGGGTCTTGTCGGGCTGCTGCTGCGGCGCGAGTGGTCACGCCCGTGGGGTTGATGCTGTGCGAGCGGACGGTTCGTGCAGCGTCCCCGCGGCGAGTGGTCCGGTCGCGGCGGCAGCCGGGGTGCGTGGCGGCGGCGCTGGTGCGCGGTGCAGGCGGTTCCGCGCTGGGCCGTCTCATTGGGCGGTGTGGGCGGTCCGATCGCGCCGCTGCTGCTGCGCGGGTGGTCGGGTCGTGGGTTGGTGGTGGGCGGCAAACGGCCGGTCCGCGCGGGTAGTCGTCCGCTCGCGTTGGCAGTCGGTATCGCGGGGTGCAGCTGAGCGTGCGGGCACGGCCGAAGGCGGGCCTGCGCCGTGTCATCTGGTCGGGTGGTGGGTGGTGTGAGCGGTCCGGTCGGGCTGTTGCTGCGGCCCGAACGGTCCCGTCGCGGGATCGGCGACGCGCGAGGGGGAGGTTCGTGCTACCAACACGCCACGAACGGTCCATCACGGCGGGCCGGTGCCGCGAGCAGTCCGTTCACCCAGACCCCGGCAAGAGGGTGTCGGGCCGGGGTGGTGCGTGGTGGTCGAACGGGAAGCGTCCAGCCTGGAGAGCCCCGGGCGCGGCTACGGTGATCTTGTCCGGACTGCGAGGGGAAAGCACCTGTGGGCAAGCGCCTGTTCTTCGTCGCCGCGCCGGCGGCGGGGCATGTCAACCCGGCGTTGCCGCTCGTGGCGGAGCTGGTGGAGCGGGGGCATCGGGTGACGTTCGCGAGTGGGCCGGCGCATGCGGGGGCCGTCGAGGGGGCCGGGGCGGAGGCGGTGCGGTTGCCGTGGACGCTGGGCCCCACGGCGTTGTCGCGGGAGACGTTCAGCACCACGAGCTTCGTGAACCTGCTGGACGGGCTGCTGGAGGCGGCGGCGCCCGAGATCGACGCGCTCGTCGAAACGGTCCGGGATGCCGAAGTGGTGTGCTTCGACGCGACCGTGGCGCCCGTCGCCGCCGCGGTCGCGCATCGGCTGGGTGTGCCGGCGGTCGCGATGGTGGCCAGCATGGCCGTGAACGAGCACCTGCCGCCGGCGGAGCTGCTGCCGCCCGACTTCCGGCCGGACAACGAGGCGTTGGTCCGGTTCGCGACGCGCCTGCACGGGTTCTCGCGGCAGCAGGGCCTGCCCGCGCCGCTGGTGCCGACGGCGGCGCCGCCGGTGCCGTTGACGCTGGTGTCCGTGCCGGCCGCGTTCCCGATCGCGGCGGAGACCTTCGACGCGACCTACCGGTTCGTGGGCCCGACGGTGCGTGCCGAGGAGTGGGCGCCGCCGGCCGCGAAGCCGGTGCTGCTCGTGTCGCTGGGTACGGCGTTCACCGACCGGCCCGACGTGTTCCGCGCGTGCGCGCGGGCGTTCGCCGGCACGGAGTGGCACGTGGTGATGGCGCTGGGCCGCACGGACCCGGCGCTGCTGGGCGAGCTGCCGCCGAACGCCGAGGCGCTGCCGTCGGTGCCGCAGCAGGCGGTGCTGGGCCACGCGAGCGCGTTCGTCTCCCACGCCGGCATGAACTCGATCATGGAGGCGCTTTCGCGAGCCGTGCCGCTGGTGACGCTGCCGCAGGTGCCCGAGCAGGCCGTCAACGCCCGCCGCGTCCGGGCGCTGGGCCTCGGCGAGGCGCTCGACTCCGAGGCCCTCACCCCGGAGCTCGTGCGTGAGACGGTGCTGCGCGTCGCCGGCGACGCGGGCCTGCACGACCGGCTGGCCCGGATGGCCAAGGAGATCACCGCCGCGGGCGGCGCGAAAGCCGCGGCCGGCGCCGTGCTGGGCCTGCTGGGCTGACCGTCCACAAGGGACGTTACTGCTTGCCCATCGACCGGCGGATCTCGGCGAGCTTGTCCTTCGCGGCCTTGTCGCGGTCGGCGATCTTCTTGTCGAGCGACTCGATCGTCTCCGGCCCGCCGATGCCCGCGAGCTCCTGCGCGCCCACCGAGGTGTTGTAGCGGTTCTCGATGCGGTCGCGCACGAAGTCGAACGACGGCACGCCGCCCTCGCTGTAGTCGGGCTCGGGCAGGTCCGCCGCCGGAACGCCGGGGTTCGCCGGGCTCTCGACGATCTCGGCGTCCAGCGGTTCCTGGTTGTCGCCGGGCTGGTTCGTGGTCATGTGGCTCTCCTGCCGTCGCGGTCCCCACCCCCGACCCTAGCCGTGTCCGCAACCAGTCGCCTTTGCCCGGTAGCGGCGCGGCCGCGGTGTTCAGGACTTTCGGCTGTCCCGGTCACCGACAGCCGCCTTGACACCGGTGAACCCGGCTCGGAAATGTCGATGCCGCACGGATTCCTCGGCCCGCACACGCCGCCACGTGTCGCGTCGTGTCGAAAGGACGGTCCTCCCCAGTGCCAGCACAGTCCGAACACCCCGATCAGACACTCGCGAGAAGAAGCTTCCTGGCGCTGGGCTCCGGCGCCGCCCTCGCGGCGACGTCCGGGCTCACGTTCGCGAGCCCCGCCGGGGCCGCACGCGCGACGGAAACCCCGAAGCAAGCCCCGCCCCCGGCCGCCCACGCCGCCGGCCAGCCCGACTTCGGCCCCAACGTCCACATCTTCGACTCCGGCACCGCGAACATCCAGGCCACCCTCGACGCCGTCTACGCCCAGCAGCGCGGCAGCCAGTTCGGCGAGGGCCGCTACGCGCTGCTGTTCAAGCCCGGCGCCTACTCCGTCGACGTCAAGCTCGGCTACTACACCCAGGTCGCCGGCCTCGGCCTGCAGCCCAGCGGCGCCAGCATCACCGGCTCGCTCGGCGTGGAGGGCGACGCGCACGGCAACGGCACGCTCGTGAACTTCTGGCGCGGCGCCGAGAACCTCAACGCCGTGCCGAAGAGCGGCGTCGACACCTGGGCCGTCTCGCAGGCCACCTACTACCGCCGCATCTACCTGCTCGGAGACCTCAAGCTGTCCGACGGCGGCTACTCCAGTGGCGGGTTCATCGCCGACTGCCAGCTCACCGGCCAGGTCAACTCCGGCACCCAGCAGCAGTGGCTCACGCGCAACTCCGTGGTCGGCTCGTGGGTGGGCTCGAACTGGAACTTCGTGTTCGTCGGCTCGCCCGGCTCGCCCGCGACCTCGTTCCCGACGCCGCCCTACACCTCGGTCGAACGCACGCCGGTGATCTGCGAGAAGCCGTTCCTGTACGTGGACGGAGCCGGCGCCTACCAGGTGTTCGTGCCCGCCGTCCGCACCGACGCGGAGGCCACCAGCTGGGAGGCGCGCAAGCCCGAGGGCACGTCGCTGCCCATCGACGCGTTCCACATCGCCAAGCCGGCGGAGTCCGCCGCCGACCTCAACGCCGCCCTCGCGCAGGGCAAGCACCTGCTGCTCACGCCGGGTATCTACCACCTCGACCGGCCGCTCACCGTCACGCGCGCGAACACCGTCGTGCTCGGCCTCGGCTACGCCACGCTGATCCCGGACAACGGCGTCACCGCGCTGGACGTCGCCGACGTGGACGGCGTGCGCGTCGCCGGCCTGCTCGTGGACGCGGGACCGGTCGCGTCCGACCCGCTGATCCGCTTCGGGCCCGACGGGTCGCGCCGCGGCCACGCGCGCAACCCGAGCTCCATGCACGACGTGTTCGTGCGCGTCGGCGGGGCCGGCGTGGGCAAGGCCAAGCGGTGCGTGGTCGTCAACAGCGACGACGTGCTCATCGACAACATGTGGCTGTGGCGGGCCGACCACGGCGCGGGCGTCGGCTGGGACGCCAACACCTCCGACGTCGGCCTGGTCGTGAACGGCTCGGGCGTGATCGCCTACGGCCTGTTCGTCGAGCACCACCAGAAGGCGCAGGTGCAGTGGAACGGCGAGGGCGGCCGCACCTACTTCTTCCAGAACGAGATGCCCTACGACCCGCCGAACCAGGCCGCGTGGATGGACGGGACCCACCGCGGTTTCCCCGCCTATGCGGTGGGCGACCACGTCCGCACGCACGAAGCGTGGGGCCTGGGCAGCTACTGCATCTTCGCCGAGGACCGCACGATCGTGTCCGACCGCGCCATCGCCGCACCGCACCGCCCGGGCGTGCGGTTCCACAGCATGATCACGTTCTCGCTCGGCGGCGGCCAGGGCACGATCGCCCACGTCGTCAACGACACGGGTGGCCCGTCGGACGCCGTCACGGGCCTGGCAATGCTGAAGTCGTACCCGTAACACTTGTTCCGGACAACGAAAACCGCGCCGCGACCGTCCACACCCGACGGTCGCGGCGCGGGACCCTCAGCCTTCGAAGCCGTGCTCCTTCAAGATCGCGTCGATCCGGGCCGCGTGGTCGGCGTCCCACTCGTCGAGCGTCTGCGCCTCCTCCTTGGCGAGCCGGGCCTGCGCGGCCAGGAGGATCCGCTCCGCGTCGGCGGCCGGCGTGACCACGACGCCCTCCTCGTCAGCGGTCACGATGTCGCCGGCGTGCACGGTGACCCCGCCGCAGCTCACGGGCTCGCCCAGCGGCGCGACGGCCGCCTTCGTGCCGGGGATCGGGATCACGCCGCGGGCGAAGACGGGGAACCCCAGCTCGCGCACCTCGGCGAGGTCGCGGATCACGCCGTCGAGCACGAACGCCGCGATCCCGTTGCGCTGCGCCACGGCGCAGACGTTCCCGCCCGCCAGCGCGTAGTCCAGGTCGCCGGACTCCACCACGACGATCGAGCCCGCCGGGGCGCGGTGGATGGCCGCGTGCAGCATCAGGTTGTCGCCCGCCGGGCACTGGACCGGGTAGGCCGGGCCGGCGACGCGCGGCACCGGGCCCCACAGCGGCCGCACGCCGATGTCCATCACCTGGTCGCGGCTCAGCAGGTCGGCGAGGGTCGTGGTCGGGATGTCGCGGAATCCGTCGGGCATGGTCCTCCTGTCACGTCTTGGTGTCCCCTGGGCGAGACCGCGATCGTCGCAGGAAAGTGCCCCGGAGTCGCGGACTCCGGGGCACGTGTGACGCAGTTCGCTCAGTGCATGATCGGCGGGCCGAGCGGGAGCGCGGACCCGCCCGTGGCCGTCGAGGCCGAGCTGAAGAACAGGTACACCCCGACGGCGGCGAACACGAGCACGACGTACCCGCCGACCTGGAGGATGCCGGCCGAGCCCTGGAGCGTGCCGACCAGCACGAGCACGAGCGCGACCTCGATGAGGACGAACAACAGGGTGTAGGCCACCGGCAACCGCAGGGTCGCGAGCGTCAGCATGCCGACGATGACGAGCCAGGAGATGAGGAACAACCCCTGGGTGGCGACGGCCGCTGACGCGTCGATCCCGAACCAGTTGTGGGTCAGGCCGAGCACGAGCAGTGCGTAGCTCAGCCAGAACCCGGAGAAGATGGCGAACACGCCCGCCACCGCGCTCTGGCCCACAGCGGCGGCCCAGACCGCCGCGATGACCAGGCCGAGGCCGGTCGCGGCGATGATGACGGCGAGTGACGCGCCGACGGCGGTCGCGGGCACGTAGCCGATGAGGACGAGCCCCAGCGCGACGGATCCGACGACGAAACTGGGCAGACCGACCATCATCGGGTCGGCGGCCGGGGGCGCTTCGGGAGCGGCCTCCGCAGTGTGCTGGGCAGGTACTCGGGGGACACTTTCGGCACTGGTATCGAGGGTGGTCATGAGCGGGCTCCCTGGTCGGGCATCCGGAATGTGCCTGGTCGTGTGCCTGGTCGTCGCGGTGGCACATCGCTCGGTATACGCCTGTCCCCGGAAGGCGGGAGTCTCATTTAGAGACGCCGCCAACCAGGTGGAAACCGGGGCACACCGCCCACATCCGGCCCCTACGCTGCAGTGATCGCCCTCACAGGACCCGGCGAACCGCTCCGCGCGCCGCTTCGCGCGGAGCAACGACTGGGCCACGAAACGGCCTAGCTCCGGCTACGCCGAGTGGATCCCGTGAAATGTCACGCAGGGTGACCGCCGGAGTGCTCCGCCCGGAGGCCGGGTTTCCCGTCCCGCTCGGCCCGGGCGGTCGGCGTCGCCTCCGACAGGTCCGGACCGGGCGCCTTGGCCGAAACCGTGCTGGGGTACCCAGCTGCCAGGTCCACAAAGGACTATCCGGCACAGGTGCCGTTCGACGTCGCCCCGGTGCTGAAGAACTCGACACCCTCAACGGCGCACGGGAGGTGGGCGAACGACGAGTGCACGTCGTCGGTCACGGTCAGGAGCGCACCGCCGACCTTGGCCCGCATCTCGCGTGCCCACGGGAACGGGGTGTTGGTCTCGAACTCGTGCCCGACGAGCTGCAGCGGGCCGGAGCCGCGCACGAGTTTCGTGGGCCGCGGCGCGAACGGCCAGCCGGCGCACCGCGCGTCGCCACCCGGTTCGAAGGCGGCCACCGGGTACCGGGCGGCGAGCTCGAGCCCGTGCTCCCACGCCTGGTCGATGTCGCGGGCGCCGGGGGAGTCGTTGCAGTTCACGGCGGCCAGGACGAACCCGATCTCCCCGTCGCGGTAGCCGACGTCGAACCCGTTGCCGGCTGGTGCGGACGCGGGCGGTGCCGTGGTCGCCGGCGGCTTCCCGTCGCGGGCGTCGGCGAGCGCTTGCGCGGCCGTCGCCCAGTCGGCGCGCGCGGCGAGCAGCTGCCGGTTGGCCCAGTGGTCGTCGTGGTCGCCCAGGGGCTGGGCCGCGAGCCGGCTCCGCAGCGCCAGCAAGGCGTGCGAGACGGCCGGGCCGGTGCTGCCGAACCCGTAGGTCGCGTCGCGCTCGGCGAGCCAGCTCGTGAAGTCGTCGAAATGGGCTTCGGACGCGGCGGCCTGGTCGTCGGACCGTGCGACGGCCTCGCCCGGCGCGAGCACGGAGTCCAGCAGCATCCGGTCCACGTGCTCGCCGAACAGGCTGCGATAGGCGGTGCCGAGCGCCGTGCCCCACGAGTTGCCGAAGTAGCCGATCTTCTCCTCGCCCAGTGTCCGGCGGATCACGTCCATGTCGCGGGCGACGTTCGCCGTGGTCATCGACCGGGCGAGGTCGGGGTCCTTCCCGGCGCAGGTGCGCAAGCGGTCCGCGACGGTCTTCGCCTGGTCCTTGAAGCGCTGCTCGGCGGTGCCGGTGGAGGGCGGGCGCGGCACGTTCGCCGGATCCAGTTCCGGGCAGAGGATCTTGTCGCTGTAGTCCGAACCGCGGATGTCGAAGCCGATCAGGTCGTGCGTGCGGCCGATGCCGGCCAGCTCCGTCCGCGTGAGCTCGTCCGGGAAGGTGGTGCCCTGTTCCCCCGGGCCGCCGGGGTTGACGAGCACGACGCCTTGCCGGTTCGCGGGATCGCTCGCGCGGACCCGGCTGACGGCGATCGTGAGCTGCCGGCCGCCGGGCTGCCGGTAGTCCAGCGGTACGCGGACCGTCGCGCACTCGCTCACTTCGCCGTTCGCCCAGCCTTCGGCGATCTGCGCGCACTGCTGCCACTGCATGCCTTGCGCCGGTGGCGGCGCCACCGCCGTCGTGAACGGCACCGCCAGAACCGCCAGTACCACGGCCGCACCCTTGGCCACGTCGTCCGCCTTCCCGTCATCGGTCTTCGTCGGGTCCGACGGTGCCGGGCGGGTGTGCGCGGGCTGTCCGCGGCGCGTACTGGTTCGGTAACGGCTCAGCCGGTGCTCTCGTCGACGTCGAGGGTGTGGCCGAGGCGCTGCTGCTTGGTCCGCAGGTAGCGCAGGTTGTGCGCCGTGGCGGCGGCGGGCAGCCCGACGCGGTCGACGATCTCGAGGCCGTAGCCGTCGAGACCGCCGTATTTCGCGGGGTTGCCGGTGATCAGGCGCAGGCGGGTGATGCCGAGGTCGGCGAGGATCTGGGCGCCGACGCCGTAGGAGCGGGAGTCGACGGGCAGGCCCTGGGCGGTGTTGGCGTCGACGGTGTCGAGGCCGGTCTCCTGCAGGGCGTAGGCGCGGATCTTGTGCGCCAGCCCGATGCCGCGGCCCTCGTGGCCCCGCAGGTAGACCACGGCGCCCGCGCCCTCGGCGGCGATGGCGCGCAGGGCCTGTTCGAGCTGGGCACCGCAGTCGCAGCGCAGGGAGCCGACGATGTCGCCGGTGAGGCACTCGCTGTGCACGCGCACGAGAGCGCCGCGCGGGCCGCGGCTCGCGGCGGCCGCGTCGCCGTGGACGAGGGCGAGGTGCTCGGTGCCGTCGGTGGTGGAGCGGTAGGCGACGGCGCGGAACTCGCCGAAGACGGTGGGCATGGCGGAGGTGGCGACGTGCTCCACGAACCGTTCCGTGACCCGCCGGTAGCGCACCAGGTCGGCGATCGCGAGCACCGGCAGGCCGCGCTCGGCCGCGAAGCGCGTGAGCCGTTCGCCGCGGCACATCGAGCCGTCCTCGGCGACGATCTCGCCGATCACGCCCACCGGTTCCTGCCCGGCCAGGCGCAGCAGGTCGACGGCCGCCTCCGTGTGCCCGGCACGCACGAGCACCCCGCCTTCCCTGGCGCGCAACGGGAACACGTGCCCGGGCCGCCGCAGCTCGCCGGGCCGGGTGCCCGGTGCCGCGAGCGCGCGCAGCGTCGTGGCCCGGTCCGCCGCCGACACGCCGGTGCCGCTCCCGACGTGGTCGACGGTGACCGTGAACGCGGTGCCGTGGGCGTCGGTGTTGTCCTCGACCATCGGCGGCAGGCGCAGCGCGTCGGCGCGCTCGGCGGTCATCGGCGCGCACACGATGCCGGTGGTGTGGCGCACGACGAACGCGAGCCGCTCCGCGTCGGCGACGGCGGCGGACAGGACCAGATCACCCTCGTTCTCCCGGTCGGCCGCGTCCGTCACCACGATCATCCGGCCCGCCGCGAGCGCCGCGACCGCGCGCTGCACCGCGAGCGTCGAGGGCAGGCCGGCCGGGGTGCGGGGCTGGGTCATCGTCGGCTCCTGGGAGGTCGGTGGGCGTGGGCGTGAGGGTACGAGGACCGCGGCGGCCGCAATAGCCGTAACCCGCAGCGGAATGGCCGTTGTGCGTATCGGTCAGCCGCGCCCGCGGGGCCGGTTCGGTCCGCCCGCGCGGTAGAGGTTGCCCGGCAGGTCGTGGCCGACGGCGCGTTCCACCACCGCGGCGGCTTCGAGCACCTTGCCGAGGTCGACGCCGGTGTCCACACCGGACTCTTCGAGCAGGTACACCACCTCCTCGGTCGCGATGTTCCCGCTCGCGCCGGGCGCGAACGGGCAGCCACCCAGCCCGCCGACCGACGCGTCGATCTTCGTGACCCCCGCCTGCAGCGCGGCGAGCACGCACGCGAGCCCGGCGCCGCGGGTGTTGTGGAAGTGCACGCCGAGCTCGACGTCCGGGCACGCCTCGCGCACCCGGCTCAGCAGCTCGGTGACCCGCCCGGGCACGGTGGTGCCGATGGTGTCGCCGAAACACAGCTCGTCCGCGCCGAGGTCGACGGCCTGTCGCGCGAGGTCCACGGTGCGGCTCACCGCCGTGCGCCCGTCGAACGGGCAGTCCCACGCCACGGCGAGGATCGCCTCCAGCCGGCCGCCCGCGTCGTGAGCCAGCTTCGCGATGTCCGGCACTGCGGCGACGGCCTCGTCCGTGGTCCGGCGCGCGTTGGCGAGGCTGTGCCCGTCGGACGCGGAGATCACATACTCGAGGTCGGCCATCCCGGCGGCCACGGCCCGGCGCGCGCCGCCGCGGCCGGCCACCAGCGCGGAGAACGCGAGATCCGGCCAGCGGCCGAGCTCGGCCGCGAGCTGCTCGGCGTCGGCGAGTGCGGGCACGGCGGCGGGGGAGACGAACGACGTCACCTCGACGCGCCGCACGCCCGTGGCGGCGACGGCGTCGAGGATGTCCAGCTTGGCGGCCAGCGGGATCGGCGCTTCGAGCTGGAGGCCGTCGCGCAGCCCGACTTCACGCAGGTTCATGCTTGCCTCTCAGACGATTCCGGCTTCGGTGAGCTCGGCCAGCTCGGCGCCGGTGAGGCCGAGCAGTCCGGTGTAGACCTCCGCGTTGTGCGAGCCCGGCCGAGCGGGCCCGGCCCAGCGCACGGCGCCCGGCGTGCCGCTCAGCACCGGCATCACCCCGGGCCCCAGCACTTCCTTGCCGATCGCTTCGTCGAAGTGCGGCAGCAGCATGTCGCGCGCCTGGAACTGCGGGTTGGCGACCACGTCGGCGACGGTGGCGACCGGGCCGACGACCACGCCGGCGGCTTCCAGGATCGAGGTGAGCGTGGCGGAATCGTGGCGCGCGGCCCATTCGCCGACGAGCGCGTCGAGCCGGTCCTGGTTGCGCCCGCGGGCCACGTGGGTGGCGAAGCGCCGGTCGGTCACGAGGTCCTCGCGGTCCATCGCCGCGCACAGCCGTGCGAACACCGTGTCCTGGTTGGCGGCGATGACGATCCAGCGTTCGTCGGCGCAGCGGTAGAGGTTCGAGGGCGCGAGGCCGTCGAGCCGGGTGCCCGACGGCTCGCGCACCAGCCCGGTGGCGTCGTAGTCGGGGATCACGGACTCGAGCATCGCCAGGCACGCCTCGGCCAGCGCGACGTCCACGACCTGGCCGCGCCCGCTCGTCCCGCGTGCGTGCAGGGCCGCGAGCACCCCCTGCGCGGCGAACATCCCGCCGAGGGAGTCACCCAGCGACAGCGCCGCGCGCGGCGGCGGGCCGCCCGGGAACCCGTTGAGGTAGCGCATTCCGCCGATCGCCTCGGCGACCGACGCGTAGCCGGGCCGCCCGGCGTGCGGGCCGGTCTGCCCGTAGCCGGAGACGCGGGTGAGGATCAGGCCGGGGTTGCGGGCGGCCAGCACGTCGAAGCCGAGGCCCCAGCGTTCGAGCGTGCCGGGGCGGAAGCTCTCGACCACGACATCGGCGGAGTCGGCCAGGCGCAGGAACAGCTCGCGGCCTTGCGGGCGGCGCAGGTCGAGCGTGACGCAGCGTTTGTTGCGGGCGTGGACGGTCCAGAAGAAGTGGTGCCCGTCGAGCTCGGCCTGGCCCCACACGCGCAGCGGGTCGGGCCGGTCGGGGGCTTCGAGCTTGATCACGTCCGCGCCGTGGTCGGCGAGCAGCCGGCCGCAGAACGGGCCGGCGATGAGCGTGCCGAGCTCGAGGACGCGGATCCCGGCGAGCGCGCCGGCGGGGAGGTCGGTGGCAGACACGACGCACACCGTAGGAACGCGGGCGCACGGCGAGATATCCGATCGCGGTGGCGGACTATCCGTCCCGTGCGCCGCCGCCGGAAACCGGTCCGCGCGCCGCGGCTATTCGCCCGCGGTTGGCGGATGGTGCCGGGACGGAACTGCTCTTACCGTTGCGGCGCATGGACAACCGGACACGCAGCGAGCCGCCACAGGTCGAGCCCACGCACATGCGCGAAGTCCTCGGGCACTTCGCTTCCGGCGTCGTGGTCGTCACGGCGCTGGCGCCGGGCGGCCCCGCCGGGTTCACCTGCCAGTCGTTCAGCTCGCTCTCCCTCGACCCGCCGCTGGTGTCGTTCGCGCCCGCCCGCTCGTCCGCGAGCTGGCCGAAGATCCGGGCCGCCGGCCGCTTCTGCGTCAATGTCCTCGCCGAAGACCACGCCGGGCTGAGCACCGCGTTCGCCCGCTCCGGCACCGACAAGTACGCCGGCGTCGAATGGCGTCCGGCCCCGTCCGGCGCGCCCGTCCTCGACGGCGTCGCCGCGTGGATCGACTGCACGCTGGAACACGAATACGCGGGCGGGGACCACACGATCGTCGCCGCCCGCGTGCACGCGCTGGGGGCGGATCCTTCGCGCGCGCCGCTGCTGTTCCACCGCGGTGCGTACGGGATCAGTCTGCAGGACTGAGGCTCAGGCCGACACGGCCCGCAGCGTCTCGCGCGGCAGCTCGCCGAAGCGTTCCCGGTACTGCTGCGCGAAGCGGCTCTGGTGGAAGAAACCCCAGCGCAGCGCGATGTCCGTGACCCGCGTGAGGGCCGGGTCGCTGCGCAGCAGCTCGGCCCGCACGTGGTCGAGGCGGATGCGGCGCAGGTGGTTCATCGGCGACTCGCCCAGGACCTGCTGGAACGTGGCGTGCAGCGTGCGCACGCTCATGCAGCCGACCTTCGCCAGCTCCTGCGGGGTGAGGGGCTCGTCGGCGTGGGCCTCCATGTACTCGATCACCGGACCGAGGCGGCTCTGGCGCACGGGGTCGTCGGGCGCGGCGAGGTCGTCGGCGTACTGGTGGCGCCCGGCGTGCAGCAGCTGCGTCATCACGAACGCTTCGAGCTGCTCCCGCGCGATCGGCATGTCGGCGAGGCCGCCGGGCCGTTCGAGCTCGCGGGCGAGGAACTCCACCGACGAGAGCAGGGTGCTGCCGGCGGGCGTGGTGAAGTCGATGCCGAAGTCGAAGTCGAGCACGTCGTCCACGGGGCGGTTGAGGTGCTCACCGAGGTGGGTCTCCAGCGTCCGGCGCCCGATCTTGAGGATGAGCTGCTCCGCGTCCGGCGACCAGCGCACGGTGTTGACCTGGTCGGGCAGCAGCACGACGCCGCTGGTGTGCGCCCGCGTGGTGGCGCGGCGGCCGTCGGTGCGGTCGGCGTCGGTGCGGCCGGCGATGGTGAGGTTGACGTGGTAGCAGTCCTCGGTCGGCGGCATCACGAGCTTCGCGCACGACCGGTAGCTGAGGTAGCCGACGGTGAACATCCGGTCGGCGGTCGAGTTCAGCGTCATGTCGAGCTCGTTGCCGGGCACCGTCAGGTCGTGGTCCAGGTAGATCCTGGTGACCGCGTCGCGGGCCTCCTCGAGCGAGCGGGTGCCGAGCACCCGGTAGCGCGACAGCGGCGCCTCGGCCGGGACGCCCTCGGGACGGGCAGCCATCCGACACCTCCTTGTGTCGTTCATCTGCTCTGTGTCGTCTGTTGCGGTGATCGGGGCAGCTCGACAGTAGGTGCTCTCCGAGGCCCCTTACTAGCCCGAAAGCGCGTGGCGCTATCCGCTGAGTGCAGCACTGCGCGGTCGCGTGTGCTTCTCGTCTCGCCCGGTGGGACGGGCACCTTCGCACGGAGCGGATCCGCGGCTGCCGTCCGGGGATATCGGCGGGCCGCCGCCGATCCCTAGCGTTTCCCGGCATCCCCAGGCGCCAGCCCCCTGCAACGAAGGAGAGGTCGATGACGACCACCTCAGCGCCACCGCTGGAGGAACTCAAGCTCTTCATCCACGGCAAGTCCGTCGACGCCCGCTCGGGCCGGACCTTCGAGTCGCAGAACCCCTACGCCGGCAAGCCGTGGGCCCGGCTCGCGGACGGCGGTCCCGAGGACGTCGACGAGGCCGTCGCGTCGGCCCGGGCGGCGTTCGAGGGCGAGTGGGGCGCGATGACCGGCTTCCAGCGCGCCGCGATCATCCGCCGCTGCGGCGACGCGATCGCCGCCAACGCCGAGCGCCTCGCCCGGCTGGAGGTCAACGACTCGGGCAAGCTCCTGCGCGAGATGCTGGGCCAGCTCAACAGCCTGCCGCAGTGGTACTACTACTTCTCCGGCCTGGCCGACAAGATCGAGGGCCGCACGGTCCCGCCGGTCAACCCGAACTACTTCGGCTACACCCGGCGCGAACCGGTCGGCGTGGTCGGCGCCATCACGCCGTGGAACTCGCCGCTGCTGCTGCTCACGTTCAAGCTCGCCCCCGCGCTCGCCGCAGGCTGCACGATGGTGGTCAAGCCGTCGGAGCACGCGCCGGCCTCCACCGTCGCGTTCGCCGAGGTGCTGCACGAGGCCGGGCTGCCCGCGGGCGTGCTCAACGTCGTCACCGGCTGGGACCGCGCCACCGGCGAGGCGCTGGCCAAGCACCCGGGCATCGACAAGGTCGCGTTCACCGGCTCGTCGGCGACCGGTGCCAAGGTCGCGCAGGCCGCGGTGGCGAACTTCAACCGCGTGACGCTGGAGCTCGGCGGGAAGTCGCCGCAGGTCGTGTTCCCCGACGCGGACCTCGACGCGGCCGCCAACGGCCTGGTCGCGGGCGTGTTCGCGGCCACCGGGCAGACCTGCATGGCCGGCTCGCGCCTGATCGTGCACGCCGACGTCCACGACGCGCTGGTCGAGAAGGTCGTCGCGCGGGCCAACGCCATCAAGCTCGGTGACCCGACCGACGCCGGCACCGAAATGGGCCCGGTCGCCAACCGGCCGCAGTACGAGAAGGTGCTCGGCTACCTGCAGGGCGCGGCCGCGGAGGGCGCGACGTTCGCCTGTGGCGGCGAGCCCGACGCCGCTCGCGGTGGGCTGTTCGTGAAGCCGACCGTGGTCACGGGCGTGACGGCGGAGAACACCATCGTCCGCGAGGAGGTGTTCGGCCCGGTGCTGGCCGTCTACCCGTTCCACGACGAGGACGAGGCGCTCAAGCTCGCCAACGACACGCCCTACGGCCTGGCCGGTGCGGTCTGGACGAAGGACGTGCACCGCGCCCACCGCGTCGCCGCGAAGCTGCGCGCCGGGACCGTGTGGATCAACGCCTACCGCGTGATCGCCCCGAACATGCCCTTCGGCGGCTTCGGCGCCAGCGGCATCGGCCGCGAGAACGGCGTCGACGCGATCAACGAGTACACGGAGAACAAATCCGTGTTCGTCGAGCTCACCGGCGGCACCCGCGACCCGTTCCAGCTCGGCTGAGCCACCACCGTTCCACGAAGGAGACCCCCATGACGATGACCGCCAACGAACGCCTCGGCCTCGCCCCGACGGACCCGCGCCCCGCCGAGGAGACCCGGCCGCTGGTGGACCGGGCCGAGACGAACCCGCTGTTCGGCGACCAGAAGATGAAGCTGGGCCTGTTCGGCACCAACTGCTCCTACGGGCTGATCATGAGCCACGCCCCGAGCACCTACAAGATCACCTGGGAGCACACCCGCGAGATCGCCCGTCGCGCCGACGGCCTCGGCTTCGACGTGCTCGTGCCGGTCGCGCGCTGGAAGGGCTTCGGCGGCTCCACGAACTTCAACGGCAACTGCTTCGAGACCTACGCCTGGGCCGCCGGCCTGGCCGAGGCGACGGAGCGGATCGCCATCGCGTCGACCTCGCACCTGCCGACCGTGCACCCGATCGTCGCGGCGAAGGCCGCCACCACGATCGACCACATCTCGGGCGGGCGCTTCGCGCTCAACCTGGTGATGGGCTGGGTGCCGCCGGAGATGGAGATGTTCGGCGGCGAGCAGCGCCAGCACGACGAGCGCTACGCGTTCGGGCAGGAGTGGATCGACTACGCCATCCGGCTGTGGACCGAGCCCGGCTCGTTCGACGTCGCCTCGAAGTACTTCCAGGGCAACGACGTCGAGGCCTACCCCAAGCCGCACCAGGGCCCCCGCCCGGCGCTGCTCAACGCGGGCAACTCGCCCGCGGGCATCGAGTTCTCCGCGCGCAACGTGGACATCAACTTCGCTTCGCTCGACACGCTGGAGAACATCAAGGCCTACACCGCGAAGGTCAAGGCCAAGGCCCGCGACGACTACCGGCGCGACATCAAGGTGATGACCTACGGCCTCGTCGTCTGCCGCGACACCGAGGCAGAAGCCAAGCGCGCCTTCCAGCAGGTCGTGGACGAGGGCGACTGGGGAGCCGCGGGCAATGTCATCAAGATCGCCGGGTCGGGCGCGAGCCAGTCGTTCGACCACGCGGTGAAGGAGATGCAGGAGCGCTTCATCGCCGGCTGGGGCGGTTACCCGATCGTGGGCACTCCGGAGCAGGTGACCGAGGAGCTCGGCGCGCTCAACGAGGCCGGGATGGAGGGCATGATCTTCGGTCTCATCGACTACAACGAGGAGCTGAAGTACTTCGGCGACAACGTGATGCCGCTGCTGAAGCAGGCAGGTCTGCGCCACTGAGTGGTGCGCCCGGCGGTGCGGCTCCGGGCGGGTGGCCGACCCGTCCGGAGCCGAACGCCTTCCCAGGCTTGCGAAAAGCGGCGGTAGGATCACCGGCCGCGATTTGCGAGGATGGGTGGTGTGAACAGCCCGGACGAGCTGGCGTCGACGCTGCGGGGCTGGCGGGAACGGCTGGTGCCCGGCCGGGCCGGCCTGCCGGTGCACGGGCCGAGACGGGCGCGCGGGCTGCGGCGCGAGGAGCTGGCCGTGCTGGCGGGGCTCTCGGTCGATCACGTCGTGCGCCTCGAACAGGGCCGCGCGCCCGCTCCCGGGGTGCAGGTGTGCGTCGCGCTCGCGCGGGCGTTGCACCTGTCCGACGCCGAGCAGGAACGGCTGTTCCGGCTTGCCGGCCACGAGCTGGGCGGCGGCCGCGTCGGGCGGCTGGTGCCCGAGAGCACCCGGCGGCTGCTGGAACGCCTCGACGACCACCCGATCGCCGTGCACGACGCGATGTGGACGCTCATCGCGTGGAACCGGCCGTGGGTCGCGCTGCTGGGCGAGCCCGCCGCCCGCGACGAGGAGCGCAACGCCGTGTGGCGCCACTTCACCGGCTGCTCGACGCGCACGGTGCTGACCGCGGCCGAGCGCGAGGACTACGAGTCGGCGCTGGTCGCCGACCTGCGGCTCGCGCAGTCGCGCTACCCGCGCGACCCGGACCTGCCGGCGCTCGTCGGCCGGGTGGGCTCGGTGAGCGAGGGGTTCCGCAGCCGGTGGGACGCACCCGGCGTCGACGACCTCGCGCGCCAGCCGACGTGCCTGACCGTGGTGCACCCCGACGTCGGGCGGCTCGACCTCGACCGCGACGTGCTCGCCAGCCGCCACGGAGACCTGCGGATCGTCGTCTGCACGGCCCGGCCCGGAACGGAGTCGGCCGCGCGGCTCGCGTTGCTCGGCGCCCTCGAGTTCGAGTCGATGGCCCCGCCGGGTTGACAGCTACCCGCGGTCGAGGTCCGGCGCGGTGAACCCGCCGATCTCCCGCTCCAGCAGCTCGGCCAGGCGCAGGGGAGTGCGGTCCTCGAACATCGGCCCCACGAGCTGGACCCCGACCGGCAGACCCGCGGGGTCGAGACCGGTGGGCACGACCGTGGCCGGCAGGCCCGGCAGCGTGGCGAGCCCGGCCCACACCAGCTGGTCGCCGTAGGCGTGCTCGGCACCGTCGACGAGGACGCGCCGCTGCTCCTGGTGCGGCGAGTGGTCGTGGGCGAACGCGGTCGTCGGCGAGGCCGGGCAGAGCACCACGTCGTACTCGGCGAACACCGTGCGCCAGGCGTGGCGCTGACGTTCGCGGGCCAGGTCGGCCGCGAACCAGTCGCGGTAGCTCAGCCGGGCCCCGCGCACGCGGGCGGCGTCGAGGCTGTCCTCGCCCGGGGGAAGGTCGGCCAGCAGCTTGCCGAACCGTTCGTAGACCTCGGCGGGGAAGTTCGTGCCGAAGGTCGCGAACAGCAGCCGCAGGTACAGCCGCGCCGACTCGGCGAGGTCGGGCACCAGCCCACTGCCGTGGTCCACGCGGGCGCCGGCCGCGGTCAGCGCGCCGGCCACCCGGGCGAGGCCGGCGCGCACGCTCGCCGACGTCGGGATGTCGGGGTGGTCTTCGAGCACGAGCACGCGGAACTCCGCCAGGCGCTCGTGGCGGGCCGGCGGCAGGCGCACCTCGTAGGCGACCCCGAGCGTGAGCGGATCCGGCTCGGCGAGCAGGTCGAGCAGCACGCTCAGGTCGGCGGCGCTGCGTGCCATCGGGCCGATCACGGCCAGGTCCACCTCGATCGGCAACGCGGGAGCCGGCGGCGGCGTGTGGCCTCGCGACGGCAGCAGCCGGTAGGACGGTTTGTGGGCGTAGACCCCGCAGAAGTGCGCGGGGGTGCGCAGCGAGCCGCCGATGTCCGAGCCCATCGACAGCGCGCCGAACCCCGCGGCCAGCGCGGCCGCCGAGCCGCCGGACGAACCGCCAGGCGTGCGGGCGAGGTCGAACGGATTGGCCGTGGTGCCGTAGATGTCGTTGTAGGTCTGCAGATCGCCCAGGGCCTGCGGCACGTTGGTCTTGCCCAGCAGCACCGCGCCGGCCGCCTTGAGCCGGGCGACGGGCAGCGCGTCCTCGGTCGGGACGTGGCGGGCGAACGGCGGGAGGCCCCAGGTGGTCGGCAGCCCGGCCACGTTGAACGACTCCTTGACGGTGATCGGCACGCCGAGCAGCGGACCGTCCTCACCGCGGGCACGCGCCGCGTCGGCCGCCCGGGCGGCGTCGAGCGCCCGGCCGAAATCGGGAACACAGATCGCGTTGACGGCCCCGTCGTGCTTCCCGATGCGCTCGATCGCCGACTCGGCCAGCTCGACGGCGGTCACCTCACCGGCGCGCAGGGCCGTGGCGAGCTGCCCGGCCGAAAGCAGGTTCGGGTCCATGCGTTCCTCCCCGCGGCGTCGGCGTTCGACGGCGCCCGACGGCGACGTTAGCGGCTCGTCCGGCCGGTCGTCCCGGATTTCGCCGGACTATCGTGGCGCGGCGGGGAAATCGCCCGCCTCGCGGATCTCACGTTTCGGCGCGCCCGCGCGTCTACCCGGTGAGAGGCGAGAAGAAGGGAACGGGGACATGAGCGTTCGGCACACGGTCACGGCGTCGCCGGTCGGCGACCTCACGCTGGTCGCGGACGGCACGGCCCTCGTCGGGCTCTACTTCGAGGGCCACCGGCGGGAACCGCGGCTGGCGAGCCTGGGGCCGCGCTCGGACGAGGGTTTCGCCGAGGCGATCCGGCAGCTGGGGGAGTACTTCGCGGGCGAACGCCGGGAGTTCGACCTCGAGCTGGCGCCCCGCGGATCCGGCTTCGAGCGCAAGGTGTGGGACTTGCTCACGAAGATCCCGTACGGCGAGAAGCGCACGTACGGCGAGCTCGCCGCCGAGCTGGGCGACCCCGGCGCCGCGCAGGCGGTGGGCAACGCGAACGGCTGGAACCCGATCAGCATCGTCGTGCCGTGCCACCGCGTGGTCGGCGCGAGCGGGGGCCTGACGGGGTACGCGGGTGGCGTGGACCGGAAGCGGTTCCTGCTGAGCCTGGAGGAGCCGCCCGCCGAGGACGACGGCAGGCTGTTCTGAGCCCGCGCCCGTTCGACGAGCTCGTCGCGGACCACGGGGCCATGGTGCTGCGGGTCTGCCGGGCGGTGGTCGGCCCGCACGACGCCGAGGACGCGTGGTCCGAGACGTTCCTGGCCGCGCTCAAGGCCTACCCCGACCTGCCGGCCGGTGCGAACGTGGCGGCGTGGCTGGTCACCATCGCGCACCGCAAGGCCGTGGACATCACCCGCGCCCGCGCGCGCCACGCCGTGCCCGTGGAGCGGACCCCCGACGAGCCGAGCCGCACCGGCCGGCCGGAGGACTGGGACAGCGACCTGTGGGACGCGTTGGCCGCGTTGCCGGACAAGCAGCGGGCGGCCGTCGCGTACCACTACCTCGGCGGGTTCCCGTACGAGGAGGTCGCCGCCATCACGGGCGGCACCGCGGCCGCCGCCCGCCGCGCGGCCGCCGACGGGGTGAAGGCCCTGCGCGCGGCGTCCCGCCGAGGCGAGCTGGAAGGAGCAGCGCCATGACCACCGATCTGTTCGCCGCGCTGCCGGTGGACGACGAAGCCACGCAGGACCGCCTGCGCGCGCGACTGATCGCCGCGGCC
The DNA here is from genome assembly GCF_040678995.1 of Amycolatopsis sp. NPDC049253. Classification (NCBI taxonomy): domain Bacteria; kingdom Bacillati; phylum Actinomycetota; class Actinomycetes; order Pseudonocardiales; family Pseudonocardiaceae; genus Amycolatopsis; species Amycolatopsis sp. NPDC049253. The sequence continues at coordinate 50,748 of NZ_JBFAQX010000026.1, read as the reverse complement.
GACCGCGACGGCCTGCTCGACGTCGCCTACCGCACCCTCGACTCGCCCGTCGGCCCGCTGCTGCTGGCCGCGACCGGTGCCGGCCTCGTGCGGGTCGCGTTCTCCGTGGAGGACCACGGTTCCGTGCTCACCGAGCTGGCCGCGGCCATCAGCCCGCGGGTACTTGCCGCGCCGGCCCGTCTGGACGCGGTGTCTCGTGAGCTCGACGAGTACTTCGCCGGCCGGCGGCACACGTTCGACGTCGCGGTGGATCTGCGGCTGGCCAAGGGTTTCCGCCGCGAGGTGCTGCGGCGGCTCGGCGAGATCCCGTACGGCAGCACGCGCAGCTACTCCGAGGTCGCCGCCGCGGCGGGCAGCCCCAAGGCGGTGCGCGCGGTCGGCACGGCGTGCGCGCGCAATCCGGTTCCGCTGGTCGTGCCGTGCCACCGCGTGGTGCGGTCCGACGGCAGCTCCGGGCGGTACCGCGGCGGCGAAGACGCGAAACTGGCGTTGCTGGCCTTGGAAACGACGGCCTGACGGGGCTTCGTCAGCGGTCGTCCTGGGCGAGGCCGTCGGCGGCGTCGAGACCGAGGATCGCCAGCAGCAGCGCGCAGTCGTCGACGTCCTCGGCCGCCGAAGCGACCAGGCGGACCACGTGGCGGCGCTGGTCGTCGGGCAGGTCGCGGGCGCTGTGCAGGTCGGCGACGGACGGCACCGTCGTGCGCTTCACGGCTGCCCGCCAGGGGTGCCGGCGCGGGCGCGTGGGGGAGGGGTGCGTGGGGCAGGGGCGGTCATCGAGCCTCCGTTCTTTCGGCCTCGGGGGCCGCCGCCGGGGGCCGGGGCGGGGACCGTTCAGCATATCCCGTTCCGGCCTGCCCGGTGGGGTGACGAGTGGCGGGAAAACGCTTCCCCGTGGGACCCGGCGGGGCTCCGGTCCACTGTGGATCTTCGATTCGGACACGGACTGTGCCCGGCCGCTCGCCGGAACCACCCGGGTGGCCGAGCGACCACCGGCCTGCACGCGCCTAATCTGTGAACTTCTTGCCCAGGACCCCGGCGACGGCGATGGTTTTCACGCGGGATCGGGGTGACCGGGTTGGCGGGGGACGAGAGTCCGCGCAATCCGTCCGTAGAGGGCGGCGATCTGAAGACCGGAAGCGCTTTCCGAGACTGGCCGTTGCGCCACGGTGGCGGGTATCCACCGGGCTGGCGGGTGCGGTATCGGTGCCGGGTGCGGCGTGCCACTCGGGAATCCGCAGAACCTTCGTGGCAGGAGAAGACGGGCACGATCGCGGGACGCAGCCTGCGCGACGAGCACACCAGCACCACCTGGGTCCCGGTGCGTCCGCGCGGTACCGCTGCCGACACCCCGGTGAGCCTGGTGCGGGCCACCGACATCCTCGACGCCTGCCCGCCGGCCGGGAGTGCGAGCCGGGCCGGGGAAGCACCTTGGCCGACCTGATGATCCACTGAGGACGGTGCGCCTGTTCGGGTGAAAAACCCAGGAACCGGAAATCATGGGGTAGATTCGCCGACGAGGCCCCGGACCCGGCTTCGCAGTCCTGGGCAGGCGAAGGGTGGAGGCGGATGACCAACGGACTCGAGGCGGAAACCGGGCCGTTCGCGGTGGGGCGGAAGTTCGCCTATCTGGCCCGGGAAGACGACGGGGTGACAGTGCGGACCGGGGTGGTCGCGGGCGAATGCGTCGACGCGGCCGCGGTTTCGCACGTGCCGATCGTGGACGCCGAAACCCCGGATCCGCGCTCCAGCAAGCTGGTTCCGGTCACGGACGTCACCGACGCGGCGCAGGGCCGTAACCGCCATTCGGCGGGCAACCGGCCGCGTTCGTTGCCGTGGCGGGTTTTTCACGTCGGGCGCCATCGGCGCGCCTGAGCGGGTTCAGCGTGCGGCGCCGGACCGGATGACGGTCGCCGGGCCCGGCGGGGGAGATTCCACGGAGTCGTCGGGGGCTTCGTGGGCGACTCCCGCTCGGTCGAGGACGGCTGTCACACCGGGGTTCCCGGCGCGCACGCGAAACCGCTCGCCGCCGAGCGCGGCCACGGAATCCGGACCGAGGCCGGTGCACGCCGTCAGGTCCACCACCACGGCGGTCGCCCGCAGGGTGACGGCTTCGGCGAGGTGCGCGACGAGCACTGCGTCACCCGCGGGGCTGAGCTCGCCGGAGACCTCGACGGTCACGAGCCCGCCGCTCACGAGCGTGCGCACCCGTGAAACCCCGGGCAGCGCAAGGACTTGCGGCACATCGACCTTCGGCTGATTCTCCACGGACATCCTGCGCCTCTCCGGAAACCCGCGGTGGCCGGGGACTGGGGTCCACGTGGATGCCCACAGTCTATGCCGCGCGGGGCGTAACCTCGATCCGTGGAGGGACCGAGGGTGATCACCGTCTTCCTCGTCGACGACCACGAGCTGGTGCGCCGCGGCGTCGCCGAGCTCGTGGAGGACGAGGACGACCTCACGGTGGCGGGCCAGGCCGCCTCGGTTGCCGAGGCGCTGGCCCGGATTCCCGCCGTGCGCCCGGATGTCGCGGTGCTCGACGTCCGCCTTCCCGACGGCGACGGGGTCCGCCTGTGCCGCGACCTGCGTGCCGCCCTGCCGGGGCTGCGCTGCCTGATGCTCACGTCCTTCACCGACGAGCGCTCGATGGTCGACGCGGTCCTGGCCGGCGCCGACGGCTACGTCATCAAGGACATCAAGGGACTTCAGCTCGTCGACGCGATCCGCCGCGTCGCCGCCGGCCTCAGCCTGCTCGACGAACGCGCGGTCGCCGCCCTGATGGCGAAGCTGCGCGAGAGCACGCGCGGCCCCGGTCCGCTCGCCGCGCTGACCGACCAGGAACGCGTACTGCTGGACCTCATCGGCGAAGGGCTGACCAACCGGCAGATCGCCGAACGGATGTTCCTGGCGGAGAAGACGGTGAAGAACTACGTCTCCCGCTTACTGGCCAAACTCGGCGTGGAACGTCGCACGCAGGCGGCGGTCCTGGTGACGGCGGTCCGCGACGAGGAACGCCGGGCCGGCGGCTGAGCACGCTGCCGCGCTGCCCGGCGCAAAGCGTTGCGCGGGCGAGTGATCCTGTCTGCCGGAAAGAGAACGGAAGTTCTCCGCGCGAAGGTGATGCGTTCGGAATCGGAGCCGGGTCACGGCCAGCCGCGGGAGAACGGACGTTCGTCGCTCGCGACCACGGTGTCGAGGTCGGTGTGGGGTCGCAACGGGACGGGGGCGCCGTGGCCGAGGCGCAGCAGGGCCTGGGGCCACACGCCGCCGCCGAGGAGGCGGCGCAGTTCGCGGCGCCGGACGGGAGTGAGGGTGTCGGACCAGTGGGCGGCGGACAACCCGGCGGCCGCCGCCGTGAGGAGGACGCGTTGCACGGCCTGGCCGGCCTGCAGCTGGGCGAGCGGGGTGTCGTGCAGCGAGCCGACGGCGACCAGCAGCCGGCCGGGTGCTACGGCGAAGTCGGTGCACGCGGTGCCCTGGGGAAGCATGATTTCGCACAGCTGCGGCAATTGCGCGTCGCCGATCGTGGCGAGCCAGGCGCGTTCGAGCTCGGCTGCCTTGCGGAGTTCGCGTTGCACCGCAGGAGGCACCAGGGCCGAGCTGAACGGGCTGCGGTTGCCGCGCCTGAGCCGGATGGCCTCGACGAGGCGGCGGTCTACCGGCGTCACCGGTTCGAGCCCGCGCGGGCGCACCACGGCGAGCAGGTCGGGCCGCGTGGCGGCGGGCAACAGCCGCACGTCGGGGTGACAGCCCTGGGCCTTGACCGCAAGCCGGAGGTTCAGCAGCGCCGCGCCGCAGTCCAGCAGCTGCCCGCGGCGGCCGCCCGCGGCCGGGCCGGCGTGGAGCTCGATGGACCCCGGCGTGCACAGGAACCGCCACGGCCGGGTGTCGTGCAGCGGTGGCGGGTTCGTCGCGGCGAGCAGCACGGATCGGACCTGGCGCGCGCTCAGCCGCCCGACGGGTATGACTCCGGCCTTCATGGGTCACCTCCGCGCCTCGGTCCCACGCTGCGCCCGCGCGCCGTTGCGGGTCTAGTGCCGAACGTCCCGCGAACCGGGTCCAAGGTCGCCGTTCACGGGTGACCCCGGCCCCGGATCGGTGTGCCACAGTGACGGGATGCCGGACGTCGACCGGGTATCCGCCGCCGCTCCGGCCGGCGACCGCGACCGGCTGGACGCGCTGCTCACGGCCGTCCTCGGCCTGTCGGCCGGACTGGAGCTGGACGGCACGCTGCGCAGGATCGTCGCGACCGCCGCGGACCTCGTCGACGCCCGCTACGGCGCGCTCGCGGTGCTCGACGCCGACGGTGCCACCACCGGCTTCGTCGTCACGGAACTCGACCACCTCGACCGCTCGCGCACCCGGAGTGCCGGCCGCGGTTCCCTTCGCGTCGCCCTGCGAGCGCGCGGCGCTTTGCTCGGACGCCTTTACCTCACCGGAAAACGCAGCGGCACAGGGTTCACCGACGACGACGAACAAGCCCTCGCCGCACTCGCGGCCGCGGCGGGCATCGCGTTGGACAACGCGCGCCTCTACGAGGAAGCCCGCAACCGCCAGCGTTGGCTCGAAGCCACCGGCGAAATCTCCGCCGCCCTTCTCGGCGGCACCGAGATCAGCGAGGTGCTGCGCCTGATCGCGAGCCGCGCCGCCGGTCTCACCGGCTCCGTCGACGCGCTGATCGCCGTGCCCGCCGGCGAAGACGCGCTCGTCGTCACCGTGTGCGCCGGTCCGGACTCCGACGCCCTCACCGGCCGCCGGATCCCCGTCGCCGGCTCGACGGCGGGTGCCGTGCTGCGCGACCACGTGCCGCGCAGCGTCTCCGGGCTGGCCGTGGATCTCGCCGACGGCCCGCGCGTCGACCTCGGCCCCGCGCTCGTCGTGCTGCTGCGCTCGGGCGAGTCGATCGCGGGTGTCCTGCTCGCCGTGCGCGCTCCGGGCGCGGCGCGGTTCGACGAGCAGGAGCTGCAGATCGTGTCCGCGTTCGCCGACCAGGCCGCGCTCGCGTTGCGCGACGCCGGAAACCAGGCCGCCCGCCGCGAGCTCGACGTTGTGACCGACCGCGACCGGATCGCCCGAGACCTGCACGACCACGTGGTCCAGCGGCTGTTCGCGGTCGGGTTGCAGATGCAGGACACGCTGCGCCGGGCGGGAACGTCCGCCGTCGCCTCGCGGCTGGGCCGGCACATCGACCAGCTGCAGGAGGTCATCGAGGAGATCCGCAGCGCGATCTTCGAGCTGCACCCGGCCCCGGGGCGCTGTGGCGGCCTTCGCGCGCGCCTCCGGCACGCCGTCACCGAAACCACGGGCGACTCGGCGATCCGCACCACCGTGCGGCTGTCCGGCCCGCTCGAACGGGTGCCGCCGATCCTCGCCGAACACACCGAAGCCGTGGTCCGCGAAGCCGTGAGCAACGTGCTGCGCCATGCCCGCGCCGGCGAGCTCGCCCTCACCGTGGCGCTCGGCGAGCACCTCGTGGTCGAGGTGTCCGACACGGGCGTGGGCCTGCCGGCCGGGGTGGCGCGCAGTGGCTTGCGCAACCTCGAACAGCGCGCGAGGGAGTCGGGTGGCGCGTTTCGCGTGGAGTGCCCGTCCTCGGGCGGCACCCGTCTCGTGTGGACGGTCCCCGTGAGCCCGGCTCACGCGGTGGTCTCCGGACGGTTACGGTGAACCCGCCGAGGGCCGCGGCCCTGGTGGGTGCGGTCACAGCGTGCAACACTCGAAGCCTGTCCTTCCCCTTCGGGCGCTGCCCGGCGCGGGCTCCGGACCTCGGCGAGGTGGGACGCCACCACCGAGCGGCCGGGAGGTTCCGCACGGGGCGCGCCCGCGGTGCGTCACCCGCCCACCTCCGGCGGTTCCCGTGCGGAACGTCCACTTCGGACCGAAGCGGGCATCCGCGGCCCCTCCGGTGGCCGAGGTGAAGGAGGTACGACCGTGAACACCGCCTACCCTGTCCGCGTCGACGCCGAGCTGGACGAGCCGTTGTCCCGCTGGCTCTGGCTCGTGAAGTGGCTGCTGGCGCTGCCGCACTACCTCATCCTGGCGCTCCTGTGGATCGCCTACCCGTTCGTGGGCCTCGCGGCGTTCTTCGCGATCCTCGTGACGGGCCGCTACCCGCGTTCGCTGTTCGAGTTCACCGTGGGCGTGCTGCGGTGGAGCTTCCGCGTGCAGTACTACTCCTACGCCGCGCTCGGCACCGACCGGTACCCGCCGTTCACCTTCGGCGACGTGCCCGAGTACCCGGCGCGGCTGCAGGTCGAGTACCCGCAACGGCTCTCCCGCGGGCTCGTGCTCGTGAAGTGGTGGCTGCTGGCGCTGCCGCAGCTCATCATCGTCGGGCTCTTCGTCGGCGGCGGCACGTGGCTGTTCACGCGGCCGGGCCGGGACGACTTCACCTGGGCGGCCGGTGGCCTGGTCGGCATCCTGGTCCTGATCGCCGCGATCATCCTGCTGTTCACCGGAAAATACCCGCGCCCGCTGTTCGACTTCATCCTCGGGCTCGACCGCTGGGTGCTGCGGGTGGCCGCCTACGTGTCGCTGCTGACCGACCGGTACCCGCCGTTCCGGCTCGACCTCGGCGGCAGCGAACCGAGCGGACCGGCGCCTTCGCCGGAACCGCTGACCCAGCCGCCGCCCGGTTCCGCGGCCGAGCCGGGGACACCGCCGTTCAGCCCGCCCACGACACCACCCCCGAGCGGATCCGGTCCGGCGGCCACGGGCTGGACGGGCGGCCGCATCGCCGCCGCCGTGTGCGGCGCGGTGCTCGTGCTGTTCTCCACCGGCCTGCTTTCCGGTGGCAGCGCGCTGATGTGGGCCGACCGCAACCAGCGTGACGCCGACGGCTACTTCTCCGCCTCGGCACCGTTCAACGCTTCGGGTTACGCGCTCGCGAGCGACCCGGTGCAGCTGCACGGGCTGGGCACCGGCGGGCCGGACCTCGCGGCGATCGTCGGCGACACGCGGATCCGCGCCACCGCCGTCGACGCCGCGCAGGGCGTTTTCATCGGCATCGCGCCCGCCGCGAGTGCGGCGCGGTACCTCGCCGGCGTCGAGCACACGACCGTGACCGACTTCGGCGACCGCGGCGCGGTCGGCGTCGACAACCCGGGCGGCGCGCTCGCGACCCCGCCGCAGCTGGCCGGGATCTGGGCCGGCCAGGCGTCGGGCCCTGGCACGCAGTCCGTGGCGTGGCCCGTGCGCGACGGGGACTGGACCGTCGTGGTGATGAACTCCGACGGCTCCCGCGGCGTCGCCGTCGACGCGGAGGCCGGCGCGACCGTGCCGGCGATCGGCTGGTTGTCGGTGCTGCTCGTCGTGGCCGGCGTGGTGTTCCTGGCCGGTGGCGTCGCGTGCATCTGGCTCGCGGCTCGCGGCGCTTCGGGGCACCGGGCCCGCACGCCCGTGCCGGTGGCCGGAGGAGATCCCGGCGACAGGGGGCGAGCACCGTGACCCGTTCGGCCGAGTGGTTCAGGCGGATGTGGCACGCCCTGCTCCCGCGGGGCGGCGTGGTGGTCCGGCCGTCGGACCGGTTCCAGGCGGTGGTGGTGGCGGTCTTCGTGGTGCTCGCGCTGCTGGCGGTGCCGTTCGCCGGCGTCCTCGGATCGGAAACCGCCGCACAGCGTGGAAACCAGGCCGCCGAGGAAGCGGCGAGCCGCCACCGTGTCGAGGCGACACTGCTCGTCGACGGGCCGCCGGCGCAGGCGGTCGGCCCCGACGGCGTGCCCGGTGGCCCCCAGCCGCGCGACGCCCGGTGGCCGCTGCCCGGCGGTGGATTCCGGGTGGCGCAGGTCGACGCGGAACCACTGGCGAAAGCCGGGGACGCGGTCGTGGTGTGGCTCGACCGGGCCGGCGACCCGGTGCCGCCGCCGCTCGACCCGCGCACGGCCTCGGTCGAAGGCGCGATGACGGGATTCGGGACGTGGGCGGGGTTCTGCGCGCTGCTGAGCCTGCTCTACGGCGCTCTCGTCTTCGGGCTCGACCGCCGGCGGCTCACCCGCTGGCAGCAGGAGTGGACGCTGGAGCTGGACCGCAAGACGCGGTCCTGACCGGCCGGAGACTGAGCAGGACCGGAGAAACGACCGGAGAAAGGCGGGATGGCGGATGCTCACCATGACCCGATCGGCGATCGCGGCGATCGACCGGATCACCGAGGCACACCACGTCGGGCGGCGAGGCGGTTGCCGCCTGGTTCTCGACGGGCCGCCCCGGGCCGGGGCGGCGGTCGAGATGGAGGTGGCGACGTGCCCGGCCAAGGGTGACGATGTCGTCGCGATCGACGACACACAGCTGTTCCTTTCGCGCGAGGCCAGGGTGGGGCTGGCGGAGAAGGTCCTCGACGTCCGTGAGGACCTGGAGGGCCACTACACGTTCCTGATCGCGAACGCTCACCGGTGACGCCGGGGGACCGCGGTTCCCCGCGCCGAAATGAGTCCCGACGGCGGAAACCGACGCATCGCGCGCCGGTGTGGGTGAGCGCTGCGGCGGCGCCGGTGTGCCGTGCGTGCGTCGCCCCGGCACCGCTCGACGGCGCCGCGGCTCTCACTGGGTGAGGACCGTGGTTGCCGGTGCCCGGCCTCGTTGCCGTTCGGCGCCGGGAAATCCTGCGGACGACCGGCGTGCCGATCACCCGGAGTTGGACGTGGCAGTGGAAAAGGGACCACTATGAGTACCAAGGGCGAGATGGGGGAGGTGGCCGACGTGGGTGACCGAGAGCGGCTGATGATCAACGCGTTCGTGTCGATGGCCGACACACTGGTCGACGAGTACGACGTCACGGAACTGCTGCACACCTTGGCACAGCGCTGCGTCGAGCTGCTCGGCGTCGGCGCCGCCGGGCTGACACTCGCGGACGAGCGGGGCAATTTGGAAGTGCGGGCGTCCTCGACGGAGCAGGACGCGCTGCGGGAGCTGCTCAAGCTCGGTGTCGACGAGGGGCCGGGTGTGGACTGCTTCCGGTCCGGGGTGGCGGTGCACGCGGTCCCGATCGGCGCGTACACCCCGCGGTGGCCGCGATTCGCCGCGGCGGCGCAGCGGGCGGGGTTCGCCTCGGTGCACGCGCTGCCCCTGCGGCTGCGCGGGCTGACGATCGGCACGCTGAAACTGTTCGGCCGGGCGAACGTGCCGGCCGAGGATGTCGAGCTGGCGCAGGGCCTCGCCGACACCGCCACGATCGGGATCCTGCAGGAACGCGCCATCCGCCGTGGCGAGGTGCTCTCGGGCCAGCTGCAGTCGGCGCTCAACAGCCGGGTGGTCATCGAGCAGGCGAAGGGTGTGCTGTCGGTCAGCGGCCGCCTGTCGATGGCGGACGCGTTCACGGCGCTGCGCCGCTACTCGCGCAGCAACAACGCCCGGCTCAGCGAAGTCGCCCGCTCGCTGGCCGAACGCGAGCTCGACCCGGCGGTGGTGCTGACGCGGGTGTTCCGCGACAACTGATCACGGGTTCCCCCGCTCCGCCGGAGCTTGTTCCCCGGCGGCCGGCGGCAGCCCGGGGGCGACTGTCCGGTGTGGACTCTCCGGGTCCCGCACCCGGACGCGGTCGATCATCCTCTGCGCTTCGGCCTCGGTGAACCGGCCCTGACGCACGTAGCCGACGATCGCGGCCACGGTGCTCAGGTGCGGTTCGGCGATGCCCGTCAAATCCATGGAATCCACGGCGGCCCCTCACTCCGCTGGCTCGCCGCCAGGGGCCGGGGCGGCTCTTCGCACCCTACGCGCTCGGTGCGCCGTTGTGCGGGCCCCGGAGTCACCTTCTGCGGCAACGATTTCAGCGACCCTGGCCGCCGTAGGGCAGCGCTGGCAGGAAAAATCCCCGCCGACGTGGGGAAAACCGATACGGATCAAGCCTTCCCGGCCGGGGCGACGGCGGCCATCGCCCGGTCGAGGCACGCGGCGAACGTCTCCGCGGCCCCGCCGGCGAGCCACGCGTGCTGCGCGGCGAGCAGGCACGAGAACGCGGCGCCCGCGACGGCGGGGAGCGCCGGGTCGGTGGGGTCGGACGGCGCGCCCCGGGATTCGGCGCGTTCGCGCAGCACGGTCTCGGCCGCGGCCGCCATGCGGTGCAGCTTTTCGAGGTAGCTCGCCAGCAAGGCGGGCGTCGCGAAGACGATGCGCTGCATGGGCTCGGCGACCTCGTGCTTGCCGGGCGCGTCGACGTAAGGCACGAGCAGGTCGAACACCCGGCGCAGCGAGGTCCACGCCGGTTCGTCGAGCGGGCGCTCGCGAAGCCGCTCGACCATCGTCTCGGCCAGCACCTCGAACTTGCCGACGATCAGGTCTTCCTTGGTGGGGAAGTAGCGGAACAGGCTGCGCCGGGACAGGCCCGCGGCTTCGGCGACGTCGTCCATCGTCGTGCGCTCGTAGCCGTGTTCGACGAACAGCCGCTGCGCGGCCTCGGTGATGTCCTGCTGCACGGCCCGGCGGGTCCGTTCGCGCAGGCCGGGGCGGTGGTCGTTCACCGGGCCACACTAGCAGCGGGCGGCAGAGTTGGCACTGAGTGCCACAAGTGGCGTATGGTGCCGATCAAGGAGTCCGAGAACGAGGAGCGTCATGTCCGAACCGAAGACGATCGTGATCACCGGTGCCAGCGACGGCATCGGTGCGGCCGCGGCCCGCCGCCTGCACGCCGACGGCCACCGCGTCGTGGTCGTCGGGCGCTCGCCCGCCAAGACCGAGGCCGTCGCCGGGGAGCTCGGGGCCGAGCACCACATCGCCGACTTCGCGAGCTTCGCGGAGGTGCGGGGCCTGGCCGCCGCACTCGACGCGGCACACCCGCGCATCGACGTGCTCGTGAACAACGCCGGCGGCGTCTTCGGCGATCGGGCGAAAACCGCCGACGGGTTCGAGAAGACCCTGCAGGTCAACCACCTGTCGCCGTTCCTGCTCACCACACTGCTGCTGGACAAGCTGCTGGCGTCGCGCGCGTCGGTGATCCAGACTTCGAGCTCCGGCGCCCGGCTCTTCGGCGACCTGCGTCTCGACGACCTCGACCACGACGCGGCCTTCACTCCGCACAAGGCCTACGGCACCACCAAGCTGGAGAACATCCTGTTCACCCGCGAGCTCCACGCCCGGTTCCGCGCCCGGGGCCTGTCGGCGGCCGCGTTCCATCCCGGTGCCGTCGCCACGGCCTTCGCGACCGAGAGCTCCAGCTTCTTCCGGCTGGTCTACAACAACCCGCTCGGCCGGATGGCCATGGTGAGCCCGGAGAAGGGCGCGCGCCAGCTGGTCTGGCTGGCGACGACGGCGCCGGGCGTCGAGTGGGAGTCCGGCGCGTACTACGAGCGCGGCAAGCCCGCGCGGCGCGTGAACCCGCAGGCGAACGACGACGACCTCGCTCGCCGGCTGTGGGACCGCTCGGCCGAGCTCGTCGGGGTGAAAACCGCCTGAGGTTCAGCAGGCTCAGGCGGCAGGCTCAGCGGGGCCGGAGCCCGGCCACGACGAGGTCCAGCAGCCGCGACGCCAGCTCGCGCTGGTCTTCGTGGCCGGCGATCAGGGTGACCCCGCCGATCGCCATCATCACGTCGTCGGCCGGGACGTCGGCGCGCAGCGTCCCGGCCTCGGCCGCGGTGGTCAGCATGCGCTCGATCGCCGAGCGCAGCAGGTCACGGCTGTGGGTGCGCAGGCCCTCGCGCGCGGCGAGGATGCCGGGCAGGGCTTCGGCCATGCCGTTCTTGGTGAGCATGTAGTCCACGAACCGGTCCATCCACGCGCGCAGCGCGGCGTCGGGTGCCCGCTCGGCGAGCAGGTCCGCGGCGGATCCGGCCAGGCGCTCGGTCTCGCTGCGGTAGGTCGCCTCGACGAGGTCCTCCCGCGCCGGGAAGCGCCGGTACAGCGTGGCGATGCCGACGCCGGCCTCCTTCGCGATGGCCTTGAGCGAGGTGTCGGCGCCCTGGCGGGAAAACGCGCGCGCCGCGGCCTCGAGGATGCGGTCCTGGTTCTCCTGCGCGTCGGCCCTCAGTGACCGTCCGGTGTTCGTCACGCCACTCCTCTTTGCTAAGTGGACCCGCATCCGCTTATAGTCGTAAGTGGAACCGGCTCCACATACGAGACTAGCGGAGCAGAGAGGACAGCACCATGACCCAGCGAGTGATCACGCCCTTCGGCGCGACGTCCACGGCGGCCGAGGTGGTCGCCGGGGTCGACCTGAGCGGCCGGCGCGCCGTCGTGACCGGGGCGGCGTCGGGGATCGGCGAGGAGACGGCCCGTGCGCTCGCGTCGGCCGGCGCGGAGGTGACGCTGGCCGTGCGCGACGCGGCGGCGGGGGAGCGGGTGGCGCGCGAGATCGTGGCGAGCACGGGCAACGCGGCCGTGCACGTGGCCACGCTGGATCTCGCCGACCCGGCCTCGGTGCGCGCGTTCGCGGCGGCCTGGCAAGAGCCGTTGCACATCCTGGTGGCCAACGCCGGCGTGATGGCCACACCCGAGCGGCGGACGGCCCAGGGCTGGGAGCTGCAGTTCGCCACCAACCACCTCGGGCACTTCCAGCTGGCGACCGGCCTGCACGGCGCGCTCTTCGCGGCGGGACACGCCCGCGTGGTCGTGGTCAGCTCGGTGGGGCACGTCAACGGCGAGGTGCTCTTCGACGACGTCTCCTTCACACGCACCCCGTACGACCCGTGGGCGGCCTACAGCCAGTCGAAGACGGCCAACATCCTCTTCGCCGTCGAGGCCGCCCGGCTCTGGGCGGCCGAGGGGATCACGGTGAACGCGCTCAACCCGGGCCGCATCTGGTCCACGAACCTCGGCCGGCACATGGAGAACCCGCCTTCGGCCTTCGATCCCTCCGGCGCGACCGGCGTTTCCGTGAAGGACATCCCGCAGGGTGCCGCGACCTCGGTGCTGCTCGCCGCGTCGCCCCTGCTGGAAGGAGTCACGGGGAAGTACTTCGAGGACTGTCAGGAGGCCGAGCCGTTCACGGAGGGCGTGCGGCGCGGCGTCGCGGACTTCGCGCTCGACCCGGCGAAGGCGCGGCAGCTGTGGACGCTCTCGGCTCGGCTGCTCGCCGAAGCGGGGTATCCGGCCGGGTGACTCGGCGCCGGTGTGGTGCCCGTGCACCACACCGGCGCGGGCCGTCACTCGCGCAGGAACGTGAGCAGCTCGGCGTTGAAGGTGGCCGCGTGGGTGACGTTGAGGCCGTGCGGGGCGTCCTCGACCAGCACGAGCCTGCTGTCGGGAATGGCCTCGGCCGTCCGCTTCCCGCTGACCTCGAACGGCACGATCGCGTCCGAGTCGCCGTGGATGACCAGCGTCGGGATGGTGAAGGACTTCAGGTCGTCGCGGAAGTCGGTCTTGGTGAACGCGGTGGTGCAGTCCAGCGTGCCCTTCGGGGAGGCGAACGCGGCGATCACCGTGTTGTAGGCGTGCACCGAAGGGCTGACCAGGTCGGTGCGGCCCTTCACGGAGAAGAAGTTCGTGACGAACCCTTCGACGAAGGCGGGGCGGTCGGCGCGGATCCCGTCGTGGAACCCGGTGAGCGCGGCCTCGTCGAGACCGCCGCCGGGGTTCCCGTCCTCCTTGAACAGGTACGGGGGCACGGCCGCGGCGAACACGGCCTTGGCGACGCGGCCGGTGCCGTAGCGGCCGACGTACCGCGCGACCTCGCCGCCGCCCATCGAGAAGCCGACGAGCGTGACGTCGCTGAGGTCGAGGGCCGTGAGGAGCTTGTCGAGGTCGTCGGCGAGGGTGTCGTAGTCGTAGCCGTCCCACGGCTGCGACGACTGCCCGAACCCGCGGCGGTCGTAGGTGATCACGCGGTAGCCGTCCTCCACGAGCGCGGGCACCTGGCCCTCCCACGAACGGCTCGACAGCGGCCAGCCGTGGATCAGCACGACCGGACGGCCCGCGCCGTGGTCCTCGTAGTAGAGCTCGATCGGCGCGCCGTTTTCTTCCCCGACTGTCACCTTGGGCATGAGCTGTCCTCTCGTTGGCGAAACGGGTGGGTGCGGAGCTTCCGGTCGTGGCGTCGTCGCCGGCACCGGTACTGCCGAGGTGAACGGTAGTCCGGCGCGGTGCCGCGGCGGGAGTACCGCGATCGGTGGACTTCCGCGGCGGAGGGCGCGTGCCGGCTACGTCGTCGCCTGGGTACTCGGGGTGCTCGGTGCGCTCGAGCCGCCGCACACGGAGACGACTGCGCCGACGGCCGTGGCGACCTGCGTCGCGGCCGTGCGCAGCGCGGTGACGTCGAGCGGCTGGGTCGTCAGCACGTCCTGCAGCTGCTGGAGCGCCGTCCCCGCAGCGTCGACGTCGGACCGCGCTTGCGGCCCGAGCGTGTCACGGGCGGCGTCGAGGGACGAGCGCAGGTCACGCGCCGCGGTGCTCACTTCGTCGCGGCTCGCCTGACCGGCGACGAGCGAGGCCGTCTTGGTCGCGAGGTTCCGGGCCGCCGTGGCGACCGCGGTGCACTCGACGTTCCCGCCGCCCGAGGTCGGCGCGGGCGAGGCCGGAGCGGACACCGCGCCCGACGGCGCCGGCGTCTGTCCACTTTGGTCGCCCGAGCACGCGGTGGTGACCGCGAGCGCGCCGAGCAGCGCCGCGACGGCCGCGACGGCTCGCCGCGCCCCGGTGTGGCGTCCGGCGCCGGTTTCCTCGGCCACGTCCGCCTCCTCGTCTGCGCGCCGACGGTGGTCTGTCCGCCATCGTCGCGGCACGGGCCGTTCGCCCGCCTCGCCCGGTCCGGGTGAGCTGGACGGCTCTGGACACCTTCGCCGCCGGTGGGTCGCCCGCCTGTCGCTGAATTTTTCACTCGGGTGAGACGTGCTGTGGCCGCCATTCGGGCTAATCCGCGCCGGGACGGTCCGGCAGCGTCCACATCGGAGTGTCGAATCGGCGCCGGGAGACTGCCGGGAACGCCGCACACGAAGGCGCAATCCAACTCGTCGAAATGCCGTATTCGCGGCGGCCGAATGGACGCGGCCGGGGAGGCGAAGTGGTGTGTTTCACAGTTGTACCAGTACTGCGTGATCCGTCAACCGGTGCGCGCGCGGGCAGGTGATCCGACGGTAAAACCGGAGGCGGCGGCCGCGATTCGCCGGCTGTGTCGTGGCAGTTCGCGCGGGTGGTCGAAGACGGGGAACGGCCCGAACCGCGATTCGGTGATCTTTTAACCGCCACCAGACCATTTCGCGGGTTCTGCGCCGGAGTGACGCACCGTGGTTGAGCTGATCGTGTAGTGCTGCAAGTGATCTTGGGCCGCCCGTTGGCCCAGAGTGATCGTGTGGGTAGTGTCTGCGCTCGCAAGAGTGACCCCCATGGGCGATGATCGATCGGCCGGCCGGGTTTCGCACCACGAATCTAACTCGGAGTCATTGCTGGAACGTGATCATCGGATCGACTCCGATTGTGCTGTGCGCGGATCTTGCCCACCCGGTCACCGGGGTACACCGGGTCTTCGGAATTCCATCCGATCCGTTCGTCCTTTTCGATGCAGGAAGAAAGAATAGTGGATTTCGACGCGCTGGCCGCCGAGCTGAGAAAACTCCGGGAAAACGTCGCCGGCGTCACCGACACGGTGCTCGCGGCGGTCGACGGGATACCGATCATGGCCGACGCGGCCGACCACCTCGATCCCGCGAAACTGTCCGCGCTGGCGGCCGCGGACCTGGGGATCGCGCGCCAGGCGTCGGAGGTGTGCGGGCAAGGCACGTTGAAGCAGACCGTGGTTTTCAGCAGTGACGGCTACATGGCCGTCTACGCGATCGGCCGGGTGGCGGTGCTGGTCGTCATGGGGGACAAGGGACTCAACGTCGGCCGCCTGCTGTTCGAGTCCCGCCCCGTGATCGAGCGGCTCGGCGCGATCCTGGCCGCCTAGCCGAACCCGGCACCCCACCCACCACCAGTTCACAGGAGGAGTTCGAGTGATGATGAACATCGACACCGCGTTGAAGGAAGCCATGTCCATCGCCGGCGCCATCGGCGTCGCCCTGGTCGACTACGACAGCGGGATGTCGCTCGGCACGAGCGGCGGCGGCGACTGGCTGGACCTCGAGGTCGCCGCGGCAGGCAACACCGAGGTGGTGCGGTCCAAGCTGCGGGTGATGGCGTCGCTCGCGCTCAACGACAGCATCGAGGACATCCTGATCACGCTGCACCGCCAGTACCACCTGATCCGCCTGCTGAACTCGGTCGGTTCCCGGAACTCGCTGTTCCTCTACCTGGTGCTGGACCGTGAACGCGCGAACCTGGCGCTGGCACGGCACTACCTCAAGCGCATCGAAACGGACCTGCAGGTCTAGCTCCACCCGCACACGAGGAGGCGGTGATGACCGGAGGCGGGTCCAGCGTCGCTCTCACCATCGGCTCGGCGTTCATGACCGACCTCGGGTCCCCGTTCCCGGCGAGGATGAACCTCGCGGGTGACGAGCTGGAGTTCACGTTCGTGCTGTCGGGCCACCCGCCCGGCGACGTCTCGGAGTGGGTGCGGCTGCGGTCCGGCGTGGGCCTGGCCGGCCGGGTGCCCCGCTTCACCGCCGACGCGGGCGGGCGCCGGCTCCGGGTCGAGCTCACCGGGACCGCCATCGGCGCTTTGATCGTGCCGTTGGCGGACCTGGCGCCGGCCGGGGTCAACGCGCCGCAACCCGGCCCCTGGCAGGACCGGATGACCACCACGGTGCAGCTCGCCGTGGACGAGATCGCGCGGATGCTGTCGCGGTGCCGGCACCGGGCCGGCGGCGCCGAACCGCTGATCGACCTGGAACTGTCCTACGAGCCGGACCGCGAGTACCGCACCCGCGTCGCCGAGGTCCACGAGCGGGTGCGCGCCTTCGTGTCCCCGGTCCGGCCCGTGCTGGAACTGCGCTGGCGCGCGGTGACCCCGGCGCAGCGCAAGGCCCTGCTCGACGAGCTGCCCGACATCGCCCCGGCCCGCAGGTGGTTCCGCCGCAGCCGCACCGCGACGATCATGGGGCTCGAGGTGGAGCTGCCGTCCTGAGTGGACGTCGCGGGTGCCCCGCGGCTAGGGCAGCACGACGAGTTTCCCGGTGGCTCGGTCGGTTTCCCTGTGGCGGTGCCCCGCGACGACGTCCTCGAGACCGAAGACCCGGTCGACGTTGGGCCGGTAGACGCCCGCCTCGACCTCGTCGACGACGCCTGCAGCACGGGCGTGCTGCCCTTGAGGTCGTCGCTGTGGAACGCCGTGAGCTTCGTTCCGGACGGGATCATCGCGATCGGTTCGAGGTCGGGGATCACCCACCCGCTCAGCGAACCCGCCACGCACACCGTCCCGGCGCGCCGGACCAGGCGCAGCGAGTCGACCGCCGTGCTCGCCCCGACGAGGTCCAGCACATGGTCGGGGCCTTCGGGTCAGAGCGCGCGCACGCTCGCGGCCGGCGAGCCGCCGGTGTCGAGCAGCACGTGGTCGACGCCGGCGTCGCGCAGGGCGCCGGCCTGGTCCGGCCGCCGGGTCGTGGCCGCGACCTCGATCCCGCGGGCGGCCGCGATCGACGCGGCAGCCAGCCCCACCGAGGACGTCCCGCCGCGGATCAGCAGCCGTCCCCGCGTGGCCGCCAAGGTGTCGAGTGCGCCGTGGGCGGTCAGGTAGGTCTCCGGCAGCGCGGCCAGGACGTCCCAGGGCAACGTGGTCGTGACCGGCATCAGCAGCGGGTTCGGCACCAGGGCGTACTCCGCGTAGCCGCCGTCGAACTCCCGCCCGAGCCCACCCATCACCGCCGCGACCGTCGTGCCCTCGGGCAGCAGGGCATCGGTGGAGACCGCCACGGTTCCCACGCACTCGATGCCCAGCACCCGCGGGAACGTCACGTCGGGGGAGTGCCCCTGACGCGTCCTCAGCTCCGACCGGTTCAGGCCCGCGCCGCGCACCCGCACCAGGCTCCAGCCTTCGCGAACCGCCGGCACCGGCACCTCACGGATCTCCAGCACCTCCGGCCCGCCCGCCCGGACGCAGACCGCCGCTCTCATCGTCGCACCCATGCCGTGCACTCTCGCCCGGACGCGGGCTGACCGGCCACCAGTAGAATGCCAATCCATGCCCGACGGCCGCCAACCTGCCCGCTCGCACGTCTGGCCGTCCGGGGGCGCGCACTTCTGGCCGTCAGGCGGAACGAGCGCCGTGCAATCCCACCCGCGCGGCCACCTGGTGTACGCCGCCCGCGGCGTCCTGTCGGTCCACACCGGACAGGGCACCTCGATCGTCCCGGCCAACCGGGTCGCCTGGACTCCCGCCGGGACCACCCACCACCACCGCGCCCACGGCGACACGGACATGCGGATCGTCTTCCTGCCCCCGTCGCTGGCCCGGCTCGTGCCCGACCACCCCGCCGTGTTCGCGGCCTCCGACCTCGCCCGCAGCGCCCTGCTGACCCTCACCGGGCCCCGCAACTACGACCCCGCCGCGCGCCCCCTCGACCCCGCCGCGCGCGCCCGCCTGCGCCGCGTCCTGGTCGACGAGCTCCACGAGGCCCCCGAACAGCCCCTGCACCTCCCGCAACCCCACGACGACCGCTTGCGCGCCCTCTCCCGGGCGCTCCAAGATTGCCCCGCGGACAACACGCCTCTGGCCGAGCTCGGGCGCACGGTCGGCGCCAGCGCCCGCACCCTGAGCCGCTTGCTCCACAACGAGCTCGGCATGACCTTCTACGAGTGGCGCACCCAGCTGCGCATCTGCCACGCCCTCATCCTGCTCGCCGAAGGCCACGACACGACCCACGTCGCGCACGCCTGCGGCTGGGCCAATCCGAGCCACTTCATCGCCGCGTTCACCACCCTCGTGGGCACGACACCGGGCCGGCACCGGGCCGGTCAGCAGGGCCGGGCGTCCGCAGGGGCTTGAGTGCGTGCCCGGGTGGGGTGCGGGCAGCGAGTCCTCCCGGCGGGCCACCGACTCCGGTGTCCCTCGGCGAGGCCGTCCACACCGCGGACGACCTCGCCGAGCGAGGTGCGAGGTGCGAGGTCACCCCACCGTGCCGACCAGGTCGGGCCGGTCCAGCGCCTCGCCCGCGATCCAGGCCGCCACGTCGAACAGCGCGGCATCCTGGCCGGTGCGGCCCATGATCTGCAGGCCGAGCGGCAGGTCTTCGTCGGCCAGCACCGGGAGGGTCAGGGCGGGGCAGCCGAGCAGTGAAGCGGTCACGTTCATGGCGACATTGCCGGTCGAGTCGAGGCCGGTCGGGGCGGCGCCACAAGCGGCGAGGGTGATCATCGCGTCGTAGTTCGCCGCGGCGTTCTCGTAGGCGGCGCGCGCCGTGGCGCGCTGGTCGAGGAGCTCGCGGTATTCCTGCTGGGTCATCGCTTCGGCGGTTTTCAGGCGGTCGCGGGCGTCGAGGCTGAGCTTGGTGGCGTCCATGTCGGCGTAGGTGTTGAGCGGCCAGCGGCCTTCCCACGCGACGATCGCCTGCGTCAGCCGCAGCGCGTCGGCGACCGCCTTTTCGACGGTTTCGACCCGGTCGTCCCGAGTCCGGTCCACCACCTGGACGCCGTGGTCCTGCAGGCGTTGCCGCACCGCGGCGAACGCCCGGCGCGCGCCTTCGGTCGTCTCGCTCCACCCGCCGGTCTCGAGGACGGCGAGCGTCACCGGCTTGGTGCGCCGGGTGAAGTCCACGTCGCCGGCCAGGCCGGCATACCCCGGATCGCCGCCCGCACGGTCGGCGATGGCGCGCAGCACCGCCCAGGTGTCGGCGAGCGTCGCGCCGATCGAGCCTTGGCAGCTCTGGCTGAAGTGGTCGTGCGAGCCACTCCGGTTGACGGCGCCGACGCTCGGCTTGAAGCCCACCGCGCCGCAGAAGCTCGACGGGCGCAGGATCGAGCCGAGCAGCTGCGTGCCGAGGCCCACCGGGACCATGCCGGCACCGACGGCCGCCGCCGAGCCGCTGGACGAGCCGCCCGGCGTGCGGCCCGGGTCGTGCGGGTTCGTGGTCTCGTGCCACGGGTGCTTCGAGGCCAGTTCCGTCGTGGTGGTCTTGCCGACGATGACCGCGCCGGCCTCGCGCAACGCGTGCACGCTCGCCGAGTCGCGCTTCCAGTCGGTGCCCTCCCACAGCGGCGAGCCCTGGCTCGTCGGCATGTCGGCGGTCTCGATGATGTCCTTGACCGCCACGGGCATGCCGTCGATCGGCGACAGCGGCTTCCCGGCGGCCCACCGCTCCGCCGACTCGTCCGCGGCCCGCCGCGCCCCCTCCGGGTTGACGACGACGAACGCGGCCACCGTGCCGTCGAGCTGGTCGATGCGGTTCAGCGTCTCTTCGAGGTAGGTACGGGGGCTGAGCCGGCCGGACCGCAGATCCTCGCCGTGCGACACATAGCCCCGCAGCCGCTGCCCGGGCATCGTCGGTTCGGTCACGCGTGCACCTCCGGGGTCTCGACGTTCGTCCCACACCGGTGCCACATCGGATTCGCAAGCATGCCCACATCCTGCGCCACGGGACGGGAAGACGCCACGATCGTGGCGGATCGCCGGAGTGATGTTCACGGCGGCCGGGCGGATGGGCACGACGCGCTCGCCGCCGGTCGGCGCCATCCGCCGGCGGTGGTCACGCCCTGCTTGTGCCGTTCGTCCCGGCCGGCGCGGCGGCCAGGTTCACGACCTCGGGCAGCAGCTCCTGCGGATGGGTCGCGAGGGCCTCGACTTCGACGTCGAGGTAGGGGAACAGCGGCAGCGAGGTGAGGATCTCGTGCAGGTGCGTGGCGTCCCGGACCTCGTACAGGGCGAGCGTGCCCTGTTTGCCGGGCAGCCGCCAGAGTTTCGTCAGGACGCCCTCGGCGCGCAGCCGCAGGGCGAGAGCGCGCTCTTGTGCTCGCAGTTCGCCGATGTGGTCCGCGGTGAGGTGCGGGGGGAAGCTGGTGGTCGATCGGACCAGGAACTCCATGGAGGTTCTCTCTGTTCGGAGTGGACTCGGCGTGGGCCGGTTCAGACGGTGATGCGGTGCAGTGAGCCGGCGAGCTCGGCAGGAGCCGTGACCATGGCCTCGTGCCCGGTGCGCAACTCCTGCACGTCGTACCCGCGCTCCGCGGCTCGCTTGGCGTAGGGCGCGAACACGGCCATCCAGTCGGTGCAGTCGAGGTAGGTCGCCGGCAGGTCGCCGGGCAGTGCGGCGCTCACGGGGTCGAGGTAGGTCTTCCAGGGATGGGGTGACAGCCGCGGGGTCAGCCAGTCCAGATCGTCCTGTTCCGTCACTCCGAGGACTTCCAGTGAGCGAGGCGGGATCAGCCACCCGAAACCGGGTCCGGCCACGGATTCCCGGTAGTGCCCGGCCACATGGTCGGGCAACAGGTCGATCGCGCGCTCGCCGGCGTCGGCGACGAAGGCGTCCAGGTACACCGCGCGCCCGATCCGGGCGCGGTTGCGCGCCGCCACTTCGGTGACGACCTGCCCGGCGTAGCTGTGTCCCACCAGGATCACGTCCGTCAGGTCCCACGCCTCCAGCAGCGCGAGCACGTCCTCGGTGTGCGTCTCGAGCCCCACGTCCGGGGAGATCAGGTGGCGCCGGTCGCTGATCCCCGTCAGCGTCGGCGCGAAGACCCGGTGCTCGAGACGCTGGAGTTCGGCTGTCACCCGCTGCCAGCACCAGCCGCCGTGCCAGGCCCCGTGAACCAGTACGTAGGTGCTCATCCCGCCCCTTCGTTATGCGAACTACATCCTCACGCAGATTGCGCGACAGGATTGTTAACAATAAAGTACAACCAGATCAGCGACGAGGGAAGGACACCTTCAGTGCCGAACGAGCGTCTGGCCCGAGCCGCGGTGACGACCGGCCGCCGGACCGTCGAGTTCCGCGAGCTCCCCGTCCCCGACCTGACCGGTGGCGACGGCCTGCTCGCCGTCGAGGCGGTGGGGATCTGCGGTTCCGACGTGGTTTCCTTCGACCGGGTCGACGAGCCCGCTCGCATCATGGGTCACGAGACCGTGGGGGTCGTCGCGGACGCGACGGCGTCCGCGGTCGCGAGGTGGGGTGTGGCGCCGGGGGACCGCGTGCTGCTGGAGGAGTACCTCCCTTGTGGACACTGCCGGTTCTGCCGGACCTCGGAGTTCCGGTGGTGCCTCGAATCCGACCCATCGGCGACGCCGGACGCGTTGCGGTACGGGACCACCTCGCTGACCGTGGCGCCGGGACTCTGGGGCGGGTTCAGCGAGCTGCAGTACCTGCACCCGCGCACGGTGCTGCACCGCGTGCCGGACTCACTGCCGTCCGACATCGCGACCCTCGCGCTGCCGGTGGCCAACGGGTACGAGTGGGCCTACCGCAGCGGCGGCGTCGGCACCGGCTCCGCGGTCGTCGTGATCGGACCGGGACAGCAGGGCCTCGGGTCCGTCCTGGCTTCCCGGATCGCCGGCGCGTCGGTGATCGTCGCGGTCGGTCTCGAACGCGACGGCGCCCGGCTGGACGCGGCCCGGTCCCTGGGCGCCACCCACACGCTCACCAGCGGACCCGACCTGGTGGAGCGGATCCGCGACGCCACCGGCGGCGAGGGTGCGGACCTGGTCGTCAACACCGCGTCCGGCACCGCCGCGGTGTTCAACGACGCGATCGCCGTGCTGCGCAAGTCCGGCCGGCTGGTGATGCCCGTGCGCGAGCGCAAGCCGCAGGACGGGATCGATCTCGGGGCCCTGTCCCGGAAGTGCCTGACCGTGGTCGGCATGCGCGGGCACAGTTTCGACGCGGTGGAGTCGGCCATCGGCATCCTGCAGGACAACCTCGAGCTCGTCCGTCCACTCGCGACGATGACGGTGCCGTACGACCGGGTGGCCGACGCCATCCTCTCCACCGGTGGCCACGGGTCCGTCGCCGACGTCATCCACGCGACCGTCACCGTCGCGCGGCCGTGACACCCCGCGCTGCTGCGGACACCGCAGCCTGACAGTTCCCCTCGGAGGCAAGATGCGCATCACGCGAGAACAGAACGAACGGCTCACCCGGGTCGAGGGTGAGGCCCCCATGGGGCAGGTCTTCCGCCGGTACTGGATCCCGGCCGTCCTGTCGGAGGAGGTCCCCGAGCCCGACAGCCCGCCCGTGCGGGTGCGGCTGCTCGGTGAGGACCTCGTGGCGTTCCGCGACTCCAACGGCGAGGTCGGCCTGCTCGACGCCTACTGCTCGCACCGCCGGGCGCCGTTGTTCTTCGGCCGCAACGAGGAATGCGGTCTGCGCTGCGTCTACCACGGCTGGAAGTTCGACGTGAACGGCAACTGCCTCGACACGCCCTCGGAGGAACCCGGTGCGCGGCTGCGCTTCCGCGCCGGGATCAAGGCCTACCCGGTGTACGAGGCCGGCGGGATCGTGTGGACCTACATGGGACCGGTCGACACGATGCCCGAACCGCCGGACTACGAATGGCTGCGGGCGCCCGCGACGCACCGCGGCGTCTCCAAGACCAACGAGCCGTGCAACTACCTGCAGGCGATCGAAGGCGGCATCGACACCGCCCACTCGTCGTTCGCGCACAACAACGACCTGTCCAACACCAAGTCGCTGCGGGCGCTGGACCGGCACCCGAAGCTCGAGGTGGAGCTGCGACCACACGGCTTCACCTACGCGAGCCTGCGCCGCGTCGGCGGCGGGCGCCGGTACCTGCGCGTCTACCAGTTCGCCATGCCGTTCATGCAGATCCGCAGCGTGCTGCTGAGCTGGCACGGCCAGGGCGAGGACGCCGAGTACCCCGCGCTGCACGGCCACATCTGGGTGCCGATCGACGACCACAACACCGCCATCTACAACTTCGCCTACTCCGCGCGGCCCGAGCAGCCGATGCCGCACGGGTGGTTCGCCGAGCACGAGGACGAGATGGGCCGCGGCCCGCAGGACTTCAAACCCGGGACGTACTGGCTGGTCCGCGAACCGGAGAACGACTTCATGATCGACCGCGAGGTGCAGCGCACGCGGACCTTCACCGGTATCGAGGGCGTCAACACCCAGGACTTCGCCATCCAGACCGGCATGGGCCGGATCGTGGACCGCAGCAAGGAAGCACTCGGCAGCACCGACCTGGCGATCTCGACCGCCCGCAAGCTGCTGCTCGAGGCGACCGACCGCGCCGGGCGAGGGGAGCCGATGGTCGGTGCCTCTCCCGAAGACCACCGCGACACCCGCGCGGCCGACCTGCTCATGGCCGAGGGCGACGCCTGGCGCGAGGCCGCCAAGGATCTGCAGTCCGCCTGGTACTGAGCCCCGCCGAACTCACGAAAGCGAGCCATGACCTACAAGATCGTGACCATTCGCGCCACCGGCCTCACGCCCGAGGCCGTGTCCGAAGAGCTCGAACGCGAGCTCAACGACGCCGTCGCCGAGGGGTGGACCTTCGACCGGATCCAGCCGATCATCTACAACTCCTCGACCACGGGCTACCTGCTGCTGATCCTGACCAAGGCGGGGGAGCGCGCATGACGCGCCGGCTCACCGTCGCCCTCACCGACAACACGTTCACCCGCCCGCTGCTCGACGGTCGCGCCGGGATCGCCGGCGTCGACCCGACACTGCTGGCCTACCACCCGTCGGAGCTGTTCTGGCGGCAGCTGCACTTCGCCGAGTTCGACGTCTTCGAGGCGTCGCTGTCGACCTGCTTCCGGCTGGCCTCGCTGGACGACCGGCGGTTCGTGGCCCTGCCCGTGTTCACCACCCGCACGCTGTGCCACCTCGGCATCGTCGTCGGCGAGCGCTCCGGCATCGAGAGCCCCGCGGACCTGTGCGGGCGCAAGATCGGCGTGCCGGAGTACCAGCAGACCTCCGCGGTGTGGAGCCGCGGCGTGCTGCAGCACGACTTCGGCGTCGATCCCGCCGACGTCCACTGGGTCATGGAACGCGGTGCCGCCCACAGCCACGGTGCGGCGACCGACTTCCGGCCGCCCGAGGGCGTGCGCGTCGACGTGATGTCCCCGGAGGAGAACATCGGGACCCTGCTCGCCGAGGACTACCTCGCCGGATCCCTGCTGTACCTGTCGGAGAAGAACCTCGTCGACCGTTCGCCCGAACGCAGCGAAGCCGAGCTGAAGGTGCGCCGGCTGTTCGACCCCGAAACCGAACGGGCGCGCTACCTCGCCGGTGGCACCGGGCTGCACGCCACGCACTGTGTCGCCGTGCGGCGGGAGCTCGCCGAGGAGCTGCCGTGGCTGGTGCTGAACCTGTACTCGGCCTTCACCGAGGCCAAGGCGGCCGTGCTGGCCGAGGCCGCGAGGAGCTTCGAACCGTGGCGGCTGCTGGATCCCGCGACCGCGGACGCCACCCGCCGGCTCGCCGCCACCGACCCCGTGCCGTACGGGATCGAGGCCAACCGCACGATGCTCGACCGGCTGCGCCAGTACGTGGTCGAGCAGGGCATCGCCGTGCGCGAGGTGCCACTCGACGAAGTCTTCGCCCAGCAGACCCTGGACCTGTAGGCCACCGCGCCCCGATCGCACCCCCGACATCCCCCCGAAGGAGAAACGCATGGCTGAGATCGTCGCGGCCGCGGCCGCGGTCCACGCGCCGCAGCTGCTGAGCCGGCCCCGGCACGAGGAGCTCGACAAGCTCGACAAGAGCACGGACGCGCTGGTGGCGTTCGGCGCCGCCATCGAGGAAGCCGCGCCCGACGCGGTGCTCGTCATCGGGCTCGACCACCTCGAGACCTTCTGGCTGGAGGCGGTGCCGACCTTCACGATGGTGGTCTCGCAGGAGTGCGAGGCGCACTACATGGAACAGCAGATGCACAAGAAGGTGCACACCGAGGTCGCCGTCGACCTGCTGAAGAAGGTGATCGCCGACGGGTTCGACGTCACCTACTCCCAGGAAGCCGTGCTGGGACACGCGTTCCTCACGCCGTTCAAGTACATCCTCGGCAAGACCGACGCTCCGGTGGTGCCACTGCTGGTGAACACCTACCTGCCGCCGATCCCGAGCCCGCGCCGCTGTTACGAGCTGGGCCGGGCCATCGGCCGCGCGCTGGAGACCCGCGACGAGCGCATCGCGATCATCGCGAGCGGTGGCATGTCCCACTTCCCGGGCACCTCCCGGTACATGGCGCCGAACTACGAGTTCGACCGCTGGGTCATCCAGGAGACCGCCGCCGGCCGTTACCAGGACCTGCTCGACCTCACCCCCGTCAACCTCGACGAGGTCGGCGAGAGCGAGCTGCTGACCTGGTTCGTGCTGCTCGGCATCATCGGCGAGCAGCCCGGGCACCTGCTCTCGTACCAGGAGCTGGCGCACCACGGCCAGGGCGTCGTGCAATTCCTGCCCGAGGCCGCCGAGGACACCGTGCACGAGGCGAGCCGCGAGGTGGCGGTGCCGAAATACGGCGGGTACGAGTTCACCAGCGAGGACTTCGTGTACTACAAGTTCCCCGAGCCGGAGTCGTTGCCGCTCAACCGTTTCCTCCACCGCCTGATCGTGGAGGAGCAGTTGCGCGACGACTACGCCCGCGACGCCGACGCGGTGATCGCGGCCAGCGGCCTCGACCCCCGCTTCCAGGACGCATTGCGCCGGCCGGGGTTCGACGCGCTCGTCGAAGCCGGGGCGCACCCGCTGCTGGCGCTGTCGTCGCGCCAGGTCGTGCGGCTGGCCGCCGACCGCATGGGGACGGGTTCGTGACCGCGCCGGAGGGGACGATCGAGGTCGAGGTCGGCGGGCGGCGCATCGTCGGGAACGGTGTCCTGGAGGTCGAGCTGCGCCCGGTCGACGGCAGCCCGTGGCCCGGCCACGGGCCGGGTGCGCACGTCGACGTGCACCTGCCCAACGGCCTGATCCGGCAGTACTCCCTGCTGTCCGCGTCCGCGGGGGCCGGGACGGCGAAGATCGCGGTGCTCAAGACCGTCGACTCCCGGGGCGGTTCGCGGTTCGTGCACGAGCGGCTCCGGCCGGGGCACCGGATCCTCGTGAGCGAGCCGAAGAACACGTTCGAGTTGGGGGAGGACGACGAGCACGCGGTGCTGATCGCCGGGGGCATCGGCGTGACCCCGCTGCTGGCGATGGCGCGCCGGCTCGCCGCGCGGCGGGCCGGCTTCGAGTTCCACTACCGCGTGCGCACGCCCGACCGGGCGGTCTACACCGCCGAGCTCGAGGCGCTCGTCCCGCCCGGTGCCCTGCACGTCGGAGCGGACTCCGACGGGAGCACGTTCGCCCCGGAGGAGGTCCTGCGCGCGGCCGGTCCACAGTCGACGGTCTACGTGTGCGGGCCCGAGGCGTTCATGGAGTACGCGCGCAAGGGCGCGCTCGCCGCCGGGATCGGGGCCGAGGCGTTCCGGGTCGAGCACTTCAAGCACGAGGCCGACACCGAAGGACGTCCGTTCGTGCTGACCGCGGCTCGCAGCAGGGTGACCGTGGAGGTCGGCGCGACCGAGACCGCGGCCCAAGTCCTCGACCGGGCGGGCGTGTTCGTCCCGACGGCGTGCGAGCAGGGCGTGTGCGGCACCTGCGTCGTCGGGGTGCTCTCGGGGACGCCGGACCACCGCGACGTCGTGCTGACTCCGCGGGAGAAGGCGTCCGGATCGGTCATCACGTTGTGCTGCAGCCGGGCGGCCACCTCGGAGCTCGTCGTCGACCTCTGATTGTCCAACAATATTGCTAGTCAGATTGTTCGACATCACGTAGTCTCTGTACGCGGGTGCGCGGCGCGCAGCCGTCACCGGAATGAGGAGCAACGATGCTCGAGAAGCCGCGGCAGCGTCTTGCCTGCCTGCTCGCTGTGGCCTGCCTCGGCGGCCTGACAGCGGCGTGCGGATTTCCCCCTGTGAACACCGAGGCGGTCGCGGTCTACGCGAAATTCGCCGCCCTGAAGGGGAAATCGCGCCACGACCAGCTCGTCGACGCGGCCAAGGCCGAGGGCCAGCTGGTCATCTACGTCACCAACACCGCGATCGAGAAGAAGATCGTCCCCGCCTTCGAGAAGGAATACGGGATCGACGTCGCGGTCTACCGCGCGACGACCGAACAGGTCCGCGGGCGGATCCTGCAGGAAGCGGGCGCGCACCGGGTCCTGAACGACGTGGTCGAGACCAAGGACTCCGAGATGGCGATCCTCGGCGGGCAAGGACTGATCGCCCCGTACGAGAGCGACATCGCCGGCACGATCCCGGCCGAGGCGAAGACCGACGACATGGTCGGTGCCTACTACATCGCCACCCTGCCGATCCACAACGTGCGGCTGGTCCAGCCCGGCCAGCTGCCGCCCGATCTCGCGGGCTACGCCGATCCGAAGTGGCGCGGCAAGGTCGCGGTCGACCAAGGCGACTTCAACTGGTACGAGGACGTGTACAACTACTACACGAAGCAGAAAGGCATGTCCGACCACGACTTCGCCGCCATGATGAAGGGCGTCGCGAAGAACTTCCGGGTCGTCGACGGCCACGTCTCCAACACCACGCTGCTGCAGGCGGGCGACTTCCCGGTCTTCCTTTCGGACTTCCTCCAGTACGTCCCCAGCCGGGCGAAGGACCTTTCGTTCCAGCCGGCCATGGAACCCGTCACGCTGCAGATCCTGGGGGCCGACCCGATGAAGGGCGCCGCCCACCCGGCGGCCGCGCTGCTGTTCTGCGACTTCTACCTCACCGAGGCGCAGAAGTACCTGCACGACGCCGGGTACATCCCCACCAACCCCGCGGCGATCCCGGGCTACCAGCCGCGCCTGCCGGAAGGAACCGATTTCGTGTACGACGACTGGCGGACCCTGGCCTCCGACCGGGGCAACGCGTGGCAAGAGGCGTGGAGCAACCTGCTCAAGGGCAAGGATCCGGTGCTTCCGCGATGACCCAGACCCTTCTCGACCGGCCGCCCGCCGGTCACGACCCCGGGCCGGGCCCCGGGATGCTGCGCCGGGTGCTCGCCCGCGTCGAGGCCAAGCACGTGGTCGTGGCGGTGGTCGTGCTGCTGCTCGGCTACCTCGTCCTGGTGCCGCTGGGCTTCCTGCTCTGGCGGACCTTCGTCGCCGACGACGGCTCGGCCGGCCTCGGGGGCTTCGCGCGGGCGTTCCCGAACGACTCCGACACCTGGGCGATGATCGGGAACACGCTGGCGTTCGCCTTCGGCTCGATGGTCGTGTCGATGGTGATCGGCGGCGGGTTCGCCTACCTGGCCGAGCGCACCGACGTCCCGTTCCGGCGGCTGCTGAGCCTCTCGGCCCTCATCCCGCTGATCATCCCGGCGATCCTGTACGCGCCGGCGTGGATCTTCCTCGGCAGCTCGAACATCGGCCTGCTCAACAACGTCACCGG
Organism: Amycolatopsis sp. NPDC049253; assembly: GCF_040678995.1. NCBI lineage: Bacteria > Bacillati > Actinomycetota > Actinomycetes > Pseudonocardiales > Pseudonocardiaceae > Amycolatopsis > Amycolatopsis sp. NPDC049253. Next base: position 21,635 of record NZ_JBFAQX010000026.1, on the reverse strand, counting down.
GTTCCTGTTCGGCATCCGGCCGTTCGACGTCTACTCGGTGTGGGGCATGATCTGGGTGCAGAGCCTGCACTCCGCGCCGATCGTCTTCCTGTTGCTGTCGGCGGCTTTCCGCGCCGCGGACCCGTCGATGGAGGAGGCGGCCCGGGTCGCCGGGCTCGGCCGGTGGCGGGTGCTGACCCGGATCACCCTGCCGATGGTCAAGCCCGCGCTGGCGGGCGCCGCGCTCATCGTCTTCGTGCAGTCGCTGGAAGTCTTCGAGATCCCCACGTTCCTCGGGCTCTCGGGTGGTCACTACGTGCTCACCAGCAAGCTGTACTACCTGTACCAGGAATACCCCACGGACTACCAGGCGATCGGGGCGATCGGGATCGGCCTGCTGGTGATCGCGTGCGTCGGCGTCTGGCTGGCGGGGCGCGCGGGCGGGTCACTGCGTGAGTCCGGGACGATCAGCGGCAAGGCGTTCCGGCCGCGGCGCGAGAAACTCGGCCGGGGGAAGTGGGTCGCGGCGCTGTTCGTGCTGGGCTACTTCGTGCTCGCCGTCGTGCTGCCGCTGCTGATCCTGCTCTACTCCTCGCTGCTGAAGAACTACGAGCAACCCAGCCTCCAGGCCCTGGGCGACCTGAACCTGGACAACTACCGCACGCTGTTCGGCGACAGCGGGATCATCCATTCGTTCGAGCACACCGTGGTCGTCGCCGTCTGCGCGGCCACCGCGGCGATGGTCCTGTCCGCGGTGGCGTCCTGGGTCGTGGTCCGCACGAGATCGTCGGGCCGGCGGCTGCTCGACGCGCTGGCGTTCTCGCCGCTGGTGATCCCCGGCCTCGTGTTCGGGGTCGCGCTGGCGGTGGTGTACCTGCGGACGTCACTGCCGATCTACGGGACGCTGGTCATCCTCTTCATCGCGTACACGACCCGGTTCATCCCCTACGGCATGCGGTACGCGGGCGCCGCGCTCTCCACGGTGTCGGCCGAGCTCGAGGAATCGGCCCACGTCTCCGGGGCCCGCTGGTTCGAGACGATGCGGCGCGTCCTGCTCCCGCTGGCCGCGCCGGGCCTGATCGGCGGATGGGTCTACATCCTCATCGTCAGCTTCCGGGAGCTGCAGAGCAGCATCCTGCTCTACACCCCGGGCAAGGAAGTCCTCTCCGTCACGATCTTCCAGGAGTACCAGGACGGCAACACCACCCTCGTGTCGGCGATCGGCGTGGTCCTCGTCGTCGTGCTGACGGTCCTGGTCGTCATCTCGCAGCTCATCGCGGCGCGCCGTGGCGTGCGCAACCAGTAGCCCGAACCCAAGGCGGTCGAAGTGATGCTCAAGATCAACGACGTGGTGAAGAAGTACGATCCCGCCTCATCCGGCCGGCTGCGGCGGCGGGGTGTCGACACCGACAAGCACCGTCCCGCACTGGGCGGGGTGAGCCTGCGGGTGGAGGAAGGGCAGTTCCACACGCTGCTGGGCCCTTCGGGGTGCGGCAAGACCACGCTGCTGCGGTCGGTCGCGGGGCTCGAGCACCCGGACTCCGGCGAGATCGAGCTGGGCGGCGACACGCTCTTCTCCGCCGAGCGCTCCGTCGACCTTTCGCCGGACCGGCGCCGGCTCGGCATGGTGTTCCAGTCCTACGCGATCTGGCCGCACATGTCCGTGCGGCAGAACGTCGCGTTCCCGATGCGGGTGGGCCGGGACAAGCGGCCCAAGGCCGAGGTCGACAAGCTGGTGGTGGCGGCACTGGAATCGGTCGGGCTGAGCGAGGCCATCGACCGCTCGGCCACCAAGCTTTCCGGCGGCCAGCAGCAGCGCCTCGCGTTCGCCCGCGCGATGGTCGGCCGGCCGCGCCTGCTGCTGCTGGACGAGCCGCTGTCCAACCTCGACGCGCAGCTTCGCGCGTCGATGCGCCTGGAACTGAAGCGGTTGCAGAGCGAACTGGGGCTGACCACCCTCTACGTGACCCACGACCAGGCCGAGGCGCTGGCGATCTCCGACGTGATCACCATCATGAGCGGCGGGCGCATCATGCAGCAGGGCACCCCGCGCGAGATCTACGACCACCCGGAGAACCTGTTCGTGGCGCGGTTCATCGGGTCGCCGAACCTGCTGCCGGCGAAGATCGACGAGGGCTCCGGCCGCCGGACCGTGCTCACGGACATCGGTCCGCTCGTGCTGGACGAAGCGGTGCCGGCCGGTCTCACCGACGTCGTCCTCGTGCTGCGCCCCGAAGATCTCGAGCCGCGGCGCCGCGTCGACGGCGCTCCCGGATCGGCGGAGGCCAACGAACTGTCCGGCACCGTGATCGCCCAGTCGTTCGAGGGCGAGTGCATCCGGCACATCGTGGCGGTCGGCGACGAGCGCATCGAGTGCCGGTCCGCCCGGCACTCGGACGTGCGTCCCGGCGACGAGGTGTCGGTCCCGGTGCCCGGACGGGCTTTGTCGGTGGTCGACGCCCAGGACGAACCGCACTGAGCGGTCGGTGAAACACCCGATCGTCCGCTCAGATTGCCAACGATCCTGTTAGGGTAAAATGGCAACGATCCGGCTGGACGGCCGGCCTTGAAAGGAGGGCGGCCGCCTGTGGAAAACCGAGAAGCGCTCGTCGACCGGTTGCGGACCGCCATCGTCCACGGCGAGCTCTTTCCCGGCCAGCGGCTCGTCGAGGTCGATCTCGCGGCCACGTTCGGATCGTCGCGCGGCAGCGTGCGCGAGGCCCTGGTTATGCTGGAGAACGAGGGCCTCGTGATCCGTGAGCGCAACCGCGGCGCGTCGGTGCGGCCGATCTCGCTGCGCGAGGCGATCGAGATCACCGAGGTGCGTGCCGTGGTCGAAGGGCTGTGCGCGCGCAAGGCCGCGTCGGTGATCGGTGCGGAAGACCGGCGCCGCCTCCAGAAGCTCGCCAAGGCGATGCGCGCGGCCGTGAAGGCCGGCGACATCGCCGCCTACAACGACCTCAGCCAGGAGTCGCACCACGTGATCCGCGAGCTGGGCGACCAGCGAACGGCCACCGACGTGCTGGAACGGCTGCGCTACCCCAGCGTGCGCTACCAGTTCCAGGTGTCGCTGCTGCCCGGGCGGATCGAGGAAGGGCTCGCCGAGCACGTCAGCGTGATCGAGGCGGTCGCCTCGGGGGACGGGGACCGGGCCGAGGCCGCGATGCGAGCCCACTTGTCGAGCCTGGTCGGGTCCTTGCAGAAGCTCAGCGAGCTGGGCGGCCTGCCCAGGACGACGCTCGGTCGCACGCCGGCTTCGTGACGCGTGCGGCCGGGCCGCGTGGAGTTCCGTTCGACGAGGTGATCGGCTTGGGTGAGCACGAAGCGGGGACCGGTGGCGTTGCGGCTGCCCGGACACAGGACCTGTCGGGGTCCGTGATCGGGACGGTGATGTCGCGTGCGGGCTGACCTGGCGGACACCGGAACCGCGGCGGCCCCCGCGATCAGCGACGCCATCCGTGACGCGATCCTCCGCGGTGAGTTCGTGCCGAACCAGCGGCTGGTCGAAAGCGACCTGGCCGACCAGTTCGGCGCGAGCCGCAGTGCGGTCCGGCTCGCACTGCTGGAACTGATGAACGAAGGGCTGATCGAGCGAGTCCGGAACCGGGGAGCCCGCGTCCGCGCCGTGTCGCTGGACGAGGCCGTCGAGATCTGCGACGTCCGCTTGATGCTCGAACCGTTGTGCGCGTCACTCGCCGCGACGCGGGCCGACGCCTCCGAGCGTTTTCGACTGCACGCGCTCGGGGAGGCCATGCGCACCGCCGTCGACGACGTGGATCTGGCCGGGCAGTCCGAGCTCAACCACCAGCTGCACACGCTCGTGCGCAAGCTGAGCGCCCACCACACGGCGACGCACATCCTGGAACGCCTGCGAGCGCAGTCCGTGCTGCACCGCTTCCGCCTCACCACCCGGCCGGGGCGAGCCCGCGAATCCCTCACCGAGCACCTCGCCATCATCTCCGCGATCTGCGACGGAGACCCGGACCGGGCCGCCGACGCGACGCGCCGCCACTTGCGCGCTGTGCTCTCGGCTCTGCAGCAGACGACCGAGAGCCCGGCGGGCGAAGCACGGGAACTGACCGGTAGGGAAAATTGACGATCCCGTTCAGTGTGCGTTCCGGCGATCGGGCCGTGCGTCGATCTTGGTGCTGAGCAAGCGCTTTCCGCGACCGCCCGCTTCCCTGCTTTCACGCTGGTTCCGGTAAGTCGTGATCATCGGTGGCTACTCCGCGGCGCTGACTCAGTCGGCGGCGGAGCACCGCGCCGGGCGACGCGCCGACGGCGGGTGCCGCCGGATGGTTCCACGGGAAGTGCGCCGGACCGTCGAATACGCCGGGCCCGGGCTGACGACCCGGTTCCGGTCCGCGATCCGGCACCCACTTTCCGTAATACCCGCAGTTCCAGGCGGTCGGAAGCGGTGCCGGAAGACCGAGGAACCGGCTCTTGTGCGCCCTGAGGCACTGGTCTAACCTCTCAGGATGCAGTCTTCAGACCACTCCGAGCGGACCTCTCTGCCGCAGCGGCGGTACTTGCGCGTGGCCCAGGCGCTTCTGAGTGAGATCCAGCAGGGGGGTCTGACCGCCGGGGCTCGGCTGCCGTCCGATCGCGATCTCTCCGTCAAGTTCGAGGTGTCTAGGGCGAGTGTGCGCGAGGCGCTGTTCGCGCTGGAGCTGAGCGGTGCCATCGTGGTGCGGCACGGCGACGGGACCTACGTGGCGGACCTGAGCCGGGGGCTGTTCAAGCGTTCCGGGCATGAGATCGGCTCGACGCCCGAGCACGTCATCGCCGCTCGGCTGGTGGTCGAGCCACCGCTTTCCCGGCTGCTGGCGGCGAATCCGGGGGATCTCGACCTGGACAAGGTGCAGCACGAGCTCGACTTGGCCGCCCGCTTGATCGACGAGCCGGCGCAGCTTCCCGACTTCGTCAACCACTCGATGGCGTTCCACGCCGACCTGGCCGCGATGTGCCCGAACCACATTCTCAGCCACTTCGCGCTGGAACTGGTCGAGATCGACCGGCAGCCCCTGTGGGTCCTGATCAACCAGATCGTGCTGCAGGACCGCGAAAACCGCCTCAAGCTGATCAACGACCACCAGCGCATCCTCGACGCGATTCGCCATGACGGACCGCGCAGTGCGGAGGACGCCATGAGGGATCACCTGAGGCTGAACAAGGAACAGCTCTTCCCCGGACAGGCGGGGGTCGAGTGGCCAGGTCTCTGACCGAATCCGGGAGAAGAATCATGACTGACAGTGTCACGGGAAAGTACGTCCAGGTCACCTACGATCCCGCGAATCCGCCGGCCGACGGCCTGTTGCTGAGTGCCGCCAATGTCCCCGAGATCCAGAACTGCCTCGGAGTGGTGACGATCCCGCCGGGATCGCCCAAGACGGACACGATCGCGCACGCCACCTCCGAGGTCATGTACGTCGCCCAAGGGGCCGGCCGCCTGCACACCGACCAGGGCGTGCTGGAATTCGAACGAGGCCAGGCGATCTTCATCCCGGCGGCTTCGTGGCACGCGCTCGAAAACACCGGAGGCGAAGACCTCGTCTCCGTGTTCTCCTTCCCCACTCCTTCGCGGCCGTCAACGCGCGCCAAAAGGGTGTCCTGAGCACCGGATCACCAACTCGAACGTAGGAAGTGCAAATCATGGCATTCGATGCGAAAGCCGCCATGGGCAGAAAACCCAGGTCACTCGGTGAAATCATCGATGACATGGGGCTCACCAGAACTCATTATCTGGCGCTTACCCTTGTGGTGCTGGGCGGCCTCTTCGAGGTTTTCGAGCAGCTCATTCTCTCCGCGCTCGGCCCTTCACTCCAAAAAGATCTCGGCATCGATGCCTCCGCTTTGGCGTTGCTCTCCACGGTAAGTCTCATCGCGATCGTGATCGGCGGCATCGTCGGCGGAGTGGTCGCGGATCTGCTGGGCCGCAGGAGCCTGCTGGCCGTCAGCCTGGGAATCTACTGCTTGGGCTCGGTGCTCTCGGCCCTGGCGCCGAACTCGACCATTCTCGGCGTCACCCGGGTCGTGACCGGTCTGGGGGTCGGCGGCGAGATCGCCGTCGGGCTCACCTACCTGTCCGAGCTGACGCCGACCAAGGTCCGGGGCGTGTTCGTCTCGCTGTTCAACACGATCTCCGCGGGCGTCGGCTTGTTTCTGGCCTACGCCTACACGTTGCTCGTGATCGGCCCCGTCGCCTCGTTGGTCGGCGCCGGCCACAACGACTGGCGGTGGGCCTTCGGCCTGCTGGGCCTTCCCGCGATCTTGATCTTCTTCTTCAGGCGGTACCTGCCCGAGACGCCGGCCTATCTCTTGAGCCGGGGCAAGATCCTGGAAGCGAACGAGGCCCTCACCCGGCTGGCGACCGGACGCCTGCGCCTGCGAAGCGGTGAAGTCCACTCCTACGTCGACAGCGAGACCGCTGCCGTCTCGGAGAGCGCGCAGGGTGACGGCCCCGCGTCCCGGGCCTTGAAGAGCGTGCTCGCCAAGCCACTTCGCCGGCGCACCGTCGCTCTGGGGATCGCGGCGTTCCTGGCGTGGGGCGCGGAGTTCAGCGTGGTGCTGCTGATGCCCATCATGCTGGTCGACCGGGGTTATTCGGTGCAGGGCAGCGTGACGTTCACGATGTTGCAGAACCTGGGCGGTCTTCTCGGCTGCGCGATCGCCTCGTACGGCGGATTCGCGATTTCACGCCGGACCGTGGTCTGTGTGGGTGCGGTGTGCGCGGCCGTGGCCGTGCTCGCCTTCGCCGTCTTCGCCCAAGGCGACGGGCTCATCCTGACCCTGGGCTTCGTGTTCCAGATCTTCGTGCTCCTCGTCAACACCACCATCTGGACGTGGGCCCCGGAGCTTTTCCCGACCCGGGTCCGCAGTTTCGGCACGGCCGTCGTCGTCAACACCGGATTCGTCGGCGGAGCCCTTCTGCCGTTGATCGCCAGCTCTCTGCTGCAGGGTGTCGGCGAGTTCTGGGTGTTCGCCATCGTGGCGGTGATGTATTTGGGGCTGGGCTTGGCCGCGCTGTTCGTTCCGGAAACCCATCGGGTTCCGCTCGAGGTTCTTCACGGGTCCGCCAAGTAAAACGAAAACTTCGTGAGTGAGGATTTGCGGTCGATGCAAGACATTTCGAACAATCTCAGCCGAGACCTGGTCGGCTACGGCAAGGACGTCCCGGCCGTCCGGTGGCCGAATGACGCGAACGTGGCCGTCAACCTCGTGGTGAACTACGAGGAGGGCTCCGAGTACTCCCACGAGATGGGAGACGGCGAGAACGACAGTCTCGCCGAAGTGGACTACGCCTTTCCGGCTCATCTGCGGGATCTGGCCAAGGAGTCGATGTACGAGTACGGCAGCCGCGTCGGCGTGTGGCGGCTGCTTCGGCTCTTCGACGAGTACGACGTCAAGGCGACCTTTTTCGGCTGCGCAGTGGCCTTCGAGCGCAATCCGGAGGTCGCCTCGGCGGCCCGGGAAGCCGGGCACGACCTGCTCGGCCACGGGTGGCGCTGGGAAGAGCAATGGCGCCTGTCGCGCGAGGAAGAAGCGAACCGGATCAAGAAGGCCGTCGAGTCGTTCAAGCAGACGTGGGGGGACGCACCCAGCGGCTGGTACTGCCGCTACGGCCCCTCGGTCAACACGCGAGAGCTCGTCGTGGAGCACGGCGGTTTCCTGTACGACTCGGACGCCTACAACGACGATCTCCCGTATTACGTCGACGTCAAGGGCGTCCGGCATCTCGTCGTCCCTTATTCGCTGACCTACAACGACATTCAGGGAACCCGCTCGCCGAGCCTCTTTCTCGACTACCTGAAGCGCGGCTTCGACGAACTGTGGCTCGAAGGCTCGCGGGGCCGTCCCAAGATGATGTCCATCGGACTTCACCCCCGCCTGGTCGGACAGGCGGCGCGGACCGGGGCGTTGCGGGAGTTCATCGAATACGCCCAGGCCAAGGGTGGCGTCTGGTTCGCCCGCCGGGCCGACATCGCCCGCTGGTGGAATGACCACTCGGCGGAGTTCGTCGACGGGCAGGCCTAGGCCCCGGCTCCACCGGCGATCGGGCCGGCCGGAGACCACCTTCGGCCGGCCCCGCACCCGGTGCCGGGGAGCTTGACGCGATCGGGCTCCCGGGGTTGTACTTGAGCTGGCGATGGATCCCGCCGGGCCGTCCGGGCCGAACCGCCTCGCATGGGGCTGATGGCTTCCTGGTGCACACGTGTGACGACCACTCGTGCCGGGAGGAAGCGGATGAACACCAAGACCTCGAAGCGGGTCCTTCGGCTTTCGATCTTCATCGGCGACGGCGACCTCTGGCACCACAAACCGCTCTCCGCGGAGATCGTCCACCGTGCGCACGACGCCGGTCTCGCCGGCGCGACCGTCATCCGCGGCATCGAGGGCTACGGCGCCACCTCCCGCATCCACACCCAGCACGCCTTCCGGCTCGGCGACGACCTCCCCTTGCTGATCACGATCGCCGACGTCGAAGAGCGGATCAGGGCGTTCCTGCCGCAACTGGACGACCTCGACATGAGCGGCTTGGTGACCCTCGACGAGGTCGAAGGCATCCGCTACCTCGCGCCCGAGCGGCCCCACGCCCACTGGTGGCATCACCGCGGGTAGCCCGGCACGAGTACTCCCGGCAGGAGGTGCGACCGATGCGGCTCGTCGGAAAGGCCTTGCGTGCCTTGATCTTCCTCGGTGAGGGCGACACCTGGCAGCACCGGCCGCTGCACCACGAAATCGTGACACGCGCCCGGGAAGCAGGGCTGGCCGGCGCGACGGTGTTGCACGGCTGCGAAGGCTTCGGCACGACGTCGCTGATCCACACCGACGAGATCCTGAGCCTCACCGAGGACCTTCCCCTGGTCGTGATCATCGTCGATGCCGAAGACAAGATCCGCGCGTTCCTGCCCGAGCTCGACGAGATCATCACCGACGGCACCGTGCTCCTCGACGAGGTCGAGGTACTCCGTCCCGAAGGGCTCCGCCGAACCTGACCATCGCGCCGGCGTCCGCGGCACTGTTCAGCCCTTGCTGTTGTATCAGTGCTGGCTGTACTGTTCGGCGCATGCTGACGTGCGAGACGCGGGGCGCGGCGCTGGCCCGGCTGGGCAAGGCGCTGGCCGACCCGACGCGGTGCCGGATCCTGGTGGCGCTGCTGGACGGGGTCCGGTATCCCGGGCAGCTGGCCGAGCAGCTGGGCCTGACCCGTTCGAACGTGTCGAACCATCTGGCGTGCCTGCGCGGCTGTGGCCTCGTGGTCGCGACCTACGAGGGGCGCCAGGTGCGGTACGAGCTGGCGGACGCGCACCTGGCGAAGGCGCTGAGCGAGCTGGTGCACGTGGTGCTGGCGGTGGACACCGACGAGGTGTGCCTGAACGAGGCTGCCCCCACGGCGTCTTCGGCGAGTGTGGAGGCGGCCCGGTGAGCGAAGCCCGCGAGCGCCTGAACCCGCCACTGGCCACGCCCGAAACGGACGGGTGCACGGACGGCTGCTGCGCGCCGGCACCCCGGCCGACGGCCGAGGTCCCCGCCGAACGTCGCGCTGTGCTGTCCCGCCGGGTGCGGCTGCTGGTCGGGGCCACGATCACCTACAACGTCGTCGAGGCCGTGGTGGCGATCTCCGCGGGGTCGCTCGCGTCGTCGACGGCCCTGGTCGGGTTCGGGCTGGACTCGGTCATCGAGGTCGCCTCTGCCGCGGCGGTGGCGTGGCAGTTCTCCGGCCGCGATCCGGAAGCCCGCGAGCGCACCGCCTTGAAGGTGATCGCGCTGTCGTTCTTCGCGCTGGCCGCCTACGTGAGCGTCGAGTCGATCCGCGGCCTGTTCGGCGCGGAGCCGGCCGAGCACTCCACGGTGGGCATCGTGCTGGCGGCGGTGTCGCTGCTGGTGATGCCCTTCCTGTCCTACGCCCAGCGCCGCGCCGGCCGCGAACTCGGTTCCGCCAGCGCCGTCGCCGACTCCAAGCAGACCCTGCTGTGCACCTACCTGTCCGGCGTCCTGCTGGTCGGGCTCCTGCTCAACGCGGTGTTCGGCTGGTCCTGGGCCGATCCCGTCGTGGGCCTCGTCATCGCCGCGGTCGCGGTCAAGGAAGGCCGCGAAGCCTGGCGCGGCGACCACTGCTGCTGAACCCGGACCCGGGCACGCCGCCAGGTCTCCCAGCGGCCCTCACAGCAGTGCGTCCAGGGTGATCGGCAGGGATCGCACGCGCACGCCGGTCGCGTGGTGCACCGCGTTGGCCACGGCGGCCGCCACGCCCACCAGGCCGACCTCGCCGACGCCCTTGGTCCCGATCGGGTTCATCCGGTCGGGCTCGCCGACGAAGGTGACGTCGATGTCGGGGATGTCCGCGTGCACGGGGATCAGGTAGTCGCCGAAGGTCGCGTTCGTGATGCGACCGGTGGCCGGGTCGGTGACCGTGTCCTCGAACAGCGCCATGCCGATCCCGCCGATCACGCCGCCGATGATCTGGCTGGTGGACGTCTTCTCGTTGAGGATGCGGCCGCCGTCGATCACCGACACCACTCGCGTCACCCGGACCAGGCCGAGGTCCTCGTCGACCCGGACCTCGGCGAAGTGCGCTCCGAACGCGCCCGCGGGCGCCATCCCGAGGTCATGGGGATCGGCCGGGGTGCTGCGCCCTTCGGCGGACAGGTCCGGCAGTCCGTGGCGGGCGAGGACGGCGGTGTAGGTCTCGCCGCGCTCCGGCTGGTCTCGCCGCTGGATCCGGCCGCCGATGGCGACCACGTCCGCGGGATCACTGCCGCGCAACGGTGATCGGGGGTCGTCGCGCACGAGGTCGAGCACCGCGCCGACAAGCCGCGCGCACGCGTCGTGGACGGCCGAGCCGAGCGCGCCGGTGAGCCCCGACCCGCCGGCCTGGGGTGCCTTCGGCAGGGCCGAGTCGCCGAGGTCGAAGCGCACTCGCTCCAGTGGCAAGCCGAGCAGCTCCGCCGACAGCTGGGTCATCACCGTGGAGGTCCCGGTGCCGATGTCGATGGCCGCGCTGCTGACGGTGGCCCGCCCGTCGGCCGCCACCGTCGCCCGTGCCGAGCACGGTGCCTGGTACCACGGGTAGCTCACCCCCGCCATGCCCTGGCCGACGAGCCAGTGCCCGTCGCGCAGAGTGCGCGGCTCGGCCGGGCGCCGGGACCACCCGAACCGCTCGGCCCCCACGGTGTAGCACTCCCGCAGCGCCTTGCCCGACCACGGCAGGCCCAGCCCGGGATGCGTGCCGGCGTAGTTGCGCAGGCGCAGGTCCAGCGGATCCATCCGCAGGGCCAGCGCCAGTTCGTCCATCGCCGATTCGAGCGCGAAGCTCCCCTGTGCCTCGGCCGGTGCCCGCATCGACACCGGTGCCGGGATGTTCACCCGCACCTGCTGGTCCCACGTGCGGACGTTCGGGCAGGCATAGGCCACGGCCGAGCCCGCCGCGAAGGGCTCGTAGTCGTCGTCCTCGACGGCCAGCAGCGAGCGGCTGCGGTGCTCCAGCGCCAGCAGGCGGCCGTCGGCGCTCGCGCCGAGCCGCACCCGCTGGACACCCCGGGGCCGGTGGCCGACCGCGGTGAACATCTGCGGCCGCGTCAGCACGAGCTTCACCGGCCGGCCCAGTTCCCGGGCCGCCATCGCGGCGAGGATCACGTGCGGCCACGCCCGCAGGCCGGCACCGAACCCGCCGCCGACGAACGGGCTGAGCACCCGCACCGACTCCTCGGACAGCCCGAAAACCACGGCGAGCGTCTCCTGCACCATCGACGGCCACTGCGTCGAGTCGTGCACCGTGAGCCGGTCGTCCTCCCACTCGGCGAGGGTGGCGAACAGGCCCAGCGGGTTGTTGGTGTTGTCCGACGTGGTGTATTCGGCCTCGACCGTCACGTGCGCCGTGGCGAGACCCGCCGCGAGGTCACCTCGCTCGAGGTCCAGGCCCCACGGGTTGTCGACGATGACCGCGCGGGGATCGTCGGGGTCGAGGACCGGATCGGCGGCCGCGTACTCGACGCGCACCAGCGTCGCGGCCGCCTCGGCTTGTTCGCGGGTCTCCGCGACGACCAGCGCGACGTGCTGCCCGTGGTGCAGCACGCGGTCGTCCTGCATCGGAGCCGGCGGCGACGAGCCCAGCGGGGTCATCGGTCCCCGCACCAGCGGGGGCACGTTCAGGTGGCTGAACACCCGGACCACGCCGGGTGCCGATTCGGCGGCGGCCGAGTCGATCGCGGTGATCCGCCCGGCCGCGACCGTGCTGCGGACGAGGACGCCGTGCGCCTGGCCGCGCGCGCTGAAGTCCGATGAGTAGGGCGCCCGGCCGCTGACCTTGCGGGGCCCGTCGACCCGGTTCAGCCCGGCGCCGATGAACGGCAGCGCTTTGAAGGTGGTCATCGCGACATCTCCGCCACCGTCTGGAGCTGCCGGACCACGGCCCGCTCGGCCAGCTCGACCTTGAACGCGGTGCCCGGCACGGTCCACGCCCCCGTGACCGCGGCGTCCGCGGCCTCGCGGTAGCTCGACACCGTCGCCGGTGCGCCCCTCAGCACCTCCTCGGCCGCCCGGGCCCGCCAGGGCTTCGAGCCGACACCGCCGAGGCCGATCCGTGCCGTGCGCACGACCCCGTCGGTGATCTCGAGCGCGGCCGCCACCGAGACCAGGGCGAACTCGTACGACACCCGGTCTCGCACCTTCAGGTAGCCCGAGCGCGTGGTCTTCGCCGGCAGCGGGATCTCGACGGAGGTGATCAGCTCACCGTGGGCCAGCACGGTTTCGAGGTCCGGTGACGTGCCCGCCTCCAGGTAGAACTCCGTCAGCGGCACGGTCCGTGTTCCGCGGGCGCTCTGGAGGTGCACCAGGGCGTCGAGCGCCACGAGGGCCACGGCGAGGTCGGACGCGTGCAGGGCGATGCACCGCTCGCTGACGCCGAGGACGGCGTGCATCCGGGCGGGTCCGGTGACGGCGGCGCAACCGGACCCCGGCGCACGCTTGTTGCAGGCGGCGACCGCCGGGTCGCGGAAGTAGCGGCAGCGCGTGCGCTGCAGGAGGTTGCCGCCGATCGTGGCCATGTTCCGCAGCTGCACGGACGCTCCGAGCACGAGCGCCTCGCGCACGACGGGCAGGCGGTGCTTGACGAGCGGGTCCGCGGCCAGTTCCTCCATGGTGGTCAGCGCGCCGACGTGCAGCGAGCTCCCGGTGCCGAGGACCCCGCGCAGCGGCAGCCGGGTGATGTCGACCAGCCGCTCGGGGGTGAGGATTCCGTCCTTCATCAGGTCGACCTGGGTGGTGCCGCCGGCGAGGTAGGCGGCGCCGGCGCGCTCGGATGCCGCCAGCGCGTCCTCCACCTCGGACGTGGAGACGTACTCAAACGCGCGCATCGGTACCTCCGGTGTCCGCCACTTCACGGATCGCGGCCACGATGTTGGGGTACGCGGCGCAGCGGCAGAGGTTCCCGCTCATGAACTCGCGGATGTCCTCGTCGGTCTTCGCGCGGCCTTCGGCCAGCAGCGCCACGGCCGACATGATCTGGCCGGGTGTGCAGTAGCCGCACTGGAAAGCGTCGTGCCGGACGAACGCCTCCTGCATCGGGTGCGGACGCCCGTCGCGGGCGAGCCCCTCGACGGTGGTCACCTCACGGCCTTCGCACTGCGCGACGAGTGTCAGGCACGAAAGCACCCGGCGCCCGTCGGCGAGCACCGTGCACGCGCCGCACGCACCCTGGTCACAGCCCTTCTTCGTACCCGTGAGGTCCAGCCGGTCGCGCAGCGCGTCGAGCAGCGTGACGCGCGAGTCGGCGACCACCACTCTCGGTTCGCCGTTCACGACGAGTGCTGTGGTGATCTCGGTGGCGTCCGGGGCGAGAGGCCGCGACGCCGTGCGTAGCTTGGGCGTGGAGGTCATCCGTCCAGAGTGGGCCGCGGCGGCCGTCCCCGGACCCGGGAGTCACCCCGGTCGGCCCCGGTCGGGCCCGGGGTGGGCCGGCCACGCCCGCGTGCGCAGCTGTTTGCGCGACGAGACGCCGAGCTTGCCGAACACCTTGCCCAGGTGCCATTCCACCGTGCGCGGACTGAGGAACAGCCGGGTCCCGATCTCGGCGTTCGACAGCCCTTCCCGCACCAGCCAGGCGATCTGGACTTCTTGCGCGGTGAGCTCGGGACTTCCTTCGGCGGCGGGCCGGCGCGGCAGTTCCCGGCCCGGCCGCAGCTCCCGCTCCGCCCGGCGCGCGAACGCGGCCATGCCCATCTCGGTGAACAGGTCATGTGCGGTCCGCAGCTGCTCGCGCGCGGCCCGTCGCCGCCGGTTCCGGCGCAGCCACTCGCCGTAGAGCAGGTGGGCCCTGGCCAGTTCGCCGCGCACGCGCGTCCGGCCGAGCCGGTCGACGGACTCCCTGTAGTTGTCCTCGGCGACCGAGCCTTCGGTGACCAGTGCCCGGCAGCGGGCCTCGATGCCGAGTGCCCATTCGGTGCCGCTGACCGTCGTGTGCGCGGCAAGCCGCCGGAACGCCCGGGCGGCTTCACCCGGCTGCCCGCTCCGGGCCGTCGCTTCGACGCGTTCGGCCAGCATCCACAAGCCCGCTCCGACCAGCAGCTGTTCCTGCTCCGCGAGGTCGGTCGCGGCGACCGCGTCGGCGTAGCGGCCCGTGCTGTTGCCCAGCAGTGCCTTCGCCCACGCGTAGATCTGCGCCCCGGCGCCCTCACCGCGGGCCAGCACCTCGCCGCGGGTGGCGGCGATCATCGCCGAAGTCTCTTCTTCACGGCCCTGCCAGGCGGCGAGCATGACCGCTCCGTAGGGTGCGAGGCCGACGCCGATCGCCTCGGCGAGGACGTCGATCTCGCCGGCCAACGCGGCCGCCTCGGCCAGCTCACCGAGGACCACGTGCACCGCCACCCGCGAGGTCACGGCCAGCGGCAGCGTGGTGAGTGCCCCGGCCGCACGGGCTCGATCGACATGGCGCGTGGCGAGCCGCTCCCAGCTGAGGTAGTCCCACAGGTCGGGTGCGGTGGTGCCGGCGAGCCAGAGCCAGCGCAGTTCGTCCACGCCGGCGTCGGCCTCGTCGCAGAACCCCCGCAAGGCCCGTTTCATCAGATGGCTGCCGGCGGCGAGCTCGCCGGTGTCGCGAGCGGCCAGTCCGTCGAGGAGCAGGTCCGCCGGGGTGGGCGGACCCGGCGGAGTGGGTGCGCGCAGCGCCGCTTCCGCCACCTCCACCACGTTGCCGCCCACCGCGAGGTGGAGCGCGAACCGCGCCGCAGACAGGGCCTGCAGATAGGTGTCCCTGGCCAGGCGCGTGTCGAACGACTCCAGCTGCTGAGCGGTCTTGAGCAGCAGCATCGGTGCCTCCGCGCCCCGGCTCACCGCGAACGCCACCTCGGCTCGCAGCAGGTTGGCCTTCGCGTGGCGCAGGTCGTCGAAGCGGCCCGCCTGCGCCACCGACAACAGACCGAGCGCCAGTTCGGGCGCGCCCGCGTCGAACGCCGCCCGCGCGGCGGCGAGCGCCCGCTCAGCCCGGATCACCGGGTCGCGGGTCAGCTCGACCGCGCGAGCCAGGAACGCCGCCGCGGCCGGAAGGCCGCCTCGGGCCTGCGCGCGGGTCGCCGACCGGGCCAGCTCGGCCGCGACCTCCTCGTCCGGCCCGGCGACGGACCGGGCCCGGTGCCACGCTCGGCGGTCCGGATCCGACGCGGGGTTCGTGCACTCCGCCAGCGCGCGGTGCACCCGCTGCCGCTGCTCCCCGGTGGCGCCGTCGTACACCGCCGACCGCACGAGCGGGTGCCGGAACCCCACTCGCGCGCCGAAGTCGACGAGGCCCGCCGCCACGGCAGGGGCCGCCGCGTCGACCCCCACCCCCAGCCGTTCGGCGGCACTCCACACCAGCACCGCGTCGCCGAGCGGGTCGGCCGCCGCGACCAGCAGAAGCCATCGGGACGCTTCCGGCAATCGAGTGACCCGCTCCTGGAAACTCGCCTCGACCCGGCCCGGCGAGTCCCGGGTGGCCGGCAACCCGAAGCCGCCGGCGAGCTCTGAGGGCGACATGCTCCGCGGCAACTCCAGCAACGCCAGCGGATTTCCCCCGGCGTCCGCGACGATCTGCTCCGCCACCCGCTCGTCCACCGGTGCCGGCAGCGCCGTCCGCAACAGGGCCCGGGCGTCCCCGGCGGGCAGACCCGGGACCGGCAGCTCGGTGAGTCCGGGCAACACCGGCACCTGCTCTCGCGTCGCGAAGACCAAGCCCACGGATTCGGCGAACAGCCTGCGCGCCGCGATCGTCAACGCCTGCGTCGAAGCGTGATCGAGCCACTGCAGGTCGTCGACGAGGCACACCAGCGGACGCTCCGCGCCGGCGTCGGCCAGCAGGCCCAGCACGGCCAGCCCGACGAGGAGCCGGTCGGGCGCCGGACCCGCGGTCAGGCCGAAGGCCGTGCTCAGCGCCTGGCGCTGCGGGACCGGCAGCCGGTCCCGCCGGTCCAGAAGGGGCACGCACAGCTGGTGCAGGCCGGCGAACGGCAGCTCCCTCTCGGCCTCGACGCCGGCCGTGCGCAACACCCGGCAGTCCGCGGCGTGGGCGGCGGCGTACCGCAGCAGCGCCGTCTTTCCCACACCGGGTTCGCCGACCAGCAGCAGGGCACGGCCCTGCCCCGCCCGCACGGCTCCGACGAGCCTGTCGAGCGTTGCGCACTCGCGGTGCCGGCCCAGTAGCACCTGATCGCCTCCGTCCACCGGTTCTCGGCCACGGCTGCCCGACGGCGCCGGGGCGCCGCCGCGGGACGACCAGTTTATGGCTCAGGGGGCCGCGGGGGAGTTTCCCCGAGGTGATCGCGTTGCCGCAGGCACCGCGGCCGCGTTGCCGAGGTCCATTGTGGACTCTGCGGTCCCGCCCGGCGCCCGCCTGGAACGGCCGACCGGCGCCGAATGCTCCACATCACGCGTTTTCGCAGGTCGGGGCGGAGCAACGAGGTGGCGGCGTTGCGCCTGCCGCAGTCCCGGACGGATGCTGGCCGGCATGACCGAAATGAGCGAGAACGAATGGAAAGCCTTCATCGCGGAAGGCACCCGCACGGGCAAGGTGGCCACCGTGCGCGCGGACGGCAGCCCGCACATCGCACCCGTGTGGTTCCTCCTCGACGGCGATGATCTCGTGTTCACCACCGAGAACGCGACGGTGAAAGCCCACGACCTCGTCCGCGACGGACGAGCGGCGATCTGCGTCGACGACGAAGTGGCGCCCTACTCCCACGCTGTCCTCTGGGGACACACGGACATCTCCGAGGACCCCGGGCAGTTGCGCACCTGGGCTACGAGCATCGCGGCGCGATACATGGGCGAAGACCGCGCCCGTGAGTTCGGCGAACGCAACAGTGTCCCCGGCATGCTGCTCGTGCGGATGCGCATCGAGCACGTCAGCGCCTACGCGGCCATCGCCTGACTCGGGTTGCCTGTCGACCGAGAAACTTTTCACGGTCGCGTTTTCGGTTCCCGGCCTCTGCGCGACCCGCCGGTGCGCACTCGGCAATTCAGGACGTGACCTGTTCCCGGCGTTCGCTGACGGTGAGAACGGTGCCGAGGTAGTCCGCGATGGCGTCCCTGTTGCGGGTCAGGAATTCGATGCGTTCGGACAGCCGGGCTTGTTCGTGTTGCAGCGTGACGATCATCTCGGGCGTCACGAACGGCGCGTAGATGGTGTGCGGCTTGTCCAGGCACGGCAGGAGCTGCTGGATGATGCGGGTCGGGAGGCCGGCGTCGAGCAGGCCCTTGATCTGCTGCACGACGTCCACGTGCGGCTCGCCGTACTCGCGGTAACCGTTGGGGGACCGGGTGGGTGTGATCAGTCCCTGCTCCTCGTAGTAGCGCAGCAGCCGACGGGATACGCCGGTGCGCTCCGCGAGCTCTCCGATTCTCATGTGTTCCAGCCTACCTTGACCTTCACATCGATGTGAGCGTTGAGACTCGCGACAGGGACCCTCCCCGCGACAATCACGATCACCTCGGAGGTTTCGGATGAAACTCGGACTTCGTCTGCCCCAGCGGCTGGGAGTCGACCTGCAGCACGACGTGGTCGAGGCCGCCAGAACGGCGGAAGCGGCCGGATACTCGAGCTTGTGGACCTATGAACAGTTGCTGTTCCCGGAGAATCCCATCGAACCGTATGCGCCGCCGAACGTGCCGTGGCCGGAAAGCGGGCGCCAGACCGCCGACCCGCTCGCGGTGCTCACGGCCGCGGCGGTGGTGACCGAGCGGGTGCGCCTCGGCACGGCCGTGCTGATCGCGGCCCTGCACACCCCGGTCCCGCTGGCGAAGGCGCTCGCCACGGTCGATCAGATCAGCGGCGGCCGCGTCATCGCGGGCCTGGGCGCAGGCTGGTCCAGCGACGTACTGCGGGCCACGGGCGCCACCCGAGCGGACCGCGGGCGCTTTCTCGACGAGATGCTGGACGTCTTCGACGCCGTGTGGGGCCCGGACCCCGTGACCTTCCGGAGTCCTCGCGTCGTCATCGACAACGCCTCGGTCCTGCCCAAGCCGGCTTCGAAAATCCCCGTGATGCTCGCCGGCGGTGCCAGTAATCTGGGCCGCCGCTCGAGTTCCGCGGCCCTGCAGCGCATCGCGAAACGGGCGGACGGCTGGCTGCCGCTGCTCACCACGCCCGGGCCGGCCGGAGCCGCGGCCTTGCGCGCGGACTGGGACCGCATCCGGGAACTGGCAACCGGATACGGCCGGGACGCGAGCCGGATGGAGCTGGTCGTGGTGGGAAACGTCACCTTCACCGAGCGTCCGGCCGGACCCGGCCGATCGGCCTTCGTCGGCACGCTCGACCAGATCATGGAAGACATCCACACGGCCGAAGAAGCCGGTGCGGACGAGCTCATCGTGGACCTGAACCTGCAGGACTGGTTCACCGGCACCGCGCAGATGCTCGAGAAGGCGGTGGAGATCAGCGAACGGGCCGCCGCCTGATCGGCGGTGCCCGCGGGTCAGCCGGCTTCGGCGAAGTCGGTCGAGGCGGCGACGTCGGTGACGACGTCGAGCAGCGCGTGCAGCGCGGCGGAGTCGTTGCCCGCCAACCAGACCATCTCGGTGGAGACGAACTCGCCGGCGATCGGCACGAAGACCACCCCGGAGCGGCGCAGGCTGCTGGCCGACCGGGCGAGCCGGGTGATGCCGACTCCGGCGGCGACGAAGCCGAGCAGCGCCTGAACGCTCGCGTCGCGGTGGACCACGTCCGGGGTGAATCCGGCTGTCCGGAAGGAGTTGTCGAACGCCGCGTGCCACGGCTCCCAGGAGCTGCGCGGGGTCAGGACCCAGCGCTCGCCGGCCAGCTCGGCGAGCGCCACTTCGGCGCGGCCGGCCAGCGGGTGGCCTTCGGGCAGGACGGCGCACACCGGTTCGGTCACGAGCGTCCGGGATTCCAGGCCGGCCACGAGCGGCGGCCGGGTGAACGCGACGTCGTAGCGGCCTTTCCGCAACCCTTCGACGAGCAGGGCGATCGTCGTCTCCTCGGTGGTCAGCCTCAGTTCGGGGAGCCGGTGCCGGACCGCGCGCACCACCGGCGGCAGCAGGTAGTTCGTGGTGGTCGCCAGGAACGCGAGGCACAGGCTGCCGACTTCGCCGCGCGTGGCCCGGGCGACGAGGTCGAACGCTTCGTCCGCCCGGGCGAGGACGGCACGGGCCTCGGGGAGGAACAGCGCGCCGATCGCGGTCAGGCGGGTGCCGCGGGTGTCGCGGTCGAAGAGCTTCACGCCCAGCATGCGCTCCAGCAAGGTGATCTGCTGCGACAGCGACTGCTGGCTGATCAGGAGCTGCTCGGCCGCGCGCGTGTAGCTGGACTCCTCGGCGACGGCGACGAAGTACCTCAGCTGCCGAAGATCAGGGGTCACAGGAAAAGCCTACAACCACGACAGGTAACCGGTGTTGGACGGCGCGCGGCTGCCGAGACGACCATCGACCTCGGTAGACACCAACGTGAAAGGCATGGGAATGACGAACGAAACACCGGGCCGTGTCTGGCTGATCTCGGGCTGCTCCAGCGGCTTCGGCCGCGAGCTCGTGCGGGCCGCGCTGGCCGCCGGTGACCGGGTGATGGCCACCGCACGGCGCCCGGAGACCCTCGCCGAGCTCGCGGAGGCCGGCGGTGACCGGGTCAGCACGGCCGCGATGGACGTCACGGACCCGGCATCCGTCCGCGCCGCGGTCGACGCGACGCTGGCCGTGTTCGGCCGCATCGACGTGCTGGTGAACAACGCCGGGGTCAGCGTGATCGGTGCCGTCGAAGAAACCCCGGTCGAGTACTTGCGCGGCATGTTCGACGTCAACTACTTCGGTGCCGTGGAGCTGACCCGGGCCGTCCTCCCCGTGATGCGCGAGCAGGGGAGCGGCACGATCGTGGTCATGAGCTCCATCGGCGGCCTGATCACCTTCCCGGGCCTGAGCGGCTACAACGCCACCAAGCACGCGCTCAAGTCTCTCGGCGAGGCGCTGTCGCTCGAACTGACCCCTCTCGGCATCCGGGTCGTGGTGGTGGAACCGGGGATGTTCCGCACCCAGTTCAGCACCAGTCTGCAGTGGACTCCCGAGAACCCCGCGTACCACGCGACCTCGGGCGAACTGCGGCAGATGGTCAAGAACGTCGTGGGCCAGGAACCGAACGACCCGGCCAAGGGTGCCGCGGCGATCGTCAAGGTCGTCGAGTCCGAGAACCCGCCCCTGCACTTCCTCCTCGGTGAGGACGCGCTCGAGGGCCTGCGCCAGCACAACGAGGCGCTGCTGGCCGACGTCGCGGCGTGGGAGCCCCTCAGCCGGACGACCACGATTTCCTGACCGCTGGACATTGTGGACGGATGGCGTCGTCTGCCGTGAGTGAGATCGCCGGAGCTGGTTCCCCGAACCCGTCGGGAAACCGGCTCCGGCGACGAACCGGGTCGATGCCCGCCCTGGAGACCGAAAGGCCATTGTGGACCGGCACCTGCCCGAGAAGAACCGGGAGCTCGCCGATTTCCTGCGCCGCGCCCGCAGCCGGTGCGACCCGGCCCGGGCCGGATTGCCGGCGGATTCGCGGAACCGGCGCGGGCCCGGCCTGCGCCGCGAGGAGGTGGCGCTGCTGGCCGGGATTTCCACCGGCTACTACACCCGGCTGGAACAGGGCACCGTGCCCTCACCGGCGGTGCTCAAGGGGCTCGCCCGGGCGCTGAACCTCGACGCGGCGGGGCGGGCCCATCTCGAGGACCTCGCCGGGATGGCCGGCCCGGGCAACCGCGCCCGGCCACCGGTGCGGCGCGTGCGCCCGGACCGCGACTGGCTCCTCGCCGCCTTCGACCGCCGGCCGGTCCTCCTCCTGGGCCGAAGCACCGAGGTGCTGGCCGCCAACCGGACGGCGCGGGCGCTGTTCGCCGACTTCGAGCTCGTCCCGCCCGGCGAGCGCAACTACGCGCGGTGGATCTTCCTGGCCGAGGACGCGCGTTCGCTGTTCGCCGACTGGGAGGTCCAGGCCCGGGCGGTGCTGGAGACCCTGCGGACGGAGATCGGCCCCCAAGACCGGGGCACGGCCGCGCTGATCACCGATCTGCGTGAGCGGAGCGCCGAGTTCGGCCAGTGGTGGGACGAACGCCGGCTGCACCACCGCGCCTACCGGGCGATCCGCCTGCGGCACCCCCTCGTCGGTGACCTGACCGTCGACTGCGAGACCTTCACGC
>NZ_JBFAQX010000025.1:0-115717 GCF_040678995.1 Amycolatopsis sp. NPDC049253 | reverse complement strand
TGAAGTGCTGGAAGATCTTGCGCGACTATCGCCGCGCCGCCAGCACACTCAACGACACCGTGTCCGGCATCGCGCACCTGCACAACATCTTCCTCGCAGACTGACCGCAACAACAGTCCCACCAACCACAAGATCAGTTACGAGACATCCCTTAGGGTGACGGTTCAGGTGGAAGAGGTGGAATCGGTCGGAAGCGAGCGCGCGGTATGCATCGTTCGCTGGAGGGTGTTACATCCAAGGGTACGATATTCGATTTCATCCAAAATGGCGATGAACTGAGCCGGGTTTCAATTCGCGTTGAATCGCTATGGAAATGCGGAAAGGAGCTTGAGATTATAGACTCCGTTCACGCTGCCCGGTTGTTTCTTGCAGGTTCGGGATCGGAAAGGATCAAACTTTCGGCAATCTTGACTGGTGATGCAAGTAGTACTCAGGAGACCTGATCGCCCAGGACGTCGAGGAGTGATGGGCTGCGGCGTGCTCCATGCTCGGTGAGGTGCCATTCCGCGGGGGCGCGGTGGACGTTGGCTCTGCGAAACCCAAGGGATTATGGCCGTAACGCTCGCCAACGACCTGCGTTTTCGCAGGTCAGCACACCGCTGACCCCAGGAGGGCTCATGATCCCCTGGCTGTCGGTTCGAGCCCGACCCGGCCCACTCCTCAAGCCTACTTATGCCCTCTGGCCTGCGTAAACGCGGTCATTAGTTGATCTTCACAGGACTCTTGGCGAGGTGTCAACAGCTAGCGCAGCGCTGGGAACCCAAGGGATTGTCCGAGTGCGACTGATCTCATGACCGTCGCTGAGGCGCCGGAGGAGGTGCTGGGCCCCGAGGGCACCGGAGGCGCGGGCGAGGCGTTGAGCGTTGCTTCTGTGCCGCGCTCCGCAGGAGGCTTCTGTGCGGTCGAATCGGGCCACGATGGGTCGGCCCACTTGTTTCAGCTTTGATGGAAAGATGGCCGCGTTGTTCTCGGAAGAAGATTTCGTCGACGTGTTGTTCGCGGGGGCGGATTCGGATCGCAGTCGAATCTTCGGTTGAGCGCCGGCCGGTGTCGATGAGTGCCCCTGGGTCTCAGGTCGACCTGTCCGGACTTCAGGATCGCATCTTGTCTTCGATTTCGGCTTGCTTCAACAGCGTTGCATATGGTTCTTGCTTGTCGGCGTCGGATGCCTCGGTCATGGACACCGACCAAGGGGCCAGGCAAGGTGGTACGTGCTCCGGATCGGGGCGCAGCAGCCGGGAAGTCCGGTCCCTGGTTTCCTTGGCTTGCTTCTCTGTGGCACAGACGGTTAGCCGAATTTCCCACATCTTCCGGTCTTCAGGCAGCTTCCGCCATTCAAAACAGTTCGGGAAGGGACGGATACCTCGCCGCTGCCCTGAAAATTACCAGATGCGCCTTCGCGTCGCAGTGGCTTTTGTAGTGCCCGATTCGGGCGATCTGGCATTGAACGGCGGCGTACCAGATCTTCAGAATTCCGGACAATACGACGGAGTCGGTTCATGGTCGGTCCCTTTGATGTCGGTGGCGTGGAACGACGACCACGTTCGCATGGTGGGTTGCCGAATTCTGCTGCCGGCAGTGTCATCGGCAGTCCGCTGTCAGTCGTCGCCGAGCACCTGTTTGCGGCCATTGAGCCCCTAACCGGATGTGGATTCCCTGGCTGAGCGCAATAGCGCGCCGTAGCCGTCGCCCAAGGTCGGTGGGACCGGGCGGGCGCCCGGAGGGGAACCGAGCCGACGATGCGGTATTCGGTTCCTTCGGCGGTGTTCGCCGTGTTCACCACGGTGAAATCACCGGCCGGCTGTGCTGTGGAGACCGCGGCATCAAAGCACTCCTTCTGCAGGCCCGCAACGACGAAAACGTCGCCGACCAGGTCGCCTCGCGCAACGACGCCTTCGCCCGGCTCGCCGCCCCCGACCTAAGCGCCATGGGCTGGCACCCCGCGGCGCCGGCCGCGCGCCTCCTCATCGCGATGGCTGCCGAGACCGCGCTGGTCGAACTCCCGCGTGGCCGCGCCGACGCCGCGAGCCGTCGCGCGCTGTGGCAGCTGCTCGACCGCGCCGACCTCACCGGCACCTGAGTCCGGTGCGGCCGTCGCACGGGGTCAGTTGCGCTCGAGGGCCAGCTTCCCCGCGAGGGCGAGCATGACGGTGCCGGAGCTCGCGTCGACGGCCTGGCGGGCGCGACGCCGGCGGGCCAGCACCCCGCCGATGCGACCGGCGAAGAGGCCGACGGTGCCGTCGACAACCATCTCGAAGACCAAGAAGATCAGGCCCAGCACGAGAAACTGGAGCCAGACGTGTCCCAGGCTCCGGTCGACGAACTGGGGCAGGAACGCCACCGAGAACGTCACCATCTTGGGGTTGACCAAATTGGTGAGCGCGCCGCGAAGATAAGCGCGGTGGCCGCTGATGGACCCCGTCGCGCCGGCGGGCACGACCGAGAGCGGGTCGGGCCGCCAGGCACTGCGCAGGGCCTGGAAGCCGAGATAACCGAGGTATGCCGCGCCGGCGAGCCGCAGCACGGTGAAGACGGTCGGCGCGGCGGCGAACAGGGCCGAAAGCCCGGCCGCGGCGGCGGTGATGTGGACGACCTCGCTGGAGGCGACCCCCAGTGCCGCCATCAGTCCTGCTCGGGGTCCGCCCCGTACTCCGGAAGCCAGAACGAACATCATGTCGGGCCCCGGGGCGATCATCGCCAGGAAGGTGGCGACCAGGTACAGGACAAGGAGATGGCCGTTCATGGATTCATCCAACCACGGGAACCGAAGCGCCAGCCACGGAAATTCGATCATCGGCTCGCGATCGAGCAACGTGACGAAGGCTGTCCGGTTCGCTCGATGGAGACCCTGGAACCAGGGTGCCGGAGTCCGATGTGGACATTGTCGTCCGGCGCGATGAGGTCGAGCATGTAGTGCGGCGCCGAAACACATGCCGAGCCTGAACAGAGCGAACTTCGTCGGCAGCCCGCAGCAGCGGTTCGACCGGCAGGACCTGAACTCCGCTGAGACGCCACGGGCGTGGTCGACCTTCTGCCCGCGACCTGATCCGGACCTCGGCCGGACCGACAGCGCGGGTCTGACACGCGTCGGCGCACGAGCGGGGTGACTCCCGGCTCCTCCGTCGGCACCGCTCTGGTCTCTTTACCAGCCCCCATCCCACCTATATGTTGTTGCCCGCAACATATACGCCGTGGTGGGTAACGGAACGTGGCCAGTCCGCTCGGGGAGCGGCGGGCCTGTCTCGCCGCCGGGCGTTCCGCCGCGAGGAGGTGCCGTTTCGATGAAGATGCACGGCGAGGCCGCGAGAGCCGGCAGAGCGAGGCTTCGCGCCTCGCGCCGCGGGCGGGCGTGGGGGCGTGTCCGCTCGGGTGGGCTCCGGGGCAGGGCGGGCTTCCTGCTGGCGGCCGGTGGTCTGCTGCTGGGCTTGGTGACGGTGCCGGCCTCGGCCGCCCCTGCCCCCGTGCCCGGGCCGGGCGGCGGCGGGAGCGACGGCTGGGTGCTGAGCACGAGTGACACGGCGAAGAACTACTCCCCGACGTTCGTCGGCAACGGCTACCTCGCCGCACGGGTGCCCGCGGCGGGCCAGGGGTACAGCACCACGCCCATCGTCACCCAGTCGCAGCTCGCCGGCTTCTACGGCGCGCCCTCGGCGGGGCAGGAGGAGCGGGCGAGCCTGCCGGCCTGGACCACGCTCGGGTTCGGCCGCGGCGGCGACGTCTACGGGATCGAGGGCTGGTCCTGCGGGTTCGGCCAGTTGTGCCCGGCCGCGTACGGGACGGTTTCCGGGGGCGCGTTCCTCGAATCCTCCCACCCCGGCTCGATCGTCGGGAGCTACTTGGCCGGCCTGAACAGCAACGACACCCCGACGGTCGGTGGCGGCGGCGTCATCCCGATCCGGGACGCGCCGGCCGGCCCGGCGACGCTGGCCGTGCGGTACGGCAACGGCAGCGGCAGCCCGCAGACCATCCACATCGGCGTGAACGGCACGTTCCGGCAACTGTCCGTGCCCAGCCTGGCCGGCTGGGACGACTGGGCGGTGGTGACTGTGCCGGTGACGTTGACCGCCGGCGCGAACACGCTCGAGGTCACCGTCGCCGAGGGGGACACCGCGCGGGTGAACGTCGACTACCTCGCGCTGTCCCCGGACGGCGCGCAGCCACCGACGCAGATCGCCCCGGCCACGGTCGGCACCACCACGAAGTACCGGCAGTCGCTGGACCTGCGCACCGGTGTGCTGACCACGTCGTTCGACTGGACCTCGCCCGCGGGGGACACGACCAGCTTCGCCTACGAGGTCAACGCCAACCGCGCGGACGGCCACCTGGGCACGGTGAGCGTGCAGGCCGTTCCGCACTGGAGCGGAACGGCGACCGTCGTCGACGAGTTCGACGGCCGGGGCCTGGACCACGCCTCGACGACGGACCCGCGCGTGGACGGCAAGACCGCGACACTGTCGCAGACCGTCGTGAGCAACGGGAACCTGGTCACCGCCGGGCTGAACTCGGTTCTGCGTGTCGGCGGGAAGACGGTGCGGACCCAGGCGATCGCCGACCCGGGTGACGGCGGTGCCGGACAGCGAGCGACGTTCCCGGTCCGCGCCGGAGAGCCGTTGCAGATCACCAAGTACGTCGGCGTCGCCTCCAGCGTCGACACCGACCGGCCGCTCGCCGCCGCGACTCCGCAGCAAGCCGCCGCGAAGACCTCGGCCCACGCCGCCGCGGACGGCTATCAGCGGGCTCTGGCACGCAACCGCGACGCCTGGTCGCACCTGTGGCAGTCGAGCATCTCGATCCCCGGTGACCCCACCATGACCGCGCAGGTCCACGCGTCGATGTTCTACCTGCTCGCGAGCGTGCGCGCCGGCGTCGTCTGGAGCGCCAGCCCGGGCGGTCTGTCCTCGGACGGCTACAGCGGTCACGTGTTCTGGGACACGGAGACGTGGATGTACCCGGCACTGCTCGCCCAGTACCCCGACATCGCCGCCGACGCGAACACCTACCGGCAGCAGCGCCTGCCGGCGGCCCGGGCCGCGGCTGCGGCACTGTCCACTCCGGACCACCCGATCAAGGGCGCGAAGTTCCCGTGGCAGAGCGCGCTGACCGGCAAGGAGACAACCCCGGACTGGTCCCCCGACGGCAAGCAGGAAATCCACATCGATTCCGACATCGCCCTGGCGCAGTGGCAGTACTACGAAGCGTCCGGTGACAAGACCTGGCTGCGGGACAAGGCCTGGCCCGTGCTGCAGGGCATCGCCGACTACTGGGCCACGCGTGCCGTCCCCGACCCGGCCGGCGGTTACGCCATCAGGGACGTCAAAGGCCCGGACGAGTACCACGACAACGTCGACAACAGCGTGACCACCAACGCCGGAGCGCAAGCCTCGCTGCGCATCGCGATCCGCGCCGCGGGCATCCTCGGCCGGGCCGCCGATCCGGCCTGGCGCAAGGTCGCCGACGGCCTGAAGATCCCGGTCGACACCACGGCGAACATCCACCCCGAGTTCGACGGGTACTCCGGGCAGACGATCAAACAGGCCGACGTCACGCTGTTGCAGTACCCGCTGGCGGTGCCGATGTCGCCCGGCCTCGCCCAGCACGACCTCGACTACTACCAGCAGCGCACGGACCTCAACGGCCCGTCCATGACGGACGCGATCGCCACGATCGCCGGCGCCGCCCTCGGGTCACCCGGCTGTGACGTCTACACATCCCTGCGCAAGAGCGCGGACCCGTACCTGGCGGCGCCGTTCGACCAGTGGTACGAGACCCGCACCGGCGGAGCGTTCGACTTCACCACCGGCCAGGGTGGTTATCTGCAGGAGTTCCTCTACGGGTTCACGGGGCTGCGCTGGGGAACCGACGCCGTCACCGTCGATCCCTTCCTGCCGCCGCAACTGCCGGGTGTCGACCTCACCGGGATCAAGTGGCACGGCCGCTCGTTCGACCTGTCCGTCGGCGCGCGAACGACGAAACTGACCCTGCGCTCCGGTCCGCCGCTCCCGGTCCGAGTCGGCAGCGGCAGCGACGACGTGCGCCAGGTCAGGCCCGGGGCCGTGCTGCAGGTGCCCACCAGGCACCCGGCAGGCGACGCCACGGACTGCGGCTCCTGACCAGCACCCTCGGCCGGACTCCCCAGGGACTCCGGCCGAGGGCGCGGCAGCCTGGACCCTCGGCCGGCTGCGCCACGAGCCGCCCGGCGTTCCGTCCCCGGGCACCGGGCCCGGTCAGCCCTGGGCCGACAGCTCTGTCAGCGAGTACCCGGCGATCTCCTTGTAGCTGGTGAGGATCGCTTCCAGCTCCTGGGGGTCGACGACGTTCTCCAGCCGGTCGAAGGGGCGGTCGCCGGTGCGTTCGTAGACCTCGCGCAGGATCGCGTCGGGTGGGGTGGTGCGGTTGGCGCGGACGACCGCGGCGGTGGCCGGGATGCGGTCGGCCTCGTAGGCGGCCAGAGCGGCGACCACGTCGCTGGTCCCGGCGAGCTCGGCGGCCAGCTTGCGGGCGTCCAAAATGGACTGGCCCGCGCCGTTGGAACCCCTGGGGACCATGGGGTGTGCCGCGTCGCCGAGGAGGGTGACGCGGCCGGTGCCCCACCAGGACAGCGGTTCCTGGTCGACCATCGGGTATTCCAGGATCGTCGTGGACGAGGACAGCAGGGCCGGCACGTCCAGCCAGTCGAAGTGCCAGTCGGCGAAGGCGGGCAGGAAGTCCTCCAGCCGGCCGGTGCGGTTCCAGTCGCGGTCGGCGTGCTGGGGCGTCTCGATCTCCACCACCCAGTTGACGAGCTGGCGGCCCTCGGCGTCGACGCGGTCGCGGATCGGGTAGACGACGAGCTTTCCGGTGGCGAGCCAGCCGGCGCGGATCATGCTGGCGCCGCCGAGGATCGCGGGCCACGGGGTGACCCCGCGCCACATGTTGTAGCCGGAGTACACCGGGGTGCTCTGGTCCGGGTGCAGTTGCCGGCGGACGACGGAGTTCACGCCGTCGCAGCCCACGACGACGGCGCCGCGCACGCTGCCCTGCTCGAACTCCGCCGTGGCCCCGGTGGCGTCCTGGGAGACCGCCACGCAGCGCCGGCCGGTGAGCAGCCGGTCGGGGCCGAGCCGGTCGCGGACCGCGCGCACCAGGATGTCGTGCAGGTCGCCGCGGTGGATCGAGAACTGCGGCCAGGGGTAGCCCGCGGTCCGGCCGGTCGGCTCGGTGTAGATGCGCTGGCCGAACCGGTTGAAGTAGAGCGAGCTCTCGGTCTCGATCGCGACGGCGGACAGCTCGTCCGCCAGGCCGAGCCGGGTCAGTTCCCGGGTGGCGTGCGGCAGCAGGTTGATCCCGACACCGACGGCCGAGAGCTCGTCGACCGCTTCGTGGACCGTGCAGTCGACGCCGGCGGCGTGCAGTTCGAGGGCCAGGGTAAGGCCGCCGATGCCTCCACCGATGATGACGACTTCCGACATCAGTGCTCCATTTCTTCTCTGGGTGCCGCCGGGACGGCCCGGCGGGGTGCTTGGTGACGAACGAGCACGAAGGACGTACTGACCACGGCGAGCACGGCGGCCACGGCGACCGCGACGAACAGCACGGCGCTGCCGCCGAACGCGCTCAGCAGCGCGCCGCCGATCGACGGGCCGAGGATGCCGCCGACCCGGCCGAAGCCGAGCATCGCGCCTTCGCCGGTCGCGCGGGCCTGGACCGGGTAGGTGGCCGCGCAGATGTTGTTGAGCAGGAACTGGCCACCGATGATGAACAGCCCCGCGAACCCGATCGCGACGATGTTCACCGCCGTCGAGCCGCCGACGGCGACGACGAGCGTGGCCACCGCGCCCAGGCCGCACCAGAGCATCAAGCTGCGCCGGGCGCCGAGGTAGCGATCGGCGACGAGGCCGCCGAGCAGGGCGCCGACGATGGACATCCCTTGCAGCACGGCGCCGAAGGTGTAGCCGGTCGCGAAGGTCTCGCCGCGCGCGATCATCAGCTGCGGGGTCCAGGTGGACAACCCGTAGACGCCGAAGAGCAACAGGAACGACGACACCCACAGCGCCACGGTTCGCGTCCGGAAGCGGGGCGCGAGCACGAGCCGCCAGTCCCGGGGTTGCCGGTCGACCGACAGCCCGTGTTCGCGGTAGGACGGGGCGCGGTCCGGCCGCAGTCGCGACAGCAGACGCACGGCCTGCTCCTGTTTTCCGCCGGCCACCAGGAATTCCACTGATTCGGGGAACACGGCGAGGTAGATCACGCCCAGTACCGCGGCGGCACCGCCCACGTAGAACAGCGATTCCCAGTGCCCGCCTTCGGTGAGCGCGACGCCGAGGACCGCGGCCAGCACGCCGCCGAGGGCGAAGCCGGTGCCGCCGAGCACGGTGAGCCGGTTGTGCACGCGCTCGGGCAGATATTCGTTCACGTATGCCGTGCCCAGCGGCAGCAGCACGCCCAGGCCCAGCCCGGTCACCGCGCGCAGCGTGACGAAGGCCGGGAACGTGGTGCCGAAGAGGCCGGTCAGCACGCTGAACACCCCGGCGATCAGCAGGCCGGCGATCAGGGTGGGACGGCGGCCGATCCGGTCGGCGACGACGCCGTGGACCAGCGAGCCGACGGCGAACCCGATCAACGCGGACGAGACCAGGAAACCGGTTGCCCCACCGGACAAATGCCAGGGCTTCACCACGAAGTGGATCATGTACGACGGGATGAAGGTGTCGTATCCGTCGAACAGGGTCGCCAGGGCGACGAGCAGAACCAGCAACCAGTGGAAGGGCCGGAGTGGAGCGGTCCGCAGTTCCGTGCGGATGTCGATGGTGGCGGCGGGCAAGACGACCTCCTCCTTGAGGGCTGTGCCTGGACTTTAAGTTCGCGCGACCACCCATCGGAATCTGCGGGTTGTAGAATTCTGCTATGCGGGACGAGTCGGGATACCTGGTCGAGTCGGCCGACAACGTGCTTCGGCTGCTGGAACTGCTGGCCCAGCGCGGGCGGCTTCGGGTGAGCGAGGCTTCGGACGAGCTGGGTGTCGCCCGGTCCACCGCACACCGGTTGCTGATCACGTTGCGCCACCGCGGGTTCGCGGTGCAGGACTCGCACAAGGTGTACCGGCCGGGGCCGGCGTTCGAGCGGATGGTGCGGCCCGGTCCCTCGCCGCTGGATCTGCGCGCGGCGCTGCACATCCACCTGGCGGAGCTGAGTCAGGGACTGGGGGAGACCTGCCACCTGATGGTGCTGGAGGGCAACGGCACCCGGTTCCTCGACTGCGTGGAGAGCACCCAGATCCTCCGGGTCGGGGCGCGGACCGGGATGCTACTGCCCGCACACGTCACCTCGGGCGGCAAGGCGTTGCTGGCCGAGCTGTCCAAGGAGCAGTTCACCGCGCTGTACCCGCGGGACCTGCCCGCCCTGCCGGGCAGCGGCACCGTCAACCGGGCAGCCCTGTTGCAGCAGCTGACCGGGATCCGCCGCCGCGGGTACGCGACCAACTACGGCGAGAGTGACCGCGGCATCGTGGCGATCGGTGCCTGCGTGCGGGACGGCAGCGGGCGGGCGCTCGCGGCGTTCGCCGTCGCGTTGCCCAGCCCACGGTGCCCGCGGTCCCGGATCCCGGAACTCGCCAAGGCGATCGAGGAACACTGCCGGCGGGCCTCGGCGGATCTGTGACGCGTCACCGGGCCCGTGCGGTCAGCGCCTCCCGGACGTCGCCGCAGGTCCGGAGCAGGTGTGCGGCCATCGCCTCCGGGCCGGCCGAGGCGAACCGCGCCGTGGGCACGGCGATCGCCAGCGCGGCCGGCTGACCGTCGATGACCCCGATCGACGCGCCGATCGCCGTGACGCCGGCTTCGCTTTCGTCCTGGTTGAGGCCGAAGTGGTTGCGGCGCACCGCGGCGAGCTCCCGGTGCAGCGCTTTGACGTCGTGAATCTTCTCGCCGGGCCAAGGGGGCAGTCCCGCGGCGTGCAGTGCGGTGACGTCCGCCGGGTCGAGGTCGGCCAGCATCGCTTTGCCGCCGGACGTGCAGTACGCGGGCATTCGCGCGCCGGTCCGCAGGCCGACCCGCAGCGGGTGGTGACTCTCGATGCCGTCGACGAACCGGATGTCTGCCGCGGCGCGGACCATGAGGTGCACGGTCTCGCCGACGTCCGCGTGCAGGCGCTCGAGGTACGGCCGAACCCGGTCGGCCAGGGGCGGCGCCCAGCCGGGGGTGGCCAGTGCGAGCAGCTCCGGGCCGGGCCGGTACTGCCGCTTGTCGCCGCGCACCGCGAACCCGCGGTCGCACAGCGTCGACAGCAGCCGGTGCGCGGTCGAGGGCGCCACGCCCAGTTCCCGGCTCGCCTCGGTCACGGTGACGTGGCCGTGCTGGGACAGCAGGGTCAGCAGCGTCAACGCCCGGTCGACGGCTTCGATTCGGTACGCTCCGGAATTCTGCTCCACAGAAAAACCATACGTCGCCTTTGCGTTGTCCGGAAGACTCTGCCTACGCTCCGGGAAGACCGGCCGTACGCCGCCGAACACCAGAGGAGCGCGCATGTCACCGGAGACGGAGCAGGTGGTCGGCCGTGGCCCGGCCGCGAACGAGATGACCGGCGGGGACAGTCCGGAGCTGGCCGAGCTGTACCGGGACTTCGAGTCCGAGCACCTCATTCCACTGTGGACGCAGATCGACGACCTCATGCCGATGCACCCGAAACCGAAGGCCGTGCCGCACGTGTGGCGGTGGTCGACGCTCTACCCCTTGGCACAGCGCGCCGGGGACCTGGTGCCGGTCGGGCGTGGCGGTGAGCGCCGCGCCATCGCGCTGGCCAATCCCGGCCTGCCCGGTCTCGCCTACGCGAGCCCGACGCTGTGGGCGGCGATCCAGTACCTCGGCCCGAAGGAGGTGGCGCCCGAGCACCGGCACTCCCAGAACGCGTTCCGCTTCGTCGTGGAGGGCGAGGGCGTGTGGACGGTCGTGGACGGTGACCCGGTGCGCATGTCCCGCGGCGATTTCCTGCTCACGCCCGGCTGGCGCTTTCACGGCCACCACAACGAAACCGATCAGCCGATGGCCTGGATCGACGGCCTGGACATCCCGTTCGGCCACTACGCCGACGTCGGCTTCTTCGAGTTCGGCGCGGATCGGGTCACCGACGACGCGACGCCGAACTTCTCCCGCAGCGAGCGGTTGTGGGGGCATCCGGGCCTGCGTCCCCTCTCCGGGCTCCAGGACACGGTGTCCTCGCCGATCGCCGCGTACCGCTGGGAACACACCGACGCGGCTCTGACCGAGCAGCTCCTGCTCGAGGACGAGGGCCAGCCCGCGACCGCCGGGCCGGGCCACGCCGCGGTGCGGTACGTCAACCCGACCACCGGCGGCGACGTCATGCCGACGATCCGGGCCGAGTTCCACCGGTTGCGAGCGGGCGTCGAGACCAGGGCGCGGCGCGAGGTCGGCTCCAGTGTGTTCCAGGTTTTCGAAGGCCGCGGCGAGGTGGTCCTGGCCGGCGTCGAACACCGGCTGGACAAGGGCGACCTGTTCGTCGTGCCCTCCTGGGTGCCCTGGTCCCTGCGCGCCGAGAGCGCGTTCGACCTCTTCCGCTTCTCGGACGCTCCGATCATGGAGCGCCTGCACTTCCACCGCACCCACGTCGAAGGAGAAGACCGATGAGACTGGCGACGATCCGGCTCGGCGCGACGACCGCCGCCGTGCGGGTTGACGGCACGACGGCGATCGAGACGGGATTCACCGATGTCGGTGCCCTGCTGCGGGAGGGCGGCCTGGACCGGGCCGCGGCCGCGGACGGTGCGCGGCACGACTTCGCCGCCGCGGATCTCGCGCCGGTCGTGCCGCGGCCCGGCAAGATCGTGTGCGTGGGGCTGAACTACCGCAACCACATCCTCGAGATGGGCCGCGAGCTCCCGGATTTCCCCACGTTGTTCGCCAAGTACCCCGAAGCTCTGGTCGGGCCGCGCGACGAGATCCTGCTGCCGCCGGAATCCGACCGGGTCGACTGGGAAGGTGAGCTCGCCGTCGTCATCGGCACGAGCGTGCGCCGGGCCTCGGCGGACGAAGCGGTGGCGGCCATCGCCGGGTACTCGGTGCTCAACGACGTCACCATGCGCGATTACCAGTACCGCACGGCCCAGTGGTTCCAGGGCAAGACGTGGGAGAACAGCACGCCGCTCGGGCCCGTGCTCGCGACACCGGACGAGCTTCCGGCCGGTGCCCGGCTCGTCACGTCCGTGGACGGCGAGGAGCTGCAGCGGACTCCGCTCGACGACCTCGTGTTCGACGCTGTGGAACTCGTCCGCTACATCTCCACGATCGTCACCTTGCAGCCGGGTGACGTCATCGCCACCGGCACCCCCGGCGGCGTGGGGCACGCGCGCAAGCCCCAGCGTTACCTGGCGCCAGGCCAGACGCTGACCACGCGCATCGACGGGATCGGCGAGCTGGTCAACGTCGCGGTGGCGGAAAAGGTGAGCGGCGGGCCGGAACGAGCCGCGGCCGGCGCATGAGCGTCACCACGGAGGACGCGGCGCGCGCGGCCCTGCGGGAACGGCAGGGGCCCGGCGCCCGCTACGACTCGCCCCACGCGCCCGCTCGTGAACTGCTCTGGGCCCGGCGGGGCACGGCGTACTTCGCGCGCAAGCTCGGTGAGCTGTCCGACGCCGAGCTCGACGAACCCAGCCTGCTGCCGGGCTGGTCCCGCCGGCACGTGCTCGCCCACGTCGGCTACAACGCCCGGGCCCTGACCCGGTTGCTGACCTGGGCGCGGACCGGTGCCGAGACCCCGATGTACGCCTCGGCGGAGCAACGGCAGGCGGAGATCGACTCGGGGGCAACGCTGCCGGCCCGTGCGTTGCGGAGCCTGGTCGCCCACGCCGCCGCGCATCTGGACACCGAGTGGCGCGACCTGCCGGACACCTCCTGGGACGCGGAGGTCCGCACCGCGCTGGGCCGGCTGGTGCCCGTCCGGGAGACGGCGTGGATGCGCACCCGTGAGGTGTGGGTGCACGCCCTCGACCTGGCCAACGGCGCGACCACCCGGGAGTTCCCCGGCGATCTGCTCGGCGAGCTGCTCGCCGACGTGCTGCGGGGGTGGCGACGGCGGCAGGAGCCGGTGCACCTGGTGCTCGCCCCCACGGGCCGGGCGCCGGTGGTCCTGGGGGAGGGCGGCACGACCGTTTCGGGCGATCTGCCGGATCTCGTGCGCTGGGTGACCGGCCGCGGAACCACCGGTGTGGCCGCGGAAAGTGGCGAGTTTCCGGCGCTTCCGCGCTGGTTCTGACGACGTCCTGCGCGCGAGGAACGACGGCTCCGGCTCGGAGTGGGTTCTTCCGTGCCGGTCTACTGTGGACTTGGTGGGATCTTTTCCTCTTCGAGGTGGGCCACCTCCGAAGTGAATCGTGCCGTCCCGCACAGAAGAATTGTGGGACGGCAAGATTCCGGGATCGGACGGCTTCAGCCTACCGTCGATCCAAAAGGAGTGAGGCGTGTACAACGACTATCCCAAACCCCACGAGGACTTGCGAGAGCTGGTCGACCGGATCGACAAGCTCGGCCAGCTCGTCCGGGTCCCGGAGGCCGATCCGGACCTGGAGCTGGGCACGTTGATCGAGCTGGTCGCCCATCGCGGCGGCGAGGGCGCTCCGGCGCTGCTGTTCGAGAAGCTCACCGGCGACGGCAAAGGCTTTCGCGTGCTCTCCGGGGCGACCAACTCCGCGCAGCGGCTGGCGCTGACGATGGGCTTCCCGCGGCCGGACCACCCGTTGGACGCGGTGAACTCCTACCGGGAACGGATGCAGACCCACAAGCCGATTCCGCCGTCCGAAGTGGACAGCGGCCCGGTGCTGGAGAACGTCCTGCGCGAGGGTGAGATCGACCTGACGGCGATCCCGGCGCCGCGGCTGCACGAGCTCGACGGCGGGCGCTACCTCGGCACCGACGACCTGGTCGTCATGCAGGATCCCGACGACGGCTGGGTCAACATCGGCACCTACCGGTCGATGGTCCAGGGCCCGGATCGGACCGGGCTGTGGATCTCGCCGGGCAAGCAGGGCCGGCAGATCCGGGAGAAGTACTTCGCCCAGGGCAAGCCCTGCCCGGTGCTGATCTCGTGCGGCCACGACCCGTTGCTGTTCCTCGCTTCCGGCAACGAGTTGCGCTGGGGACTGTCCGAATACGACTACGCGGGCGGACACCGGGGCGCCCCGATCGAAGTGGTCCGTTCCGAACTGTACGGGCTGCCGATGCCCGCCGCCGCGGAGTTCGTGATCGAAGGTGAGCTGCATCCCGGCGAGACGGCGCCCGAGGGACCGTTCGGCGAGTTCACCGGCTACTACGCCGGTGGCCGCAGCGAGCAGCCCGTGGTCCGCGTTCGCCGGGTCTACCACCGGGACAACCCGATCCTCACGGTCGCGTCGCCGATCCGCCCGCCGTCGAACTTCTCCTACAGCAAGTGCGTGATGAAGGCCGGCATGGTGTGGGACGAGATCGAGCGGGCGGGCCTGTCCGGGGTCCAGGGGGTGTGGTGTCACGAGGCCGGCGCGGCCCGGATGTTCACCGTCGTCTCGATCAAGCAGGCCTACGCGGGACACGCGAAGCAAGCCGCGCTGCTCGCCGCCTCGTGCCAGTCCAGCTCGTACCTGGGCCGCTTCGTCGTTGTCGTCGATGACGACATCGACCCCACCAACACCTTCGACGTGCTGTGGGCCATGTCCACGCGCTGCGATCCGGCTCAGGACATCGACCTGATCCGCGGCACGTGGAGCGGCCCGCTCGATCCGCGCCTCGACCGCGCGACCACCACGAACTCGCGCGCGCTGATCACCGCGGTCCGCCCGTTCGGCCGCGATTTCCCCGCGGTCGCGGAGGCCTCACCCGAGCTGCGCGACCGCGTCGCGGCCAAGTTCGCCGAGCTGCTCGACCGGCTGCCCACTTCCTGATCCTGGGACCGACGCTGAAAGGACAGCGGAGATGAGTTCCTCGACCTACGAACAGGACGGCGCCAGCGTGGTCGCCGTTCCGAAGTCAAGACCTGATGCGAAACTCGGCTTCGCGACGTTGTTCGCGGCCTGCCTGGCCGTGTGCGTCGCCGAGATCACCATCGCGATGCCGACCGTCCTCAACGGACTCTTCCAGAGCCGGCTGCACGCCGACGGCAGCGAGATCGCGTGGATCACCGACGCCTCCCTGCTCCCGGTCACCGCGCTCGCCCTCACGTTCGGCGTGCTGGGCGACAAGTTCGGCCGCAAACGGCTCCTGGTGCTGGGGGCCGTGGCGCTCATCGCCGGGCACCTCGTCACGACCACCGCCGCCGGAACGGCCCAGCTGTGGACCGGCAGGGCGATCGCCGGACTCGGTGCGGCCGCCCTGTTCCCCACCTCGCTGGCCATGGTCGCCATCGGGACCCGCACCGGCCACGAACGAGCGCGGGGTGTCACGCTGTGGGCGGCATCGCTGGCCGCGGGGGCCGCACTGGCCCCGGTGATCTCGGGCATCTCCGCCGACAACGGATCCTGGAAGTGGGCCTTCGTCGTCGTGATCGTGCTGTCCGCGCTGAGCGGCGTCGTGAGCCTGTTCGCGGCGGACTCGCGCGCTCCCGAAGGCCGGTCGCTCGACTGGCCGGGCCAGATCACGATCGCGATCGGGTTGTTCGCGCTGCTGTACGCGGTCATCCAAGGCGGTACGGACGGCTGGGGCAGCACGGCCGTGGTGGTGGCGTTCGTGATCGCCGCGGTGTTCCTCGCGCTGTTCGTGGTCGTCGAGCTGCGTTCGCCAGCCCCCTTGCTGCGGCTCGACGTGTTCCGCAACCGGGCGTTCACGGTGTCGGCTTTCGTGACCGTGGTCGGCATGTTCAGCTTCGTGGCCACGGCCTACAGCACCAGCATCCGGCTCGGTCCGGTCCAGCACCAGAGCCCGCTGCTCGCCGCGGCCGCGTTCGTGGTCCTCAACGGGGTGACGCTCGTGGTCGCCCCGCTGACCTCCCGGCTGATCGAGCACGTCAGCCCGCGCTGGATCCTCAGCGGCGGATTGCTGCTGACCGGCGTCGGCGATCTCTGGGCGTCGACGGTGCCCATCACGGACCGAAGCCTGGGCTCGCTGGTGGGGCCCCTGCTGGCGGTCGGGCTGGGGTTCGCGCTGACGGTGACGTCGATCAGCGCGGTGGCGGTCAACACCGTGCCGGTGCGGCTCGCGGGCATGGCGAGCGGGGCGACCAGCCTGCTGCGCGACTTCGGCTTCACCCTGGGCCCGGCCGTGATCAGCGCGGTGGCGCTGAGCCGGGCGGCGGGGGACTTCACCACCTCGCTCGCGGCCAGCGCGCTGCCCGAGCACGCCAAAGCGGCCGCCGCGGCCGTGGCGAAGGCGGGCGGTCCGCTCGCGGTGAACTCGGCCCCGCCGACGGCGCCCCAAGCCGCGGCGGTTCGGCTCGCCGTGGACGCCCTCGGGCACGGCTACTCGCTGGGCTACCTCATCAGCGGTATCGCGGCCGTCGTCGCCGCGGTGCTCGCCGCGGCGACCCTGGGCCGCACGGTCAAGCCGGCGGAGGAACCGGGGGCGTAGGCACCCGTCGGCAGTGACCCGTTCTTGCCGTATCCCGCCGTGACCCGTGGCGGGGTCCCGCCACCCGGCGGGACCCCGCCACGGTCGCGAGATCGGTACCCCCCCGGAGACACGCACCAGCGGCGGTCACGGCCGAAACAGGGTGCGCAGCGCCGTGAGGGTCTCGGCGGGGCGCTCTTCGGCGAGGTAGTGCCCGCAGTCGAGAGCGTGGCCGTCGGCGGTGGGGGACCAGGCGCGCCACGTCGGGAGCACGGCGGGCTCCCGGCCCAGCGGGCCGTGGCGGCCCCAGAGAACGAGGGTGGGGCAGGTGATGAAGCGCCGGCCTCGGTCGGCCTCGTCGTCGGCGATGTCCACGGTGGCGCCGGCCCGGTAGTCCTGGCACAGGGCGTGCACCACGTCGCGCCGGTGGTAGGCGGCGCGGTACGCGGCGAGTGCTTCGGGAGCGAAGAGGTGCTCGCTTCCGCGCAGGAAGAAGGCGTCGGGGTCGGCGGCGATGAGGCGTTCGGGCAGATCGCCCGGCTGGGCCAGGAAAAACCAGTGCCAGGCCGAGCGGGCGAACGCCGCGTCGACGCGGGCGAAGACGTCGGCGGTCGGCAGGATGTCCAGCACGGCGAGCGCGGTGACGGTGGCCGGGTGGTCCAGGGCGAGCCGGTACGCGCAGCGGGCGCCGCGGTCGTGGCCGGCCACCGCGAAGCGGGCGAACCCGAGGGCGGCCATCACGGCCACCACCTCGGCCGCCATCGCCCGTTTCCCGAAGGCCGCGACGCCGGCGCCGGCTGGGGCGACGCTGTCGCCGTATCCGGGCAGGTCCGCCAGGACGACGGTGTGGTCCCGCGCGAGCGCCGGCGCGACCAGGTGCCACATCGCGGACGTCTGCGGATAACCGTGCAGCAGCACCACGGGCGGACCCGAGCCCGCGATGCGGACGTGGACCCGGCCACCCGAGGGCGTGGAGACGGAGCGGTCCGCGAAACCTTCGAGGATCACGCGCCGAACGAGTACCAGGCGCCGGCGTTGCCGGCCACGACCCGCTCCCGTTCGCCGTCGGTCAGCGCCGCCAGCAGCCGCTGCCCGCCGGTGCCGTGGTCGTGCGGGTGATCGCTCGCGTACATCAGCATCGTGCCCGCGTCGAAGAGGTCGAGCGCCTGCCTGACCTGGACCGGGTCCTGCGGCAGGTGCGCCGGCGCCGTGGTGAGCCGCAGGTGCCGCCGCGCGACCTCCGAAGGTTTTCCGGTCAGCCACGGCACTTCGCGCCAGACGCCCTTCCAGTCCTTGTCGAACCGCCACAGCAGGGCCGGCAGCCACGAGAACCCGCATTCCAGCAAGGTCACCCGCAGCTCGGGCAGGTCGGCGAAGGCGCCTTGGGTGATCAGGCTGGTGATCTGCGCCTGCACGAGGATCTGGGAGTTGGCGAGGTAGTCCTCGAGGTAGGTGTGGGTGAGCCCGCTCGGGGTCGGCGCCTGGCCGATCCGCCCCCACGCGTGCAGGCCGACGACGAGACCGTGCTCGGCGGCGGCGCGAAGCAGCGGGCGGTGGCGGGTGTTGCCCCA
Organism: Amycolatopsis sp. NPDC049253; assembly: GCF_040678995.1. NCBI lineage: Bacteria > Bacillati > Actinomycetota > Actinomycetes > Pseudonocardiales > Pseudonocardiaceae > Amycolatopsis > Amycolatopsis sp. NPDC049253. Next base: position 97,650 of record NZ_JBFAQX010000025.1, on the reverse strand, counting down.
CGGAGCGTCGGTGCGCACCGGGAGCAGCACCTGCACGATCTGCGGGTGGCTGCCGAGGCGTTCGATCTCGGCGACCGCGGCCGCGGGGTCGAGGGTCGGCACGACCATGCTCGCCCGCAGCCGGTCGTCGCGGCTCAGCCACTTCTCGACGAGCCAGTCGTTGACCGCGCGGGTGAGCGCCGCCTCGTAGTACGGGTTGCGGTTGCAGTGGAACGACGTGGTGCAGTTCAGCACGGCGAGCCTGAGCGACTCCGCGTCCAGCACCGCGGAGCGCACCTGCTCGACCTCGGTCGCGGGCAGGAGACCCGCGGCCCGCGCGGCGGGCGTGGCACTGGTGGGTGCGAGCGGCGGGTACGCCCCGCCCTGCGACGGGGAGAGCGACTGCCCACCGTCCACGAGGTACTCGCGCCAGTACTGGTCGAGGAACGGGGCCAGCTCGGCCAGCGACGCCGGCGCGCAGTGCACGTCGGTGTCGACGGCGCCGGTGCCGATCGTGGTCTCTTCGGACGACACGGACGACAGGCTCATCGCGTCCCCTCCGAAGCTCGCGCCGGCAACCCGTACAGCCGGCAGGCGTTGGCCCCCATGATCTGTTCCCGTGCGCCGGACGGGAACAGCCGCGGCGCCAGCCGCGGGGAGTCGAAGTCCCAGTGCGGGTAGTCCGAGGCGAACATGATCCGATCGGTCATCCCGACGTGCTCCAGTGCGGTGGTGAGGTGGCGCGGGTCGTCCGGCTCTTCGATGGGCTGCGTGGTGAACCAGAGGTGCTCGCGCAGGTACTCCGAAGGCGGCTTGCGCAGGTGCGGCACATCGGCGCGCAGCCGCGGCCACGCCTCGTCGAGCGCCCACATCAGCGGCGCGGCCCAGACGATCCCGCCCTCCACGCAGATCACCTGCAGCGACGGGAAATCCTCGAACACGCCTTCGCACAGCAGGTTCGTGACCAGCGCCGCCATCATGTTGCCGTTCCACACGTGCTCTTCGAGGTAGAACGACGGCCACCCGGCGCCGCGGTGCTGCTCGATCCCGCCGGTGTGCGCCGCGACCGGGAGACCCGCCTCCACCGCGGCGCGGTAGATCGGCCAGTAGCGGCGCGAGCCGAACCCGGTCTCGCCACCGGTGGGCAGGAGCACCTGCACGAACCGCGGGTCGCCGGCGCGCCGCGCGATCTCGTCGGCGGCGAGGTCGGGCGACTCGGTCGGGATGGCGATCGAGCTGCGCAGCCGCGGTTCGGGCGCGAGCCACTCCTCGGCCAGCCAGTCGTTGAGCGCGCCGCAGAGGGCCGCGGAGTACCGCGGTTCCTCGGCGCCGAAGGTGTGTCCCTGCAAGGGGATCAGGACTCCGTGGTCGACGCCGAACTCGTCGAGCAGCTGCGCCTGCGTGGTACCCAGGTCGCTGCCGGGGATGCCGCCCGCCTCGGGCCACGAGTCGAGCCGGAAGCCGGCGTTGCGCACGCGCGGGTAGAACTCCGGCGGGTTCGGCACCCGGCCGCCGAACAGCTCCCAGCGTTCCCGGTGCGCTCCGCTCAACCGGGCCCGGATGTCCGCGGCCGGTGCACTCGGGTGGATGTCGGTGTCGACGATCGTGTACCCGGCCCGCGCGGCCGCGGCGCCGGGCGACGACGTACCGCTGGGCAGTGTGCTGGTCATGACGCACCTCCGACTGGGCCCGGCCTGGCCGCCGGGTGTGGGCTGGTCTCGACCACCACGTAGGCGTCCTCGACGCGGACGGGGTAGGTCTCGGTGACGTACGGGCCGGGCCGGCGCCCGCCCTTCGCGCCGGGCTCCGGAGCCGAGACCTGATCGGGCGCGACGGTGCCCGCCTCGACGTGAGGCTGCACGGACACCGTGTACGTGCGGGCCGGCGGCTCGCCGGGGCCGAGGAACGACTGGCCGGTCTCGAGGTCGTACTCCCAGCCGTGCCACGGGCAGGCGACCAGGGCCTCCTCCTCGGCCATCGCGTACTCGCCCGGCCCGGCGGAGCTGACCCACGGCTTCGTGCGGCCGAGGCACAGCGGCCCGCCCATGTGCGGACAGTGGTTGTTGATCGCGTAGAAGCGGTCACCGACCCGGAACACGCCGATCGACCTGCGCCCCGCCTGCACGATCCGGCGTTCGCCCGGCGGGAACTCGTCGAGCCGCGAAACGACTATCTTCACGGTTCGGACTGTAAGCAGCCGCCTCGGCAGGCGGAAGCAGAAAGTCGGGATACGCGACATCAACGCCGTGAATACGCACTCGTTCGGCTTATTCGCACGAGCGGCGTGACTGTCCTCAAAGGACGGTCTCGATCAGTGGTACCGCGACAAAAGACGTAGGCCGGATGAGCCGTCGCGGCCGTGCCCGCCACGCCGTTCTCTGCTTTCCTCGGTGGGACGTGCGGTCCGGTTCGTCCGGTGTGCCGCACGGGCCGAACCGCCCGCGAGGAGTACGGATCCATGGCCGAACCAGCACCGTCGACGCGTCCGTCGAAGAAGACCCTCATCGCCGCGAGCCTCGTCGGCACGTCGATCGAGTGGTACGACTACTACATTTTCGGGACCGCGGCGGCACTGGCGTTCGGATCGGTGTTCTACCCGAAATTCTCCTCCACCGCGGGCACGCTCGCGGCCTTGGCGACGTTCGCGGTCGGCTTCGTCGCCCGCCCGCTCGGCGGCGCGGTGATCGGGCACTTCGGCGACCGGATCGGGCGCCGGTCGATGCTCGTGCTCACCCTGCTGCTGACCGGCGGCACGACCACGCTCATCGGCGTCCTGCCGACCTACGCCGCGATCGGCGTCGGCGCTCCGCTGCTGCTCGTGCTCCTGCGGGTGCTCCAGGGCTTCGGGGTCGGCGGGGAATGGGGCGGCGCGGTCCTCATCGCCTCGGAGCACGCCACCCCGCGCCGCCGCGCGGTCTACGGCAGCTTCGCGCAGTTCGGCGTGCCGGTCGGGGTGCTCACGTCGAATCTCGCCTTCCTGGCCGTGTCCGGCCTGTCCGACGACGACTTCCTGGCCTGGGGCTGGCGGATCCCGTTCCTGCTCAGCGTCGTCCTCGTCGTGGGCGGGCTGCTGGTGCGCAGCCGGCTGCAGGACGCACCGGAGTTCACGAAGGCCAAGCGGGAGCGGGCCACGAACCGGGCGCCGCTCGCCGAGCTGGTCCGCCGGCAGCCGGTGACGCTGGTCCTGGCGAGCCTGGCCTCGATCGCTCCGCCCGCGATCGGCTATACCGTGACCGTCTACATGCTCACCTACGGGACGACCGTGGTCGGGTTCGACCGGACCACCCTGCTCTGGCTGATCCTGGCCTCGACGGCGATCTGGATCGGCGCGATCGTGCTGGCCGCCCTCGCGAGCGACCGGTTCGGCTCCCGGCGGGTGTACGTGCTGGGCGCGGTGACCGCCGTGCTGTGGCCGGTGCCGATGTTCTTGCTGGTGGACACCGGCGCCGCGGGTCCGGCGTTCCTCTCCTTCGCCGTCGCCGCGCTCGTTCAGGGCATCATGGCCGGGGCCCAGGGCGGGCTGTTCACGGAGATCTTCGACGTGCGAGTGCGCTACAGCGGGATTTCGATCGCCTACCAGCTCGGCGGGATGGTCGGCGGCGCCGTCACGCCGCTCGTCGCGACCGCGCTGTTCGGGGCGAGCGGATCGTCGACCGCCGTCGCGCTCTACGTCGCCGCGCTGTCGCTGGTGAGCCTGGTGGCCGCGGTCGGGCTGAGCGTCCGGCGGGCGGCCCTGACGGAAGACCGGTCCGCCGCCTCGGTGCGGCCATCGGCGTGATTTCCGCTGCGGCACCCCATAATGGGGCCATGCCAGGGCAACGGAGTCCGAGCGGAACCAGGCCGGAATTGTCGCCGGAAGCCCTGCACGCCCTTGTTTCGGTGTCCGCCGACGGGCTCGCCGTGCTCGACGCCGCGGGGTGTTTCGCTGCCCTCAACGACTCGGCCGCGGCCCTGCTCGGTTCGGCCCCGGCCGACCTGATCGGCGAGCCGGCGCCGTTCGCGCCCGGCCCCGTGGCGCCCGGCCCCGTGGCGCCCGGCTCGGTGAAGCCCGCCGCGGTGGCGCCGGACGGCGGCCGGCAGACCGTGCGCTGGCCGGTGCCGGGCGGACGGGTCCTGGATCTGGAGTACCGGCTGTCGCCGTTGTCCGGCGGCGGGCAGGCGGTCTGGTTCAGCGACCGCACGGATGTCCGGCGCCAGCAGGAGCGGCTCACCGCGATCGCGCGAGCCGCGTCCAGCGTGGCCGGGGCGTTCTCGCTGCGGGCCACCCTCGACGCGGTGGCCCGCGAGATGGTGATGACGGCCAACATCGTCGCCGTGCAGATCCTGGCGCTCGACGATCCGGCGGCCGACCTGCGCATCCTCGGCATGGCGGGGTTCGGTCCGGCCGAGGATTTCGTCGACCGCCTCAGCGCGTGCCGGCGGCTCGGGGCGCACGTGCGCTTCTTCGATGCGTTCGTCGGCGGCGAGCCGGTGGTGCAGACGCACCGCAAGGCCGCGATCATGGCCGACCCGGCGTGGGAGCCGCTGCACGAGATCATGAACCGGCCGGACTGGGACGGCTTCGTCGCGATGCCCATGGTGGTCCGCGCCCGCACCGTCGGCGTGATCAACGCCTACTACCGCGCCGGGGAGGATCCGGGCGCCGGCTCGCTCGCGTTCCTGCAGGCGATGGCCGACCACGCCGCCGTCGCGATCGACACGGCGTCGTTGCTGGCCCAGACCCGCACGCGGGCGCAGTCGGACGAACGCCGCCGGCTGGCCCGCGATCTGCACGACTCGGTGGTCCAGCAGCTCTTCTCGATGCGCATGCAGGCCAAGGCACTGCGCCGCCGGCTCGACGGTCGCGACGCCGAGCTCGAGCACATCCGCCCGATCGCCGAGGAGCTCGCCGAGCTGTCCGCCGGCGCGCTCACCGACCTGCGGCTGCTGGTGTTCGAGCTGCGTCCGCTGGACCTCGCCGAACACGGCCTCGTGGCCGCCGTTCGCGCGCACGCCGAGAGTGTGCGCGTGCGGACCGGGCTGGTCATCGACGTGGTCGCGGCCGACGAGCTGCGGATGACCGGCGCGCTCGACGTGCAGGAGGACCTGTACCGGATCGTCTGCGAGGCGGTGCACAACGTCGTGAAGCACGCCCGAGCGTCAACCGTCGAGGTCGGTCTCCGCGCCGAGGCCGGCGACCTCGTCGTGCGGATCCGGGACGACGGCGCCGGCGGCGACGAGCCCCTCGGCAGCCGCGAGCAGCTGGGCCTGGTGTCCATGCGCGAGCGCACCGAGCGCTGGGGCGGGCGGTTCACGGCGGGGCCGGGCCCCGGCGGGGGCTGGACGGTGCGGGCGGCGGTGCCGCTGCGGCGGGTGTGGGAAGAGGCAGGCGGATGAGCCCCGAAGTGATCCGGATCGTGCTCGTCGACGACCACGTGGTGGTGCGGCGCGGGCTGCGGGCGTTCGTCGAGATCGAGCCGGCCCTCGAAGTCGTCGGCGAGGCGGGGGACGGGGAGCAGGCGATCGAGCTGCTGCGCGAGTGGCGGACGCTGGAGCGGCCACTGCCCCATGTGGTGCTGATGGACCTGCAGATGCCCCGGATGGACGGCGCGGACGCGACCAGGCGGATCCTCGCGGAGTACCCGGAGGTGAAGGTCGTGGTCCTGACGAGCTTCGGCGAGGCCGAACGCGTGCACACCGCGCTCGCCGCCGGAGCCGCGGGCTACCTGCTCAAGGACGCCGAGCCCGAGGAGGTCGCCACGGCCATCCACGCCGCCGCGGCCGGTGAGGTCCACCTCGACTCGGCCGTGGCCAAGCAGCTCACCCGGCGGATGGCCGCGCCGCGGGTCGGACTGTCGGCGCTGACCGCGCGTGAGCGGGAGATCCTGGTGCTCGTGGCGCGGGGCTTCGCCAACCGCGACATCGCGGACACGCTGGTGATCAGCGAGCGCACCGCGCGCACGCACGTCAGCAACGTGCTGAGCAAGCTGCAGCTCTCGTCCCGCACGCAGGCGGCGCTGCTGGCGATCCGGGAGGGACTGACTCCGCCGCCCGGGTGACCTCGGGCACCGGGATTTCCGCGCTGAGACGGGATTCCTCGTCGCGACGGAGGGCTTCCCGGGCGCTGGGGAAGCCCTCCGTCGTCCACGGTTTCCGGTGGTTCAGCCGGCCGCGGTGGTCTCCTCGCGAGGGGGCCGGGCCGCGTCCGTGGCGCCGCCGGCGGCCGTGGGCACGGGACGCAGCGAACCGTCCGCGGTGGCGGGGAGACGGCGCTGGAAGCGGCCCAGCACCAAGAGCGCGGTCATCATCACGAGGGGGAACACGGCGAACACGAAGAAGGTGCCCTGGGCGCTGAGGCCGCGGTCCAGGAGCACCCCGGCGAGCCACGGGCCGAGCATCGCACCGAGCTTGGACACCGAGGTCGCCCAGCCGGAGCCGTTGGCCCGGATCGCGGGGCGGTAGAAGATGCCCGAAATGCCGATCACGCCACCGTGGCCGCCGATGATGAACACGTTCGACAGCAGCAGCACGAACACATACGCCAGTGCCGAGAGGTGGACGAACCCGATCACGAGCAGGCACGGCACCGCCAGCAGCGGCATGATCGCGATGGTCCCGGCCCCGCGGCGGTCGATGAAGCGGCCGATCAGGACCTGTCCCAGTGCGCCCGCCGCGGAAGTTCCCGCGGCGAGGGTGGCGGCCGCCGACACGCTGAAGCCGATCTGCTCGTTGAGGATCGGGCCCCAGAACGTCAGGTAGAACACGACCGTCGCCGAGCAGAAGTAGGACGCCCACACCAGCGTGGTGAGCACCGCCAGCCGCCCGCGGAACAGGGCCGCCGGGGTGAACTGCTTGCGCTCGACGACGTCGGTCCCGACGACGTAGGTCGCGTCGTCCGGCAACGACAGCCCGGGCCGCACGCGCAGCAGCGTGCGCTTGATCCGGTCCGGGGCGAGGCCCTTCTGCGCCAGGAACTTGACCGACTCCGGCAGCGCCGGCACCACCGCGGCGAGCACGACCAGTGACGCCGCACCACCGACGAGGAACACCGACTGCCAGCCGAAGCGCGGGATCAGCACGTTCGAGAGCGGCCCGCCCGACGCGCTGCCGATGCTGTAGCCGACCATCACGATCACCACGGACGTCGACCGCAGCCGGATCGGGGCGAACTCGCTGACCAGCGCCCACACCGGCGGGAGCGCGCCACCGACGAACAGCCCCGTGATCAGGCGCAGGAGCACCAGCTGGGGGTAGTTCTGCGCGAAGGCGACCAGGACCATGAAGATCCCGAACCCGGCGACCGACACGACGATGGCGGGCTTGCGGCCGACCCGGTCGCCCAGGTAGCCGATGACGATCCCGCCCAGCAGGGTCCCGACGACCCCCACGGTGCCCAGTGTGCCGAGCTCGGTGTTGGTCAGGTCGAACGATTGTTTCAGATAGCGGCCCGCGAAAGAGATGACTTGCAGGTCGAAGCCGTCCAGAAACGCGACCAGCCAGGATACGGAGAAGAGCGCGGTCCAGAACTTCCCCACTTTCTGGTTCTCGATCAGGGGGAGTACGTCGATAGTCGGTCTGCTCGTCGTTGAATTCGACAAGGCACACTCCTTTGTGTGCTCGGGCCAGTGTGCTTCACCGTGTTTCGCAGAATGCCAGTATGTGGCTCACGGAGCGGGGTTCGGTAATAAATCGTCTGCACCCGCCGCATAACCGCCGTGAATACCCCGTTCGGGCTCACGAAGGCCGTCCGCGGCCGTGGAAAGCACGGCGCGCAGCCACGTGTGCGTGGGTTCGTCGGTGTTCTTGCGGTGCCACCAGAGGATCTCGACGATCGGGGGCGGATCGCCGGGGTAGGGCAGGATCCGCAGATCACCGCGGTCGGCGAACTGGGCGGCGAGCCGGTGCTGCATCACCGCGACCCGGTCCGTGCCCGCCACGAAGTACGGCGTCGCCTGATAGCTGTCCACCCGTACGGCGACCTGCGGCTGCGTGCTCAGCTCGGCGAGCACGGGCGCGAGCGGTGAGCTCGCCGGGTACCCGTCGTCGGGGTGGTTGGGGATCACCCACGGCATCCGTTCGAGGTCCGCGAGCCGGGGCTGCCCGCCCATCGGGTTGTCCGCGGCCACGACGCACGACCAGTGGTCGCGGAACAATTCCCGCCCGTGGATTTCGTCGACCTTGAACGCGGATTTCGGGGCGGAAATGATCGCGTCGATTCCGCGCAGCGTTTCCGGCAGGTCCGCCGGCAGCTCTCCTTTGGCCACCTTGACGCTCAGCCGTGCGTGTGGCGCCGCCGCGTGGAGCGTGCGCGACAGCTGTTCGCCGAACGCGGCGAGCACGTAGTCGTTGGTCAGAATGGTGAATTCACGCTCGGTGCCTTCAGGGTGGAATTCCGGTTCGGGCGAAAAGAGCCGTTCGAGACTCAGGTACACCGGTTCGATCTCGGCCGCCAGCTTCTCCCCGAGCGGGGAGAGGACGAACCCGGAGCGCGTGCGTTCGAGCAGGTCGTCCCCGAAGTGCCGGCGCAGCCGCCCCAGTGCGGCGCTGGCGGCGGGCTGGGTCACCCCGACCCGCTGGGCCGCCCGGGTCACGTTCTGCTCGCGCAGCAGTTCCCGCAGGATGACGAGCAGGTTCAGGTCGATGTTCGCGAGCGAGCCGACACCCCGTCGGGCCACGTCTGATCACCACCGGGCGGTCACGTGCGGTACGGGCCGTCCCGGGGAGGGCGACGGCCCCGGCCACCGTACTACGGCCGGCCCGCGGCGGGCAGTGTGGCGAAAGCCCGGTCCCGCCGCGGGGCCGCGGTGTGCGCACGGCGGATTCAGACGGTGACGGCGGAGCGCCAGCCGGGGTGGTAGCTCTCGCGCGCCATCGCCGAGTACGGCGCGGGACTGACGATGGCCCGGACGGAGAACTGCTCGTGCGGCTGCACGGTGGTCTTGCGAGACCCGCCGTCCGGCTCGCCCCAGACCACGCGGACCTCCGCGCCGAGCGGCACGTCCGGGTCGACCGTGGCCAGCGACAGGGCGGCGCGCTCGTTCGCGCTGTAGCCGGTGAACAGCGACAACCCGATCCGGTTGCCGTCGGCGTCGAGCACCGAGTCGAAGTTCGACGAGCCGTAGTTGGCGTTGGGCAGGTCGAAGAACTGGTAGCCCGGACCTTCCGGGGCGACGGGAGAGGCGAGCAGGGTGCCCACGTCTTCGGCGTTCCACGCGAGGGTGACCTTGCGCCGTTGGCTCTCCGGGTCGATCGCGGCGAGCGCGTCGCGGCCGATGAAGTCGTGGTCGAACTTGACGAACGAGCCGTAACCGAGCTCCCAGGGGTTGAGGTAGTAGTCCTCGATCCGGTCGGACACGAAGCTGCCGGCCAGCGCGTTGGTCGCCTCGTAGCTTTCGGCGCCGAGCCATTCGCGGTACGGGCGCAGCTGCTCGCCGGTGTAGATCGCGGGCAAGGGCGACGGGATCCAGCCGGATTCCAGCGTGTTGCACGAATACGCGCGCGCCCCGGCCGGCTCGAGCCCGAACTCACGGCCGGCTTCCAGGATGGTTTCGCGTACCTCGTCGTAGGTCTCGTACGGGCCCCACAGCTCCAGGCCGGGCGCGCCCGCCATACCGTGGCGCAGGGTCCGGACCTGCCGGCCGGCGACGTTCAGGTGCCCCATGCGGAAGAACCGGACCTGCTCCACCGGCCCGCCGTGGATCTTCTCGATCACGGGCCACGCGTTCGGACCCTGGATCTGGAAGCGCCACAGATCCCGGGTCACCGGCTTGCCGTACGGCCGCGAGGGCGACCGCTGGTCCAGCTTCAGCTCGACGTCGTAGCCCCGGCCCGCCTGGAAGGTGAGCCAGTTGGCCACGGGGGCGCGGCCGACGAACACGAACTCTTCGGCCGCCGGCCGGAACAGGATGCCGTCGCCGATCACCCCGCCGCCGGGCGAGACGGGGACGAACTGCTTGGCCGAGTCGACCGGGAACTTCGCGACGCTGTTGATGCCGGTGTCGGAGATCAGCTTCAGCGCGTCGGGGCCCGAGAGGAAGAGGTTGACCATGTGGTGGGTCTGGTCGAACAGCACGGCCGTGGACCGCCAGGCGAGCACCTCGCGGCGGAAGTTGGTGAACTCGGCCGGGACGACCGGGTAGATGTAGGCGCCGAGCTGGGAACTGCGGAGCAGGTCCACCGTGTTCCCCGTCTGATCGACCACGTCCTGCAGGCTTTTCGCGCTCATGTGCGGTCCGTTCTCGTGCGACTGGTGTCCGGGTCCCGGTGGCGGTCGCACGCCACCGGAGGGCCGAGGACCACTCGCCGGTCCTGGGCTGCCCCGTTGGACGTTAGGCCGCGGGGGCGCCGAGCGTGAGGCCCTGCAGGCCGGTCTCGGCTACGTCATTCGTCCTGGGCGGACCGCGCGGGGCGGACACCCCGTCATTTGTCGCGGTGAACTCGGCCTCCCTGCCGGACGAAAAACGGCCGGCGTTCCGTTCTACTGGGGGCCGGCGCGGCAGGCAGCGCTTGCGGGACGAGGAGACGAGGGCAGCGCATGACCATCCAGCAGGAGGTGGCGGGCTCGGGGCGCCGGCCGCCGGACCTGGCCGATCTGGTGCGGACCATGAGCTACGAGGTGATGCCGTTCCGTGGCACCGAATCGGCTGTGCTCGAACACGTGCCGGTCGGCGTCCCGCTGACGGTCACCGTCACCGAGGCGAAGGGCATCGACGCCACCTTGGACCTGACCGAACGCCTGCTGCGGCACGGTTACCAGGTCGCTCCGCATCTGCCGGCGCGGCAGTTCACCGACCGCGCCCACGTCGCCGACGTGGTCGACCGCCTGCGTGCGGCCGGGGTGCGGTCGGTGTTCGTCATCGGGGGTGACGCGCCGAAGCCGGCGGGCGAGTTCGCCGACGCGTACGCCTTGCTGCGGGCGATGCAGGACCTGGGCCACCCGTTCACCGACGTCGGGATCGGCGGCTACCCGGAAGGCCACGCGAAGATCCCGGCCCCCGCGCTCGATCGGGCGTTGCGGCAGAAGGCTCCGCTCGCGACCCGCGTGATCACCCAGATCTGCTTCGACGCGGCGGTCACCGGCGCGTGGTCCGCGGGAATCGCCGACTCTGGGATCGACCTGCCGGTCCACATCGGACTGCCCGGTCCGGTGAACCGCCAGAAGCTCGTGCGGATCTCGGCCGGGATCGGGCTGGGGCAGTCGGCGCGGTTCCTGCGCAAGCAGCAGAACCTGATGTGGCGGTTGCTGCTGCCGCGTGCCTACGAACCGACGAAACTGGCCAGGCAGCTCGCCGCCGAGGCGCCGCGCGGCGGCAACGTCCACGGGCTGCACGTCTTCACGTTCAACGAGCTCGCGAAGACCGAGGCGTGGCGGCAGGAGCTGCTCGCCCGGATCGAGGGAAAGGACGCCCACGCGTGACCGGGCCCACCCACGAGGACTACGGGCGCCTGATCGTGCAGGGCGCGGACCGGCCGGGGATCGTGGCGACCGTGTCGGGGGTGCTGACCGACGAAGGCGCCAACATCGTCTCGCTCGACCAGGCGACGAGCGATCCGTCCGGCGGCCGGTTCTTCCAGCGCACGGTTTTCCACCTGGCGGACCTGCCTTCGCGGCTGGCCGGCCTGAACGCGGCGCTGGAAACGCGCCTGGGCGAACAGCTGGGGCTGGAGTTCCGGCTGGTGGAGGCGAGGCGGCGCAAGCGGGCCGCGATCCTGGTGTCCCGAGCGGACCACTGCCTGCTCGACCTGTTGTGGCGCCAGCGCCGGGGCGAGGTGCACATGACGGTGCCGATGGTGGTGTCGAACCACCCTGACCTGGGTGACGACGTGCGCGGCTTCGACATCCCGTTCTTCCACGTGCCGGTGGGCAAGGGGGACAAGGCCGCCGCGGAGAAGGAACAGCTGAACCTGCTCAAGGGCAACGTCGACGTCGTGGTGCTGGCGCGCTACATGCAGATCCTGTCCGCCGGTTTCCTCGCCGAGGTCGGGGTGCCGGTGATCAACATCCACCATTCGTTCCTGCCGGCGTTCGTCGGCGCCGGGCCGTACCAGCGGGCGAAGGAGCGCGGGGTGAAGCTCGTCGGCGCGACCGCGCACTACGTCACCGAAGACCTCGACGAGGGGCCGATCATCGAGCAGGACGTGATCCGCGTGTCGCACCGGGACTCGGTACCCGAGCTGCAGCGCAAGGGAGCGGACGTCGAACGGCTCGTGCTCTCCCGCGCGGTGGCGTGGCACTGCGACGACCGCGTCGTCCGGGACGGCTCCACCACCGTGGTGTTCTAGCCGGGGAACGGAAGGGAGTGGCGATGACGAAGGCCCGTGACGACTACCCGCTCGACCTGCGTGCGAGCCGGCAGGGGTACGCGCTCAACAAGATGTGCCTGTCGCTCAAGGACGAACGGAACCGGCGGCGGTTCACCGAGGACGAATCGGCCTACTGCGACGAGTTCGGCCTGTCGCCGGAGCAGAAGAAGGCGATCCTCGAACGGGATTGGACCGGGATGCTCGAACTCGGCGGATCCGTCTTCTACACCTACAAACTGGCGATGCTGGACGGGAAGTCCATGCAGTACCTCGGCGGGGTGTTCACCGGGATGACGGCCGAGGAGTTCGCCGAGGCGATGCGATCGGGAGGGCGGAAATTTGGCTAGGGTGATCTGGGGCCTCGCGACTTCGCACGTCCCGTCGATCGGCGCCGCGATGGACAACGGCAAAACCGCCGAGCCGTACTGGAAACCGCTGTTCGACGGGTATGCCCCGGCCCGGGAGTGGATGGCCGGGCACCGGCCGGACGTCGCGGTGATCGTGTACAACGACCACGCCAACGCGCTCGATCTCGACCTGGTCCCGACCTTCGCGGTCGGCACCGCGGAGTCCTATGAAGTGGCCGACGAGGGCTGGGGCCGCCGTCCGGTGCCGCCGGTCGCCGGCGCTCCGGAGCTGAGTGAGCACCTCGTCCGCCGGCTCGTCGACGACTCCTTCGACATCGCGACCTTCCACGGCCTCGACGTCGACCACGGCCTCACCGTGCCGCTGTCGGTGTACTGCCCGGATCCGGGCGAGCAGTGGCCGTGCCCGGTGGTGCCCGTGCTCGTCAACGTCATCCGGCACCCGCAACCCACGGCCGCCCGCTGCTACGCGCTGGGGCAGGCGATCGGCCGCGCGATCCGGTCGTTCCCGGAGGACCTCGGCGTCGCGGTGTTCGGCACCGGCGGCATGTCGCACCAGCTGGCCGGTGCCCGCGCGGGCCTGATCAACACCCCGTTCGATCGCATGTTCCTGGAGAAGATCGAGACCGACCCGGAGGCGCTGGCGCGGCTCACGCGGGAGGAGTACGTCGCCCAGGCCGGCACCGAGGGCATCGAGCTGATCATGTGGCTGGTGATGCGGGGCGCGATGGACGAGCGGATCACGCGGATCCACGAGACCTACCACGTGCCGGCGTCCAACACCGCGGCCGGGCTGGCGCTGTTCGAGAACGGGGGAGCACCCGCATGACCGCTTTCGTCCTGCTGCACGGAGCGTGGCACGGGGGCTGGGCCTGGCAGCGGGTGGCCCCTGCGCTGCGCTCGGCCGGTCACGAGGTCTTCGCACCGACGCTGACCGGGCTCAGCGACCGCGCCCACCTGCTCAGCCCCGCGGTGGGGCTCGGCACGCACATCCAGGACGTCGTGGGCCTGCTCGAGGCACACGACCTGAGCGACGTCGTGCTGGTCGGGCACAGCTACGCCGGGCAAGTGGTCACCGGCGTCGCCGATCGGGTGCCCGAGCGCCTCGCCGGTGCCGTCAGCGCGTGCAGACGAAGCTGGCCGCGCTGCCCGGGTCGCCGGCCCGGTACCGGGGCCATTGCGGATAGGCACACAGCGGACGGGTGCGGTTGCCGTGGTTAGCGTCGGTGACGACCGGGTTCACGGGAGACTGTCCACTTCGGACCCACTGGTCGAGTGCGGACAGTGAATCCCACGACGCGGCGAAGGCAGGGGTGCCCGAGTTCGCGTGGTTCGACCCCGGCACGACGTAATAGCGCAGGAAAGCGTCGGTCGGTCGGGGGCCGAGCAGAGTGCGCACGCGGGAGTAGTAGTCGCTGGTGGAGTAGGGGGAAACCAGTTCGTCCGCGGCGCCGTGGAGCAGGATCAGCTTGCCGCCGGCGCGGGCGAACGGGCCGAGGTCGGCATTGTTGCGGTCTTCGACCGTCGACAGGCGGCTGATCCGCCCGAGCCACTTGCCCGGGTTGCGGGGATCCAGGTCGAGCGGGTTGTAGCCGGGGTCGCGGGTCAGGAAGTACTTGACCCACTGAGCCCAGTACTGCATCCCGTAGCCGCTGGTCACCGGCATGGGATTCGCGGGCGCGGTGGTGCCGAACCCGAGGAAGGGCGTCCGCAGGTCCGCGCCCGACAGGAACGGGAAACCGGGGTACTGGGTCTCGCCGCTGGCGACCGGGTACGGCCACCGGAACGGTGAGGACAGGGCGGTCACGGCGGCGATCTGGTCGTCGGACAGGCACGCCGGCCCGGTGTCGGCGCCGCCGGGGCACCGGAGCGAGTGCGGGTCGAAGTGGCAGCCGCTCGGGTCGGAGATGACGTTGTCCGCGACCCCGTCCAGGTCGTCGCAGGCGCGGACGACGCTGGTGTAGAGCAGCGTCTGCTTGGCGGGCTCGGGGAAAGCTCCCGGACGGGACAGGATCTGCGCCAGGTACCCGAGGTCCAGGATCTCACTGAGGTTGTTCCAGGCCGGGTACGCGGAGATCACGCCGTCGAACGCGGTCGGCCACCGCTGGGCGACGATGAGGGCCTCGCGGCCCCCGGTCGAACCGCCGGCGAAGTAGACCTCGGCCGGCGTGGCCCGGTAGGCGTGCCGGATGAGGAACAGGCTGGCGTCGCGCGTCTTCTTGAGCGCGTCGCCGGCCGCGAAGTTGGTCAGGGCTTCGTCGTTGACGCCGAACGCCCCGTCCAGTGACGGAGGGGCGGCCGGGTCCTGCTGGTGGCCGGAGTCGCTCGCGAACGTCGCGTAGTGGCGGGCCAGCGGCACCGGCTGGCCGACCGGGCCGAACGGCACGTTCGCCGTCAGGTCGGGGACGGTGCCGTCGAAGCCGCCGCCACCGAACATGAGCGCCTTCCGGTTCCAGCCGCGGGGCAGGTCGACGCTCATCTTGATGTCGGGCGCGGCCGGGTCGACGGGGAAGAGGTCGGCGTCGACGTGGCAGTACTCGACCGTCTGTCCACTCAGGACGCTGGTGGTCTCCGAAGCGGACACGACCCGCCCGCCGGTTGTCGGCAGGCTCATGACCGACGCGGGAATCCGGAGACCGGCGAGCCCGGTGCAGTCCGGCGTCGTCGAGGAAGGCCCGGCGGCGGCGGACCCGGAGCCGAGGCCGGCGGCCCCCAGCACCAGAGCCATCGCCAGCGCGATCGCGCCCTTCACCGTTGTTGCACTCACGCTGTTCCCTTCTCAGCGGTAGAGGTGCGCGCCCGGAACGGCGTGCGGATCGTTGCGGACTTCGGCGGGGTTGGTCTCGGGCAGGA
Organism: Amycolatopsis sp. NPDC049253; assembly: GCF_040678995.1. Classification (NCBI taxonomy): domain Bacteria; kingdom Bacillati; phylum Actinomycetota; class Actinomycetes; order Pseudonocardiales; family Pseudonocardiaceae; genus Amycolatopsis; species Amycolatopsis sp. NPDC049253. The sequence continues at coordinate 82,171 of NZ_JBFAQX010000025.1, read as the reverse complement.
ACCAGGCGCTGACGAAGGTGATCAGCCCCATCAGCAAGATGTAGACGGCGACCAGGACGGTGCTCCCGGTCGCGGCGATGAGCGCGGTCATGAGGAACGGCGTGCCACCGCTGACGATGACCGCGGAGAGCTGATAGGCCAGCGACGCACCGGAGTACCGCACGCCCGGCGCGAACAGCTCGGCGAGGAAGCTGGCGATCGGGCCGTAGGTGAGGCACTGGAAGACGAAACCCACCACGACGGCGACGAAGATCGCGGCCAGTGACGCGGTGCCCACGAGCCAGAAGTACGGGAAGGCCCAGACGGCGACACCGAGGCCGCCGATCAGGATCAGCGGCCGGCGACCCACCCGGTCGGACAGGTGCCCGGACCACGGGATGACCACGAGCATCGCCACAGAGCCGGCCAGCACGACGGCGAGCAGGGGGTCACGCTTGACGCCCAGTGCGTCGGTCGCGTAGCTGAGCAGCCCGGAGATGCTGACGTAGAACAGGCTGTTGGTGGCCGAGAGGAGCCCGCAGCCGAGCAGGATGGTGCCCCACTTGCTCCGCACGACCTGCGCCAGCGGAGCCTTCAGCACCGTGGTGCCGGACTGGGCCGCCTTCTCCTGCAGAGCGCGGAACTCCGGGGTGTCCTCCACTTTGGACTGGATGTAGATGACGACCGAGAACATGACGACGCTGACGAGGAACGGGATGCGCCAGCCCCAGCTGAGGAAGGCGTCGTCGGGCATGAAGCCGCTGGCGGCCACGAAGATCACGTTGGAGATGATCACGGCGACGGGAACGCTGGTCTGGCCGAAGGTTCCGGCGAAACCACGCCGCTTGGGGCCGGCGGATTCGGTCAGCAGCAGGACGACGCCGCCCCATTGGCCACCGGTCGCGAGCCCCTGGACGAAACGCAGGACGACCAGCAGCGTCGGGGCCAGCGCACCGACGGAGCCGGCGCTCGGCAGGCACCCGATCAGGAAGGTCGCGGCCCCCATCACCGCCAGGCAGGTGACGACGACCGGCTTGCGCCCGTACTTGTCGCCGAGGTGCCCGGCGAGCACCCCGCCGATCGGCCGCGCGAGGAACCCGGCCCAGAAAGTGCTGAAGGCGAGCAGAGTTCCGGTCAGAGCCGAGGCGTTCGGGAAGAACACGTGGGGAAACACGAGCGCGGCGGCCGTGCCGTACAAGAAGAAGTCGTACCACTCGATCGAGCTGCCGACGAGTCCCGCGGCCAGGAGCTTGCGAAAGGCCCGCCGCCCGGCCGGGGAAAGGTCGGCGCCGACATCACCGGACTGTCCGGTGGGATGGGCGATCGGATTGGTCATGGATCCCGCCTTCGTCGAGGACATCGGCACGTGATGGCGGTCATATTAAGGAGCCACTACTCTGCGGATGAGGTGTGCATCACCCACACCTCACGCCGATTCGGTGGGACTTTCGCCCACCCGCGCGGAGGAGGACGGCATCGTGGCCGGTGGTCGGGCTGAGCAAGCGGAGTCGGTGTCGCTGCTGCGCCGCCAACGTGAACTGGCGTCGTTGTACGCGACGGCCAAGTCGCTGACCGCGCTGGGCGAACTCGACGAGGTCCTGCAGTCGATCGTCCACCACGCCCACGATCTGATGGGTACCGACTTCACCTACCTGTCACTGGTCGGCGACGACGGCAAGCTCTCGGCCCGGGCCTCGGAAGGGACGATCTCCGCGGCTTTCCTCGCGGCGTGCATCCCGGCCGATGTGGGACTGGGCGGCAAGGTGCTGGCGTCCCGCAGGCCGTATTGGGTGCGCAACTACGCGTCCGCGACGGTGATCGACCACGACGCGAACTTCGACCGGCTGGTCGGCACCGAGAAACTCGTCGCGCTTCTGGGCGTGCCGCTGGTCATCCGCGGGGAAGCCGTCGGCGCCCTATTCGCCGCCGACCGGACCGAGCGGTCCTTCGAAGCCGACGAGATCGCGTTGCTGATCGCGTTCGCCGACCACGCCGCGGTGGCGCTGGACAACGCCAGGCTCTACGAGGCGAGCCGGACGGCCCTGCAGGACCTGCGGGTGGCGTACCGGAAGATCGAGGACCACATGGCGGTCATGGAACGGGCGCAAGCGACCCACGAAGTGCTGACCGGCGCGGTGCTGGAGGGCGGGACGCCCGGCGATGTCGCGCAGCTGCTGGCCGACCAGCTCGGGGGCAGCGTCACGCTGCTGGACCGGACCGGCGCGGTGGTCGTGCACCGGGATTCAGGAGTGGATCCGAGCCCGCCCCCGGCGGAGGCGGACCTGACCGAGGCCGTCCGGACCGCGCATCGTTCGGGGCGCTGCACGACCTCGGTCGACCGGGCGGGCGGCACCCGCAGTGTGGTGGCGATCCGGGCCGGCGACAGCCACCTCGGCGCCTTGGCGTGGAGCCGGAAAGCCGGCGAGGTGGCCGATCTCGACCTGCGCACCCTGGAGCGAGCCACGCACGTCATGGGACTGCTGATCCTCAAGGAGCGTGCGGTCGCCGACGCGAGTGAGCGGTTGAGCGGAGAGCTGCTGACCGAGCTCATGGTGGGCAGCCCCGGGATCGGCGCGGCCCAGCGCGTCCGGGCCCGTGCCCGCGGCATCGATCCCGACCGCCTGGCTCTCGTCCTCGTCGCGGAGTCCGCGACGTCGTCCTCGACCGAACTCTCGCGCCACCTGCACGACATCGCGAGAGACCATTGTGGACTGGCCGGAGAACACCTCGGCCGGGCCACGATGATCCTGCCCAGCGCCGACGACGAGCAGACCGTCGAGGAAGTCCAGCGCCGGCTGCGCCGCGCCGCGGGTGGGCCGGTCGTGGTCGTCGCCGAACGCGTGGCCAACCACGACTGGTCACGTGCTTTCTCCCTCGCCGGCCGCTGCGGCGCGGTCATGCGCGCGCTCGGGCACACCGATGTGGGTGCCACCACGGGCCGGTACGCGCTCTACGCGATGGTCTTCGACCCCGAACGGGTCCGGGAGCTCGACCGGTTCATCGCCGGCTCGATCGGCCCGCTGCTCGACTACGACCAGCGCCGCGGCAGCGATCTCGTCGGCACGCTCACCGCCTACTTCGTCCATCGCGCCAACGTCGCGGCAACCGCGCGGGCGCTGCACGTGCACGTCAACACGCTGCTCAAACGGCTCGACCGCGCCGGCACCGTGCTCGGCCAGGACTGGCGGGACAACGACGACCTGGAACTGCAGCTCGGACTGCGGCTGCACGGGCTGCGCGCGATCACCTCGTCGTGACGGACCGGTTCAGGCCGGGCGCAGCGATTCCCGCAGCGCGGTCTTGGACAGCTTGCCCGTGCCCGTCTTGGGCAGTGTGGTCATGAAGACGAACTCGTCGGGCAGCCACCATTTCGCGACCCTGGGCGTGAGGTGCCGGGTGAGGTCCTCGGCGGTGGCGGCGCTGCCCTCGCGCACGACGACGTAGGCGACGGGGCGCTCCATCCAGCGCGGGTCCGGGCGGGCGATCACGGCGACCTCGACGACGTCGGGGTGCGCGGAGAGGGCGGCCTCGAGCTCGACCGAGGAAATCCACTCGCCACCGGACTTGATGAGGTCCTTGATCCGGTCCACGAGCCGCAGGTACCCGTGCGCGTCGATGGTGGCCAGGTCGCCCGTGCGCAACCAGCCGTCGCCGGTGAAGCTCTCGCCGCCGTCGGTCCGGAAGTAGCCGCCGGCCACCCACGGACCGGCGACCTGGAGCTCGCCGACCGCGTTGCCGTCGCGCGGCAGTTCCCGTCCGGTCTCGACATCGGCGATCCGCACGTTCACCAGCGGCAGCGGCTGCCCCTGCGCGGCGCGCACGGCCACCTGCTCCGCTTCGGTCGCCTCCCGGTGCTGGGTGCGGGTGCCGCCGATGGCTCCCACCGGACTGATCTCGGTCATCCCCCAGGAGTGCGTGACGGGCACCCCGACCGCGGCGCGGTAGGCCTCGGACAACGCCGGGGGCACCGCCGAACCGCCGCCGAGCAGAAACCGGGTGGCGCTCAGATCGTGCCGGCGCAGCTCGGGAAGCAGGCTCGTCCACACCGTCGGAACGGCGCCGGCCACGGTGACCCGCTCGGTTTCCATCAACCCCAGCAGGTGATCCGGCTCCGCGGACGCGCCGGGCAGCACCAGGGACGCGCCCGCCATCATCGCGCCGTAGGGCAGGCCCCACGCATTGGCGTGGAACATGGGCACGATCGGCATCACGACGTCGCTCTCGCACAGGCCGATGAGCCCGGCCGCGAGCGTCCCCAGGCAGTGCAGGATCGTCGAGCGGTGGCTGTAGAGCACACCCTTGGGCGGTCCCGTGGTGCCGGAGGTGTAGCACAGCCCGGAGGCCAGGTTCTCGTCCGCGAGCTCGAAGGTCTCCTCGAACGAGCCCGCGAACGGCTCGGCACCGGCGATCAGCTCGTCGTAGTCCAGGATCCGGGGGTCCGCCGGGATCGGGTCGCCGGTGCCGTCGGCCAGCACCACCCAGTACCGCACCCGCGGCAGCTTCCCGGCGCTGGGCCAGATCCTCGCCAGCAACCCGCGGTCGACGAACACCACGTCGTCCTCGGCGTGGCCGGCGATGTACTCCAGGTGCTCCGCCGAGAGCCGGATGTTGAGGGAGTGCAGCACCCGCTTGGTCGCCGGTACCGCCAGGTAGAGCTCCAAGTGGCGGCGGCTGTTGCTCGCGAACGTGGCGACGCGGGCACCGGCCGGGACACCGAGGGAGTCGAGCGCGGTCGCCAGCCGCCGGGCGTGGTCCGCCACTTCGGCGTAGGTGAGCCGCTCGCCACCGGCCGTCGTCACGTGCTTGTGCGCATACAGCCGCTCGGCGCGCTCCAGGATGTGCGCGATGGTCAGCGGCCGAGGCTGCATCAGCCCTTCCACTGCGCCGGTCGCCTCGGCGGGAGGGGAGACGGGGGACTGCTCAGGCATGGGTTTTCTCTTTCGGCCGGCGGGTTTCGCCCCAGGAGACGGGCGGCATCCGCTCACCGCCGCAAGAGACCTTAAGCGCGGTCCAGTGCCGACCAGAGGGAGGAACCATCCACTCGCCCGCCGGTTTCGGAGGAGAATCCCCACACTCCGCTCGGTCCCGGAACGGGCCGGCCGACGGCTGTGATCGGTGTTGCGCACCGAGGCCGCGCCGTTGTCCGCCGGCTGATCCCAGTGAGATTCGGGCCCAGGCTGGCGCAGGCCGACAACGCAGGCCTCGAGGCGCCCCGAAAGCCGGGCCCTCACGCGCCCTGGCCGAGGCAGAGGTTGCCGGGGTCAGGCCGGCGGTGGACCGGACGGCTCCGCCGGTCGGTCGGCCGTGGGGGCGAGCTGAACCTCGCGCGTCAGCCGAACACCCGCCGCCGGATTTCCCGGCGGTAGTCCTCGAGGGTGTTGTCCAGGTGGACCGCGGCGGCTTGCGCGGCGGCCTCCGAATCGCCGTCGCGGATCGCCTGGTAGATGGCGGCGTGTTCGTCGATCGCCTCGGCGGCGTGCCCGCCGACGGTGCCGCGCAGGCCGATCGTGCTGGACTGGTGCTGCAGCCGCCGGACTTCGCGGACGGCGGCCAGGAGGAACTGGTTGTGGGACGCGGCCGCGATGCCGAGGTGGAACTCGTCGTCCCCGCGGTCGAACAGCGCCGCCTCTCCGGTCAGATGCCCCTGGCGGCAGGTTTCCGCGGCCGCTTCGATCGACCGGAGCTCCCCGGGGGTGGCCCGGGTCGCCGCCAGCCGGCTCGCCGTCATCTCCTGCACCCGCCGGAACTCGAAGAGCATGTAGACGTGGTCGAGGTCGGTCGGCAGGAAAAAGCTGCCCCAGCGCGCCGAACCCAGCATGCCTTCGTCGTCGGCGACGTAGAGCCCGCGGCCCTTCTGCGCGCGCACCCGGCCGATCGCGGAGAGGATCTTGACCGCCTCGCGCACGACCGTGCGCGAGGTTCCCAGCTGTGCGGCCAGCTCGTTCTCGGTGGGCATGCGATCACCGGCCTGGAGCCGCAGCTGCGCGATGAGCTGGAGGATCTGCTCGGCGACGACCTCGTACCCGGGCCGGTACGCGGCCTGTGGCGGGGTTGCCACCCGGTCGTCACCACTGGGGTCGGGTTCGACCGGTGCGGGCACGCCGTCCACCCACTCGCCTCCTTCGGTTCGGTCAACGCGAGGGTACGACTTGCCCCTCACGACTTCAAGGATCGTACACGTCGGCGCAGTTGTGAGAAATGAGTACTACTCATTTTGCCTGCCCGCTCTGAGGAAAACCGGTCCGTACCTCTTGACGGAAGCTCTGTCACGGGCTCTTATAGACCTCCGAAGCGACCGACGGCCTCAGATGTGTCGGACACATAACCGGCACCTCGTTGTCCGTTCGGGTACAACCTGCGGTCCCCACGATGGAGTGGAGTAGTCATGACAGCCAAAGCCGATGCCGCCGGCGCCAGGAGAGCAACCCACCGCCGCGCCCGGTTCGCGGGCCTCGCGCTGGGCGTCGCCGCCGTGCTGGCCGCGGTCGCCGCGTGCGGCAACGGCGGGACCGGATCCGGTGCGCAGAACGGGTTCCAGCCGGTGCAGCAGACGGGCGGGAAGCTCACCGTCTGGGTCGACTCGACGCGGCTGCCCGCCGCGCAGCTGTACCAGAAGGCCCACCCGGCGGTGAAGATGGACATCGTCACCTACGACGGCGACGCGAACGGCTCGAACTACCTGCAAACCAAGGTGAGCTTGTTCAACCGCACCCGCAGCGGCTGGCCGGACGTGGTGTTCAGCTCCCAGAACAACGAAGCGTCCTGGGCGGTGCAGGCCGGTTTCACCGCGCCGCTGAACAAGGGCCTGATCCCCGACGCCACCCTGCGCGGGTGGGCCCCGGGTGCCAACGATCCGTGCCTGGTCGACGGCACGCTCTACTGCCTGCGCAACGATCTTGCCCAGACCGTGCTCTGGTACAACGCGCCGCTGATGAAGCAGTGGGGTTATCAGGTGCCGAAGACCTGGGAGGAGTACCAGGCCCTGGGCAAGCGCCTGGCCACCGAGCACCCCGGCTACCTGGTGGGGACGGCGGGGGACAACTTCACCCCGGAGATCTACCTGTGGGCGAGCAAGTGCGGCGCCAACCGGATCACCGGGCCCGAGGCGGTCAAGGTCGACACGACGAGCGCCGAGTGCACGCGGATGGCCGCGCTGCTGGACAGCCTCGTCCAGAACCACACCATGGCGACCAGCAGCGTGTTCAGCTCGGACTTCGACAAGAACTCCGCCGACAAGGTCCTCATGATGCCCGGGCCTTCGTGGTTCGGCGGCTCGATCTTCAACGAGGCGTTCAAGACGCCCGCGGGCCAGATCGCGGCCGCTCCGCTGCCGCAGTGGGCCGGGGACAACGCGCCTTCGGTCGGCAACGTCGGCGGCGGTACCTGGCTGCTTTCGGCCCACAGCGCCAACCTCAAGGACGCCGCCGATTTCCTCACGTGGGTGTCCACTTCGGACGAGTACCAGGGCAAGGTCTCGCCGGGCTACCCGGCGTACGCGCCCGCGGCGAAGACCTGGCTCGCGAAGCAGACGTCCAGTGGCTACTACTCCGGTGACATCACCGGGCCGTTGCAGACCGCGGCCGCACAGGTGTGGCCGGGCTGGGGCTACGGCCAGTTCAGCCAGGAGGCGATCTGGGCCGCGACCGTCACGCCCGGGCTGACCGCGGGCAAGACGATCGTGTCGATGCTGCCCGACTGGCAGAAGGCCGTCACCGACTACGCGCGGTCCGACGGCTACGAGGTCAGTCAGTGAGCACCGTGGCCACCACCGCCCGCCCGGCCGGGAGCCCGTCGCGACGACGGCGGGCGACCTGGCCGGGCCGGGGCGGGCACCTGTTCGTCGCCGCCTACGTGGTGCTGCTGATCGCGTTCGGGGTCGTGCCGACGGTGTACGCGGTGTACTTCGCGTTCACCGACGCCGGCGACAACTTCGCGGGCCTGGCGAACTTCGTCGCGGCCGCCGGCGACTTCCGCTACCTGTCCGCGATCGGCCACGTGGCCCTGTACCTCGTGTGCTGGCTGGTTTCGCTGGTGGTGCTGGTGGTCGGGCTGGCTCTGGTGCTGCACCGCGTGCGCTCGGCCGGGGTGAGCCGCGTCCTGCGGTTCCTATACTACATCCCCGGGGCGCTCGCCGGTGCGGCGAGCGTGATGGTCTGGCTGTTCGTGCTGGACCCGACGGTGAGCCCGGTGAGCTTCCTGCTGCGAGCCTTGGGTTTCAGCACCTTCGGCGAGGTCGTGGCGCCGGGCCACCTGCCGGTGCTGTTCACCTTGATCGCGTTCTGGACCGGCGCGGGCGGCTGGATCGTGGTGATGTACGGCGCGCTGAACAACATCTCTCCCGACCTGCTCGAAGCGGCGCGGATCGACGGCGCGGGTGCGTGGCGCACGGCGTGGCACATCCAGATCCCGTTGCTGCGCAAGTGGATCGTCTACATGGCGATCCTCGCGTTCGCCGGGGGGACGCAGCTGTTCGTCGAACCGCAGCTGCTTTCGCAGGCCAGTGTCGGCGTCGCCGGGCGCGACTACTCGCTCAACCAGCTGTCCTACGACTTCGCCTTCCAGAACAACAACGTGAACACGGCCGCGGCCATCTCGGTCGAGCTCCTGGTGATCGGTCTCGTGGTCGCCGGCGTGTTCGTGGCCCGATCGGGGTTCTTCGATGCCGACTGACACCCGTATCCCGGCAGCGGTCACTTCGGCGGGCAGCGTCCGCTCGTCCGCCGGGCGGCCACGGCGTGGTGCCCGGCGATGGCCGAACCCGCTGTCGGCTCTGGTACTCGTGCTGTTCCTGGTGTTCTTCGTGCTGCCGGTCGTGTGGTTGCTGCTGGCGGCCACGAAGACCGACGACCAGCTCGTGCACGGCAACCCGCTTTCATTCGGTTCATGGCACGCCCTCGCGGACAACTGGACCGCGCTGACGTCCTTTCAGGACAATGCGATCTTCCAGTGGCTGGGCAACTCCGCGGTGTACTCGTTCATCGCGCTGGTCATCACGTTGTGCGTCGCGATCCCGGCCGGCTACGCCCTCGCGATGAACCACTTCCGCGGCCGCCGCACCCTGCTGGTCGCCACCCTGGTGGTCATGCTGATGCCGAACGCGACCCTCGTGGTGCCGCTGTTCCTCGAGGTGAACGCGGTCCACCTCATCGGTTCGATGTGGTCGATCATCCTGCCGTACTCGTTCTACCCGTTCGGGGTGTACCTGACCTACATCTACTTCAGCACCTCGCTGCCGCGTGACCTGATCGCGGCGGCGGAACTCGACGGGTGTTCGCAGTTCGGCGTGTTCCGGCACATCGCCCTGCCGCTGGCGATGCCGGTCGTGGCGCTCGTCGGCTTCTTCAGCTTCGTCGCCAACTGGACCAACTACTTCCTGCCCTACGTCCTGCTGCCGGAGAGCGACCAGTTCCCCGTCCAGGTGGGCCTGGGCAACCTCCTCAACGCGGTCCCGCAGTTCAACCCCACCGTCGGCACCGCCGCGGTCCAGCGCCCGGAGCTGGCGCTGGCGACCCTGCTCGCGATCACGCCGGTCCTGCTCGTCTTCCTGTTCTCGCAACGCTTCCTGGTCGCGGGAATGCTCGCCGGCGCGACGAAGGAATAGCCCACCCCGGCTCGACGCGGAACCACCGTCCACACGCGCGGCGGCACCTCGGGTGCCGTCCGCGGGTGGCGGCCGCCCCCGAATGGAGATCTTCGATGTTTCCCGTCATCACGGCCTCGGTACCGCTGCTCGAACCCCCGGGCTGGGCGATCGCGCAGCGCGAGCTGTTCGACCTGCTCGACACGGCCTGGCGCACGTTCGCGCGTGACTACACGGGGCCGGACGGGCGCCTCGTCTACCGGGGCGGCCTCACCACCCGCGACGGGGTGGACGACTTCTACGAAACCTTCTTCAACTGGCCCCAGCTCTACCTGCTCGGCGGCGCCGACGACCTGCTCGGCGAGGCGGAGCGGCACTGGGAGGGTGTCACCCGTCAGCTGACCGAGCTGGGCATGCTGAGCGAGGAGTACGAACGCGGCTACGACTGGTTCCACCAAGGCGAAAGCCTGCTGCTGCTGTACTTCCTGTGCATGGCCGCGCCCGAGCGGTGGCGCGAGCGCGCCCTGCGGTTCGCCGAGCTGTACGTCGATCCGGCCCACGGCAACTACGACCCGGAGCACCGCATCATCCGCCGTCCCCACAACGGCAGCGACCCCGCGCGCGACGGGCTCTTCGACGGCGATTCGTACCCCTGGCTGCCCCAGGAAGCGCGGATGTACGGCTTTCCCCTGGAGTGGCTCGTGCCGGCGGGGGCCGGGCAGCCGGCGGCGGATCCCGATCCGCGGCTGGGCGAGCAGATGCGCCGCCGCATGGGAGTGGGGGACACCGCGGTCAATCTCGCCGTGTCCGGACTGGTCTTCAACGCCCTGCTGCTGTCCGGAGACCGCCGCTACCGCGACTGGCTCGCCGACTACGTGGGTGCCTGGCGCGAACGGGCCGCCGCCAACGGCGGTGTCCTGCCCGACAACGTCGCTCCCGACGGCACGGTCGGTGGCCTGCTGGAGGGCCGGTGGTACGGCGGGCACTACGGCTGGTCTTGGCCGCACGGGTGGTACAGCGTGGGGCACGCCGCGATCGTCGCCGCGCTGGCCGCGGCCATGGCCACCGGCGACGACGGCTACACCGACCTCGTGCGCCCGGCGCTGGACACGATCATCGGCCAGGGCAAGGTCATGGCCTTCACCGACGCCGACTCCAGCCTGCAGTCGAAGTGGACGGTGCAGCTGGGCCCGGACGTCGACACGCCCACGCTGCACGTGCCCTACCGCTACGGCGATCACGGGTGGTTCGACCACAACCCGATGCTGATGGGTGTGCCGGCCGCGCTGTGGCACCACTCCGGGGCCCGGGAGGACCGCGAGCGCCTCGAACGGCTGCGTGCCGCCGCGGGCCACGACTGGCGAACGGTGCGTTCCTTCCGCAGCAAGGAAGAGGCCGGGCACGAGGAGCCGTGGTTCGCCTACCTGTCGGGCGACAACCCCGGCTACCCCGAGCGGATCCTCGCGGCGGCCCAGGCCCAGGTGCGCCACCGGCTGGCGCGGATGGAGCGCTACCGCGGCCTCGACGTCCCCGAGGCCGACATCCACCTCTGGCAGCAGTCGAACCCGGTCGTCACCGAGGCGCTGGTCCAGCTCACGTGGGGCGGCCCGCAGGTCGTCTACAACGGGGGACTGCAGCAGGCCCGCGTGCGCTACTTCGACGCGATCGCCGGCCGCCCGGGTCTGCCCCCGTCGGTCGCGGCACTCGTCTCGCGCATCGAGCCGGAGGAAACGGTGGTCGAGCTCGTCAACCTCGACCCGTTCTCGACCCGGTCGGTGATCGTCCAGGCCGGCGCGTTCGCCGAGCACCACGTCCGGACGGCTCGCTACAGCGTCTGCGACGACCCGTCGTGGATCGGCGACCTGTACGACTACGGCCATCGCGAACCGGTCGTGACGTCCTCGTCGATCGAGCTCGACGGTCCGTGGCTGCAAGTCGACCTGCCCCCGTCCACCCGCATCAGCCTGACGCTGGAGCTGGCGTTGCGGGCCCGCACGCCCTCGTACACCACGCCCTTCGAGGCCATGCCGTCGGGCGAACCCGAATGAACCGCGCCCCGCTCGGCCGCACCGGGCTGGAGGTGTCCCGGCTCGGTTTCGGCGCCGCACCCCTGGGGCGGCTCACCGGCCCGGCCCGCGGGCGCGGCATCGACGCCGTGCACACGGCACTCGAGCTCGGCATCACGTTCTTCGACGTGTCGCCCTTCTACGGGGAGACGGTCGCGGAAACCGTGCTGGGACAAGCGTTGCGCGGCGTGGAGCGGTCCGCCTACGTGCTGGCCACCAAGGTCGGCCGCTACGGGCAGGCCGATTTCGACTTCAGCGCCGGCCGGGTCACGCGCAGCGTGCACGAAAGCCTGGCCCGGCTCGGCGCCGGCCACCTCGATCTCGTGCAGTGCCACGACATCGAGTTCGGCGATCTCGACCAGGTGGCCGGCGAAACCTTGCCCGCCCTGCGTGCCCTGCAGGAATCGGGACTGGTACGCGCGGTCGGGATCACCGGCTTTCCCTTGCCGGCCCTCGCGTACGTCGCCGAACGGGCCCCGGTCGACACCATCATCTCCTACTGCCAGTACACGCTGCAGAACCGGCGGCTCGCCGAGTGGCGGGAGGGCTTCGAACGCCTCGGCACCGCCGTGCTCAACGCCGCGCCGCTGGCGATGGGCGCGCTGACGCAACAGGGCGCACCGCCTTGGCACCCCGCGCCGCAGGAAGTGCTGCGGCGCTGCGCCGAGGCGGCGGCGGTGTGCCGGGAACGCGGGGCGGACCTGGCGCGCGTGGCCCTGCAGTACGCGGTGAGCACCGGGGACTTCCCGGTCACGATCGTCGGTGCCGCGGACTCGGACGAAGTGCGGCGGGACGTCCGATGGCTGGACGAGCCTCTCGACGAGGACCTGGTGCGTGAAATCGAGGCCTGCCTCGAACCCGTCCGCGACCGCGGGTGGGCCAACGGGCGCCCGGAGAACCAGCACCCGGGGGAGCGGTCGTGACCGCCGCCGTCCTCGACTCGCACGTGCACTTCTGGGATCCGCGCCGGCTGCGCTACCCGTGGCTCGACGGCGTCGCCGGGCTCGACCGCCCCCGCACCCCCGAGCAGTTCCCGGGCCGGGCGGAGGTCATCGTCGTCGAGGCCGGCCGGGTGCCCGCCGACGCCGCCGCCGAGATCGCGTGGATCCGGCAGGAGTCGCGCCGGCACCCGTGGATCCGCGGGATCGTCGCCCACGTCGAGCTCGGAGATCCCGTGCTGGCCCGCGAGTTCGTCGACGAGCACGATCCGTTCGTCGTCGGGGTGCGGCGCAACGCGCAGGACGAACCGCCTGGTTTCCTCGGCGACCGCGGCTTCCGCGCGGGAGTCCGCCTGCTGGGTGAGGCCGGCCTGCCGTTCGACGCCTGCGTCCGACAGCACCAGCTGCCGGAGCTGACCGAACTGGCCACCGCCTGCCCACGGACCACGATCGTCCTGGACCACCTGGGAAAACCCACGCCGGGCGGACCGGGCTACGACCGGTGGCGCCGCGATCTGCGGCGGCTGGCCGGACGCGGCAACGTGCTCTGCAAGCTTTCCGGCCTGGCCACCGAAACCCCGCCGGGCACCGCCCGCGGCGCCGTCGTCGACGCGCTGCGCGAAGCGCTCGACGTGTTCGGCCCCGGCCGCTGCCTCTACGGCAGCGACTGGCCGGTGCTGACGCTGGCCACCGACCACGACGCGTGGCTCGACCTCGTCCGCACCGCACTCGCCGCTCATCCGGCTGCCGATGCCGAAGCCGTCTTCCACGACAACGCCGCCCGGACCTACCGGGTGCGCAGCGCCGAGCAGGGACCACGAAAGGACCCCGAATGACCTCCCTGACACGCGGCACCGCCGCCCGCCGGGTCGCCTATGCCGGCGCCCGAGCCCTGGTCGTCGAGCCGAGCGACACCGAGCCACCCGCGCCGGGCCACGTCCGGGTCGATGTGGCCTACACCGGGATCTGCGGGACCGACCTGCACATCTTCCACGGCGACATGGACGGGCGGGTTTCGCCGCGCGCCGTGATCGGGCACGAGATGTCCGGCCGGGTCGCCGAGGTCGGCGCCGGGGTCGCGGACTGGCGGCCCGGCGACCCCGTCACGGTGCTGCCGCTGCGGTGGTGCGGCGAATGCCCCGCCTGCCGCGCGGGCCACACCCACGTGTGCCACCGCCTGGTCTTCCTGGGCATCGACGCGTCCGGCGCGCTGCAGAACAGCTGGACGGTGCCCGCGGACACGCTCGTGCCGCTGCCCCGCGACCTGCGGCTCGACCACGCGGCTCTCGTCGAGCCGACCGCGGTCGCCGTGCACGACGTGCGGCGTGCCCAGCTGCGCGAGGGGGAGCACGCACTCGTCGTCGGCGGGGGACCGATCGGTGTGCTCATCGCGCTCGTCGCGCGGCGGGCGGGCGCGTCGGTCGTGCTGGCCGAACCCGACGCGTACCGGCGGTCCGTCGCCGAAGGGCTGGGCCTCACCGCGCTCGACCCGGCGGCCGGCGACTTCGCCGGCGCCCTCGACGAGTGGACCGGCGGCGCCGGTGCCGAAGTGGCGTTCGAGGTGTCCGGCGCGGCGGCGGGCGTGACCACGGCGGTCGCCGCGCTGGCCACGCGGGGCCGGCTGGTCCAGGTGGCGATCCACCCGGCGGCCCGCGAGGTGGACCTGCACCGGTTCTTCTGGCGGGAGCTCACCCTGCTCGGCGCGCGCCTGTACGAGCGCGAGGACTTCACCACCGCGGTCGGCTTGCTCACCGACGGGGTCATCCCGGCCGAAACGCTGATCTCGCGGATCGAACCCCTCGACCGCGTCACGGAGGCCTTCACCGCGCTGGAAAGCGGGGCCGGCGTGATGAAGGTGCTCGTCGACTGCCGGACCGGCGCGGGGCAGGAGGCACGGTGACCGGCCTGTCCGCCTTCGACCTCACCGGCAAGCTCGCGGTGGTCACCGGCGCCCGCCGCGGGATCGGCCTCGGCATGGCCGAGGCGCTGGCCGCCGCCGGCGCGGACATCGTGGCCGTCAGCGCGAACCAGGAGCCGTCCGGCAGCGAGGTCGAGGCCCGCGTGACCGCGCTCGGCCGCCGCTGCACCGCGCTGAGCGCCGACTTCACCGACCGGGCCGCCGTGGCGGATCTGGCGGACGCGCTCGCCGATCTCGGGCGGCCCGTGGACATCCTGGTCAACAACGCCGGCACCATCGCGCGCGCTCCGGCGGCCGAGCACTCCGACGCCGACTGGGACCGGGTGCTCACCGTCGACCTCACGAGCCAGTTCGCGCTCACCCGTGCCGTGGGCGCCGGGATGCTCGAGCGCGGCCGGGGCAAGATCGTGTTCACCGCCTCGTTGCTGAGTTTCCAGGGCGGCATCAACGTGCCCGGGTACGCCGCGGCCAAGTCGGGCATCGCCGGGCTCACCCGCGCGCTGGCCAACGAGTGGGCGGGCCGGGGCGTGAACGTCAACGCCATCGTCCCCGGCTACGTCGAGACCGACAACACCCAGGCCCTGCGCGCCGATCCCGAACGCTTCGCCGCGATCCTCGACCGCATTCCCGCCGGCCGGTGGGCGCGGCCCGACGATTTCGCCGGGGTGGCCGTCTTCCTCGCCTCCGCGGCGTCGGACTACGTCCACGGCGCCCTCATCCCGGTCGACGGCGGATGGCTGGGCCGATGAACCCCTCCCGCGCGGCGGCGCGGGCCTGAACCTCCCGCGAGCCACCGCGACGAAAGGCGGACGATGCCGTCCGGCTTGTTCGAACACCGCGTCCCGCGCCCGCGAGGGCCACCGGTTCGCGCCGGCCGAGCGCTTCTGCGGTTCGCTCGCCGGCCGCCCTCGCGAACTTCCCGGTTCCCCTTTCCCCCAAGGATGGTGCACATGCGTCACACCGCCAGAACAGTGCTGACGGCGCTCGCCGTCTCGGCCGCGGCCGTCGCGGTCGCGCCCGCTGCGCAGGCGGCCGGACCGCCAGGGTTCACGATCGTCGTCGCGCCGAACGGCAACGACCACAACCCGGGCAGCGCCGGCCGTCCCCTCGCCTCGCTGCAGAAAGCCCAGAAACTGGCCCGCGACCTCGTCGGCCGGGCGAACGTGACCGTCGAGCTCGCCGGCGGCACGTACCGGCTCACGGCGCCCCTGACGTTCACCGCCGAGGACTCCGGCCGCAACGGCCACACCATCACGTGGCAGGCCCGGCCCGGCCAGACCCCGGTCCTGTCCGGGGGACAGGCCGTGACCGGCTGGAAGCTGCACGACAAGGCGGCGAACATCTACGTCGCCGACACCCCGAAGGGCGTGGACACGCGCCAGCTCGTCGTGGACGGCGCGCTCGCGCCGCGGGCCGCGGTCAGCATCGCCCGCACCGATCTCTCGGTCACCACGACCGGACTGTCCATTGTGAACCCGGCGCTGGACTACCTGGCCACCTTGCCCGACCAGAACCGGATCGAGGTGGAGAGCCAGAACTCCTTCACGGACCGGTACGCGCCCGTGCAGCACATCAGCGGCACCACGATCACCATGCAGCAACCCGCGTGGAACAACAACAACTGGGGTTACGACACCCTCGCGCACCCCTTCGCGGGCGGCACGCTGCTGCTGGAGAACTCCTACTCGTTCCTGAAGACGGCCGGGCAGTGGTACCTCGACCCCCGGGCCGGGAAGCTCTACTACAAGGCCGCCCCCGGGCAGACCCCGGCGCACAGCCAGGTGGAGCTGCCGCGGCTGAGCTCGTTGGTCCGGCTGAGCGGGACGCCGGCCCAGCCCGTCCACGACGTCACCTTCCGCGGCCTGAGCTTCGAGCACACCACCTGGCTGCAGCCCGGCACCGCGGTGGGTTACGCCGACCAGCAGAGCGGCACCTTCATCACCGGGACGTATCCGCAGCCGGCGGACTTCCTCACCTCCTGCCAGCTCGGCTGCCCCCAGTTCGAGGCCACGCGCAACGGCTGGAACCAGGTTCCCGCCGCCGTCCAGGTCTCCGCTGCTCGCAACATCTCCTTCGTGGGCAACACGTTCGCCCACCTGGGCCAGGTGGCGCTCGGCATCGGCAACGACGCGAACGCCCACGCCTCCGGCATCGGCCTCGGCGCGTCGGGGATCACCGTGCAGCGCAACACCTTCACCGACGACTCCGGTTCCGGCATCGTCGTCGGCGGGGTGCAGCCCGACGCGCACCACCCGAGCGACCCGGCGATGACGAACAAGGACATCACCATCACCGACAACCTCGTGACGAACGTCGCGCGGGACTACAAGGACATGGCCGGCATCCTGAGCACCTACGTCACCCACGCCGTGATCGAGCACAACGAAGTGTCCGACCTCGCCTACGACGGCATCGACGTCGGCTGGGGCTGGGGCGCCAACGATCCCGGCGGCAGCCAGGACTACCGCAACCGGGGCCTGTACGACTACCAGCCGGTGTACACCACGCCCACCACGCTGAAAGACACCGTCGTGCGTGGCAACCTCGTGCACGGCACCAAGAAGGTCTTCCACGACGGCGGAAGCATCTACAACCTCTCCGCCGACCCGGGCACCGTGATCGACGACAACTACATCTACGACAACCACAGCACGGTCGGGCTGTACCTCGACGAAGGCTCGCGCTACGTCAGCCTCTCGCACAACGTGATCCAGGACGCCGGTGTCTGGGCGTTCACCAACGCCAGCGCCACCAACAACACCAACGACAACACCTTCACCGGCAACTGGTACAACACCGGCGCCACCCAGGTCGCGACCGGCTCCCCGCACAACAACGTGCTGGACGGCAACGTCCACCTCACCGACGGGACCTGGCCCCCGGCGGCGCAAGCGGTGATGGACCAGGCGGGCATCCGTCCGCAACCGCACCCCGGCGCCCCGTCCTGACCCCGAACGGCACTTCCCCCACCCGCCGGCTCTGACCGGCACACCGCGACGCCCGGGAGCGACTCCGATCCGGAGTTCTCTCCCGGGCGTCGCGGCGTTCTCCGCCGCGCCGAAGAACAACCGTCCAGCTTCCGCCACACCGGGCGCGGCGGAACTCGGCTCAGTGGTGCGTTTCCTTGAGATCCGACGCCTTGACGCCGACCAGCAGCACGATCACCGCGAGGAGCACGATGCCCGCGCTGATCACCAGGCCGAGCGAGAGGCTGCCGGTCGCCGACTGGATGAAGCCCAGCAGGGAGGGGGAAGCGGCGGCGGCGATGGAGCCCATCGACGTCACCACCGCGATGCCCGTCGCGGCCGCGCGGTCGTCGAGGTAGATCGACGGGATCGAGTAGAACACCGTCAGGCCCGAGTAGTGGGCGGCGGCCATCACCGCGAGCAGGACGATCACCACGAGGACACTGCCGCCGGAGAACGCGAGGGCCAGCATGGCCACGGCGGCCACCAGCCAGCTCGCCGCCGCGTGCCAGCGGCGTTCGAGGGTGCGGTCGGAGTGGCGGCCGACCAGCAGCATCACGACGATGCCGAGCAGGGGCGGGATCGCCGAGAACAGGCCGAGGTTCAGCACGTCGCCGACGCCGGCTTCGGCGATGATCCGCGGGGTCCAGTAGGACACGGCGTTGGCCAGGGTGTAGGCGCCGCAGGCGCACAAGCCGAGGATCCAGACCTTCGGGTCGCGCAGCGCGGACAGCATGCCGCCTCGGTGTGCGGGCGCGGTCCCCTTCGAGCGCCGGTCGGCCTCGAGGTCGGCCCGCACCAGCGCTTTCTGCGCCGGGCTCAGCCACTTCGCCTGCTCCGGGTTGTCGGCGAGGAAGAAGGCGACCAGCACGGCGAGCAGGATCGGCGGGATTCCCTCGACGAGGAACAGCCATTGCCAGTCGGCCAGGCCGGCGGCGCCCCCGAGCGAGTGCATGATCCAGCCCGAGACGACCGACCCGAGCACACCGGAGACCGGGACGCCGATGAAGAACACCGCGGTCATCCGCGTCCGGCGCGCGGACGGGAACCATTGCGCCAGCAGGAACAGCGCCCCCGGGAAGAAGCCCGCTTCGGCCACGCCGAGGAGGAACCGGGCGAGGTAGAACGTGATCTCGTCCTGCACGAACAAGGTCGCGATCGTCACCACACCCCACGTGGCCATGATCCGGACCAGCGTCTTGCGGGCGCCGATCCGCGCGAGCAGGGCGTTGCTGGGCACTTCGAACAGGATGAACCCGACGAAGAAGAGCGTGACCCCGAGCCCGTAGACAGCCGAGCCGAACCCGAGGTCACGCTGGAGACCCTGCTGCGCGATACCGATGTTGGTGCGGTCGACGAAGCTGACGACGTAGCAGACCACCAGCAGCGGCATGACCCGCAGCGCGATGGTCCGGTACGTGGAGGCGCGGTCGCCGGCGCGGATCTGCTCGGCGGGCCGTCCGGTGACGGCGGGGCGTTCGGCCACGGCTACTCGACTCCCTTGTCAGGTGGGCGTGTTCTTCAGGCGGGGCGTGCGGCAGCAGTCTCCGCATCAGGTGTTGTGTTTGTCAACACCGAGTCCGGTCAAGCTACGATCACGCGTCATGACGGAACGCGCGGACGGCCGAGACCTCGTGCCCATTTCGGGGCTGCTCTCCTACCGGCTTTCGCGCACGTCGTCGGCGATGTCGCGCAGTGCGGCGCTGCGCTACCGGCGCGAGTTCGACGTCAGCCTGGGCGAGTGGCGGGCGATCGCGCTCATCGCCGCCGATCCCACGCTGACCCTCAACCGCCTCGCCCGCCGCGCCGGGCTGGACAAGGCGCAGATGAGCCGGGTGGTCAGCCGGCTGACCGAGCGCGGCCTGGTCGACCGCACGGCGGGCTCGGGCCGCACCTCCCAGCTCGCCCTGACCGGCGAGGGAACCCGCGTGTACCGGGGGCTGATCACCGCGGCGAACGAGCGTGACGTGGAGTTCCTGGCCGCGCTCACCCCGCAGGAAGCCACGGTGCTGCGCGGTGCTCTCGACAAGCTCGCCGACCTGGCGCTGGCCGTCGAAGAACGTGAGCGGGCCCACCCGGGCGACCGTGGTTGTTGACTTTATCAACAGCGCCGCGTAGTTCTGGAGCCACCGAACAGGAGGTGGCCCGATGTCCGACGCCGTCACGATCTGCGAATGCTTCGCCCGCGACGGGCTGCAGCACGAGCCGGTCGACGTCCCGACGACGACGAAGGTCGCGCTGCTGGACTCCTTCACGGCCGCGGGCTTCCGGCGCGTCGAGGCGACCAGCTACAGCCACCCGCAGCGGGTGCCGGGTTTCTCGGACGCCTCCGACGTGCTGGCGCGGATCACCCGGCGCCCGGGCGTCGCGTTCAAGGCGACCTGCCCCAACCCGCGTGCGGTGCGGCGCGCGCTCGTCGACCTCGACGCCGGTCGCGGCGCCGACGAGCTGAGCCTGCTGGTCTCGGCCAGCGAAAGCCACACCGAGCGCAACCTCCGCACCTCCAGAGCCGGGCAATGGGAACGCGTCACCGAGATGGTCGCGCTGGCCGGCGGCCGGTTCAAGCTGGTCGGTGTCGTGTCGGTGGCGTTCGGCTGCCCGTTCGAGGGCGTGGTCGACCCCGGTCGCGTCGCTGAGGACGTGGCCCGGTTCGCCGAGCTCGGCGCCGACCTCGTCACCCTGGGCGACACCACCGGGGTCGCGACCCCGCCGTCGGTCCGGGCGCTGTTCTCCCGGCTGGCGCGCGAACATCCGGGGCTGCCGGTCGTCGCCCACTTCCACAACACCCGCGGCACCGGCATCGCCAACGCCGTCGCGGCCCTGGAGGCCGGCTGCCGGAACTTCGACACCGCGCTCGGCGGGGTCGGCGGCCACCCTGCCGCCATCAGCTACGGCGCCGGGCTCACGGGCAACGTCAGCACCGAGGACCTGGCCGGCCTGTTCGACGCGATGGGCGTCGAGACCGGTCTCGACCTCGACCTGCTGGCCAAGGCCTCGGCCGCCTGCGAAGAAGCGCTCGGCCGGCCCCTGCACAGCATGGTGGCCCGCGCCGGATTCACCCCGACCCCGAACCAGGAGAACCCGTGACCGCCTCTCTCGCGATCGAGGACCGCGGCCCCGTCCGAGTCCTCACGCTGAACCGCCCCGAGAAGCTCAACGCCCTGAACACGGCGCTG
Source organism: Amycolatopsis sp. NPDC049253 (assembly GCF_040678995.1). Classification (NCBI taxonomy): domain Bacteria; kingdom Bacillati; phylum Actinomycetota; class Actinomycetes; order Pseudonocardiales; family Pseudonocardiaceae; genus Amycolatopsis; species Amycolatopsis sp. NPDC049253. The sequence goes on along the minus strand of NZ_JBFAQX010000025.1, from coordinate 61,548 downwards.
ACCCGCGCGCTGAGCGACGCCTTCGCGGACGCCGGGGCCGACCGCGACGTGCGGGCCGTCGTCCTCACCGGCGCCGGGCGCGGCTTCTGCGCGGGCGCCGACCTCGGCGAGTTCTCGTCCCTGACGCCCGACCAGCCCGACGCCGTGCTGGAACGGGCCGCGCTCACCGCGAAGCTGCAGGTGCAGGCTCGGCAGCTGCGGGTGCCGGTCGTGTCGGCCGTGCGCGGTGCGGCGGTCGGCGGTGGCGCCGGCCTGGCGATCGGCGCCGACATGGTCGTCGCCGGGACCGACCTGAAGTTCGGGTACCCGGAGCTGAAGCACTCGATCGTGCCCGCGCTGGTGATGACCGGGCTCGTCCACCACCTGGGCCGCAAGCTCGCGTTCGAGCTGGTCAGCACGGGACGGCTGCTCACCGCCGCCGAAGCGTTCGAGCACGGCCTGGTCAACCGCGTCGTCGAGCCGGACGAAGTCCTCCCGGCCGCGCTGGAGATCGCCGAGCGCTGGGCGAAGGTGCAACCGCGCGCGATCGCCGCGGCGAAGGACCTGTTCTACCGTGTGGCGGACCTGCCGACCGACGCCGCGATGCGCGCGGGCCAGGACGTCAACGCGCTGATGCGGGGGTTCCGCGGATGACCGCCCCGCTCGCCGGCATCACCGTGCTGGACTTCTCCCGCGTCCTCGCCGCACCGCTCGCGACCCAGATCCTGGCCGAGCTGGGCGCCACCGTCGTCAAGGTCGAGCGCCCGGGGTCCGGCGACGAGACCCGCGGCTTCGAACCGCTGCTGCCCCACGGCGAGAGCGCCTACTTCTTCGCCTTCAACCGGGGCAAGAAGTCCGTGGCCCTCGATCTGAAGGACCCGCGCGGGCAGGCCGTCGCGCGGCGGCTGGCCGAGCGGGCCGACGTCGTCGTCGAGAACTTCCTGCCCGGTGCCATGGACCGCCTGGGCCTCGGGTACGCCGACCTGTCGGCCGGGCGCCCGGAGCTGGTCTACGTGTCCGCGACCGGGTTCGGCCAGACCGGTCCGGACCGCGAGCGCAAGGGCTACGACACCGTCTTCCAAGCACTGTCCGGCGTGATGGCGATGACCGGCGAACCGGACGGGCCCCCGTCGAAGACGGGAATCCCCGTGGCGGACCTGTCTTCCGGGCTCTGGGTGGTCATCGCGGTGCTGAGCGGGCTGGCCGGGCGCGCGGCGACGGGCCGGGGCCGCCATCTCGACGTGTCCATGATGGACGTCCAATTGAGCCTGCACGCGCTCAACGCCGCGCGGCTGTTCGCCCTCGGCGAGGACCCGGTGCGCACCGGCACCGAACACCCCGGCCGGGTTCCTTCTGCTGCCTTCCAGGCGGGAGACGGCGAATGGCTGCACATCAGCGGCAGCGACCAGCACTGGGGTCCTTTGTGCACGGTGCTGGGCCTCGACGAGCTGGCCGCGGATCCGGTGCTGCGGCACAATTCCGGCCGGGTCGAGCACCGCGACCGCGTGATGAAGGCCCTGCGCGGCGCGATCGCGCGGCACGACCGGGACGCGCTGGTGAAGGAGCTGCGCGCGGCCGACGTGCCGGCCGGCGCCGTCCGCTCGGTGCGCGAGGCCCTCGCCGACCCGCACGCGGCCGCCCGCGGTGTCGTCGGCGAGTTCACCCATCCCGCCGAGGGGCCGTTCCCCGCGCTGCGCACGCCCCTGCGCGAGACCGGCGGCGAGCCGCCGGACGTGGGCGTGCCGCCCCGGCTCGGCGCCGACACCGACGACGTCCTGGCTTCCCTGGGGCTCGACGCGACCGAGATCGAAGGCCTGCGGGCCGCGGGGGTGATCTGATGGCCGAGCGGGTGCGGCTCGAAGTGAGCGAAGGGATCGCGCGGGTCGAGCTGACCCGTCCCGAGGCCCGCAACGCCCTGGATCTGCCGATGTGCCACCAGCTGCGGGAGGCGTTCGAGGAGATCGACGCGTCCCACGAGGTCCGGGTGGTGCTGCTGAGCGGGCGCGGTCCGGTGTTCTGCGCGGGTGCCGACCTCAAGGAGCGCACCGGCAAGGACGCCGCGTGGGTGCGCCGCCGCCGGGTCGCGGCCTTCGCCGCCTACGCCGCGGTCGAACAGTGCCGGGTGCCGGTCGTCGCCCTGGTCCAGGGCGCGGTCGTCGGCTCGGGCGGTGAGCTCACGCTCGCCGCCGATTTCGCACTCGCCGCGGCGGGCACCGTCTTCCGGTTCCCCGAGCCGCATTGGGGTACCGTCGGCGCGACCCAGCGCCTGCAGCGCGTGATCGGCAAACGCCGGGCCAAGGAGCTGCTGTTCACCAACCGCGCGCTCGACGCCGCCGAGGCCGCCGCCCTGGGCATCGTCACCCGGGTCGTCCCGCCCGACGGTCTCACGTCGGCCGGGGACGACACGGCCGCGAGCATCGCCAAGGCGCCGCCGCTGGCCATCTCGCTCACGAAGCGCGCGGTCGACCTCGGCTCGGAGACCGACCTCGACCGCGGGATCCGGATCGAGCTCGCCGCCATCGAACACTGCCTGGCAGACGGAGGCTGGCGCGACGGCGTGGCCCGCTTCACCGCCGGGAACGGAGAAGAGAAATGACCCCGCTGCGCATCGCGTGCCCGCTGACCACACACGAGGTCCTGGCCCGCGCGGCCCTGCTCGCGCCGGACGTCGAGGCGGTCGTCACGGCGGAGGAGCGCGTGACCTACGGCGAGCTCGCGCGGCGGGTCGAGCGGGTCCGCGCCGGGCTCGCGGCGGCCGGGATCGGCCGCGGCGACCGGGTCGGGATCTGCCTCGGCAACGGCCCGCACTGGGTGGCGCTCTTCCTCGCGGTGGGGGCCGCGGGAGCGGTCGCGGTACCGGTCAACACCAGGTGCACCGCCGATGAAGTGCGCTACACCCTCGACCATGCCCGGGTGCGGACGCTGTTCACCGCCTCCCGGGTGCTCAACGTCGACTTCGCCGCCATGCTCCGGGAGATCGGGGTCGAGTCCCTGCCCGACCTCGAAACGGTCGTGGTGCTGGGCGACGACGTCCCGGCGTTCGCGACGCGGTGGGCGGATTTCCTCGCGGCGGGCGGCGCGGCGCCGGAACCGGCGGCCACCCCCGACGACGTGCTGCTGGTCCAGTACACCTCCGGCACCACCTCCCGGCCGAAGGGCGTTCTGCTGACGCAGGGGAGCATGTGCGCGGACGCGTTCTTCTCCGGTGCCCGCATGGGCCTGCGCCCCGGCGACCGCTTCCACTCGGCGCGGCCGTTCTTCCACGTCGCCGGCAGCACGCTCTCCGTGCTGGCCTCGGCCCAGCACGCCACCACGCTCGTGACGATGCCGAGGTTCGAGGCGGGCGAAGCGTTGCGGCTGCTGGAAACCGAGCGCTGCACGCACTTCTCCGGCAACGACACCATCGCCCTGCTGCTGCTCAACCACCCGGACCGGGCCCGGCGGAACCTGTGCCTGCGCGGGGCGTGGGTGGCCGCGTCCCCGACGGTGATCCGGCGCGTGATCGACGAGCTCGGCGCCCGCGAATGTGTTGCGGGATACGGGCTTTCGGAGGCTTCGCCGAACGTGGCGCAGTCGGCGTGGTGGGAGCCCGAAGAGATCCGCGCGTCCGGCGCGATGGCCGTCGAACCGGGTGTCGAGGTGCGGATCCGCGCGTGGGAGGGCGACCGCGACTGCGCGCCCGGTGAGCCGGGATCGGTGCTGGTGCGCGGCTGGAACGTGATGGTGGGTTACCTCGACGACCCGGTCAAGACGGCCGAGACGATCGACGCGGACGGCTGGCTCGCCACCGGCGACCTCGGCCTGCTCGACGCCTCCGGGCGGTTCCACTTCACCGGCCGCACCAAGGACATCATCCGCGTCGGCGGGGAGAACGTGGCGCCCGCGGACATCGAGGACACCCTGCACCGGCATCCCCTCATCCGGCAGGCGGCCGTCGTCGGGGTCCCCGACACGCGGCTGGTCGAGGTCCCCTTCGCGTTCGTCGTGCTCACCGAGCCCGGTGTCACCGAGGCGGAGCTGCTCGCGTGGGCTCGCGAGCGGATGGCGGGCTTCAAGGTGCCGCGGCACCTGCGTGTGGTCGACGGCTTCGAGAACATCGGCATGACCGCCAGCTCCAAGATCCAGAAGAACCGGCTCGCCGCGCACGCCCGATCCCTGCTGGGGCAGGCGTGATCCGCGTCGAGACGCCGGTGACCCGGTTGCTGGGCCTCGACCTGCCGATCGTGCAGGCCGGGATGTCGTGGGCGTCGTCGTGCTCCGCGCTGCCCCTGGCCGTGAGCAACGCCGGCGGCCTCGGCGTGGTGGCGGCCGGGCCGATGCGCCTGCCCGAGCTCGACCGGGTCCTGAGCGAGGTCGCCGCGGGCACGGAGCGGCCGTGGGCGGTGAACCTCCCGCTCCACCGCGCGGGCGCCGACGAAGTCATCGACCTGCTGGCGCGCCACCGCCCGCCCGTGCTGATCGCTTCCCAGGGCGGTCCGCGCCGGTACCTGCAGCGGTTCCACGACCTCGGCACTCGCTGCCTGCACGTCGTCGCCGGGATCGAGCATGCACGGAAGGCGGCCGACGCCGGTGTCGACGGGCTCGTGGTGGTCGGCGCCGAGGCCGGCGGGCACCCGCCGCCCGCGATGGTCGGGACGTCCGTGCTGGTGCGCGCGGTGGCGCGCGCGGTCCCGTCGCTGCCGCTGGTCGCGTCGGGAGGTGTCGCCGACGGTGCCGGCCTGGCCGCCGTGCTCGCCCTCGGCGCCGGCGCGGCCCAGTTCGGCACCCGGTTCCTGGCCAGCACGGAGGCCGCGGTCCATGACGCCTACAAGCGGGCAGTGCTCGCCGCGGGCGTCGACAGCACCCGCACGGTCGGCCACGGCCTGGGCGTGATCCGCGCCCTGGGCAACGACTTCACCGCCCGGATGCTCGAGCTGGAGACCACCGGAGCGGAGGAATCCGTGCGGCGCAAGACGTTCCTGGCCTCGACGCTCAAGGACGCGGCCCTGCACGGTGACGTCACGGACGGCAAGGTCGAAGCCGGCCAATCCGCCGGGCTGGTCGACGAGGTCCTGCCCGCGGCCGAGATCGTGTCGCGGATCGTGGCGGAGTACCGGGCAGCGCTGGCCGGTCTTCCGGCCGTCGTGAACGCGGGGGAGTAGCGGGCGGGCGGGATTCTGCGTGAGGATGACGGCGACAGGGAGGATGGTCGCGTCATGGACGAGCGCGCCGCGATGGAGCTGATCGAGAGGGCGCAAGCCGAGACCTCGCGACGGGCGTCGGCGCTGGCGCGGCAGTGGAACGAGATCGTGGCGGCGTCGGAGTTCAGCAGCGGCGACGACGAACACGACCCGGAAGGTGCCACCATCGCCTTCGAGCGGGCGCAGGTCCAGGCGCTGCTGCGGCAGGCCCAGGACGAGCTCGCGGCACTCGGCCAAGCCGCCGAGCGGGTGCTGGCGGGCGTCTACGAGGTCTGCGAACGCTGCGGTGGCCCGATCTCCGAAGGCCGGCTCGCCGCCCTGCCGGCGACGCGGACCTGTATCGCCTGCGCGAATCGACGGTGACACAACCACTCCGCGGCGACAGTGCGATTCGCGGCCTCCCGAGTGGACGAAAGACGGTCACCGGCGCTCCGCGCGTTTCCTGACGTTCACTGCATGTGCGAAGGGACGGGCACCTTGCCCGCGCGCAAGAGCTCCAGCACGGTGCGCGTGAGCCCCGTTCCTTCGCTCTCAACCACCACCTGGCCCGGCCGAGGTCGCCCGGCGGCTCAACGCGCGCGGATACCGCACGATCGCCCCGGACCAGCGTGGTTACTCCGCGGGCGCGCGCCCGCTCGCGGTGCCCGACTACGGGGTCCCGGCCCTGGTGGCCGACGCGCTGGGCATTCTCGATGCCCTGGGCGTGACGCAAGCGCACGTCGCGGGACACGACTGGGGCGGGATCCTGGCCTGGCACCTCGCCGTGCAGCACCCCGGACGCACCCGATCACTCGTGGCCGCGTCGATGCCGCACCCGGCCGCGTGGGAGTGGGCTCGGGAAAACGATCCCGATCAGCAGCGCAGCTCGCGCTACCTCGCCGAATTCAGGCGCGCGGGCGAGATCGACGAGGTGATCGCGGACGGCGAAAAGCTGCGGGCGCTGATGGTGCCCCCGCTGTCGGACGAACAGTTCGCCCCGCACCGGGCACTCATGTCCGGCGGCGCCGCGACCGCCCGCCCTCAACTGGTACCGGGCGATGGGCAGCTTCCGGGCGCTGGGCCCGTCGACGATCCCGACCGCGTACCTGTGGGGCACCGCCGACACGGCCCTGGGCCGCGCCGGCGCCGAACGCTGCCGGCGGCACGTCACCGGGCCCTGCCGGTTCGTCGAACTCGAGGGGATCACGCACTGGGTTCCTGAAACAGCACCGGAAACGGTGGCGAGGGAGATTCTCTCCGGGGCCGAGCGGCCCTGAGCTCGCACCGCTTGCCGGGCCGGACACGGAGTCGATGCGGAGGTTCCTCGCTCGCCTCCGCGTCCGGCCCGGCCATCCTGACGTCCTCGGGCCATGCCTGCGTGAACCACTACCTACGAGAAGCGGGCCTGGGAGGCGGCTCACTTCACCGGCCGGACGGGCCCCGGTCATCGTCGGTCGCGGCGGTGATGGCCGTCGACACGTCCTGCAGGAAGCGGGCGATGAGGGCTTGCTGCGGTTCGCTGTAGCGCGCGATGACCGCGCGGACGTGGTCGGCGAGCGGGCCGAACAGGGCGGCGCCGATCGCCAGCGCAGAGTCGGTGATTCGCAGATCGACCTGGCGGCGATCGGCGGCGCTGCGGGTGCGCCGCAGGTGCCCCGCCTGTTCGAGCCGGTCGATGAGCGCGCTGGTGGCCGGAGGGCTCAGGTGCAGTGCCGCACTGAGCCGTCCGGGGGTCATCGGTTCCCGCGTCCGGTCGGCGTCCATGACCACGGCCAGCGCGTTCAGGTCGGTGCGGTGCATGTCGTGGCCGGCGCCGATCGTGGCGACGTAGCGCTCGGTCTCCACGGCGTGGCGGCGCAGCAACCCGGCCAACCCGTGAGGGTCGCCGGCTGCTCCCGCCGGGCTTCCTTCCATGTGGTGCTCCTCGTCGTTCTCCCGCAGCGACAGCCCGGTTGCGATCACGAGCGTCCCGCCCTATGTTTCCATTATCGAATATTTCTATGGTGGAAATAAAACTGACCCGTGAGAGGGGATGTCAAGGGGTGAGCGACGACGACCCGGCTGCTCGCCGGCCGAGGCGCCTCAGGTGGCTGCTGCCGGCGCTGCTCGCGGTGCTGTGGCTGGCGTTGGGTGCTCTCGCCGGGCCCTTCGCGGGAAAGCTGGGTGACGTCGTCCAGAACGACAGTTCCGCGTTCCTGCCCCGAAGTGCCGAGGCCACCCAGGCGCAAGCGCAGGAACAGGCGTTCGTCGACCGCGAAGTGCTGCCGGCGGTCGTGGTGGCCGAACGGTCCACGGGGATCACCGCGGCGGACCGGGAGTTCCTCGCCGAGCGGTCCGCCCGGATCGCTCGGCTGCCCGGGGTCGAGGCTCCGGTGTCGCCGGTCATCCCGGCTCCGCGAGACGACCGTGCCGTGCAGGTGGTGGTGGGGATCGACGCCACCGGCAACCCCGGCGACGTCGCGACCCGGGTGCGCGAAGCACTGGAGGACGCGCCGCGGGGACTGACCGTGCTGGTGACCGGGCCGGCCGCGCAGATCGCGGATCTGGTGGTCGCGTTCGGCGGGATCGACGGGGTGCTGCTGCTGGTCGCCGGTGCGGTGGTGGCCCTGATCCTCATCGTGGTCTACCGCAGCCCGCTGCTGCCGCTGCTGGTGCTCGTGTCCGCCGTGTTCGCACTGGGGCTGGCGAGCCTGACGGTGTACCTCCTGGCGGACAACGGGATCATCGATCTCAACGGGCAGAGCCAAGGCATCCTCTCGATCCTCGTCTTCGGCGCGGCGACCGACTACGCGCTGCTGCTGGTTTCGCGGTTCCGAGAGCAGTTGCGCGATACCGGCAGCCGGTTCGACGCCATGCGGGCGGCCCTGCGCGGCACTGTCGAACCGATCGTCGCATCCGCGGCGACGGTCGTCCTCGGCGTCTTGTGCCTGCTGTTCAGTGAGCTGAACTCCAACAAAGCGCTGGGGCCGGTGGCCGCGATCGGCATCGCGTCGGCGCTCGTGGCTTCGCTGACGTTCCTGCCCGCGGTGCTGGTGTTGTTCGGGCGTGCGATCTTCTGGCCCCGGGTACCCGCCCTGGGCTCCGCGCACCCGGAGGCCGCGGGGGTGTGGGGGAAGGTGGCCGAGTTCGTGGGGCGATCTCCCCGGGCGATCTGGATCGGCGTGGTACTCGTGCTGGCCGTCGGAGTGGCGTTCCTGCCGCAGTTGAAAGCCGCCGGCACCAGTCAGTCGGACGTGTTCCTGGACCGGGTCGATTCCGTCACGGGGCAACAGGTGCTCGAGCGGCACTTCCCCGGCGGCACCGGCGCGCCGACCGTGGTCATCACGAACGCCGGCGCGTCCGCCGCGGTGCGTTCGGCGGCCGTGGTGGCCGGGGTCGAGCGGGCTGCCGTGGTGCCCCCGGTCGTCGGCGGCCGCTCCCGGGTGGAGGTGGTGCTGCGCGACGCCCCGGATTCCACCGCGGCCGTCGAAACCGTCCAACGCGTTCGCGACGCCGTGCACGCGGTGCCCGGCGCGGACGCGTTGGTGGGCGGCCCCACCGCCGTCCAGCTCGACACGCGGATCGCCGCCGAGCACGACCGCGACCTGATCATCCCCATCGTGCTGGTCGTGATCTTCCTGGTCTTGGCGTTGCTGCTGCGCGCGTTGCTCGCGCCGCTGCTGCTGATCGCCACCGTCGTGTTGTCGTTCGCCGCCACCATGGGCCTGTCCGCGGTCGTGTTCAACTCGGTCTTCGGGTTTCCCGGAGCCGACCCCGTGGTGCCGTTGTTCGGTTTCGTGTTCCTGGTCGCGCTGGGCGTCGACTACAACATCTTCCTCATGACCAGGGTGCGGGAGGAGACGCGACGTTCGTCCACCCGGGCGGGAACGCTGCGCGGGCTCGCCGTGACCGGCGGAGTGATCACTTCGGCCGGTGTGGTTCTCGCCGCCACGTTCGCGGCGCTCGCCGTCATCCCGATCCTGTTCCTGGCCCAGCTCGCCTTCATCGTCGCGGTCGGCGTGCTGATCGACACCCTGCTGGTTCGCACGCTCCTCGTGCCCGCGCTCACGCTCGACATCGGTCGCCGCGTCTGGTGGCCTTCGGCGCTGTCTCGGGCACACACCGGCATTCGTTGACGTGTCGTCGGATCGTCCCTAGGTTCGACGCCATCGCCGATCTCGAAGGAGCGGTTATGGCTATTCCGGTGCCCGATGCGGCCAGGCTCGCCGAGCTGTCTCGGCGTTACGGGTTCGACTTGACCCAGGCCGAGATCGGGGAGTTCGTCCCGGCGGTGGAAGGGACGTTGGCGGCGTCGGAGGAGGTCGAGCGGCTCTACGAGCGGTCCTCGCCCGAGGTGCCGGTACGGGAGTCGTCGCTGCCGGTGGACAATCCGCTCAACGCGTGGTCGGTGCGGACGGCGATTACCGAGACGGCGGAAGGCCCGCTGGCGGGGCGGACGGTCGCGGTGAAGGACAACATCGCCGTGGCCGGGGTGCCGATGGTCAACGGTTCGGCGTCGATGGAGGGCTTCGTGCCGAGGCGGGACGCGACGGTCGTGCGCCGGCTGCTCGCCGCGGGCGCGACGATCGCCGGCAAGTCGACGTGCGAGGACCTGTGTTTCTCCGGGGGCAGTTTCACGTCGTGGCCGGGGCCGGTGCGCAACCCGTGGGACCTCTCGCGCAACGCGGGTGGTTCGTCGAGCGGCAGCGCCGCGCTGGTGGCGAACGGCGACGTCGACCTGGCGGTGGGCGGGGACCAGGGCGGCTCGGTGCGGATCCCGGCGTCGTTCACCGGGATCGTGGGGCACAAGCCCACGTACGGTCTGGTGCCGTACACCGGCGCGTTCCCGATCGAGCAGACCATCGACCACCTCGGACCGATGACGCGCACGGTCGACGACGCCGCGCTGATGCTGAGCGTGCTGGCCGGTGTCGACGGCTACGACTCCCGACAGCCGACGGTCCTCGACCCGGTCGACTACGTCGCCGCCCTGCGCGAGAGCGCGTCCGGGCTGCGCGTGGGCGTGGTGCGGGAAGGGTTCGGCACGCCGGTGTCGCTGGCCGGCGTCGACGACGTGGTCCGGGACGCGGTGGAGGTGCTGCGCTCGGCCGGGCTGACCGCGGACGAGGTCTCGGTCCCGTGGCACACCGACGCCATGGCGGTGTGGAACGTGATCGCGACCGAAGGCGCCGCCTACCAGATGATCGACGGCCACGGGTACGGCATGGGCACCTGGGGCCAGTACGACCCCGAGCTGATCGCGCACTACGCCCGGGGCCGCCTCGCGCGCGGCCGCGACCTGTCCAAGACGGTCCAGCTCGTCGGCCTCTCCGGCCGCTACACCTTCGAACTCGGCGGCGGCAAGTACTACGCCATGGCGCGCAACCTCTCCTATGAACTGCGGGCCGCCTACGACACCGCCCTGGGCGACTACGACGTCCTCGTCATGCCGACGCTGCCGTACGTCGCGCGCGAGCTGCCGGCACCGGACGTGTCGCTCGCCGATTACCTGGACACGGCCTTGTCGATGATCGGCAACACCGCGCCGTTCGACGTGACCGGTCATCCCGCGTGCAGCGTCCCGGCCGGACTGGTGGCCGGCCTGCCGGCGGGGATGATGATCATCGGAAAACGGTTCGACGACGCCACGGTCCTGCGGGTCGCGCACGCGTACGAGCAAGCGGTGGGCGGATTCCCCGCCCCGGCGGGCACTGCGGCTGCGGCGTCCTAGCTCGATCTTTCGCAGGGTCTGCGGCCTGGCGTGATCGGGTTCGGATGGGGGTTTTTGGATCGTATCGGGGCTGGTGGGTGTGGTTGACCGGCCCGTGTCAGCGGGCTGGCTGCCGGGTTCCACGGGCCCGTGGTGGTCCTTTCCTCTGTTGCGGGGCGGGTTTGTGCTGGTCAGGTCGGTTCTGGGTGGGTGATGGCGCTGAGGGCGAGGCTGGTCCAGGGATTGTGGGCTGACAGGCGCAGGTGCACGCGCCGGGCGTGGCGGGCCAGCGGGCGGGGATGGCGAACAGCCGTAGTCGTCGGGTTTCGCCTCCCATCGGCGAGCCGGGTGGCCGGTGAGGGCGAGCATCGGCATCCAGGCTGTGAGGTCCATCGCGAGTGTGGCGAGCGCGAGCCAGATGCGGTTGGCGTCGAAACGGTGGAAGGGCAGGTTCCCCAAGCCGGTGTCCTTGGCTGCGCGGATGCGGTCCTCGCAGCGGGCCCGCCGGCGGTGGCGCAGTTCCAGGTCGGGTAGCTGCCCTGTGGTGGTGTTGGTGACGAAACGCGGTCAATCTCATCCCGTCGCGGTCGGTGAACCGCAGCTGCGCGCCGGGATGCGGCCGTTCTTTTCTGACGATCAAGCGCATGCCGGGCGGCCATCCGGACAGGGTGACGATTCCCGTGGCCTCGACGACCCAGGCGCCGTCGCGAACCTCGCCGTCGGCGTCGTATGCGGGTGTCCAGTTCTCGGGTGAGAGGTGGGTGTCGAGGGCGTCGACGATCTCGTCGGTGAGCGTAAATCCGATCGAATACTGCACCCGGCGACGGTGGCAGCATTCGAGGAACTCGTGTGTACCGCCGCCGGAGTCGGTGCGCACCAGCACTTTCCGACCGACACGCCACAACGGCCGCTACGGCAGTGGGGAGAGGGACTCGCGCAGGACCTGCTGATGATCGGCGGCGGTATTGCTCCCGGCGTTACCGGGCCGCAGCATCGCTGCCACAGGCTCGCCAGTGCCAGTCTCACCGTGGTCGACGAACGCCCACAACGGGTGAAACCCGAAACCGCGCTTGAACGTCGGTGCCGCCAGTTCTTTCTCCGAGTGCGCCTCGGTCAGGGTGGCATCGAGATCGATCACCAACGGATGCCCGGCGTCGATTCCGTGATCGGGAGCGTGTTCGCCAGCCAGCCAGCCAGCCGCCACGCCCGCGCGTCAGCACGCGCGGAAGCCATGGCCGCCAACGCTTTCGGCGCATCGGCCGCCAGCACGGCCACCAGCCGCGACACTGTCGGATCCGACGCCACCAGACCGAACACGCCCGGCTCGGCCCGCAGCACCAGGTCCGAGACACAGTCACCACCGATCGCGAGCGAGATCGCCAAATCCAGCACGATCTGGCCCGGATCGTGGGTGGCCATCGGTTTGCGCCACGGCGTCAGCACCGCCGACCGGCCACCGGCCAGGCCGACCCGCTCCACAGCGCGCAGCAACGGCACCGCCCCAGCCTGCGACACGACCCCAGATCCATCGCCATCCACAGTCAACACCGGATAGGACGAGATGCACTTCCGCACCAGAAGGGTGCTCCTCACGCGCGATGATTTTTCCCTCACCAAGAAGGACCATCACACGTCGAAGCACCCTTCCCCGTCCCCGACACACACCCACACCAAATTTCGACGAATCCCCGAAGCTAGGCTGAGGTGGGCGGTTCGCCTTGGTTTGCGAGCCAGGCGCGCAGCCGGGCCTTTTCCACTTTGCCCATGTGGTTTCGCGGCAACGCGTCGACGCGCTCCACCCGGGTCGGCCAGTACCACTCGGTCATGCCCAGATCGGACAGGTAGGAGCGAATGTCGTGCAGTCTGACCGGCGCAGGGCTCACGATCACCGCGCACCCCTCGACGTTGTCCCGGTGCCCGATAATGGCGACGTCAGTGATCTCGGGGTGCGCGCGCAGCGCGTCCTCCACGTCGGCAACCGGGATCATGAGCGCGCCGCCGATCCGGTCCGCGGCCCGTCCGACCAACCTGTAGCCGCCCCGGCCGTCCGGGACGGCCAGATCCCCGGTGTCGAACCAGCCCTCGTCGTGCTCGGCCAGCACCTGCAGCTTCCCGCTGTCGCGTCCCATGCTGGCCAGGCAGAGTGAGCCGCCTCGGATCATGAACCGGCCCGGGTTCTCCTTGTTGACCGGCGCGTGCGCGACCGCCGGGCGCAACTCGACCTCGGTGCCGGTACCGGGGCGGCCGATGCTGCGCGTGGCCCAGTCCGGCGGGTCGTCGGGGCTGGTTACCGTGAGCCCGCCCTCGGTCATCCCCCACTGGTTCCTCAGCGGCAAGCCCAATACCTCGGCCGTTTCGGTCATCAGCTCGGGCGAGATCGCGGTACCCGATGTGATGACCTCGCGCAGCCGAGGCAGTTGGACGCCGTCCTCGCGCACGGCTGCGAGCAGCTCGCTCAGGAGCGTGGGCACCAGGACCAGCTGCTCGGTGCCGGCCTCGGCCAGCAACTCGGCGATGCGTCGGGGATCCCAGCGGTCGACCAGCAATGTGGTGCCACCGGTGGCGAACGACAGCACGACGTAGCACATTGCCAGCCCATGCATCAACGACTGGGAACTGTACCGATGCTCCTTCGTCCCGTCGCCGGGCAGCAGGGGTGACATCTTGGCGTACATGCAGTTCAGGTTGCGCAGGATCGCTTTGGGCTCGCCGGTGGTGCCGGAGGTGAACAGCACATGCGTCACCCCGTAAGGATCCGTGTGACAGGTGGCCGGCGCCGGGTGCCGCTGCTCCTGAAAGAACTGGACAAAGTCGATCTCGTCTTCACGCACCACATCGCCGAACACCACCCGATGGCGCAGCGCCGGCAACCGAGGCGCCATCGCGGCCACCGTGGCGGCAAGCTCGTAGCCCTCCCACACGTCGGTGGTGATGAACACGCTGGTCCCCAGCCTGGCCAGCATCCGCTCCAGCTCCCGACCCCGAATAGTGGTCACCACCGGGGCCAATATGGCGCCCCGACGCCAGCAGGCCAGCTCCAGCGCTAGCGTCTGCCACCAGTTGGGCAGCTGGACGGACACCACCTCACCCGCCCCGACACCCAGCTCGGCCAGCGCGGCCGCGAACCGGTCCACCCAGCCGGCCAGCTCCCGGTAGCTCAGCGTGACCAGCCCGTCCCGCTCTCGAAACGCCAAGACCGCCGGCGCATCGGGAGTCTCCTCAGCCCACCGGAAAAGGTCTTCCACCAGAGTTTCTGTGCGCCACTCTCCCGATGCAAGGTACCGCTGGATGGACTCATCAGACGGCCGAACCGACAACGCTTTCATTTGATCCCCCCGGATCTGAATTCACCAACCTGTCCGACGATAAGCGCAATTGATCAAGGATGGGATGGGCAGGTGCGACAGCGGACAGTGATAATCGCCACAGACGTCAGCCGTTCCACTGTTCCGGATCCTCGGTGAGCGCACCGACCAGATAAACGGCAGGTAATCAGCCATTATCGGATCACCAGAAAAATGCTCCTCGCACGCGATGATTTTTCCCTCAGCAAGAAGGATCACCACAGGTCGGAGCACCCTTCTCCATCTCCGACACGCACCCACATCAAATTTCGGTGAATCCCTGAGGCTAGCGCTGGGTGCCGGCGCGCTCGGGGGAAGACGTCGAGCTGGTAGCCGCGTGCGCCGTGGGTCGGCGGTGCCTCGCCGCAACCTCCCACCTCGATCGGCCCCTGGCGCAGTGTCAGAGCGGACCGGCTCCCTGCGCCTTGCGAGCCGACTCCGGAGTACGAAATCCGCTTGCGAGGCCGAGCGGGTCCCCTTTTACGCTGCGCACATGGAAGATCCCTCCGCGGAACAGGCACTCCGAACTGAGCTGCTGCGCAAGTCAGGTCTTGCCGTGCTGGACACGAACTACTCGGCCGGAGGGTCGCGGCCGAGCGACGTCTGGCGCCTGGCTGCCAGTGGAAGCACTGTTCCGGCCGCGACCGTTGAAGTTCTGCCCGATTTCGGGTATTTGGAGGAAGTCGATCGACAATGGCAGTTCCTGGCAGAGGAGCGCGGCCTTTTCGGCGAAGACGGAGAATTTCTGATCAGCGTCGCCGGTGAACGGGTCGGAAGGCTGCCGTGGGCACGCGTCCGGCGCCTTGGCCGGATGGCTCTCGCGCATCATCTCGTGGCATATCCCGGCGAACCTGAATTCGTGGCCATGTCCAGGGATGCGCGGGTGATGTGCGGTGTGACGACCGAGGAATACGACATCTGGATTGTCGCCGGTGATCTTCCTGACCGGGCAAGCAGATCGACCGCCCGGGACCAGGTGGCGGACATCTCCGCGGCTGGCCCTTGCCCCGGCCGGTGCCGAGCGTGAATCTGGGGCGGCGGCCCGAGCGACATCGAGCACGCTGAACGCGCCACGCACGACACGATCGACGAGGATCAGCTGATGACCGTCACCGAGCACGCCGCCACCGCGGGCGGCGCCGCCGATCTGCTCGCCCTGCTGGCCGCCGCGACCGGGGACCCGGGGCGGGTCGGGCAGCGGCTGTCCGACCGGCTGGCCCACGCGCACGACGCGTCGCACTTCATGCTGACGCCGCGGGCGGTGGTGAGGGCGAGCAGTGCGGACGAGGTCGGGCGGTTGTTCGCCGCCGCGGGCTCGGCCGGGGTGCCGCTCGGGTTCCGGTCCGGGGCCACGAGCCTGTCGGGGCAGGGCGGGACCGACGGCGTGCTCGTCGACACCCGGCGCCACTTCCGCGACATCGAGGTGCTCGACGACGGCGCGCGGGTGCGGGTGGGGCCCGGGGCCACGATCCGGCAGGTCAACGCGCGCCTCGCGCGCCTGCGCCGCAAGCTCGGGCCCGACCCGGCGAGCGAGGTCGCGTGCACCGTCGGGGGCGTGGTCGCGAACAACTCCAGCGGCATGGCGTGCGGCACCTGGGCCAACAGCTACGCGACGCTCGAGTCGATCGTGCTCGTGCTGCCGTCGGGCACGGTCGTGGACACCGGAAAACCCGATGCGGACGGCCGCCTGCGCGCCGCCGAGCCCGAGCTGCACGCCGGCCTGTGCCGGCTGCGCGACCGGGTGCGGGGCGACGCGGCGCTGCGCAAGCGGGTCGAGCAGCAGTTCTCGATGAAGAACACCATGGGCTACGGCCTCAACTCGCTGCTCGACCACACCGAGCCGGCGGACATCCTGGCCCACCTGGCGGTCGGCAGCGAGGGCACGCTGGCGTTCATCGCGTCGGTGGTGCTGCGCACGGTGCCCTTGCACGGGCACGCGCGCACCGGCCTGCTCGTCTTCGACGACCTCGCCGGGGCCACCGGCGCGTTGCCGGCGCTGGTCGCCACCGGCCCGGCGACGATCGAGCTCCTCGACGCGACTTCGATCCGCGTGGGCCAGCGCGACGCCCAGGCGACCGCGGTGCTGCGCGACCTCGCGGTCGACCGGCACGCGGCGTTGCTCGTCGAGTACCAGGCCGGCACCGCCGAAGAGGTCGACGAGCTGGCCGCGGGGGCCGGCGCGACCCTGGCGGCGCTGCCGACCACCGCGCCGGCGGTGCTGTCCGCGGACCCGGCGACCCGAGCCGGCCACTGGCACGTGCGGAAGGGCCTGTACGCCATGATCGCCGGGGCCCGGCCGGCCGGCACCACGGCGCTGCTGGAGGACATCGTCGTGCCGGTGCCCGAGCTGCTGCCGACGTGCGAGTCGCTCACGGGCCTGTTCGACCGCCACGGCTACCGCGACAGCGTGATCTTCGGCCACGCCAAGGACGGCAACATCCACTTCATGCTCACCGAGCGCCTCGGCGACGGCCGGCCGCTGGACCGGTTCGCGGCCTTCACCGACGACATGGTCGACCTCGTGCTGGGCCACGGCGGATCGCTGAAGGCCGAGCACGGCACCGGCCGGATGATGGCCCCGTTCGTGCGCCGCCAGTACGGCGACGAGCTCTACGACGTCATGCGTGAGATCAAGCGCCTGTGCGACCCCCGGGGCCTGCTCAACCCGGGTGTGCTCATCGCCGAGGACCCGGCCGGGCACCTGCGCGACCTCAAGGCCTCGCCGCAGGTGGAGGAAGAAGTCGACCGCTGCGTGGAATGCGGCTTCTGCGAACCCGTCTGCCCGAGCCGCGACCTCACCACCACGCCGCGCCAGCGCATCGTGCTGCGCCGCGAGATCGAGCGCGCCCGCGAAGCCGGGGACGCGGCCGCGCTCGCGCAGCTGCAGGCCGAGTACGAGTACGACGCCGTGGAGACCTGCGCCGTCGACGGGATGTGCCAGACCGCCTGCCCGGTGACGATCAACACCGGCGACCTGATGAAGCGGCTGCGGGCCGAAGAGGCCGGGCGGGCCACGTCGGCGATCTGGGCGGGCGCGGCACGGCACTGGGACGGCGCGACGCGGGCGGCCGCGACCGCGCTCACCACCGCCGCCAAGTTGCCGGAGCGCCTGGTCGTCGGCGCGAACGAGCTGGCCCGCAAGGCCGGGGGCGCCGATGCGGTCCCGCTGTGGTCGCCCGAGCTCCCGCGAGGCGGGCGGCGCCGCACCGAGTCCGTGACCGGGAACGCCGACGCGGTGCTGTTCGCGTCGTGCACCGGCACCATGTTCGGCGGCGCGGAGCCCGGAGCCGCGGCGGCGGTGCGAACCCTGTGCGAGCGGGCCGGGATCCGCCTCACGACCCCGGAGGGGCTGCCTTCGCTGTGCTGCGGCACCCCGTGGAAGTCCAAGGGCATGGAACGGGGGCACGACGAGATGTCGCGGCGCGTGCTCCCCGCTCTGTGGACCGCCACGGGGAGCGGCCGGATCCCGGTGATCGGCGACGCGTCCTCGTGCACCGAGGGGCTGCGGCACCTGATCGAACGGGGGCCGGAGCGGTTCCGGGGGATCCGGGTGGTCGACGCCATCGAGTTCGTGCGCGACGAGGTGCTCGGCCGTCTCACGATCAGCGCCCCGGTCGAGGCCGTGGCCCTGCACCCGACGTGCTCGGCCACGCGGATGGGGCTGGCGGGCGCGCTGCGCGAGGTCGCCGCGGCCGTGGCCGCCACCGTGACCGTGCCCGAGGAGTGGGGGTGCTGCGGCTTCGCCGGCGACCGCGGTCTGCTGCACCCGGAGCTGACGGCGTCGGCCACCGCACGCCAGGCCCGGGAGCTCGCCGCCGCCGGCCCCTTCGACGCCCACGTCTCCTGCAACCGCACGTGCGAGCTCGGCATGACCCGGGCGACCGGGCACCGCTACGAGCACGTCCTCGAGCTCGTCGAACGGGCCACCCGGCCCGCGGGGGAAGATCGGTGACGCGCGGGGCCCGTCCGCGAAAACCCGGTGGCGGCTCACAGCAGCCGCTGCTACCTTCCCGGAGGCCGTGCGACAGACCGAGGAGGTGGTACCCGTGAACGTTACGACAGGGGTGCTCCCTTCAGGGGTCACGGTCGGGCGGTAGGTCGTCCGGGAGCGCCGTTCGCGAGCACTCCCGAAAGGCACGTTAATGCGATTCTCCGCCGAACAGCGCCTCGACGACGGCGTCCTCGAGCGCGAGTTCACCCTCGGCGAGATCCCCGGCATCCTGTGGACGCCCGCATCGGCGTCCGGGCCGGCCCCGCTGATCCTGCTCGGCCACCCCGGCGGACTGCGCAAGATGTACCCGCGCCTGGTGGCCCGGGCCCGGCACACCGCGGCGGAAGGCTACGCCGCGGCCACCCTCGAGCTCCCCGGCAGCGGTGACCGGCCCCGGTCCGCCGCCGCCGAGCAGGCCCGCGCCGACCTGCGCCGGGCGCTGCGGACCGGGGAGCCGGTCGAGGAGATCGTCGACCGGCTCGTCCTGCCGCTGGTCGAGCAGGCGGTCCCGGAATGGCGGGCCGCTCTGGACGCCCTTCTTGCGCTGCCGGAGATCGGCGGCCCCGTCGGGCTCGCCGGCGGGGTGATCGCCATCGGCGTCCGGCTGGCGGTGGTCGAGCCGCGCATCGCGGCCGCCCTCCTGTTCGCCGGGAGTTTCGTCCCCCGCAGCATGTTCGAGGAGGCCAGGCAGGTCACGGTTCCGCTGCTCGTCCTGCTGCAGTGGGATGACGAGGGAAACGACCGGCAGCTGGCCCTGGACCTGTTCGACGCCTTCGGCTCGAAGGAGAAGACACTGCACGCCAACACGGGCGGGCACACGGGCGTCCCGCGGTTCGAGGGCGACGACGGGAACCGGTTCTTCGCGCGGCACCTGAAGTGAGCCCGGACTCCTCGGCCCGAGATCCGTTGACAGGGCGGGGAAAGACCGGCAGCGGCAGGTCCGGGTCCGTTGTGGACACCGGCCCGGACCCGGTGACGTTGGTCCTTCGCGGCGGTGCCTTGTGGCCGGCGCGGGGTCTCGGCGGTCCGGGGTTGGCTGGGCCCGTCCGATCCGACGAGGCCATCAGGAGAAGCCGTGTCCCACAAAGCTGTTCCCGCCCCGGCACCGGGGGCCGGCGGGTGGACGAGCGCCGAAGTGGAGGTTCTGGGGCGCGCGGTCCTGCGGGCCCCGTCGGTGCACAACACCCAGCCGTGGGCCGTGGAGCCGAAGGACCGTGCGGTGCTGTTGAGGGAACGGACCGACGTGGCGTTGCCCCAACACGATCCCGGGCGGCGCGACCTCGCGATGTCGTGCGGGACGGCGCTGGCGAACCTCGAACTGGCCGTGCGGGTGCTCGGCCGGCGGGCCGACGTGACGATCCTGCCCGATCCGGCCCGTCCGGACGTCGTGGCGCGCGTCGATGCGGCAACGCGGTGCGCGCCGTCGGAGGAGGACCTGGCGCGGTTCGCGGCGATCGCGGTGCGGCGCAGCCACCGCGGCCGGTTCGGCGGCCTCCCGGTCGCCCGGCGACAGGTCGACCGGGTGGTGCGGGCCGCGGTGACGACCGGGGCCGAAGCTGTGCCGTTGACCGATGCCGGCGAGCTCGCGAAGCTGTTCGACCACGCCGCCCGCGCGATCCGGGACGACGGTGCCTACCAGCGCGAGCTCGCCCTGTGGACGATCCGCGACGAGGCCGGGCACCGCCACGGCGCGGGGCTGGGGCGCACCGTGGTGCCGCCGGGTGAGCTGCCGTGGGCCGGGCTGGTCCGCCGCGCCACCGAGATACCCGAGCCGCGCGTGCTGCGGTCCCGGCTGGCCGCCGAGACGTTCCTGCTGTTCCTGACGGCCGACGACAGCCGCGCCGACCACGTCCGGGCCGGCTACGCGCTCGAACGCGGCTGGCTCGAAGCGGTCACGCTGGGGCTGTCGGCGGCGGTGCTGACGCAGCCGTTGCACGTGCCGGAAGTGCGCTCGGCGCTGTGCGAGGACCGCGGTCTCGCGGGGTTCCCGCAAGCGTTGATGCGGCTCGGCAGGCCGGCTGGGGACGCGCCCGCGAGCCTGCGCCGCGGGGTGGGCGAAGTCCTGGCCGGAGCGGGCCGGAGCGAGCCGTGAACGGGGCGACCGGGCCGGTCGTCGTGGGTCTGGACGGGAACGGGCAGGCGGCGACGGCCGCACGGTGGGCGGTGCGCGAAGCGGCGCTGTGGCACACCTCGCTGACCGTGCTCACGGCGAGCGCGGTGGCGCGCCCGTGTCCGGGCGGCAAGGCGTCGGCGTGGCTCGAAACCAAGGCCGTGCTCGCGCAGGAGGTGGCGCGGGCGGCGCGCGACGGGCCCGCGGCAGCCGAGCCGGGTGTGCCCGTCATGACCAAGACCAGTACGGCCGGCGCCGAAACCGCCTTGCGGCAGGCCTCGGCCGGTGCCCTCGTGCTCGTGCTCGGCCCGCCGACCGGGACGCTCTCCGGACTGCTGGCCGGATCCCCGGGCGCCGACCTCATCGCGAGAGCGGGCTGTCCGGTGGTGATCGTGCGCGGAACCGGTGCGGCGCGCCCGGACGGCCCGGTCGTCGTCGGCGTCGACCGCGGCCCGACGAGCGAGGCCGCCGTGTCGTGGGCGTTCGAGGAGGCGTCGCGGCGGGGCACGAGACTGGTCGCGGTGCACGCGTGGCACGACAGCGAGAGCGGCCGGCCGTTCGCGGACGACCCGGCAAGCCCGCTCGCCGAGATCGGCGACGGCGAGAAACGGCTGCTCACGCAGCGCCTGGCCGGTCGGCGCGAGCGGTACCCGGACGTCGACGTCGAACCGGTGGTCGAGCGCGATCTCCCCGGCGACCGGCTGCTCGAACGCAACGCCGAGGCGGCGCTCGTGGGCAGCCGGCGGCGGGGCGGGTTCACGGGCACGGTCCTCGGTTCCACGACCCACGCCCTGCTCCACCGCGCCGACTGCCCCGTGATGGCGGTCGGCGGCTAGCAGCAGACCGGACGCCCGGAGCGCCCCGGCCGGGGACCCGCGCGGCCGCCGAACCCGGTCCACAGTGGATCGAGGACCCGGCGCCCGCTCCCGGGTGCGGCCACGGCTCCGCCGGAGGGAACTGCGCTTTCGTCCTCGGGAAAAGGGACTTCGTCCCCTCGCCGGCCGGGGCGTGGCTGCGCGACGGTGGGGCGGACCGGCGAGGTCGAAAACGAGGAGATCCGATGCACGCACAACCCGGAGGCCGCCGGCTCTCCGCCGGCCGCCGGTCCACGGTGCTGCCGGGGCCGGATGCCGTCGTCCTCACCGCAGCGGAGAACACCGTCCGCGCCGAGCAGGATCGCGCGGCGGTGCACCGGACGCGTCCGCTCCGGCGTAGCGGAGGGGGTGTGCGCAGTGCCCGAACGTGACAACCGTGTGGTGCTTGCCGGAGTCGACGGGTCGCCGTCCTCCGGCCACGCCGCGGTCTGGGCCGCCGCGGTGGCGGCGCGCCGGGGCGCGGTGCTGAAGCTGGTGCAGGCGTACACGGTTCCGGGGCCGAGTGTGTCCGGCATGGCGGTCGCCGCCGTCCGGGAGGGGTTCCGGTCCGTGGCCGAGACGGGCCTCGCCGAGGCCGAGGGGGCGGTGCTCGCGCGGTGGCCGTCGCTGCCGATCGAGCGGAGCGCCGTCGAGGGCAGTGTCGTGGGCGTGCTCCTGCGGGAGAGCTCCGACGCCGAGGTAGTGGCGCTGGGCTCCCGCGGGCTCGGGGGGTTCACCGGGCTCCTGCTCGGTTCGACCGCGGCCGCGCTCGCCGGCCGGGCGCCTTGCCCGGTCGTGGTCGTGCGCGGCCGAAAGCC
The DNA here is from genome assembly GCF_040678995.1 of Amycolatopsis sp. NPDC049253. Taxonomy (NCBI): domain Bacteria; kingdom Bacillati; phylum Actinomycetota; class Actinomycetes; order Pseudonocardiales; family Pseudonocardiaceae; genus Amycolatopsis; species Amycolatopsis sp. NPDC049253. Next base: position 39,604 of record NZ_JBFAQX010000025.1, on the reverse strand, counting down.
GGACGAAGCGCCGCCCACCTCCGGACCGGTCCTCGTCGGGCTCGACGGATCGCCGGACAGCAGCGAGGCGCTCGGCTACGCGTGCGACGAAGCCACTGCTCGCGGTACCGGGCTGGTGGCGGTGCGCACCTGGACCAAGATCACGACGGGGAGCACGAGCCCCGACGACTTCGCCGCCGGCGAACGGCGGCTGGTGGACGAGCAGCTCGCGCCCTGGCGGGAAAAGTTCCCCGAACTGCGGGTCGACGTGGTCGTCGCCCACGGCCGGCCGGCCCGGACCCTGCTGGAGCGCAGTGCCGGCGCCCAGCTCGTGGTGGTCGGCAGCCGCGGCCGGGGCGGGTTCACCGGCATGCTGCTCGGATCCACGAGCCACGCGCTGCTGGTCCACTCCGCGTGCCCCGTCGCGGTGGTCCGCCCGGGGAGCCTGCCATGACTCTGACGACCCCGGCGACGAACTCCCGTCCCGCGCCCGAGTACCCGCTCCTGCACTACGGCATCCACTACTACGACACCGCCGGCCTGCGGCTGCGGCGGCACGGCCTGACGCTCAGCCGGGTCGGCACGAGCTGGCAGCTGGACCGCGGCGACGGCAGGGGGTGCCGGGTCGAGGCGCCGGAGTCGGACCAGGTGCCGCACGAGCTGCGCCGGCTCGTCCGCGCCTACAGCCGGGATCTCGAGCTCGCCCCGGTGACCGGCCCGTGCACCGGACGCCTGACCCGGGACGCGGGACCGGCGGACACCGCCCGGGCCACGGTGCTCGGTTACCTGGAGACGCAGATCGAGGCGCTCGCCCGCGCCGATCTGGCCGTGCGGCTGGGCGAACCCGAGGGGGTGCGCGACCTGAGAGCGGCGGCGCGTCGCCTCAGGACGGCGCTGTGGACGTTCGCCCCCGTCCTCGGTGGTCGGCGGCTGGTGCGGGGCCTGTGCGCGTCGCTGTGCCGGCTCGGTGCGAGCGTCGGGCCCGCGCGGGACACCGAGGTGCAGCGGCGCAGGTTCCTGCACCGCCTCGGCGAGCTGCCGGACGAGGCGGGCCTGGGGCCGATCCGGGCCGACGGCCGGCGGCACTTCGCCGCGGCGGCCGCGGAAGCCGCCGCCGAATGCGCCGAGGCGCTCGAATCGCACCGCTACCTCCAGCTGCTCAACGCGCTCGAAGTGCTCGGGGTCGTGCTGCGGGAGCAGCCTCGATCCGACCAGCGCAAGGCCGCGCTCAAACCGGCCGGTGCCGTCCTGCCGGGTCTCGTGTGGACGGTCGTGACCGAAACCGACGCGCGGCTGGAAGCGGCGTTCGCCGGCTCCGCTCCGAACGCCGTCCACGCGGTGCGCAAGAGCGCGAAGCGGCTCCGGTACGCGCTGGAAGCGGCCGCGGCCGCCCTGCCCTTCGTCCCGGACCGCGTGCTCGCGGACTGCCGTGCGGTGGAGGACCTGCTGGGGGAGTACCGGGACGCGACGGTCGCCCGCGAGCAGCTGCGCGCACTCGCGTCGGCGGCGACGGAGGCCGGCCGTCCGGCGGAGACCTACGAACTGCTGATCACGACCGAGGCGCTCGCCGCGCAGGAGTGCCTCGCCGCGTTGCCCGCGGCGTGGGAAACCCTGCGACGCGGACTCGAGCCGATGCGGGTTTAGGCCGCAGGAGAAGGAGGAGAACTCGATGCGTGCACGCGACCTGATGTCCGCGCCCGTGGTGGCGGTGACGCCGTCGGCGTCGGCCAAGGAGGCGGCGGAAGTGCTCACGAAGCACGGGTTCACCGCGCTCCCGGTCGTCGACGACGACGAACGGCTGATCGGCATCGTCACCGAGGCCGACTTGATCCGGCACCGGGTGCCCGCGGACGTCCGGTCCGGGGCCGGGAGTCCGGGCGCGGCGGCCGGCCGCACCGTGGAAGACGTGATGACCACGCCGGTCACGGCGATGTCGCCGGGGACCGACGTGGCCGACCTGTGCCAGGCGCTGGTCGACGCGAGGATCCGGGCGATGCCGATCGCCGACGGCAGCCGGCTGGTCGGGATCGTCACCCGCGGCGACGTCGTGCGCGTGCTCGCGCGGGCGGACAGCGCGATCGCCGCGGACGTGCGGCACCGGCTGGAGATCTACGGTGGCACCGGCCGGTGGGAGGTCGAGGTCCGCGAGGGGGTGGTGCGGATCGTCGACCGCGACGACGACGAGATCGATCGCCACGTCGTCACGGTGCTCGCGCTCGCGGTGCCGGGCGTGGTCGCCGCGGACGCCGTCTCGTCCGGCGCGGATCCGTGGTCGTGACCCCGCGCGCCACCACCTGACCGGCCGGACGTGACCTCCGGCTCGGGACCCGGGACTTTGGTCATCGCGATCCCGGGGCGGGCGGCCGTACGCTGATCCGCGTCATCCCTTCTCGGCCGGGGGAGGTCTCCGATGCTCCGCGTTTTTCTCGTGGACGACCACGAGGTCGTGCGCCGCGGCGTGGCCGACCTGCTGGACGAGGACGAGGAGATCACCGTCGTCGGGCAGGCCGGCAGCGTGTCGCAGGCGCTGGCCCGGATTCCCGCGCTCCGGCCCGATGTCGCCGTGCTGGATGTGCGGATGCCGGACGGCAACGGCATCGAGCTGGCGCGCGAGCTGCGTTCGAAGCTGCCCGAGCTCAAGTGCCTGATGCTCACCTCCTACACCGACGAGCAGGCGATGCTCGACGCGGTGATGGCCGGCGCCGCCGGGTTCGTGATCAAGGACATCAAGGGCATGGACCTGGTTTCGGCCGTCCGCGAGGTCGGCGCGGGCAAGTCCCTGCTCGACGCGCACGCGGCGGCGGCCTTGATGGCCAAGCTGCGCGAAAGCCAGGCCAAGAAAGGCCCGTTGTCCGACCTGTCGGACCAGGAACGCAAGCTGCTGGAGCTGATCGGCGAAGGCCTGACCAACCGGCAGATCGCGGAACGGATGTTCCTGGCCGAGAAGACCGTCAAGAACTACGTTTCGCGGCTGCTGACCAAGCTGGGCCTGGAGCGCCGGACCCAGGCCGCTGTCCTGGCCACGGAGCTGCGCAACCAGGAACGCTGAGCCGGCGCGCTGGTCGTGGCGATGCCGCAAGGGGTTTCCGGGGCCGACGTGCCCGGGTGTTCGTCCTTAATGGACTGACGGCCTCGTCGAAGCTTCGGAGCGCGCGGCGGTCACGGGGGTGAGCGGGGACGAAAGTCCTGCGGCCGGGGCCGAACGCCGCCTTCGGGCGCCGCCTCACCGTCGTAACGTCGCGGCGAGAGAGGCCACGGCCGGGAACTGCCGGTCGGTGCCGACCACGCTGGAGGGCGATCCCGCTGCCGACCGCCATCGACGAGGACCACGGCCTGCGCTGCGGCCTGACCGGCTATCTGGCCGCGGTGAGTGCCGCGGTGGGCGTGGGGGTGGAATCCTGCACCGTGGACCTCGACGACCCCGTCTCGGCGTACGTGGCGCTGGACGTGCGCTTGCGCCGGCGACCGGGGCGGGACACGGCCCTGGTGCGGGACGAGCGCCACGGCTGGTCGTTCGCCATGGAAACGCATTCCGGTGAGGACCTGCTGGTGCTCGCCTACCTCGGCGGCGAAGTCGTGCCCGAGCCGATTGCCGTGCGCCGCTTCGTGGCCGGCGTCCGGTCCGCCGACGCGGTCCCGGTACCGGTCCCGCCCGAGCCCGGCGGTGACCGGGGTGAACTGGTCGCCCGGTTGCTGCGCTACCGCCTCGACACCTCTTCCGCCGGTGTCCTGATCTTGCGCTGGGCCGGCTGAGCTTTTGTCCACAGTGGACGTGTGGGTGAACATCCGGAACGGTGGACCGCCGGTCGGGTTTTCACCGGCTTGACGGTGCTCGCGAGGGTGGGAGACTGAGTTTCCCGGACCGGCGACCTGCGCGGTGTGCGAGGACCGTGGCGAAGACAGGAACGGCTGTGAGCGGAGCTCAGGACGACCGGCCCGACCCGGGCAGGCTGACCTTCCCCGATCTGCCGAGGCTGGAGCTCGACCAGCTGCTCGCGCAGCTGGTCGAACGCGCCCAGGAGGTCATGGGAACCCAGGGCCGCCTGCGCGGACTGCTGCGCGCGACCACGATGATCACGAGCGACCTCGCCTTGCCGGCGCTGCTCACGCGCATCGTCGAGGCGGCTCGCGAGCTGGTGGGGGCGCACTACGCGGCACTGGGCGTGATCGGCCAGGACGGGCAGCTGGCCGAGTTCGTGCACGTGGGCATGGCCGCGGAGACGGTGGCGAAACTGGGTCACCTGCCCGAGGGCAAGGGCCTGCTGGGTGCCCTGGTCGAGGATCCCCGGCCCATCCGGCTCGCCCGTCTGCAGGACGATCCGCGCTCCACCGGCTTCCCGGCCGGCCATCCGCCGATGGCGAGCTTCCTGGGCGTCCCGATCCGGGTGCGTGGCGCCGTGTTCGGCAACCTCTACCTCACCGACAGCGTCAACGGCGGGTTCAGCGGCGAGGACGAAGAGCTCGCGCTCGCCCTGGCCGCCGCCGCGGGCAGTGCGATCGACAACGCGCGCCTGTACCAGACCGCGAGGGTCCAGCAGGAGTGGCTGCGCGCCTCCGCCGCGATCACCCGCGAGCTCCTCTCGTCGGAGTCGGAGAACCCGCTCGCGCTCATCGCGCGCCACACCCGGGAGCTCGCCGACGCCGAACTGGTGACGGTCGTCAGGCCGGCCGGTGCCGAGGGCACCCTGCGCGTGGACCTGGCGGTCGGGGCCGGTGCGGAGAAGCTGGAGGGCCTGGTGCTGCCCGTCGGCTCGTCGGTCTCCGGTTCCGTCTTCGCCACCGGTGAGCCGATGATGGGCTCGTGGCTCGAACAGCGGGAGCGGCTGCCGATGCGGCCGCCGATCGAGATGGACGTGGACGCCGTTCTCGTCGTGCCCCTCACCGGCAGCGGGCAGGTCAACGGTGTGCTCACCGCGGCGCGCGCCACGGGCCGCCCGCCGTTCACCGCGGACGATCTGGAGATGGCGGCGGGATTCGCCAACCAGGCGTCCGTGGCGATCGAGCTGGCCGAGGCGCGGGCCGAACAGCAGCGCAACGCCCTGTACGACGAACGTGAGCGGATCGCCGCCGACCTGCACAGCCAGGTGGTCCGGCGGCTGTACTCCGCCGGGCTGGCCTTGCAGACGACGGCCGGCCTCGCCCGGTCGGCGAATGTCGCGAACCGGGTCCGCGAGACGATCGCCGACCTCGACGCCGTCATCGACCAGATCCAGGCCACGGTGTTCTCGGTCGACGACCCGGCTGACGCCGGCCCATCCCCGGTGCGCGACGAGGTCCTGCGGGTGCTGTCCGAGGCCACCCCCGTGCTCGGGTTCGCGGTTTCGACCCAGTTCTCCGGCAAGCTGGACACGCTGGTGGCCGCCGACCTGGTGCCGTTCCTCGAGCGGGGCCTGCGGCTGGTCGCGCGCCACGCGGCCGCGGCCTGGGTCCAGGTGGAGATCCGGTCCGAGCCGGGCCGGCTCACCGCGGTGATCCGGCACGACGGCACGGGCGATCTCGAAGGACCGGCTGCCGCGGACCTCGCGGAGCTGGCGGAAGCGGCGCGGCTGCGCGGCGGGACCTGCGAGGTGGGCCACGGTGACGAGGCCGGCTCGATGCGCTGGACGGTGCCGACGAGCCACGGGGGAGCCGGGGCGGTCGTCAGGCGGTGAGCAGGGTCGGGGCGACCACGACCTCCTCCAGCTCCCTTCTCGGCACCGGCGAGGCCGGCGAACCGTGGCCCAGGCGCAGGATGATCTGCGGCCAGACGCCACCGCCGAGCAGCACGCGGAGCCGTTCGCGGACGTGCGCGACTTCGACCGGTTGCGAGATGAAGGACGCGTCGAGCCCCAGCGCCGTCGCCGTCAGCAGTACGCGTTGCATGGCCTGGCCCGTCCTCAGCCGGTCGACCGGGCCGTCGCCGAACGAGCCGATCACCACGACCAGCGGTTCGGGCGCCAGGTCCGGGCAGGACGGGCCGGCCGCCCGGGTGCCGAAGTCACGGAGGACCCAGGAGTCGTCGGCCGGCGCGATCCCCCCGGCGGACATCGGGACGCCGTCGCGGCTGGATCGGTCGCGTGCGGTCCAGCGGTGCCACTCGGCGAGGAACGCGGGATCGTTCATCTGGACCCGGTGGCTCGTCCGCACCAGCTTCTTCAGCACCGCCACCTGGCCGTGATCGAGGCGGGGCAGCCAGGCCTGCTCGAGCTCCGCGGCGTGGCGCAGCAGGCCGACGACCGACGGGGGCACGACCTCGGTGCCGAACGGCGACCGGTTCGTGTGCCGGCGGGGGATCTCCCGCGCCAGCCGGGCGAGCCGGTCGCCGGCCGAGGCGGCGCCCACCGGCCGCACCACGGCCAGCAGGTCCGGCTCCGGACGGCGGGGGAACAAGGACACGACCGGATGCACGCCGCAGGCGTGGATCGCGGTGCGGAGGTTGAACAGCGCCGCGCCGCAGGACAGCAGAAGCTCCCGCCGGTCCGCGTCGGCGACGGGCAGGATCCGGTCGGGGTCCGCGCGGACCTCGATGCCTCCCGGTCCGCTGGCGAACAGCCAGGGCTGGGTGTTGTGCGTCGACGGCGCGAGCGTCGCGGCGCGCAGAGCCGATCTCACCTGTTCGGAGGTGAGCCGCCCGGTCGCAGCCACTTGTAGGGTCATCGGTCTCCCGGCCGTGGAAAGCGAATGCAGGTCGGAGTCGAGCCTTGCCCCGCCAGGCTCGTCGGCCGCCGCCGCGGCGGACAGAGGCGAAAGTCATCACGGGCGGCGACGCCGTGGGATGAGGGAGGCGAGCGGATCGATGCCGGAAACCGGGTCCGGGGAGAGCGCCCGCAGGCTTTCGAGCACCCTGGGACAGCTGCGCCTGCGGGAGACGCTGCGGGATCTCCAGGAGCTCGTCGAGCAGCTGATCGGTACGCGCGACAAGATGGACGGCCTGCTCGACGCGGTGCTCGCGGTGGCGTCGGGGCTGGAGCTGGACACGACGCTGCGCCGCATCGTCCAGGCCGCGATCGACCTCGGCGAGGCGAGGTACGGGGCGCTCGGCGTGCTCGCCGACGACGGTTCGCTCGCGGAGTTCGTGTACCTCGGCATCGACTCGGCGACGCGGGAGCGCATCGGCCACCTGCCCGAGGGGCACGGGCTGCTGGGCCTGGTCATCGACGAGGCGAAGCCGCTGCGGCTGGAGGAGATCTCGGAGCATCCCGCGTCCGTCGGGTTCCCGCCGCACCATCCGCCCATGCACTCCTTCCTCGGCGTTCCCGTCCGGGTGCGCGAAGAGGTGTTCGGCAACCTCTACCTCACCGGGAAGCAGGGCGGTGACGCTTTCACCGACGACGACGAGGTGATCGTGCAAGCGCTTGCGGCCGCGGCGGGGATCGCGATCGAGAACTCGCACCTGTACGAGCAGGCGCAGCTGCGGCAGCGATGGCTCGGTGCGACGAGTGAGGTCACGACCGAGCTGCTCGGCGGCACGGACCCGGCCGACGCGCTGAACCTGATCGCCGAACGGGCCCTGGAGCTGACCGGCTCGGACGTGACGATGCTGGCGCTGCCCGACTTCGGCCGGCCGGACGTCGGCGAGGACTGGGACGCCGACGCCACCGACCTGACGATCACCGTCTGCGCGAGCGTGAGCGCGGTCGAGCTCACCGGCGTGCGGATCGACACCGCCTCGACCGTTCCGGGCGCGGTCTACCGGGACCGGACCCCGCGCAGCATCCCGGCCCTGGACCTCGGCGGGGGCCGGCGTTTCGGCCCGACGCTCGTGGTGCCCCTGCGCACGGGGGACCGCACGTCGGGGGTCCTGATCGCGGTCCGTGAGCCGGGCGCCGCCGCGTTCGGGGCGACGCAGCTGCCGGTCCTCGCGTCGTTCGCCGACCAGGCCGCGCTCGCCCTGCAGCTGGCGGCCCAGCAACGAGCCGCCCGCGAGCTGGACGTGCTGTCCGACCGCGACCGGATCGCCCGGGACCTGCACGACCACGTGATCCAGCGGCTCTTCGCGGTCGGGCTGGCGATGCAGGGCACGCGCCGCCGGCTGAAGGAGCCGGAGCTGAAGCGGCGGCTCCAGGACAGCGTCGACCAGATGCACGAGATCGTCCACGAGATCCGCACCGCGATCTTCGACCTGCACGGTGGCGCCGCGGGGGCGACCGGGCTGAGCCTGCGGCACCGGCTCTACGACGCGATCGCCGAGCTCACCGACGACGCGCCCGTGCATCCCACGGTGAGCATGTCCGGCACCGTCGACGCGGTGCCCGCGCAGCTGGGCGAGCACGTGGAGGCCGTGGTCCGCGAAGCCGTCAGCAACGCCGTCCGGCACGCCGGCGCCACGTCGGTGACCGTCGCGGTGTCGGCCAAGGACGACGTGCTCCGGGTGGCGGTCGCGGACGACGGCTCAGGGCTGCCCGCCGAGGTCTCGCCGAGCGGGCTGGCCAACCTGCGCGACCGGGCCGAATCGGCGGGCGGCACCTTCACGATCGAGTCGCGCCCGGGCGGCGGCACGCGGGTCGAGTGGACCGTGCCCCTGCCGTGAGCCGGGGGCACCGGGGTCTTAGGTCCCTCGACCTCGTGACCGCCGCCCGTACACCGGGGCGGCCGCGCGGACGACGCTCGAGGTGACCCCAGGCGTCGTCCCCCGGAGACCACGATGAACGACCGGCTCCCCACCGCGCTCGACCAGGCCCTCGCGGCGGCGGTGCGAGCGCCGTCGCCGCACAACACCCAGCCGTGGCGATTCGTGGTGGACGGCGGCGCGGTCGAGGTGTGGCTCGACCGCGACCGGGTCCTCGCGGTCGCGGATCCCGCGGCGCGCGAGGCGAGGGTGTCGTGTGGCGCCGCCGTGCTGAACCTCGTGATCACCCTGCGGGTCAACGGGCTCGGCGCGCGGGTGCGGATCCTGCCGGCCCCCGCGTCGCCCGACCTGCTCGCCGTGGTCGGCCTCGACGGCACCCGGCGTTCGACGGAACAGGACCGCAGGCTCGCCGAGGCGGTGCACCGCAGGCACACGAACCGACGGCCGTTCGCCGACCGTGCCGTGCCGGCGGTCGCGCGCGCCCGGCTGAAGTCGGCGGCGCTGACCGAGGGCGGGCAGCTCGAGTTCCTGGACGCCTCGGGGCGCTACCCGAGGGTCGCCGCACTCGTGCGGCGAGCGGAGTCACTGCAGTCCGAGGACCCGGCGTTCCGGGCGGAGTCGGCGTTCTGGACCGGGCGCGCGGCGGAGAGCCCGGACGGGGTACCGACGGTCGCTTTCGGGCCGCCGCACGAGATCCCCGGTGTCGTGTGCCATCGCGCCTCGCACACGAACCCGGCCGTTCCCTCGCGGGAGTTCGAGCAGGATCCGCTGCTGGCGGTCGTGCTGACGCGCGACCACGGCGCGGCCGCCGACGTCCGGGCCGGCATGGCGATGCAGCGGGTCCTGCTGACCGCCACGGCGGAGGGCCTGGCCACCTCGTTCCTCTCCCAGCCGCTGGAGGTCCACGGCACCCGGCGAGAGTTCCTGGACCTGTTCCGCGGGCTGGGCCAGGTGCACGCGCTGCTGCGGATCGGGTACGGCCACCCGACCCGGATGACGTCGCGACGGGCGGCCGCCGAGGTGACGACGCATCGGGCCGAACCCGATGTGCCGGCCTGCTGACGGTCCGATCAGGCCAGTTCCGAGACCGTCGCGTGGCCGAATTCCCGCCCGATGGCCGCGCCGAGGCCCGCCCCGGTCGCCGGCCGCGGCGCGATCAGCGTGTCGTTCCCGGCCACCGCGCACCGCACGGTGAACACCCCGAACAACGCCGTGGCGGCGATGACGAGCTTCCGGTGCCCGATTCGGTGGGCCAACGGTGAGAGCGCCAGGTAGCCGACGATCGAAGCCGAGAGAACGGGTACACAGGTCCGCCCGCGCAGCGGCACTCGGGTCAGGCCGATCCGCGCACCGTCGCCACCTGGTGCGTCGGCTGCGGCCGGGCTCGCGATTCGGGTGGACAGTCCACTGTGCACACCCGCGGCCGATGGTCATCCGCCGCGGGTGGCGTCAGCGGGCCGGTTTCCGGCCGTGGACGAACCAGATCGCCTCGGCCGGGCCGTCGCCGCGGTTGGTGAGGCGGTGCGGGGTCGTCGAGTCGAAGGCGATGGAGTCGCCGGCGTGGAGCTGGTAGGTGTCGAAGGCCAGGGCGACTTCCAGGGTGCCGCTGATGATGTAGCCGTATTCGATGCCCGAGTGGCGGGTGAGCTTGTCGTCGGGGACGGAGCTGCCGTCGACCTCGTAGCGGACGTGCAGGAAGTCCACCGTGCTGTCGTGGATGGACGACAGCTGCTCCCACGTGACGCCGGAGTCGAGGACGAGCTGGCGGCGTTCGCCGGGGCGGAGCATGGGGCTCTGCTGCTCCTCGGGACTTTCGTTGAGCTTCGCCAGGGCGCCGTGGAAGCTGTGCTTCTCGACGCCTGCGGCCGGTGCGGGCGCGGGCGGTTCCTCCGCGCCCGCACCGGCGGCGCTGCTGAACAACTCGTCGATGGAGACGTTGAGGGCGTTGCAGATCGCGTACAGGGTCGCGACCGAGGGCTGGGACTTGTTGTTCTCGATCTGCGACACGAACGCGGCCGAGTACCCGAGGTCGCGCGCGAACTGGCGCAGCGACAGCCCGGACGCCTGCCGGCGCGCGCGCAGCTGCTCGCCGAGGTTCGCGGCCTCGGAGTGCTCCGCCGCCGGCTCGTGCTTCGCTGCCACGTCTCGCTCCTCGCGCTCTCGTTCAGTCGGTGTTCACTATAGCTTGACGCCTCGCCGTGAGCGGCTCAAGCGGTGAGCCGGTCGCGCACGAACTCCAGCTCCCGCACGACGTAGTCGGTGATGTCGCCCGTCTTGAGGTGCTCGGGCAGCACGTCCCAGGTGTAGGTCTCGATCTCCAGGTGCGACGACTGCGGCTGCGCGCGATGGCGGTCCAGGGCCTGCTCCAGGGCGAACCGCGTGGTGCGGAACGGGCCCAGGTCGTCGAGGAACACCGGCACGTGGAAGTGCGTGCGCCATTCGCGCGCGCCGCCGGGATCGCGGCGCCAGGCGGCGATCGCGTCGGACAGGTTGAGGTGGCGGGTGACGGTGCCCTCGCGCAGCTCCGAGGTCTGGCTCAGGTAGATGGTGCGGGTGAACCGCTCCAGCTCGCGCACCACCTCGTCGGTCACCTCGGGAACCCACAGCGCGGCGGCCTGCTGCAGCTTGAACACGGGCACGCCCGCGCCGGCGAGCAGGTCCAGCGAGGCGGGGATGTCGTCGAACTCCACGGCCTGGTGCCCGATGTCGAACACGATCCCCACGTGGCGGCGCAGGGCGCCGAAGGCTTCCGCGAGCGGCAGGTCGGCGAGGCCGGAAAGGGTTTCGGCCGCGGCCCGCGAGTACAGCCGCGAGGTGAAGTAGCGGACGGTCTCCTCGATGGTTTCCAGGTAGCAGAACGGTTCCGGCTCGATCGCGAGCTTCACCCGCCGCCCCGTGCGGCGTTCGAGGGCGACGAGGTGGGCGACGACGCGCAGCACGTTGCGGGTGAACAGCTCCACGTACGCCTCGCCCGTGACCTTGGGCCGATAGGCGAGCGGCACCGTCTGGATGGTCGGTTCGACCCCGTCCGCGGCGATGTCGGCGAGCACGTCGGCCACGCGCGTGGTGTACGCGACGCGCTCTTCGGTGCTCCAGTCCGGTTCGTACACGTTCTCCATCACCGAGCGGCCCTTGAACGGCCCGTGCGGGAACGCGTTGACGGTGTAGACGTAGAGATCGTTGTCCGACAGGTACTTCTTCAGCCGGTCCCGCTCGGGGCCGTCGCCGGCGAGCCGGTCGGCCGACGCGCCCGAGAGCCGCAGCGACACGCCGAACGGCGCGTCGGGGGAAACCCGGCGCTTCACTTCGGGGACGTAGGTCTCGAGGCTGGCGTTCATCTCGTCCCAGGTGTCACCCGGGTGCACGAGGGTCGAGTAGGACAGGTGGCCCAGACGCGTGCCGAGGTCCATGAGGTTCCTCCGGGGAAGGCGGCAGAGGGGGTGCCGGAAGTGCTGCGGTGACGCGCTGCAGCAGACGTTTGCTCGAAGTGAACAGTCCGAAACCCAGTGCTGTCAAGGATTACGGCCGTTGACCTGCGCGTCTGGCAAAGTTGTTCGCTGACTCTTGACTCACCGGCTGGTTCATTGTTCACTACCGCTGTACAGCGTCGTCGAACGGGAGTGAACCCGGCGAGTACCGGCGCCGTGTCCACGCCCGGATCCCGGCTGCGCGGGTTCCGGAAAGACTACGAGGAGTTGAGCATGCGCGCCGCGGTCTTCCACGACAAGCACGACATCCGGGTCGAGGACATCCCGGAGCCGGCCGGGGTCGGCGCGCGGCAGGTGCGCGTCCGCCCCTACCTGTGCGGGATCTGCGGCACCGACCTGCACGAGTACGCGGCCGGGCCGATCGTCATCCCGACCAGTCCGCACCCGCTCTCGCACGCCGCGGCGCCGCAGGTGCTCGGGCACGAGTTCTCCGGACAGGTGCTGGAGATCGGCGCCGAGGTCACCGGGGTCCGCGTGGGCGACCGGGTTTCGGTGATGCCGCTGATCTACTGTGGACACTGCTACTACTGCCGCCGCGGGCTCAACCACCTGTGCCCGCAGATGGCCTGCACGGGACTGAGCTGGGACGGCGGCGGGATCAGCGAGCAGGTGGTGGTCCCGGAGCACCAGATCTCGGTGCTGCCGGAATCGGTGTCGGACGTGCAGGGCGCGCTGGTCGAGCCGGCCGCGGTCGCGGCCTACGGCGTCGACCGCACCGGCTTCACCTCCGGCGACCGCGTCCTGATCACCGGCGCCGGGCCGATCGGCGCGCTCGCCGCGCTGTACGCCCACGCGTCCGGCGCGGCACAGATCTTCGTGAGCGAGCCGAACGCGCGCCGCCGGGCCCTGCTCGACGCGCTCGGGGTCGCGACCGTGCTCGACCCGCTGGCCGAGGACGTGCCGGAGGCGGTCCACGCGCTCACCGGCGGGATCGGGGCCGACGTCGCCGCGGAGTGCTCCGGCTCGGAGGCCGGCCTCGCCACGGCGCTGGCCGGCCTGCGCTCCCACGGCACCGCGACGCAGGTGGGCCTGCACGTCCGGCCCGCCACGATCGACCCGATGGCGCTGTCGCAGCGCGATCTGAGCCTGGTCGGCACGTGGTGCTACCCCGTGTTCGACTTCCCGCGCATCATCTCGCTCGTCGCGACCGGCCGGTTCCCGGTGGAGCGCGTACTCACCGAGGTGATCGCGGTCGACGACGTCGTCACCGGCGGGTTCGACCGGCTGCTCGACCCCGAAGGCGACGCGCAGAAGCTGCTCGTCAAGGTCGGCTGACCCGAACCACCTCTGCACCACAACCGTTTCCGCCTGTCCACGAGACCTTTGTGGACAGACTTCGTCCTGCCCTGCGACCCGGTGCGCTGCACCCGAGGAGCGATCCGATGAGCGACACGACAAGGGGTTCCGTGGTCGTCACACAGTCGGCCCCGTCGCCCGCCCCGGCTTCGGGGACCGCCCGCCCGCCCGGCCGGCCGAGCCTGTGGCGGCAGACGACGGCGCAGCGTGCCTCGCGCGGACTGGTGACGATCCTCGTCGCGACCGCGCTGCTGTTCCTCGTGAGCCTGCTGCTGCAGCCCGAGAGCCTGGGCCGCAGCTCGCTGCAGGGGATGCTGCCCTTCGCCGCGGTACTCGCCGTGGTGGCGCTCGGGCAGACGCTCGTCGTGCAGCAGGCGGGGATCGACCTGTCGGTGCCCGGCACCGTGTCCCTGAGCGTGATCATCGTGACGCACTACCCCGCCGGGGACAACGGAAAGCTGCTTCCCGCGGTGCTGCTCGCCTACGTCGCGGCCCTGGCGGCGGGCCTGCTCAACGGCCTCGTCGTGAGCCGCCTGGGGATGTCGGCGATCGTGACCTCCTTGGGTACCAACGCATTGCTGTACGCGGTGGTGCTCGGGATCTCGGGCGGCTCGCCGGTGACGACCACGGACACGCTGCACTCGCTCGTCACCGGCCGCTTCCTCGGCTTGCCGTACGCGGTCTACATCGCCGTCGTCCTCGTCGCGGTGACCGGCTTCGCGATGAAGCGCACCGTGCCGGGCCGCCGGTTCGAGGCCGTGGGCGACAACCCGGAGGCCGCCGGGCTGGCGGGCCTGCGCGTGCGGCGCCACCAGCTCGCCGCCTACGTCTGGGCGTCGCTGCTCTACGGCACCGCGGGCATCCTCCTGGCCGGCATCGTGACCACGCCGGGCGCGTTCCAGGGCGACACGCTGCTGCTGCCGTCGGTCGCGGCCGTCGTGCTGGGCGGCACGTCCCTGCTCGGCGGCAAGGGCAGCCCGGTCGCCAGTGCCGTCGCCGCCCTGTTCCTGTCCCAGCTCGACCAGTTCGTGCTGACGCTCGGCGTCAGCGCGGCCACGAACAACATCGTCCAGGCGCTCGCGCTCGCCGCGGGTGTCGCCGTATACACCGTGAACTGGGCCGCCGTGCGCGGCTGGTTCCGCCGTGTCCCCGCTCCCCGGACCCAGCAGTAGGAAGGGTTTCCCATGTCTCCCCAGCCCCTTCGCCGGTCGTTGCTCGCCGGCTTGGCTTCCCTGGCCCTCGTCACCACCGCCTGCACGGTGGACGACGGCGGCTCGACCAGCGCCGAGGGCGGCAAGCCCGCCAGCGCGAACGTGCCCGCCTGGTGCGGTTCGAAGCAGGTCACGCTCGGCCTGGCCGACGGCTTCGGCGACAACAACTGGCGCAAGGTCACCACAGCCGAGGCCAAGGCCGAGGTCGCGAAGTGCCCCAGCGTCACGTCGTTCACCTACACCGACGGGCAAGGCAACACCCAGAAGGCCATTTCCGACATCCAGGGCCTCGTCGCCAAGGGCACGCAGGCGATCGTGGTCTTCCCGGACGCGGGCCAGGCCGTGCTGCCCGCCTTGCGCAGCGCGTACAAGGCGGGCGTGGTCACCGTGCCGTACCGGGTCAACCCGGGCGGGACGCCCGGCCAGGACTACGACGCGTTCGTGAGCACGAACTTCGAGCAGGCCGGTGTGCTGTGGGGCCAATGGCTCGTCAAGGCGCTGAACGGCAAGGGCAAGGTGCTCAACCTCGGCGGCCCGGCCGCGAACTCGCAGAGCCTCGACGAGTACAAGGGCATGCAGAGCGTGCTCAAGGACCATCCGGGCATCCAGTTCGTCGGCAACACGCCGTACGAGGTGACCAACTGGGACGCCGCGCAGACCCAGCGCGTGATCACCGCCGCACTGGCCAAGAACCCGGAGATCGACGCGATCACCACCGACTTCGGTGCCGCGCTGGCGAGCTCGTTCTCCGCGTTCACCTCGGCCGGGCGCAAGATCCCGGCGATCGCGACCGAGGACGCCAACCAGCTGGCCTGCAACTGGCAGCAGCAGAAGGACGCCGGCAACCCGTTCCAGCTGTTCACCGTCTCCTCGCAGAACGCGATGTCGCGCCTGGCGATCGACGTCGCGGTGGCCAAGGCGACCGGTGGTGTGGTGCCGAAGGACCTGGTGTACCCGCAGTCCGCGTTCGAGGACTCGATCACCGGGCAGCCGCACCCCGTCACGTGCGACAAGGAGCTCCCGAGTGACGCGTTCGTGTCCAGCTCGCTGTCCAAAGCGGACCAGACCGCGGCGCTGAAGTAGGAGAGGCGACCATGAGCGAAGTCGCGGCACTGAGCCTCTCCGGGGTGTCGAAGAGCTACGGGCCCGTGCGCGCCCTGTCGGAGGTGTCGCTCGACGTCTTCGGCGGCCGGGTGCACGCGCTGCTCGGTGAGAACGGCGCGGGCAAGTCCACCTTGATGGGCGTCGCGTCGGGCTCCACCCGGCCCGACGAGGGCACGATCACGGTGGCCGGCGAGCCGATCGCGGCCCTGACCACCGACCGGGCGAGCCGGCTCGGCATCGCGATCGTGCACCAGCACCCCGCCGTGCTGGCCGACATGACGGTCGCCGAGAACATCCGTCTCGCGGTGCCCGCCGAGCGGATGCCCGCCGGCACCCCGCGCGTGTGGATGGTGGAACTGCTGCGCCGGGTCGGTTCGGACCTGCGGCTGCAGGACCGGGTGGCCGACCTCGGCGTGGCGCAGAAGCAGCTGCTGGAACTGGCGAAGGCCATCGCGCTGGAGCCGAAGGTGCTGATCCTCGACGAGCCGACCGCGCCGCTGGGAGCGGAGCAGACCGAGATCCTGTTCGACCAGGTGCGCCAGGCCACCGCCCGCGGCACGGCGGTCGTCTACATCACCCACCGGCTCGCCGAGGTGCGCGAGATCGCCGACGAGGTGACGGTGCTGCGCGACGGCCGGGCGCGCGGGCACTCGGCGGTCGCCGACCTCACCGACGACGAGATGCTGCGGTTGATCGTCGGGCGCGAGCTCACGTCGGCATTCCCGGAGAAGGACACGGTCCTGGCCGACGCGAAGGTCGCGCTGGCGGTCGAAGGCCTGTCCGGCGAGGGCTTCCAGGACGCGCGGCTCGTCGCGCACCACGGTGAGATCGTCGGGCTGGCCGGCATCGTCGGCAACGGCCAGAGCGAGTTCCTGCGCGCGCTGGCCGGGTTGCGCCCGTCCACGGGGCGGATCGTGCTCGACGGCGTGCCGCTGCGGGGCCGGGCACTGGTCCGCTCGACCGCGTACATGCCGGCCGACCGGCACCGGGAAAGCCTGCTGCCGGCGATGTCGGTGCGGGAGAACGCCGCGGTCAGCGCGTTGCCCGCGTTCGCCGGCGGGGGAGTCGTGTCCGGCGAGCGCGAACGGGCGGGAGTGGACGCCGAGCTGGCGAAGCTCTCGGTCAAGACCGCTTCGCGCGAGACGAACGTGATGGCGCTGTCCGGCGGCAACCAGCAGAAGGTGGTGATGGCGCGCGCCCTGCTCGCCGCGCCGCGGCTGCTGCTGGCCGACGAGCCGACCCAGGGCGTCGACGTCGGGGCCCGGTCGGAGATCTACACGATCATGCGCGACGTGGCCGCGTCCGGGGTGCCGGTGGTCGTGGTCTCGTCCGACGCCAAGGAGCTGGAAGGGCTCTGCGACCGGGTCGTGGTGTTCTCGCGCGGCCACGTCGTCGCCGAGCTCACCGGCGACGACGTCACCGAGGAGAAGATCACCGGCTCGGTCGTCAACGCCACCACGCTGCGCGGCGAGGCCCCCTCGGCGAAGAAGGCCGTCCCGGCCAAACCGGCTCCGCCGACCGGACGGACGCCGCTGACCGAGCGCCTGCGCGACCTGGCGAAGGGGGACTACGCGCCGAGCCTGGTGCTCGCACTGGTCATCCTCGCGCTCGGCGGTTACACCTTCGCCCACAACGTGCGGTTCCTCGCGCCGTTCAACGTCACCTCCCTGCTGACCCTGCTCACGGCGCTCGCGTTCATCAGCCTGGGCCAGACGATCGTGATCATGACCGGCGGGATCGACCTGTCCGTCGGTCCACTCGCCGGGCTGCTCGTGGTGATCGCGTCGTTCTTCGTCACCGACGGCCACTCGCCGTTCCTCGTGGCGCTGGCGTTCGTGATCATGCTCGTGGTGGCCGTCGGGTCCGGGGTGCTCAACGGGGTGCTGATCCGCTTCGGCGGGTTCACCGCGGTGGCCGCGACCCTGACCCTCTACATCGGACTGCAGGGTGTCTCCCTGCTGCTGCGGCCGTTCCAGGGCGGGTTCATCAGCACCTCGGTCACCGACGCGATCACCGCGACGGTCGGGTTCGTGCCGATCGCGTTCCTCGTGGCCGTGGTCGTCGCCGTCGGGCTGGAGCTGGCGCTGCGGTTCACCGCGTGGGGCCGCGGCCTGCGTGCGGCGGGCTCGAACGAGGGGTCCGCCCGGCGCCTGGGCGTGAAGGTGAACCGGGTCCACGTGCTGGCCTACCTCGGCTGCGCGGTCCTGACCTTCTTCGGCGCGCTGCTGCTGATGGCCCAGATCGGCGTCGGCGACCCGACCCAGGGCGTGAGCTACACGCTCTCCAGCATCACCGCGGTCGTGCTGGGCGGCGCGAGCCTCGCCGGCGGCCGCGGGTCGTTCATCGGGACGCTGCTGGGCGCCGCGCTGATCCAGGAGCTGCTCAACGCGACGACGTTCCTGAACCTGAGCCAGAGCTGGCAGTACTTCTTCCAGGGAATCCTGATCCTCGTCGCGGCGGCGATCTACACCCGGGTGCGCCGCCGGACCCCGGCCCTGGTCTGAGCCGTCCCGGACCCGAGCCACATCCGAGCAGAAAGAGGAGACAGTGACCGAAACAGCACTCGTCGTCGGGGTCACCGGCATCGCCGGGGCCGCGGTGGCCACCCGGCTGGTCGAGCGCGGCTGGGCGGTGACCGGGGTGTCCCGCCGCAGCGAGTCCGGCATCGCCGGAGTCCGCTCGGTCCGCGCCGACCTCGAGGACGCGGCCGCGCTGAGCGCCGCGCTCGCGGACACGAAACCGACGCACGTCTTCCTCACCGCGTGGTCGCGCCGCCCCACCGAAGCGGAGAACATCGAGGTCAACGCGGGCATCGTGCGCAACGTGCTGGCGGCGGCCACCGCGGGCGGCACCCTGCGCCACGTCGCACTGATGACCGGGCTGAAGCACTACCTCGGGCCGTTCGAGGCCTACGCCGCCGGGGTCACGCCCGACACGCCGTTCCACGAGGACGAGGCGCGGCTCGACGTGCCGAACTTCTACTACGCGCAGGAGGACGAGCTCTTCGCGGCCGCCGAGCGTCACGGCTTCACCTGGAGCGTGCACCGGGCGCACACCGTCATCGGCCACGCCGTCGGCAACGCCATGAACATGGGGATGACGCTGGCCGTCTACGCGGCCGTCTGCCGGGAGACCGGGCGGGACTTCCGGTTCCCCGGTTCGGAGGTCCAGTGGAACGGCGTCACCGACATGACCGACGCCGGGCTGCTGGCCGACCAGATGGTGTGGGCGGCCACCGACGAGAACGGGCGCGACGAGGCGTTTAACATCGCCAACGGCGACGTGTTCCGCTGGCGCTGGATGTGGCCGCGCCTCGCGAAGCTGCTCGGCGTGACGCCGGCCGGGTTCGACGGCAAGCCCGCGCCGCTGGAAGAGCAGATGGCCGACGCCGCCGGGGTCTGGCGCCGGATCGCCGAGCGTCACGGGCTGCGCGAGCCGGACCTCGCCCGCGTCGCGTCGTGGTGGCACACCGACAGCGACCTCGGCCGGCCCATCGAGTGCCTCACCGACATGAGCAAGAGCCGCAAGGCCGGGTTCACGGGCTACACCAGCACGCTGGACTCGTTCGCCCGGCTCTTCGAGACCCTGCGCGCGGAGCGGATCATCCCGCCCGCCCCGGCGGAACCCGGCGCGGCGGAATGAGCACCGTGGACGCGCGGAACAGGCCCGGCGGACCGGGCGCCCGGTCAGCGCTCGTCGCTCGTCGCCGGGAGCGGGCGGGCGAGCAGTTCGAACAACTCGGCCGGCGGCTCGGCGAGCCAGTCGCGCGGCTGGCCGGGGCCGGTGCGGCCGACGACGAACCACAGTCCGCGCGCGGGCGCGTCGGTGTGGTTGACGTAGAGGTGCGGGCGGTCGGAGTGGAAGGAGAACGAGTCGCCGGCGCGCAGCACGTGCTCGTCGGACTCGAACCGCAGCGTGAGCTCGCCGCCGAGGAGGTAGGCGTGCTCCATGCCCGGGTGGCGCATCAGCCCGCCGTCGACGGAGCTGCTCGCGCCGGGCTCGTACGTCACCAGCAGCGGTTCCACCGACCGCGAGCCGTCGATCGCGAGGCGTTCCCAGCGCACGCCGTTGTCCATGTCCAGCACCGGGTTGTCAGCCTCCCGCTGGATGGTGGTGCCGGTCTCCTCCGGTTCGAGGACGGCCGGGCGGCTGCCGGGCTCCGCCGTCGTGCGGCGGCCGGCGACATCGAGGCCGAGCACCTCGTCCAGCGACAGGCCCAGGTGGCTGACCAGCGTGTAGAGGGTGCTCACGGACGGTTGCGACTTGCCGGTCTCGACTTGGGACAGCAGGCTCGCCGAGAGCCCCGTGGCCAGGGCCACGCCGCGCAGGGTGCGCTTCTGCCTGATCCGCGCTTCGCGCAGCGCAGAGCCGATCCGGTCGTCCACGGTGCCGCTCCCGTTCCGATCACGGCGCCATCGCCGACTGTTCACTCGATCATACGTTCGTGCGTTGTGGCTGTACACACGCCGGGGTGCGACCTGCGCAACATCCCGGATCGACGGTGTTTCGTTCAGCGAGAGCGAACGCCCGGTGTCTCAACGAGAGGAGCGTGGCCATGCCGGCTCGGCTGACCGACAGGACCGTGGTGGTGACCGGTGCGGGGCGGGGGATCGGAGCCGCCCTCGCCCGCGGGATGGCGGCCGAGGGCGCGGCGGTGGTCGTCACGGACCGCGACGAACCCGAAGCCGCCGCGGTGGCGCAGTCCATTCGCGACCGTGGCGGGCACGCCGTGCACCGGCGCGTCGACGTCGTGGACCGCGAAGACGTCCGCGCCGCGATCGACCTCGCCGTGGGCGAGTTCGGCCGGCTCGACGCGTACTTCAACAACGCGGGGTTCAACGAGCCGGAGAAGTTCCTCGACATCACTGAAGCCGTGTGGGAGCGCATCTTCCGCGTCAACGCGTTCGGCGTCGTGCTCGGCAGCCAGGAGGCGGCCCGCCGGTTCATCCGGCAGGGCGGTGGCGGCAAGATCGTGAACACCGCCTCGATCGCCGGCCGCCAGGGCTTCGCCAGTTTCGCGCCCTACTGCGCGAGCAAGGCCGCCGTGATCTCGCTGACCCAGTCCGGCGCGCGAGCGCTGGCCGAACACGGCATCACCGTCAACGCCTTCGCACCCGGCGTGGTGCGGACCCCGTTGTGGGACAAGCTCGACAGCGACCTCGAGCGCATCGGGGAGGGGGCCTCGGGGTTCGCCGCGATGGCCGGGGACATCCTCCTCGGCCGCCCGGCCGAACCCGAGGACCTGGTGCCCACGGCCGTGTTCCTCGCCGGCTCCGATTCCGACTACATCACCGGGCAGGTGATCCCGATCGAGGGCGGGATGGTCCTCGTCTGAGGCCGACCCGCCCGTCACACGTTCCCGGCGGTCCACCGCCGCGGGGGAAAGGAAAACTCATGCCGATCGCCACGTTCGGGCCCAACGCCGTCGACTGGGAGACCCGGATCGACCACGAACGCCTGCGCACCCAACGCCTGCAGCGCCTGCGCGAGCAGCTGGACAAGTCGAGCCTCGGCGCCGTCCTCGCGTTCGACTTCGCCAACATCCGCTACATGTCCGCCACCCACATCGGCACGTGGGCCATGGACAAGCTCATCCGGTTCTCCCTGCTGACCCGCACCACCGACCCGATCGTGTGGGACTTCGGGTCCGCAGCCAAGCACCACGAGCTCTACAACCCGTGGCTCGCCACCACGACCGCCGAGGCCGACGCCGACCCGCACGCGCCGCACCACGGCGCGGTCCGGCCGCGTGCCGAGTCCGGGGCCCGCGCCGGGATCTCCACGCTGCGCGGCGCGTTCCACCCGGACGCGGGCATCGCCGACGAGGTCGCCGCGAAGATCAAGCGCGAGCTGGAGAAGTTCGGGCTGCTGAACGAACCGCTCGGCGTCGACGTGATCGAGCTGCCGATCCTCGCCGCCCTGCAGCGCGCGGGCATCACGGTCACCGATGGGCAGCAGGTCTTCATGGAGGCCAGGCGCGTGAAGACCGCCGACGAGATCTCGCTGCTGACCCAGGCGGCCTCGATGGTCGACGCGGCCTACGACGACCTCTACCGGTTCCTGCGCCCGGGCGTGCGGGAGAACGAGTGCGTGGGGCTGGTCTCGAAGTCGCTCTACGACCTCGGCTCGGAGTACGTCGAGGGTGTCAACGCGATCTCCGGCGAACGCTGCTCGCCGCACCCGCACGTGTTCTCCGACCGGCTGATCCGGCCCGGCGACCCCGCGTTCTTCGACATCCTGCACAGCCACCAGGGCTACCGCACCTGCTACTACCGCACGTTCGCGGTCGGTTCGGCCAGCCGTGCGCAGCGCGACGCCTACGTGCGGGCCCGCGAGTACATGGACCACGCCATCGCGCTGGTGCGTCCCGGAGCCACCACGGCGGACATCGTCTCGGTGTGGCCCGCCGCGCAGGAGTTCGGGTTCGCCGACGAGGAAGCCGCGTTCGCCCTGCAGTACGGGCACGGCGTCGGGCTGTCCATCTGGGAGAAGCCGATCTTCTCCCGCCTGGTCTCGCTGGAGCACCCCGAGGTGCTGGAGGTCGGGAACGTGTTCGCGCTCGAGACGTACTGGCCCTCGGCCGACGGCGTCGGCGCGGCCCGGATCGAGGAGGAGCTGGTGGTGACCCCCGAGGGCTGCGAGGTGATCACGAAGTTCCCGGCCGAGGACCTGCTGGTCGCCGGTCCCCGCTACATCGCCGTGAACGGCGCGCTCTCCACCGCCCGCGAGTCCCAGTCGCACCTCAACACGCCCGCCGGCCGCGGCGAAGCCACCGCCTGAGAAGGAGCCAGACGATGAAAGCCCTGAGGTTCACCGCGGTGGACACGGTGTCCGTCGACGAGCTGGAGGTACCGCGGATCGCCGCCGACGAGGTGCTCGTCGCGGCCCGCTCGGTCGGTGTCTGCCACTCCGACATCGAGCTGCTCGAAGGCCGCTACATCATCCCGTTCTCCTACCCGGTGATCCCGGGCCACGAATGGTCCGGCCAGATCGTCGAAACCGGTGCCGACGTCACGGAGTTCGCGCCCGGCGACCGCGTGGTGGGCGAGTGCGTGATCGGCGACGACCACTTCGGCTTCTCGATCAGCGGTGCGGCGGCGGAGTTCTTCGTCGCCAAACCCGCGTGGCTGCACCGGCTGCCCGATTCGCTGTCCTTCACCGACGGCGCGCTCGTCGAGCCGTTCAGCTGCGGGTACCACGCGCTGATGAAGGCGGGCAACGTCAATGCCAGCGACACGGTGGTGGTGTTCGGCGCCGGCCCGATCGGGCTCGGCGTCACCGCCGGAGCCGCGGCGCTGGGAGCGCGCACCATCACCGTCGAGCCGGCGGCCGGGCGCGCGGAGGCGGCGCGCAAGCTCGGCGCCGAGGTCGTGCTCGACCCGACGGCCGGGCCGATCGCCCAGCAGGTGGCCGAGGCGACCGGCGGCACCGGGGGCACCGTGGTGATCGAGGCGACGGGGCGGCCGTCGGTGATGGCCGACGTGCTCGACGTCGCCGCACACGGCGCGCGGGTCGTGTACGTCGGCATCGACGTGGGCGGCACCGCGCCGGCGAAGCTGGGCCTGATCCAGTCGAAGGAACTGAGCATCCGCGGCATCATCGGCTCGCCGGGGGTGTGGCCGGAGACCCTGCGGTTCCTCGCGCGCGCCGGGCTCGACCTGTCCGACCTGGTGACCGGCCGGTTCCCGGTGGAGCGGGCCGCGGAGGCGATCAGCGCCTCGCGTGACACCGCGAAGAACATCAAGGTGCACCTCGAGTTCGAGGCCGCGCGGTGACCGGGACCATGCGGGCGGCCGTCTACCACGGCCGTCAGGACGTCCGGATCGAAGAGGTGCCGCTGCCCCGGCTGCGCGAGGGCGAGGTGCTCGTCGCCGTGCGGCGCAGCGGGATCTGCGGCTCGGACGCCACGGAGTGGGCGGCCGGGCCGAAGATGGTGCCGCTCACCCGGCGCCACCCCGCCAGCGGGCACCTCGGCCCGATGATCATCGGCCACGAGTTCGTCGGCGAGGTCGTGGACGGTGGCGAGGGGTTCGCCGCGGGCGATCTCGTCGCGGCGGGTGCCGGTGTCTCGTGTGGACAGTGCGATCGCTGCGGCGAGGGCCGCACCAACCTGTGCCGCCGGTACTACACGCTCGGGCTCAACGCCCCCGGCGGGCTCGCGGAATACGTCGCCGCTCCCGCCGGCATGCTCCGCCCGATCCCGGCCGGGGTGTCGCTCGACCACGCCGGGCTGGCGCAGCCGCTGGCCGTGGGCCTGCACGCCGCGCGGCGGGCGGGCGTCCGGCCGGGTGACTCCGTGGTGGTCATCGGGGCCGGCGCCATCGGCTCCTTCGTCCTGGCCGGGCTGCGGCACCTGCACGACGCCGACGTGACCGTGGTCGACTTCGCCGGCGACAAGCTGGACCGGGCCGCGCGGCTCGGCGCCACCCGGACCGTGGACGCGGCGGGCGACGTCGTCGATGCCGTGCGCGAGCTGACCGGCGGGCGTGGCGCCGACGTGGTCATCGAGGCGAGCGGCGCGCCCGGGCAGTTCGAGAACGCGCTGCGGATGGTCACCGACGGCGGGCGCGTTCTCGCCGTCGGCCTGCCCAAGCAGGCGCCCGCGGTCGACCTGTTCGGCCTGGTGCTGCGGGAGATCACCGTCGAGTCGACCGTGGCGCACGTGTGCGGCGAGGATCTGGTGCCGGCGTTGGAGATCCTCTCCGCCGGGGTGCTCGGTGCCGAGCTGCTCGACTCGGTGATCGGCCTCGACGAGCTCAGCGACCGCGGCCTCGCGCGGCTGGCCGCCGGGGGCGTGGACGGGAAGGTCCTCATCGATCCGGGGAGGCACTCGTGAAGGTCGCGGTGCTGGGGCTGGGCGCGATGGGCTCGCAGCTGCTCCTGCGGCTGATCGACAGCGGCGTCGACGTCGTCGGCTGGAACCGCGATCCCGGCCGCGCGCGGCGTGCCGGGATCGCGCCGGACCGGGTCGCGTCCTCGGTGGCCGAGGCGGTGACCGGGGCCGACGTGGTGATCGCCATGCTCGCCGACGGGCCGGCCTTGCGGGCCGTGCTCACCGGGGTTGTCGACGTGCTCGCCGAGAACACGCTGGTGCTCGACATGGGCACGTCCGGGCCGGGGCTTTCGCGTGAAGTGGCGGAAACCCTGGCCGGGCACGGGATCCGGTTCGCCGAGGCCCCGGTGTCCGGGTCGGTCGGCGCGGCTCGCGCCGGGTCGTTGACGATCATGTTCGGCGGCGTGGCCGAGGACCTGGCCGATGCGGAACCGGTACTGCGGTTCCTGGGCGCGCGGACCATCCACATCGGACCGATCGGCGCCGCCTCGACGCTGAAGCTGTGCGTCAACGCGTTGCTGCACACGTTCAACGCCACGCTCGGCGAGGTCCTCGGCACCGCGACGCGCGCGGGCATCGACCTGCGCACGGCCTACGACACGATCGGCGAGTCCGCCGTCGCCGCCCCGTTCGTGCGGTACAAGCGCGACGCCTTCCTGTCCGAGACCCACCCCCCGGTGGCCTTCGCGGTGGACCTGGTGCGCAAGGACCTCGAACTGTTCCTCGACGCGGTTCCCGACCCCGAGCGGCAGAGCCCGACGGTGCGGACCGCCGTCGGCGTGGTGCACCGGGCCCAGAACGCCGGTCTCGGACAGGAGGACATGGCGACGCTCGCGCGGCTGTACGACGGGAGCTGAGCGCTCCGGGCCGTCTCAGCCGGGGGACCGGTTGAGACGGCGGTGATCAGACGTCGGCTCGGTCGCGGATTTCGACGGCGGTCTCGAGCATCTGCCGGGTGCTGGTGAACCAGTCCTGCAGGTTCAGGTCCACGATGAGCTCGTCCGCGCCCGCCTCGGCGGCCGTGTGGACGTCTTCCAGGATCTGGTCGAGGGTGCCGACGAACGCGGTGCGGCCGGGGCCGGCCGGGCGGTCGGTGAAGGTGACGTTGCCGACCACGACCATCTCCATCCGGCCGGCGTCGCGGCCGTAGCCGGTGGCCAGTTCCCGGATGCGGTCCCAGCCGGTGCGCAGTTCGGCGGCGCCGGCCGGGCCGGGGGTGGTGAGCAGCGGCAGCCAGCCGTCGGCGCGCTGGGCGATGCGCCGCATGGCGCGGGCGTCGCCTCCGCCGCCGAGCATGACGGGGATCTTCCCCACGGGCTTGGGCAGGACCGCCGCGTTGTCGATGACTGTGCGGGTGCCGCGGAAGGTCACCGGGTCCGGGCCCCAGGCGGCGTCGAAGACGTCGAGGGTCTC
This sequence comes from Amycolatopsis sp. NPDC049253, assembly GCF_040678995.1. Lineage (NCBI taxonomy): Bacteria > Bacillati > Actinomycetota > Actinomycetes > Pseudonocardiales > Pseudonocardiaceae > Amycolatopsis > Amycolatopsis sp. NPDC049253. The sequence continues at coordinate 13,732 of NZ_JBFAQX010000025.1, read as the reverse complement.
GTCGAGGATCCGGCCGCGGTCGGCGCGGGTGGTGCCGGCGGCCTGGAGCTCGTCGGTGGACCAGCCGGTGCTCAGGCCCGCGATCACCCGGCCGCCGCTGAGCTGGTCGACCGTGGCCAGCTCCTTCGCCAGTTGGATGGGCAGGTGGAGCGGGGCGACCAGCACGGACGTGCCGAGTCGCACGGTGTTGGTCACCACCGCGGCGGCGGCGAGCACGGCCAGCGGGTCGGCTGCCTGCCGCGACGCGGCCGGCCACGGCACGTTCGGCGGCGCGTACGGTTCGAGGGGCTGCTCCGGGAAGAGCAGCCGTTCGTAGGTCCACAAGCCGGCGTACCCGGCCGCTTCCGCCGTCCGGGCCGCTTCGACGACGTCGTGCCGCAGGTCCACGCCCAGTCGTTGGGGCAGGCGGAGTCCGAGCTTCATGGGAGTTCTCCGAGCGAGTCGTGATTGTCCTGACCGGACCGAGTCTGGACATTCACATCGATGTGAGGGTCAATGTCCGCTCGGCCACACGAGACCGGGGCGCGCGCGGGCGTCTCCACCCGAGCGCGAGGCCCGGAGTTCTGCGTGGCGTGCCGGGCCGTCGCGCGGACGTGTCCGGCTGCCGCCCGGACCGGCTCGAATGGAGCAGCGCTGTGACGTTCCGCTGGCTTTCGCTCACTCGCCCGATGAATTGCCGGTGATTCTCCCGCGCTTCTACGCTGGAAAAGGTCGAGATCCTCGTGCCTGGGAGGAATTGTGCGTCGGAAGCTGATTGTTCTTGCCGCGGTGTTGTTTTCTTTGCTGGGTCTGTCCGCTGTTCCCGCCGCGGCGAGTGGTGCCCAGTTCGCGCCGGCGGGCTGTTTCGGGGAGCGGTACGGCATCTTTTTCGGGCAGGGCATCAGTGTCTCGTGCCTGCCCGGTGAAGGCCACGGTTACCGTGTGATCGCCCACTGTGTGAGCGGCAACGCGTTCTGGTTCGCGGCGGGTGATTTCGTCCCGTACGGATTCGGCCCGGCGACCGCGGAATGCAACGGTGCACTGCTCGCGCCCGCGAGTGTGGCCGCGTATCAGGTCGACGAAATCTGATTTTCCGCGTGGACTTCAGGCGACCGCGACGATTTCGCCGTGCAGCACGGAAAACCAGCCGTCGGGGTCGCCGACCCAGCGGCGCCACGCGGTGGAGATTTCCTCGAGCTCGGCCGATTGCGCGAGGCCGTCGCGGAGGATCTGCGCGGTGGTGTCGGAGTTCAGCACGCGGTCGGCCCACATGCCGCCCCAGTAGGCGCGATCCTCCGGGGTGGCGAAGCACCACGTGGCGGACGACGGCGTGACTTCGGTGAAGCCCGCGGCGTGGGCCCAGGTGAGCAGCCGCCGGCCGGCGTCGGGTTCGCTGCCGTTGGCGCGGAAGGCCTGGCGGTACACCTCGAGCCACCGGTCGAGCGCCGCGTCCGCCGGGTGCCAGGTGAAGGCCTGGTAGTCGGCGTCGCGTGCGGCGACGAGGCCGCCCGGACGGCAGACGCGGCGCATCTCCCGCAGAGCCTGCACCGGGTCGGCGACGTGCTGCAGCACCTGGTGGGCGTGGACGACGTCGAAGCTGTCGTCGGGGAAGTCGAGTGCGTGGACGTCGCCGACCACGAACTCGACGTTGTCCAGGCCGCGCCGGGCGGCCTCCGCTTCGCCGAGCTGACGGGCCGCCTCGGTGATCTCGACGCCGGTGACCCGCCCCGGGGCCACCAGCGCGGCGAGGTCCGCGGTGATCGTCCCGGGCCCGCTGCCGATGTCGAGCAGCGCCTGCCCGGGCGCGAGCCGGGGCAGGAGGTACGCGCACGAGTTTTCGGCGGTCCGCCAGCGGTGTGAGCGGAGCACGGATTCCTGGTGACCATGGGTGTAGGACGGCACATCGTGAGCTTAGCTCAGCTTCTCAGTGAGCGGGACGTCGTTCTCGTCATCTGGACCGGGTAGGAACCCTGGACTGACGTCGATCGCGGCTCGATAGTGATAGCCATGTACTCAGGCAACCCCGACGTCCCTGACGACGTGTTCGCAGCCGTTCTCGGCCAGATCAACGACTTCGTGCGTACCCGTGTGATGCCTCGCGAGGTCGAGATCATGACCACGGATGCCATTCCGGCCGATCTCCGGGCGCAGGCCGCGGAGATGGGGTTGTTCGGGTATGCGATCCCGCAGGAGTGGGGCGGTCTGGGTCTGGACCTCGTGCAGGACGTCGAGGTCGCGATGGCGCTCGGCTATACGTCGCTCGCTCTGCGGTCGATGTTCGGGACGAACAACGGCATCGCGGGCCAGGTCCTGGTCGGGTTCGGCACGGAGGAGCAGCGGGCGCGGTGGCTGCCGGGCATCGCGTCGGGCGAGATCGTCGCCTCGTTCGCGCTCACCGAACCCGGCGCCGGGTCGAACCCGGCGGGCCTGCGCACCACCGCGAAGCCGGACGGCGACGGCTGGGTCATCGACGGGGGCAAGCAGTTCATCACCAACGCCACCGAGGCCGGGTTGTTCGTCGTGTTCGCGCGCACGCGGCCGGCGTCGGAGTCCGGTACGGGCATCGCGGTGTTCCTCGTGCCGGCCGACGCGCCGGGGATCACGGTCGGCCCGAAGGACGCCAAGATGGGGCAGGAGGGCTCGCGCACCGCGGAGGTCACCTTCACCGGGGTCCGCGTCGGGCCGGAGGCGCTGGTCGGCGGGGACGGCGAGGTCGGGTACAAGGCCGCGATGACGTCGCTGGCCCGCGGGCGCGTCCACATGGCGGGGCTGGCCGTCGGCGCCGCGCAACGGGCGCTCGACGAGTCGGTGTCCTACGCCGCCACCGCGACGCAGGGCGGCACGGTGATCGGGGATTTCCAGCTGGTGCAGGCGATGATCGCCGACCAGCAGACCGGCGTGCTGGCCGGGCGGGCGCTGGCCCGGGAGGCGGCGCGGCTGTACGTGACGGGGGAGGATCGGCGGATCGCGCCGTCGGCGGCGAAGCTGTTCTGCACGGAGATGGCGGGCAAGACCGCCGACCTGGCGGTGCAGATCCACGGCGGCAGCGGTTACCTGCGGGAGGTCCCGGTGGAGCGGATCTACCGCGATGTCCGGTTGATGCGGCTGTACGAGGGCACCAGTGAGATCCAGCGGTTGATCGTCGGCGGTGGGCTCGTGCGGGCCGAGAAGAAGAAGCAGTCGTGACGCGCCCGCTCGAAGGGGTCACGGTCGTCGCCGTCGAGCAGGCTGTCGCCGCCCCGCTGGCGACCCGCAACCTGGCCGACCTGGGTGCTCGCGTGATCAAGATCGAGCGCCTCGACGGCGGTGACTTCGCGCGCGGCTACGACCACGTCGTGCACGGCACCGGTGCGCACTTCGTGTGGCTCAACCGGGGCAAGGAGTCGATCGCGCTCGACCTGAAGGTGCCGGAGGGCCGCGACATCGCGCGCCGGCTCGTCGCGATCGCGGACGTGTTCGTGCAGAACCTCGCTCCCGGTGCCGCCGAGCGCCTCGGGTTCGGTGATCTGCGCGCCGAGCACCCGGAGCTGGTCGTGGTGAACGTGTCCGGCTTCGGCGCCGGCGGGCCGATGGAGCAGCGCAAGGCCTACGACATGCTCATCCAGGCCGAGGCCGGGCTCATCGCCATCACCGGGACCCCGGAGACGCCGGTGAAGACCGGCATCCCGACCTCCGACATCGCCTCGGGCATGTACTGCTCGCAGGCGGTGCTGGCCGCGCTGCTGCGCCGCTGGCGCACCGGCGAGGGGGCCACGATCGAGGTCTCGATGCTGGAGGCCACCGTCGAGTGGATGGGCTACGCGCTCTACACCCAGATGTACGCCGGCACCCAGCCCGCCCGCATGGGCCTGAGCCACGCCTCGATCGCCCCCTACGACGCCTTCCCGACCCGCGACGGCCAGATGCTGATCGGCGTGCAGAACGACAGCGGCTGGCGCACCCTGGTCACCGCGGTCCTCGACGCCCCGGAACTCGCCGACGACCCGCGCTTCGCCACCAACGTCGCCCGCGTGGCCCACCGCGCCGCGTGCGATGCCGCGGTCGCCGCCCGCACCGTCCGCTGGTCGGGTGCCGAGCTCGACGAGCGCCTGGCCGCCGCCGGCGTTCCCGCCGCCCAGCTCAAGGAAGTCGGCCAGGTCGTCGACCACCCCCAGCTCCGCGCCCGCGACCGCTGGCGCAAGGTCGGCACCGAATTCGCCGAGATCGACGCCCTGCTCCCGCCCGCGACCTTCGCCGACGTCAAAGCCCGCATGGGCGACGTCCCCGCCCTGGGCCAGCACACGCGCGCCCTGCTCGCCGAGTCCGGCGTGGACGCCGACGACGTCATCGCCCGCGGAATCGCAGGCCCGCCCCGGGCGTGAGGCTCCGGCTGCTGCCGGACATTCAGCGCGGTCCCGCGCAACCCGTTGGTATCAGCGGTGATTCCGGGGCCGACGTTGTCGTGCCCGCGGGACGGCGGGCCCTCGCCACAGCTGACGGCCCGCCCAGCTTCAGCTCGTCTTGACTCCCTCGCCGCGCGGCCGGTAGTTTACAGAAACACGAATTTCGATTCGAGATTACGAAAGTGACGATGATGTCGCGATGACCACGACGCCTGCTGCCGAGACCCTGCCCGACCTGCTGCGCGCGTGTGCCGCGGCCGTGCCGGGGCGGGAGGCGCTCGTGGTCGGCGGGGTGCGGCTGACGTACGCGCAGCTGGGCGAGCGGATGGACGAGGCGCGCAGGGCGTTGCAGGGGATCGGGGTCGGGGAAGGTGACGTCGTCGCGCTGCTGGCGCCGAACGACGCCGCGTGGGTGCCGGTGGCGTTCGGGGCGATGGCCGCCGGGGCGCGGGTCGACGCGTTCAACACGTGGGTCAAGGCCTACGACATCGACTACCTGCTGACCAGCTCGAAGGCGTCGGTCCTGGTGATGGTGGACCGGGTGCGGGGCAACGACCTCGTCGGCGAGCTGCGGAAGCTGGTGCCGGACCTGGGGAAACCGCAAGACGCCTTTCCCGCGCTGAGGCATGTGGTCGTGCTCGGGGACGACGTGCCGGAGGGGGCGCTGGCGTGGCGGGACCTGCCGAAGCCGCCGGCCACCCCGGCGAAACCCGATCCCGCCGAACCCGCGTTCGTCCTCTACACGTCGGGCTCGACGAAGAACCCCAAGGCCGTCCCGCTGTGCCACCGCGACCTGATCCTCAACGGCTTCCACATCGGCGAGCGCATGGGCCTGTCCGCCGACGACCGCGTGTGGTTCGGCTCCCCGCTGTTCTGGAGCTTCGGCTGCGCCAACGCGCTCATGGCCACGATGACCCACCAGGCCCGCTTCGTGCTGCAGGAGCAGTTCGAACCCCGAGCCGCGGCCGAGCTGATGGCGGCGGAGCGCGTGACGGCCGCGTACCTGCTGCCTGCCATGGTCGACGCGCTCGTCAACGGGCCGGCCGAACGCGTGCGGGAGGTGGCGTCGTTGCGCACCGGGCTGACCATCGGCCGGCCCGAGGAGGTCGAGCGCGCGATCACGCAGCTGGGCATCACCGGGATGTGCAACGTCTACGGCTCGACCGAGACCTACGGCAACTGCTGCGTCACCGACCACCGCATGCCGCTCGGGACGCGCCTGAGGACGCAGGGCGAACCGCTGACCGGCGTCGAGATCCGGGTGGCCGACCAGGAAACCGGCACGCCGCTGCCGGCCGGCGAGCCGGGGGAGCTGCAGGTGCGCGGCCGCCTGACACCGGGTTACCTCGACGACGAGGCCAACGCGGAGGCCTTCACCGGCGACGGCTGGTTCCGCACCGGCGACCGCGGAGTCCTCAACGCCGACGGCACCGTCTCGTTCATCGGCCGGATCACCGACATGATCAAGACCTCCGGCATCAACGTCTCCCCGGCCGAGGTCGAGAGCTTCCTGTCGGGCCACCCCGACATCGCCGAGTCCGTGGTGCTCGGCGCGCCGCACCCGAGCCGCGACGAGGTCGTGGTGGCGTTCGTCGTGGCGCGCGGCGGAAGGCTCACCGCGCAGGACGTGATCGCCCACTGCAAGGAGCGCATCGCGGGGTACAAGGTGCCGTGGGCGGTGGCGATCGTCGAGGAACTGCCGAAGACCGGCACCGGCAAGCTCGTCCGCCGGACGTTGCGCGACGAGGCGGAGAGACTCGTGCAGGACAAGCTGAAAGCAGGCATGCCATGACGGGCAACTGGGGCCGCTGGGGCACCGACGACGAGGCCGGTGCGCTCAACCTCGTCACCCCCGACGTCACCCGCCGCGCGGCCGGGCTCGTGCGGACGGGCCGGACGATCGGCCTCGCCCAGCCGCTCGGCCCGGCCACCTCGTCGCCGCGCCACCGGCCGGGGCCGATGCGGTTCATGAACCGCGACGCCGGGGACTACGCCCTGGGGGCGCGCACGCCGGGCGGGTTCCGGTTCGCCGAGGACACCGTGCAGTTCCCGACGCACAGCGGCACCCACGTCGACTCGCTGTCCCACGCCTGGACCGGCGAGGAGATCTACAATGGACACTCGCAGGCCTCGACGCGCACCACGCGCGGCGCGCAGCGCTGCGGCGCCGAGAAGCTGCCTCCGGTCGTGACACGCGGGGTGCTCGTGGACCTGGTGACCGCGACCGGCGGGCCGCTGGAGCCGAGTGCTCCGGTCGGAGTCGACGAGCTGCGCCAGGGCATCGCGGAGGCCGGGGTCACGCCCGAACTCGGCGACGCCGTGCTGATCCGCACCGGCTGGCTCGAAACCCAGGGCCGCGGCGGTGACTACTTCGCGGACGAGCCCGGCATCACCGAGGAGGCCGCGCGCTGGCTGGCCGACCGCGACGTCGCGCTCGTCGGTGCCGACAACTACGCCGTGGAACAGCAGTCGGCGACCAGCGGGTTCCCCGCGCACCTGCTGCTCCTGCACCAGCACGGCGTGCCGCTGCTGGAAAACCTCGAGCTGGCCGAGCTCGGCGGCGCGCTCGCGGCCGAATCGCGGTCGACGTTCCTGTTCGTCTTCGCGCCGATCCCGCTCGTCGGCTCGACGGCCACCCCGGTCACGCCGGTGGTCGTCCTGTGACCGCGGACTGGCTCACCGGCGTCCTGAAACCGGGTGACCTCGTGGTGGTCGCGCAGGGCACCGGCGAGCCGACGCCGTTGCTGGAACAGCTGGTGCGGGCGGCTCCGCCCGACATCGAGGTGTTCGTCGGGCTCAGCCACAGCACCGCGCTCACCGGCCCGGCCGCGCGCGAGCTGCCGCTGGTGTCGTTCGGCGCGCTGGGCCCGCTCGGCCGGCTCGCCGCGAACGGCACCGTCTCCGTGATCCCGTGCCACTTCCGCGACGTCCCACGCGCGCTCGCGAGCCGCAACCCCGAGCAGATCGTGGTGGCGCTGCAGGTGTCGAGTGCCGACGGGACCGGTCACCACAGCCTGGGACTGTCCGTCGACTACACCTACGACCTGCTCGGCCGTGCCCGCGCCGTCGTGGCCGAGGTCAATGACCGCCTGCCGCACACGAGCGCGCCGCGCGTGCACTCGTCGCAGCTGACCGCGACGGTGCCCAGCTCCCGGCCGATGCCGACGGTCACGGCCGGCGCGACCGGGCCGGTGCACGAAACGATCGCGCGGCACGTCGCCGGCCTGGTGCCCGACGGAGCGACGATCCAGCTCGGCGTCGGCACGCTCCCGTCGGCGCTCGGCCGGGCGCTGAAGTCCCGGCGCGACCTGCGCGTGCATTCGACGCTCGCCGGGTCCTGGCTGCTCGACCTCGCCCGCTCCGGCGCGCTGAGCGACGAGCCGGGCGCCGTGACGATCTGCGAGGCCGCCGGCTCCCCGGAGCTCTACGACTGGGTGGTCGAAAGCGGGGTGCTCGTGTGTCCCGTGTCGGACCTGTCGCGGCCGGGCGCGGTCGCCGACCACTTCGTGGCAATGAACTCGGCGCTGCAGGTGGATCTCACGGGGCAGGTCAACGCGGAGGAGCTCGGCTCCGGGTACGTCGGCGGGATCGGCGGCCAGCCCGACTACCTGCGCGCGGCCCAGCAGTCGCGGGACGGCTGTTCGATCGTGATGCTGCCCGCCACGACGGGCGACGGCACCCGGTCGCGCATCGTGCGCGGCTTGCACGCCGGCGCCGTCACGACGCCACGGTCCCATGTGGACGTGGTCGTCACCGAGCACGGAATCGCCGACCTGCGCGGGAAAAGCCTCGCCGAGCGCGCCGAAGCCCTCGTCGCCATCGCGGCCCCCGGCCACCGTTCCTCACTGCGGGAGACGCCATGACCAGCACGCTCGACGCGCAGCTGCACGAGTTCCTCGCGGCGCAGCTCGGCTCGGTCCCGAAGATCGCCGACCTGACCCGCGTCGGCGTCGGCCGCTCGCGGGAGAACTGGGTGTTCGACCTCGTCGACCCCGCCACGGACGACCGCGAACCGCTGATCCTGCGGCGCGACCCCGAAGGCGGCCTGGTGGACACCGACCGGGGCACGGAGTTCGCCGTGCTGCGGGCGCTGGAACCGAGTGGCCTCCCCGCGCCGCGGGCCCGCTGGCTGGACTCGGACGGCCGGTGGCTCGGCAAACCGTCGCTGATCATGCGGCGTGAGCCCGGCGCCTGCGACTACCGCGTGGTCAACGGCGACCGCCCGCTGGCCGAGCGCACCGGCCTGGCGCGGCGGTTCTGCGAACTGCTGGCGGAGGTGCACTCCGTCGACTGGCGTTCCACCGGCCTCGGTGCGGTGCTCGAAGATCCGGGGGAGCAGGCGGCGCTGGCCGAGCTGCGGCGCTGGGAAACCGTGCTGCGCCAGGACCAGCTCGAGGCACTGCCCGAAGTGGACCTCGCGCTCGCGTGGCTGCGCGAGCACGCGCCCGCGTCGCCGCACACCGTGCTCGTGCACGCGGATTTCAAGCCCGGCAACATCCTGCTGCAAGGCGACCGCGTTTCCGCGTTGCTCGACTGGGAGCTCGCGCACCTGGGCGACCCCCTGGAAGACCTCGGCTGGGTCGTGCAGCCCCTGCGCCACCGCGAGCACCTCATCGAGGGCGCGTGGGAACGCGAAGACCTGGTTCGCCACTACCGCGAGACCACCGGTCTGGACGTCGACGAGACGGCGCTGGAGTGGTGGGTGGTCTTCTCGACCTTCAAAACCGTGGTCATGCAGGTCAGCGGCCTCCGGGCGTTCCTCGACGAGCGCAGCGACGAACCGTACCGCCCGACCCGACGCGTGCTGCTGACCCTGCTGACCGCGATCGCCGAACGGAGCTGACGTGCGCCCGACCATCGAAGACCAGCTGCACGGTGCGCAGCGCCTGCTGGACGACGTCGCCACCGATCCCCGACTGAGCCGGGACTCGCACGAGAATCTCGTCAACGTGCGGCGGCTGCTGAAGCAGATCGGGCGTTCGTGGTCCGAGCTGCTTCCCTTCTACCTCAACGACAACGCCACGATGGCGCAGTTGCTGACCCGCCACGACGTCGAGCTCCCCGCGGTGGCCGAACCCGCCGGCTACGACGTCGCGGAAGCCGCGCGCCGCAACGCCGAGCTGCGGGCCTTGTTGTCCCGCGTCATCACGAACCTGCCCGACACCCCGGACGGCGCCGCCGCCCGGCGGGAGATCACCGAGTACCTGGTCCGTCGGATCGAAACCGACCCAAGCTGAGGAGGTGGCGATGAGCGACCTGACCCTCGGTGACGAGCACTTCGCCGAGCAGTTCCCCCTGTCCCCGTTGGACGATTACCTCATCCACCAGACGCCGGACCCGATCCGCGTGATGGCGACCGGCGACCCGCGCGCCTACGAGCGGTACTGGATGATCTGCCACGACCCCACCGGCGAGGTGATGGTCGCGACCGGCGGCAGCTTCTACCCGAACCTCGACCGCGCCGAGGCCTACGCCATCGTGAACTTCCGAGGCCGCCACACGTCCGTGCGCAGCTTTCGCGCGCTCGGGGTGGACCGCGCGGACCTGCGGGTGGGCCCGATCGCGCCGGAGATCGTCCGCGGCCTGCGGGAATGGCGTTACGTGCTGGAGCCCAACGAGCAGGGCATCAGCTACGACCTGACCTTCCGCGACACCACCCGCCAGGTGTTCCGCGAACCGCTGTCCGACTCGGCCCACGGCACGCCGCCGGGCCGGCGCAACGACGTGACCGCCGGGTTCGAGGGCTTCGGCACGGTCGAGGGCTGGGTCGAGGTCGACGGCACCCGCGTCGAGCTCGGCCCCGGCTCCGCGGGCACCCGCGACCGGCACTGGGGCACGGGCCGCGGCGTCGGCGGGCCGGCGATGTCGCTCGGCGGACGGCTCCACGTCGGCGTGTCCGGCAACGCGTTCGTGCCTTTCTCGGACTGGACGCTGTGGGGCGACCGCGTGTACTACCCGTTCGGCGACAGCCGGCCGGGCGCGACGCGCGTGGCCAAGCCGACGCGGCGGCTGCGGTTCGACCCCGACACCGACATCTTCGCCGAGGGTATCGTCGACTACCGGCTCGGCACCGGCGAGGTCAAGCGGCTGCACTACGAGCACCTCGGTCTGCAGACGGCGTTCCTGCGCTGCGGCATGTACGGCGGCACCCCGGAAAGCGGCATCCACCAAGGTTCCTACGACGGCCCGTCGATGACCGAGGGCGAAACGTACGACCTCACGAACCCCCGCACCCGCATCAGCCTGCGCGGCCTGGACGAGCACCTGTGCCGCGTCACCTGCGACGGCGAGACGGTGATCGGCATCTACCAGACCATCGACCCGGTGGCCTACGAGACCTGCAAGTCGGGTCGGCCGGGCTGGGACTTTCTCTGACGGCGGCCGGGGCAGGCCCCGGCCGCCGCAGTGTTCAGCGTTTGAGCGTGAAGGTGAAGTCGCCGGAGAGCTTGCCGCTCAGCCGGACCGCCGAGACGAGTTTGCCGTCGTCGAGCAGCCTTTCGACTTCGGCGCGGGGAAGCGCGCAGCCTTCGGCGATCAAGCGCACCGGACGCACCGGAATGCGGGCGGCGAAGCGCACTGAAACGTCGATCACCTCCTGGTCGAGATGATCCGAGCCGCCGGTGTCGAGCCGCCAGGCACCGGCCCAGTCGAGGCCGACCCGGTTGCGGTGCAGCACAAGCGGGTCCTGGAGCAGCTCGGCGACCAGGCCGAGATCGTTGGTGTGCAAGCGTTCCAGCACATCGGGACGAAGGGACCGCACATTCGTCCGCTCCAGGACCGAGAGCTTCACCGTGTCCCCGCACGAGGTGCAGAGCACGAGGAGCCAGGCTTCGAGGAGCTTGTGGTGGGCGTTGACGCGGAATTTGCCACTGGGCCGGAAACGGTCGTGACCGCAGGCCGTGCAGCGACGGAGAAGGACGGGAAAACGGGTGGGTTCGACCACCCAATGAATGAGCACAGAAGGACACCGGTTTCTGTGAGAAGTCCGCAGCACAAGTCAGCGCGGCGCACAGGGGCGACGCGCGACGAATCAGCTCTCGGGAGGTCTCACAGCGTGTACACCGGCACGCCCTTTCCTGGGCAACGTGGTTCGGCGGCACGGTAACAACGCACGGCGGCGCGGCTCCACCGGTTTTCGCGTGCGGCGTGTGGCCGCGTCCGGCTAGGGTGGGCCGATGGGGTCAGTCAGGCAGGTCCAGATCACTTTCGACTGCGCGTCGCCGGAGCGCGTCGCGCGGTTCTGGTGCGAGGTGCTCGGTTACGTCGTCCCGTCGCCACCGGACGGGTTCGCCACCTGGGACGAGTTCACCCGCTCGCTGCCGCCGGAGAAGCAGGACTCGGGGTTCGTCTGCAGTGACCCCACCGGGGTGGGCCCGCGGATGTACTTCCAGCGCGTGCCCGAAGGCAAGGTCGTCAAGAACCGCGTGCACCTCGACGTGCGGGTCGGCACCGGGCTCGTGGGCGAGGAGCGCGTCGCCGTGCTCGAAGCCGAGGGCGCCCGCCTGGTCGCGCTCGGCGCCGTCCGCCGGCAGCTGCTGGTCGCCGACGAGGAGAACGAGTCGTGCCTGGTGATGCAGGACGTCGAGGGCAACGAGTTCTGCCTCGACTGAGGCGCTGCCAGCGCGCGTCTGAAGCCGCGCCAGTCGATCGGATCGAACGTGGCCGGATGACCGCAGCGCGAGCCGCGGCGTCGCCGGTGCCCAGCCTGGTGTGCGGGTTCGGGGATCACTGCGGTGATGCCGCGGATCCGCAGATGTCCACGGATCGCCCGCGAGGAGCAGGCCTTGTCGCGGCGGACCCGGTCGGGGCACGACCGGCAGCAGCCCCGCAACCCATCGCAGCTTTGCCAGATACGCCCTAGGTGTATTTGGCCATCAGGTTGGTGGCAGTCGGCTGGTGGGTGGGTGGCCGCCGAGTGCGCTGTGGCGGCGTTGAGTGTTGTAGTGCTGGAGCCAGGGTGCAAGGGCTGCGGTGCGGTCAGCGTTGCTGGTGAAGGCGTGGCGGTAGGCCCATTCGGTTTGCAGCGTGCGGTTGAGACGTTCGACTTTGCCGTTTTGCCAGGGGCAGTGGGGCTTGATGACCTTCTGCCGGATGTTGTGCTCGGCGCAGACCTCGCGCAGGGACCAGCGGTAGGCCCAGGCGTTGTCGGTCATCAGCCGTTGGATGCGGGTGATGCCGTGGCCGGCGAAGTAGGTGATCGCCCGGGTGAGGAAGGCAGGGCAGGTTGGCCCTTTCTCGTCCGGGTGGATCTCGGAGTAGGCCAGGCGGGAGTGGTCGTCGACCAGGGAGTGGACGTAGTCGTATCCGATCTTGGCGCTGCGGTCGCGGGTGGCTTCCCGCTGGGCCCGGCCGTGGGCTCGCCAGCCGCCGCCGTCGGGGATGCGGCCGATCTTCTTGACGTCCATGTGGACCAGCTCGCCCGGCTGCTCCCGCTCATAGCGGACGGCTGTGGTCTTGCTGGCCCGGATCACCTGCCCGGTGATCGGTTCGAGCGTCGCCAGTCGCGGGATCTGGTGGCGGGCCAGCACCCGCGACACCGTCCGTGTCGGGACACCCAGTGCACAGCTGAGCCAGGCCGGGCCGCGGCGTTCACGCTGCCGCAACGTGATGATCCGCTGCTCGAGCTGATCATCGGTCCGCCGCGGTGAGGTATGCGGCCGCGAGGATCGGTCACGAAGACCGGGCTCCCCCTCGGTGGCGTAGCGGTCCAGCCAGGTCTTCACGCATTTGCGAGAGATTCCCATCGCGGCCGCGACGTGTGCTTGCGGCCATCCGGCCTGGTGACGCTGGACGATCAGCAACCTGCCCAGGAACGTGGTCCGGGCATTACGGTGAGACACGAGAGCCTCCGGTTGACGTGGGTCCTAGACAAGCCACACCTCAACCGGAGGCTCTCCCCACGTCAACCAGACCCCTTCCGCAACCAACGTCCTGGCCAAATACACCTAGGCCGTGTCTGGCAATGTTTTGGTCCAGATGGTCACCGCGTGAAGGAGCACGGCTGAGCGGTAGATGATGGCGAGCTTGTCGAAGCGGGTGGCCAGACCACGCCATTGTTTGAGCAGGTTGAAGCCGCGTTCGACGACGTTGCGCCCGCGGTAATCGCGTGCGTCGAAGGCTGGTGGACGACCTGCGCTGGAGCCGCGGCGTTGCCGGTGCCCGACCTGATCGGCAGGCTCTGGAATCACCGCGGTGATGCCGCGGGTGCGCAAGTGCCCGCGGATCGCTCGCGAGGAGTAGGCCTTGTCTCCCCGGACCCGATCGGGGCGAGTACGGGCCCGGCCGCGTCCGATGCGGGCGATCCGCAGGTGCCGCATCAGGTGCGGGAACATCGGTGCGTCCCCGGCCTGTCCGGGCCCGACCAACGCCAC
>NZ_JBFAQX010000024.1:0-124028 GCF_040678995.1 Amycolatopsis sp. NPDC049253 | reverse complement strand
ATCCGCTCATGCACCCGATCCAGCTGATCCATCACCACATCGACCACCACCAGGATGATCTACCACAACACCACTAACTGCCGTTGCAGTACTAGCCGAACAGGCGGCGCACGTGGGGTGAGAGAGGCAGGCCCGCGGCGGTTTCCGCGCTGGCCCAGGTGAAGTCGTCGTGTTCGGTGGGGTTGAGGGTGACCGGGCCCGGGGTGGGTTCGGCCGCGTTGTAGACGCGGGCGTGGATCGTGAGCGGGCGGCCGGTGAGGTCGGGCCACGAGAGGCGGGCGCGTTCGCCGAGGAGGTGCACGCGCAGTCCTGTTTCCTCGGCCACCTCGCGGACCGCGGTGGTCTCCGGGGCTTCGCCGGGCTCGGCGGTGCCGCCGGGGAGCTCCCAGTGCTCGCCGAGGAACGTGCCGGGCGCGCGGCGCAGCAGGAGAGCCGTGGCGCCCCGCCGCACCCAGGCGTAGGCGAGGAGCTTGGTGGTCATGAGATGCCGCCGTTGGAGGTGAGGAGCTGGCCGGTGACCCAGGCGCCGTCGGGGCCGCAGAGGAAGGACACCAGGTTGGCGCAGTCGCGCGGGGTCCCGAGGCGGCCGAGGGGCGTGCGGTCGCGGAGGGTGGTGTTCAGGGGACCGTCGATCCAGCCGGTGTCGGTCGGGCCGGGGTTGACGGCGTTGGCGGTGATGCCGCGGGGGCCGAGCTCCGAGGCCGCCGCGACGACGAGGCGGTCGAGGGCGCCTTTGCTGGCGCCGTAGGGGACGTTGCCGACCACGGCATCGCTGGTCAGGGCGACGATACGGCCGTCGCCGTGCAGGCCCGCGTAGCGCAGGGCGAACTCGCGCATGAGCAGCCAGTTCGCGCGCGTGTTCACCGCGAAGTGCCGGTCGAAGCTTTCGAGGGAGGTGCCGAGGAAACCGGAGTCGACGGACTCGCAGTGGGCCAGCACCAAAGCCGTCACGTCGCCCAGGGAAGAAGCCACGCGGTCGAACAACGACGCCGGTGCCGCCGGATCGGCCAGATCCGCTTCGACCGAGAAATCCCCGACCTGGACGGGATCCGTGCCCCACGGCATGCGGGCGTCGTAGGCCTGCCAGTGCGTGCACGCGACGAGCCAGCCGTCGGCGGAGAGGCGTTCGGCGATGGCCGCCCCGATGCCCGCGCGCCGGCCGACGCCGGTGACCAGGGCGACCGGGCGCTCACTCTTCAATAGCCCCGCCCACGGCGCGCAGGTGCTCGCGGAAGGTCAGCGCGGGGTTGGTCTCGCGGGCGCGCAGGAACTCGGCGAACCGCACCTGCTCGCGCAGCGTGTTGCCGCCGCGGATGAGCTTGGCCTGGCGGCGCTCAGTGTCGCGAATGGACTCCGCGAGGCGCAACACGTCGTCGGCCTCGGCGGCGGGCACGAAGACCACGCCGTCGTCGTCGCCGAACACGAGGTCGTCCGTCGTCACCTCCCACTCGCCGACGCGCGCGGACTCGAGCGCGTTCGCGGCGCGGTCGGTGAGCGTGAGCGGTCCGGTCGGCATGGACCCGAGGCTGAACACGGGCAGCCCGATCGCGCGCAGGTCGGCGGTGTCGCGGTGCAGGCCCCAGATCACGATGCCGGACGCGCCCGCCGTGGCGGCCTCGATCGCCACGAGATCGCCGACGCAGCTCTCGTCGAGGCGCCCGCCGTTGTCCACCACCAGCACGTCGCCCTCCTCGGTGCCCATGAGCGCCTCCAGGAAGACGTCCACGCTGCCCGCGTGGCGCGCCGGCAGCACCCGCCCGGCCACGCGCGCCCCGGCGGCGGCCCGCGTGCCCGCCGGCGCACAGCGCACCTGCAGCCGCGCACGGAGGCAGCCGTCCGTGAGGTGCGCGGTGGTGAGCGTTTCGAAGCGGCGCCGCAGCTCGTCGTTCTTCATTTCCTCAGGCCTTTCTCGAAGCGAGCCGGCAGACGTTACCCGACGGATCCCGCACCATGGCACGGAAATCGCCGTACGGTGTCTCGCGCGGCTCCTCCACCGACGTGGCTGCCGCGGCCAGCGCGCGGGCGTACGTGCCCGCGACGTCGGCCACGTACACGTACAGGAACGCCGGGAACGCCTCCCGCTCCGCGGAGACGCCGGAGACCAGCACGAGTGCGTCGCCGAGCCGCACCTCCGCCGGGCCGGGCGTGGGCGTGGTGGTGGCCGCGAAGACCGTGACCAGGAACTCCACGGCGGCCGCCGGGTCCTCGACGATCATGCGCGGGATCACGGTGGGCAAACCGGGTGGCGGAGTCACTCCCCGAGCCAACCGCGTCCACGCCAGGGGCGCAACGAGTTTCAGCAGTCCGCGGCCTTGCCCGTGACCAGCGCCGCGAACGCCGCGACCACCGTGTCTGCACCGAGCAGCCGCCACTGCCACGCCTCGGCCACGCGGGCGAGGAACAGGCCGGTCCGTTTGCGGAAGATCGCCGAGAGCCACAGCGTGAACTCCTGGTGCTGCCACGCCCCGGCGAAGCCGGGCCAAAGGCACGGGTCCGTACCGCCCATTCCTCGATGAACCCGGCACGGGTGCGGTTTTCGGTGAATTCCCGGCTGAGCTCCTCCAGCACCACCACGCCGATCCCGGCCCCACTCAGGAGGTTCGCCGCCGTGCGGACCGCCAGATCCGACCCGACGACGTCCACGGCCGTCCGCGTCGTTCGCACGCCCGCTCGCCCCCATGCGCCCGTTCGAGAAACCCACCATAAACGGCTAATCGGACTTAATGCAGTGCGGTGCTTTGATCCTTATATCCGATTTAATCGGTTTTTGGTTGAAGTCCTGGTGAATTCCCGGGAGGTAGGTGGTCTCGACCCCCTGTTTCTTCACTTTCCGCACGCATAATTCCCTCCCGGTAGTCCGAACGAGTGGCAGGAGTGTGCGCGTGCCGGGGTCTGTACGTGCCCGTTGGGTGGTGGGGGCCGCGGGTGTCGTGGTCGTCGCCGCGGCCGTGGGAATCGCTTTCGCGGTCTGGCCCGACGGGGCGTCGGCGCAGGATCCGGAGATCCAGATCTCCCGCTCCGCCTGTGGTCAGGGCTGGACGGACCCCAAGGCCGGTCCGCAAATCTTCAATCTCCACAACACCGGGGCCGTCACGTCGGAGGTCGATCTGATCGACCCGAAAACCGGCGTGATCTACGGCGAGGTCGAGGGCCTCGGCACCGGGACGACCCGGCCGATGTCGGTGACACTCGGTAACGGCTCGTACGCCTTCCGGTGCCTACCCGAGGACTCCTCCGCGATCGTGGGCCCGACGACGACCGTCAGTGGGGGCGCGGAGCGCGGCCCGGGTGTCGCGGCGGTGACCCAGAACGACCTCCTGCAGCCGCTCAAGGTCTACCAGGCCAAGGTGACACAGGGGCTCGACACGCTCGTCACCGACGTCGGCGCGCTCAAGGACGCCGTGCACCGTGGCGACCGCGGCGCGAGCGAGTCCACCTGGCTCACCGCGCACCTGACCTACGAGCGCCTCGGCGCCGCGTACGACGCGTTCGGCGACTCCGACGGCGCCATCAACGGCACGACCGCCGGCCTGCCCGGCGGCACCTCCGACCCGGACTTCACCGGCTTCCACCGCCTCGAATACGGCCTCTGGCACAACGAGGACATGGGCTCGCTCGGTGGCGTCGTCGACAAGCTGGCCACCGACGTGCAGGACCTGCGCACCGCCTTCCCCCAGAGCCAGGTCGACTCGAACGACCTCGGCCTGCGCGCCCACGAGATCGTGGAGAACGCCCTGCAGTTCGAGCTCACCGGCAAGACCGACTACGGCAGCGGCACCAACCTCGCCACCGCGCGGGCGAACCTCGACGGCGTGCAGACCGTGCTCGACGTCCTGCGCCCGGTGCTCGCCCCGCGCTACCCCGCACTGTCCGGTGTGGACAGCTGGATGAAGCGCACCGAAACCACCCTCGACGGCGCGCGCAAGCCCGACGGTTCGTGGACGCCCGTGTCCGCGCTCACCACGCCGCAACGCGAGAAGATCAACGCCGACGTCAGCGAGCTCACCGAGCGGCTCGCCCCGATCGCGGCCATCGCCGAACCCAGGAGGGTTTCGTGACCGCCCAGCCTGCCCAGCCCGGGGAGTCCTCCCGCCGGACGTTCCTGCGCCGCACCGTCGTCGGCGCCGGCCTGACCGCCGCTGCGGGCGTGGGGGTCGGCTCGGTCGCCGCGAGCGCTGCCGACTCCGGTTCCGGCTCCGGCAGCGTCGCGTTCCACGGCGACCGCCAAGCCGCGATCGTGCGCCGGTCGCCCGCCCAGAGCGTGGTGGCCTCGTTCGACGTCGTCGCCGACAACAAGGTCGAGCTCACGGACCTGTTCAAGGAGATCACCGACCGGGCGCGCTTCCTCACCGCCGGCGGCGCCCCCGCGGCATTCGGCATCACCGCGCCGCCCGCCGACTCCGGCGTGCTGGGCCCGGTCGTGCCGGCGGGCAACCTCGGCGTGGTGCTCGGCGTGGGCTCGTCGCTGTTCGACGACCGCTACGGCCTCGCGGCGCTCAAGCCGAAGAAGCTCAAGCCGATGACGATGTTCCCCAACGACGCGCTCGACGCCGCCCAGTGCCACGGCGACCTGTCGCTCACGCTCTCGGCCGACGACACCGACACCGTGCTCCACGCGCTGCGCGACATCGCCCGCGCCACCCGCGGCGGGATGCAGCTGCGCTGGAAGATCAACGGCTTCGCCTCGCAGCCGCGGCCTTCGGGTACCCCGCGCAACCTCATGGGCTTCAAGGACGGCATCTCGAACCCGACGGAGGCCGAGTACGACAAGCTGGTCTGGCTCGGCGAGGGCGGTGGCGAGCCCGCGTGGACCAAGGGCGGCAGCTACCAGGTCGTGCGGCTGATCCGGATGCTCGTCGAGTTCTGGGACCGCGTGTCGCTGACCGAGCAGGAGAACATGTTCGGCCGCCGCCGCGACACCGGCGCGCCGCTGGACGGCGCCAACGAGCAGGACGTGCCGAAGTACGCCGACGACCCCGTCGGCACCGTCATCCCGCTCACGAGCCACATCCGCAAGGCGAACCCCCGGAAGCCGGAGACGGATTCCAGCCGGATCCTGCGCCGCGCGGTCAACTACGACCGCGGCGTGGACACCAACGGCAACCTGGACATGGGCCTGATCTTCACCTGCTACCAGCAGGACCTCGAGCGTCAGTTCGAGGCGGTCCAGAAGCGGCTCATCGACGAGCCGCTGGTCGATTACATCTCCCCGTTCGGTGGCGGCTACTTCCTGGCGCTGCCGGGGGTGACCGGTCCCGACGACCACTACGGCCGGGCCTTGCTGGCCTGACCGTGTTCCCGCAGTTGCAGTTCCCACCACGAGGTCATCGAAATCAGGAGGATTCCCCAGTGGACAAAGGAATCGGCAGACGGCGTCGCCGTTCGCGCCGGCTGATCGGCGCGGGTGCGCTCGCTTCGGCCGCCGCGCTGGCGATCGTCACCGGCTCCACGGCGTCGACCGCGGACGCCCAGGCGCTGCACACGGTCCCGGCGTCGTGGCTGCCGACGCTCACCCCGATCAAGCACGTCGTGGTGATCTTCGGCGAGAACGTCTCGTTCGACCACTACTTCGGCACCTACCCCAACGCGACCAACCAGGACGGCACGCCGTTCAAGGCCGCGAAGAACACCCCGAAGGTCAACGGCCTCGACAAGAAGCTGTTGAACAACAACCCCAACGCCTACGACCCTCAGCGCCTGTCCCCGAGCCAGGCGCTGACCTGCGACCAGAACCACTCCTACGGTGCTGAGCAGGCCGCGTTCAACGGCGGCAAGATGGACAAGTTCGTCGAGAAGACCGAGACCGACAAGTGCACCGGGCAGCCGATCCTTTATGGCGAACCGGGCCTGGTCATGGACTACTACGACGGCAACACCGTCACGGGTCTGTGGAACTACGCTCAGAACTACGCGATGAGCGACAACTCCTACAACACGAACTTCGGCCCGTCGACCCCCGGCGCGCTCAATCTGGTCTCCGGTCAGACGGGCGGGGCGCAGGCGCTCACCTCGGTGACGCACCAGCCGACCACCGACTCGTACGCCGTCGTTTCCCCGGACAAGAACGGGATCGGCACGGTCATCAACGACCCGGACCCGGCGTACGACGACTGCTCGGACAAGAACCACACCGCCACCGACAATCTCGCCTCGCTGCAGGGCAAGAACATCGGTGACATGCTGAACCAGCGCCACGTGACCTGGGGCTGGTTCCAGGGTGGCTTCAAGCCGACCGGCACCCAGAACGGGTTCGCGGTCTGCGGTGCGCAGCACAACAACGTGGGCGGCATCCCCGTGGTGGACTACAGCCCCCACCACAACCCGTTCTCGTACTACAAGTCGACGTCGAACCCGAAGCACCTGCCGCCGTCCTCGGTGCAGGCCATCGGTCAGACCGACCAGGCCAACCACAACTACGACATGACCGACTTCGACGCTTCGCTGAAGGCCGGCTCGATGCCCGCGGTGAGCTTCCTCAAGGCCCCGGCCTACGAGGACGCCCACGCGGCCAACTCGGACCCGCTGGACGAGCAGCAATTCGTCGCCGGCGAGATCAACAAGATCCAGCAGTCGCCGGAGTGGAAGTCCACCGCGATCGTCCTCGCCTACGACGACTCGGACGGCTGGTACGACCACCAGAAGTCCACGATCATCAACGGGTCGGAGGACGCCGCGCAGGACCAGTCGGTCTGCACCGGCACCAGCACCAAGCTGGGCACGACCGCGGACCGCTGCGGTTACGGCCCGCGCCTGCCGCTGCTGGTCATCTCGCCCTACAGCAAGGTGAACTTCGTCGACCACACCCGCACGGACCAGACCTCGGTTCTGCAGTTCATCGAGGACAACTGGTTCACCGGTCGCGTCGGCGGCTCGTCGTTCGACTCCCGCGCCGGCGGGCTGTGGAACATGTTCAACTTCTGGTACCCGCAGGCGGGCAAGCTGCCGCTGGACCCGAAGACGGGTGCGGTCGTCAAGAACGGCCACCACTGAACACCGCGTAGTACCGAACACCAGTAGTACTCGGCAGTACCCAGTTCCGAAGGCCACCGGGTTTGCGAACCCGGTGGCCTTCGGCCGTTTCCGGGCCCGCCCGCTGTCGCCGGCGCGACGGTGGTTCCGGTGGCGAATCAAGTAACCAACTGGTTGGATGATGGACGGAGGTGGTCACCGTGACCGGACCGTTCGTCTTCATCGCCACCAACAGCGTGGTCCCCGGCAGGTTCGACGCCGAGCAGGGCCGCGCGCCCGGCTGGGCCCGGTTCGTCGACGCCCACGAGCCGCGGCTGATCGCGTTCCACGAGTACGCGAGCGCGGACGGCACCGAGGTCGAGTTCGTGCAGGTCCACCCGGACACCGACTCGTTCGAGCACCACATGCGCGTGCTCACCGAGCACGCCGACCCGGCGTTCCGCGAGAACCTCACGGCCACCACGAGCATCCGCGTCCACGGCACGCCCACGGAGGCGATCCTGACGATGCTGCGCGACCTGGCCGGCGCGGGCGTGCCGATCACCGTCTTCCCGCACCACTTGGGCGGCTTCACGCGCGGCTGAGCGCATTTTTCGCGGCGATTTTCCGGCCGGAGGCCACAGTTCGGAAATGCCCCTTGCGCTCCGACGGCCGCACTGGTCCAATCCCCGCCATGGCCACGTGGACCGAAACGCCGCGACTGCGGCTGCGCCGGTTCACGCCCGCCGACGCCGGCGTGCTCGCGGATCTCCACGGTGATCCCGAGGTGATGCGCTTCGTCGACGACGGCCGCCCGGTGTCCCGTGAAGTCGTCGAGGGCACGACACTTCCGGGTTTCCTCGCGGAATACCGGGATCTGCCCGCGGGACTCGGGTGTTTCGCCGCCGTGAATTCGGCGACGGACCAATTCGCCGGGTGGTTCTCGGTGCGGCCGGCGACGAGCCGTGGTCTCGAGGGCGGCGGTACCGAAGTCGGATACCGCCTGCTGTCCGCGGTGTGGGGTCGCGGGTTCGCGACGGAAGGGCTGCAAGCGGTGCTGGGCAAGGCATTCGCGGAACTCGGTGCCGAGCGGGTCGTCGCGACGACGATGACGGTCAACACCCGTTCCCGGCGGGTGCTCGAGAAGGCGGGGCTCGTGCTCGTGCGCACCTTCTTCCTCGAGTGGCCGGAATACCTGGAAGGCGCGGAACACGGCGACGTCGAGTACGCGCTGTCCAGAGAGGAATGGGTGTCCAGCACCGCGCGACATTAGTCGACACGATAGGGTTCCCCCAGGCACGTCCTGTAGAAGGTGAAGGAACGACGAACCATGGCGCAGAAGGTTCACGTCGAGATGGTGGACGACATCGACGGCAGCATTGCCGATCAGACCGTCCCCTTCAGCCTCGACGGTGTGAGTTACGAGATCGATCTGTCCGAAGACAACGCCGCCGCGCTCCGCGATGAGCTCGCGCGCTACGTCAGCGCGTCCCGCCGTGTCGGGGGCCGCAAGGTGCGCATGGCCGCCGGGCAGGCGCCGCGGGCGACGTCGTCCGCCGCCGATCGGGAGCGCAACCGCCTCATGCGGGAGTGGGCCGAGGCCAACGGCTTCAAGGTGTCCGACCGGGGCCGGCTCCCCGCGGAGATCGTGAAGGCCTACGAAGAGCGGGAAGAAGAGATCGACGAGGTCGAAGAGGCTCCCGCCAAGCCGGCCCGCAAGCGTGCGCCGCGCAAGAAGGCCAACGCCTGAGCCGAGCTTCCGCGAAAGGGGTCCGTCACCGCGGTGACGGACCCCTTTCGGCTGTTACGGGATGCTTCGCCCACCACGGCGAAATCACCAGGCGGTGTAGCAGTGATGACACGTGATGACCGTGGTGATGGCCACACGACGACGGCGCCACGCGCGGGGTAGGGTAGCCAAGCCTAAATGTCCTGCGAGTGAAGGTAACCGACTGTGGCCGAGAGAGCCCGCCCGAGAACACTCTCGCTGACGGCGGGGCTCGTGGTGCTCCTGGTGGCGCTCGTGCTGGCCGCCGCGCTGAGCATCGCCGTCGGATCGCGCGGGCTGTCGTTCGGCACCGTCCTCGACTCCTTGTTCCACTACGACGCCACGAATCCCGATCACCTCGTGGTGCACGAGCTGCGCCTGCCGCGCACGCTCGTGGGTGTGCTCGCGGGTGTCGCACTGGGACTGTCCGGCGCCGTGATCCAAGGCGCCACGCGCAATCCGCTCGCCGACCCCGGCCTGCTGGGCGTGAACGCGGGCGCCGCGCTGTTCGTGGTGCTGGGCATCAGCACGCTCGGTATCACGACCGTCACCGGATACGTCTGGTTCGGCTTCGCCGGCGCGGCCGCCGCCGCGGTGGTCGTCTACGGGATCAGCGCGCTCGGCCGGGTCGGTGCCACACCGGTGAAGCTCGCGCTCGCGGGCGCGGCGGTGACGGCGGCGCTGCAGTCCGTCACGAGCGGGCTGCTGCTCACCGACACCACCACGTTCGACCAGTTCCGCTTCTGGCAGGTGGGCTCGCTGACCGGGCGCGACGCGTCGACGATCACGCAGGCCGTGCCGTTCATCGTGGTCGGTGTCGTGCTCGCGCTGGTGGCCGCGCGGATGCTCAACGCGCTGGCGCTGGGCGAGGACGTCGCCCGCGCGCTGGGTCAGAACGTGGCTGTGGCGCGGGCGGTCTGCGCGCTCGCGGTGGTCGTCCTCTGTGGATCGGCGACGGCGATCGCCGGCCCGATCGCCTTCGTCGGGCTGACCGTGCCGCACGTCGCGCGGCTGATCACCGGGCCCGACCACCGGTGGCTCCTGCCGTACTCCGCTTTGCTGGCGCCGTTGCTGCTGCTCGTGGCCGACGTGATCGGCCGGGTCATCGCGCGTCCGGCCGAGGTACAGGTGGGCATCGTGACCGCCGTGATCGGCGCGCCCGTGTTCATCGTGCTGGTGCGGCGCCGGAAGCTGGTGAAGGTGTGAAGCCGCCCCTGGAGCTGGCGGACGCGCTGAAGGCGGTCTCGGCCGCCCGCCGCCAGGGCGCGGCGCGGGTGTGGCTCGTGTCGATCGTGCTCTTCGTTCTGCTCGTCCTGGTTTTCGCGCTGTCGCTGGCCGTCGGCGACTTCAACGTCCCCTTGGGACAGCTGCCCGGCATCCTCTTCGGCGACGGCACGGGCGGCGGCGCCTACGTCGTCACGCAGCTGCGGCTCCCGCGCGCCGTGGCCGCCGTGCTCGTGGGTGTCGCGTTCGGACTCGGCGGCGCGCTTTTCCAGCGGCTGCTGCGCAATCCGCTCGCCAGCCCCGACGTGATCGGCGTGACGCAGGGGGCCAGCGCCGCCGCGGTGATCTGCCTGGTCCTGGTCGGCGTGTCCGGCCCGGTGCTCTCGGCCGCCGCGTTCGTCGGCGCGCTGCTCACCGGCGTGATCATCTACGTGCTCTCGCGCCGCGGCGGCGTGAACGGCTACCGGCTCGTGCTCATCGGTGTCGGGGTCGGCGCGGTGCTCGCCAGCATCGTGTCGTACCTGATGACGTGGGCCGACGTGACGCTGGCGCAACAGGCCCTGGTGTGGCTCACCGGCAACCTCAACGGCGCGAGCTGGGACAAGGTGGTGCCGCTCGCGATCGCCCTCGTGGTGCTCGGCCCGGCTGCGCTGCTGCTGAGCCGCGCGCTCACCGGGCTGCAGCTGGGCGACGACACCGCGGCCGGGCTCGGCCTGCGCGTGGAACGCATGCGGCTGCTGCTGCTCCTCGTCGCCACCGCGCTCGCCGCGTTCGCGACGGCGGCGGCCGGGCCGGTGAGCTTCGTGGCGTTCGTGGCGAACCCCGTGGCGACGCGGCTCGTGGGCGGCGCCCGCGTCGGCCTCGTCGCGCCCGCCCTCACCGGCGCGCTCGTGACGTTGCTCGGCGACTTCGTCGCGCAGCACCTGCTCGGCACGCAGCTGCCGGTGGGTGTCGTGACCGGGGCCGTCGGCGCGCCGTACCTGCTGTACCTCCTCGCCACGGCGAACCGGGCCGGCCGAGTCTGAGAGAGAAGGCGCGTGAAACCGACGACACCCACCCTGCATACCGAAGGTCTCGAGCTCGGCTACGGGCCCGTGACGGTGGTGAAGGACCTCTCGGTGCGCATCCCCGAGGGCAAGGTCACCATGATCGTGGGGACCAACGCGTGCGGTAAGTCGACGCTGCTGCGCGGCCTGGCGCGCCTGCTCGCCCCCTCGGCCGGTGCGGTGTTCCTCGACGGCGAGCGCATCTCCTCCTTGCGCAGCAAGGATGTCGCCCGGGTGCTCGGCCTGCTGCCGCAGTCGCCCACCGCGCCCGAGGGCATCACGGTCGCCGACCTCGTCGGCCGCGGCCGCTACCCGCACCAGGGCGTGTTCCGCCGCTGGAACGACGAGGACGACGACGCGGTGGCGCGCGCGATGCTGGCCACCGACACCGTGGAGCTCGCGGCCCGGCCCGTCGACGAGCTGTCGGGCGGGCAGCGCCAGCGCGTGTGGATCGCGATGGCGCTCGCGCAGCGCACGCCGTTGCTGCTGCTCGACGAGCCCACCACGTTCCTCGACATCAGCCACCAGGTCGAGGTGCTCGATCTGCTCGCCGACCTCAACCACAACGACGGCACCACCGTCGTGATCGTGCTGCACGACCTCAACCTCGCGGCCCGCTACGGCGATCACCTCATCGCCATGAAAAACGGGTCGATCGCCGCCGAGGGCGCCCCCGGCGACATCCTCACCGCCGAGCTCGTCGAGGACGTGTTCGGCATGCCCTGCCGGATCATCGGCGATCCCGTGTCCGGCACACCCATGGTCGTCCCGATCGGCCGCCACCGCGCTGGTACTCCCACCACCCAGCCCTAGGAAGGAACATCCCACGATGGCCAGATGGACCAAGGTCGTCGGCGTCCTCGCCGCCGTCATGCTCCTGGGCGCGTGCAGCCAGCCCGCCAACACGACCACCTCGGGCGTGGGGGACAAGGACGTCGCCACCGGCGGCCGCCTGTTCTCCACGGCCGACACCGAGACCGCCAAGCTGAAGGCCGACGTCGGTCCCGGCGTCTTCCCGCGCACGGCCACCCACGCGCTGGGCAAGACGAAGATCGAGAAGGCGCCCACCCGCGTGGTCGTGCTCGACAGCGGTGAGCTCGACGACGTGCTGGCGCTGGGCGTCACGCCCGTCGGCATGGCCACCACGGCCGGCCAGACCGGTGTGCCGAGCTACCTCGCCGACCGCGCCAAGGGCATCCCGACGATCGGCAACACCGACAACCTCAACCTCGAGAAGATCGCTTCGCTGCAGCCGGACCTGATCCTCGGCAGCAAGCTGCGCGCCAACGACCTGTACCCGCAGCTGTCGAAGATCGCGCCGACGGTGTTCAGCATCCGCCCGGGCTTCCCGTGGAAGGAGAACCTGCTGCTGGTGGGGGCGGCACTGGGCCAGGAGAACAAGGCCGTGGCGGCGCTGAACGCGTACCAGAAGAAGGCCGACGAGGTGAAGGCCGGGATCAAGGGCAACCCCAAGATCTCGTTGCTGCGCTTCCACTCCACGGGCATCCGGATCTACGGCGATCTGTCGTTCATCGGCGTGATCTTCAAGGACGTCGGCCTGCAGCGGCCGGACAACCAGCACATCAACGAGCTGGCCAAGCAGATCTCGCGCGAACGCATCGACGAGGCGAACGGCGACTGGATCTTCTACTCCAGCTACGGCGCGGGCCCGAACGCCGACGAGAAGGCCGTGACGAGCAGCGGGCTGTGGGCCGGCCTGAGCGCCGTGAAGTCGCAGCACGCCATCCGCGTCTCCGACGAGGTGTGGTTCCTCGGCCTGGGCCCGATCGGCGCCGACCACGTGCTCGACGACCTGAAGAAGTACCTCGGCTGACCTACTTCGCACTCTGACACCGCGCAGGCCTCCCCGGGCGATCCGGGCAGGCCTGCGCGGGTGTGGCGTCAGGCGCCGCGGTAGATCGTCTTGAACTGCTGGTAGTTGCCCAGCGCCTCCGGCCCAGCTCGCGGCCGATGCCGCCGGCCTTCACCCCGCCGAAGGGCGCTCCGGGTCGGGCAGGCAGGTGTTCACGCCGATCGTGGCCGTCTCGACGCGCCGGGCCACGGCCATGCCGCGGTCGGGGTCGGTGGTCCAGACGGTGCCGCCGAGCCCGAAGTCGGAGTCGTTGGCGATGGCCACGGCGTCGGCCTCGTCGCTGTAGGGGATCACCGACAGCACGGGCCCGAAGATCTCCTCGCGCGAAGTCGTGGCCGAGTTGTCCACCTCGGCGAAGATCGTCGGCTCCACGACCCAGCCGACGTCACGGCCGTTCGGCCGGCCGCCGCCGGTGGTCACCCCGTCCGCCTTCGGCCTTGCCCTTCGCGATGTAGCCCTCCACCCGGGCGCGGTGCGCGGAGCTGGCCATCGGGCCGACCGTGGTGCGCTCGTCGAGCGCGTCACCGATGACGCGCCCGCGGCAAGGTCGGTGAGCACGTCCACGACCTCGCCGTAGCGGTTGCGCGGCGCGAGCACGCGGGTGCCGAGGAAGCAGGTCTGGCCGTTGTTCATCATCGTGGCCACGACCAGGCCCTCGACGCTGCCGGCGACATCCGCGTCGTCGAGGATGATCGCCGCCGACTTGCCGCCCAGCTCCAGCGTGGCCGGGCGCAGCAGCCCCGCGCACGCCGAGGCGATCGCGCGGCAGGCCACCGTCGAGCCGGTGAACGTGACCTTGTCCACCCCGGCGTGCTTCACCAGGTACGCGCCGAGCTCGCGGCCACCCGGCACGATGCTCACCACGCCCGGTGGAAGGCCCAGGTCTTCGAGGACTTCGGCGAGCAGGAAGGTGTCGAGCACCGTCTCCGTCGAGCGCGTCACGACGATCGAGCAGCCGGCCGCCGGCGCAGGGGCGAGCTTGACGAACAGCAGCGTCTGCGGGAAGTTCCACGGCACGATCGCC
This sequence comes from Amycolatopsis sp. NPDC049253, assembly GCF_040678995.1. Classification (NCBI taxonomy): domain Bacteria; kingdom Bacillati; phylum Actinomycetota; class Actinomycetes; order Pseudonocardiales; family Pseudonocardiaceae; genus Amycolatopsis; species Amycolatopsis sp. NPDC049253. The sequence continues at coordinate 110,145 of NZ_JBFAQX010000024.1, read as the reverse complement.
GCGACGACACCCGCCGGTTCGCGGCGGACCACGGCGTTGCCGCCGAAGGCGCCCTGGCGGGTTTCCTCGACGGGTTGCTCGCGGATGGTCCCGCCGTACAGCTGCAGGAGCCCGGCCGGGTAGCCGGTCTCCGCCCGCATCGCGGGGCTCGCGATCGGCATGCCGTGCTGCGCATACACCGACGAACAACAAGTCTGGCGCGCTACGACAACTGTTCTGTAGAGCTTCGGGCCACCCTTTGGTTCGCGCCGCAATGAGGCGGCGCCCCAGTGACCGAGGAGCGTCGGCCTGCCGGCTTCGCACCAGCGGCATCTCCCAGGTCGTTCTGGGTGCGGTCGGCACGCATCGCGTCGAGGGTGCCGAGCGGAAGCAAGCCGCCGTGCCGTTCGGCGTGCAGCCCGGCGAACGCGCCCGCGAGTGCGTGGCTCGGCGACGTCGGGATCTACGATGTGCGGGGCACCACGCAGGTGGTGCGCCGCACGTCCCGCACGGGCAACGTCGAGCTGCTGAAGATCTGCCTGATCGAGCGCGGCGGCGCGCTCGTGGAGCAGGGCCGGCGGCGCGGCGCGCTGGGGGGATCACCGACCAGCCGTGGCTTTCGCGGGCGTTCCGGGCGGAGTACAGGGTGACGCCTTCGGGCCTGCGGCGGCGGATGACCGGGTCTTAGAGGCCCAGCCGCGCGTCGAGGTCGATCTTCCCGCCCACCGCGTCGAGGATCGCGCGCAGCGCGGTTTTCTCCTGCAGCGGCCGGCCGTGCTGGTCGGCGTGCGCGCGCATGAGGTTGCCGACGTGGCGCTCGGGGTTGCTCCAGTTCGGCCAGCGGCGGCGCGCGATCGTGGCCAGCTCGGCGAAGTCGGGGGTTTCCGGGGTGGTCGCGTCGAGCAGCCAGTTGAGGTAGGTGCGCAGCACGGCGACGGGGAAGCTGCCCGGGTGGCTGAGCGCGCCGTGGCCGGGCACGAACGTGCGGACGGTCGGGAAAGTCTTGTCCAGCCAGTAGAGCGCGTCGAGCCAGCCGGGGATCGAGCCGTGCAGCGCCATCGGCGTGGAGCCGACGGAGAGCAGGTCGCCCGTGAACAGCGTGCCGGTCTTGGGCTCGAACACCACCAGGTCGCCGTCGGTGTGCGCGACGCCGGGGAACGGCACGACCTCCACGACCACCCCGCCGAGGTCGACCTCACGCGGCGTGGTGACGGCGTGCACGGCCTCGGGTTTCGGCGCTTCGAGCGTGCCCCAGTTCGTGCAGTCGAACGTGTCCTCGTACCGCTGCGGCCCCGCCCGCACAGCGGACACGGCCGACTCGGCGGCGAGGATGCGCCCGCCGTTGCGCAGCGCCACGCCGGCGCCGTTGTGGTGCGCGCCGTGGGCGTGGGTGAGCACCAGCGTGAGCGGCATTTCGACGGTCGAGTACTTGCGGACGTCCTTGACCAGGTCGAGCGTGTCCCGCTCGGTGCCGCACGTGTCGACCAGCATCACGCCGGACCGGCCGCGGATCCAGCCGCAGTTGGACACGAGCCAGTCGGTCGGGCTGCGGACGTAGGCGACCACGCTCGGGTCGGAGTACCTGAGCGGCACGATGTTTCGCCTGATGGCGGGCATGGGGTCCCCCTCGTGGGCTGCGCCGCCGTGATCCCGGACCACTGCATGGTAGTGGATCACTGACCTGTGAATGGTATAGACCAAGCGGGCGTATGTCAGCAGGCTGCGAGCCCACCGTGTGCTACGTCGCACAGTCCACGCGGATACCTCCCTACGCCGACGGGCAGACCCTACCTCCGGTTCGGAGTTCCCTCAGGTCGGCGACTTGCGGTGACGTCGTGATCACTTCAGGTGAAGGGTTGTCCGGACCAGGTCGCGGGTGTGGTTCGGAACTTTAGTACTGCTTCCGGCGCTTGACCCGCCTTTGTCCGGTTTACGCGTTGACTCCTCGGTGACCAGCCGCCTACTGTCCGTTCAATCTGTTGAACCCCGTTCATATCTGTGAATGACGAGGTGTGTCGTGCGGCGCTGGTTGCCCGTGGTGTTGGCCGTGGCCCTGAGTTTGGCGTTCGCACCGGCGGGTTCGAGCGCCGCGAAAAGTGCGGGCCGGGTCCAGACGGACCTCGACGCGGGGTGGCGGTTCGTGCGGGCCGACGTGCCCGGAGCCGAGCAGCCCGGGTTCGCCGACGGGTCGTGGGAGCGCACGAGCGTGCCGCACACGTGGAACGCGCTCGACGGCCAGGACGGCGGCGGCAACTACTACCGCGGCGCCGGCTGGTACCGCAAGCACGTCACGCCGCCGCGAACCGCACCGGGCAAACGGCTGTGGCTGCAGTTCGACGGCGTCGACAGCGTCGCCGACGTGTGGGTCGACGGGGTGCACCTCGGACAGCACCGCGGGGGCTACGCGACGTTCCGCTTCGACGCGACCGACGCCCTGAAACCGGGGCGCGACAACGTGATCGCGGTGCGCGTGGACAACTCGGCGCAGGCCGACGTCGTCCCGCTCAGCGCCGACTACACGTTCTTCGGCGGCATCTACCGCGACGTCTCGCTGGTGGCCGTGGACCCGCTCGCCGTGCGGATGGACGATTTCGGCGGCCCGGGCTTCTACCTGACACCGCGCGCGGTGACGGCGGAGTCGGCGAGCATCGACGTGGTCACCAAGGTGCGCAACAGTTCCGGCGCCGCCCGTGCGGCAGCCGTGCGCACGACCGTCGCCGACGCCCGGGGGCACGTCGTCGCGCAGGCCACGTCGGAGCCGCGGCAGCTGGCCGGCGACGCCGACATCAAGCAGCAGCTGGGCATCGCCGAGCCGCACCTCTGGCAGGGCAAAGCCGACCCGTACCTCTACGACGCGACCGTCGACGTCCTCGACGCGCGCACCGGCCGCGTCACCGACACCGTGACGCAAACCCTGGGGCTCCGGGAATCCACGGTGGACCCCGACGAAGGGTTGTTCCTCAACGGAAAGCACGTCGCCCTCCACGGCGTCAACGCGCACCAGGACCGCCTCGACGAGGGCTGGGCCGTGGCCGACCGGCAGCGCGACCAGGACTTCGACCTCATGGACGAGATGGGCGTCAACGCGCTGCGGACCGCGCACTACCAGCAGTCCCAGCACGTCTACGACCTCGCCGACCAGCGCGGGTACGTGGTGTGGGCGGAGATCCCGCTCGTCAACGGCATCACCGACAGCGCCGCGTTCCGCGCCAACGCGACGCAGCAGATGTCGGAGCTCATCCGCCAGAACTGCCACCACCCGTCCATCGCGTTCTGGGGCATCGGCAACGAGCAGGCCAAGAACGACGACGTCGCCAACGGCATCCTGCAAACCCTCGCCGACCAGGTGAAGGCCGAGGACCCGACACGGCTTTCCGTGTACGCCAACCACAAGGGCGGCCAGGACGCCGTGTCCGGCCACGCGGACCTCGCGGCCTACAACAAGTACTACGGTTGGTACGACCTGTCCGCGCCCGGCCCCGGCCCGTGGACCGACCAGCTGCACGCGGCCGACCCCGCGCGCAAGATCGCGATCAGCGAGTACGGCGCCGGCGGCAGCATCCACGACCACGTCGAGATCTCCACGGTGAAACCGCCGGTGATCCCGTCGCGCGTGCACCCCGAGGAGTACGAGAGCTTCGTGCACGAGAACTCGTGGAAGCAGATCGAAACACGGCCCTACCTGTGGGGCACGTTCGTGTGGAACATGTTCGACTTCGCCTCCGACGGCCGCACCGAAGGCGACACCCTCGGCCGCAACGACAAGGGCCTGGTCACCTACGACCGCCAGGTCCGCAAGGACGCGTTCTACTGGTACAAGGCCAACTGGACGACCACGCCGTTCGTCTACCTCACCAGCCGCCGCTGGACCGACCGCACGACCGCGACCACCACGGTGAAGGCGTACGGCAACGGGGTGGACACGGTCGCGCTCACCCTGAACGGAACCCCGGTCGGCGCGCCCGCCGCGTCACCCGACCACATCTACACCTGGCCGGTCACGCTCAAGCCCGGCAAGAACGTGGTCACGGTGACCGGTGTCCGTAATGGACACTCCTACACGGACACCGTCACCTGGACGCTGACGCCGTAGCCGGCCGGAAGTCCGTGCGGTAGCGGCTGGGCGCGACCCCGACGTGGCGGGTGAAGTGCTGCCGGAACGACACTGGTGAGCCGAAGCCGCAACACCCGGCGATCTCGGCGACCGGCAGGTCGGAGCTCTCCAGCAGCTGCTGCGCCCGGGCGATGCGCTGGTCCAGCAGCCAGCGCACGGGCGTGGTGCCGGTCTCGGCCACGAACCGGCGCGCGAACGTGCGCTCGGACATCGACGCCCAGCCCGCCAGTTCGGCGACCGTCAACGGCCGCCGCAGCTCCCGCAACGCGCGTTCCCGCACGGCGGCCAGTGGTTCCTCGTCTCGGGGCGGCGTGGGAACGGTGATGAACTGCGCCTGCCCGCCCGAGCGGAACGGCGCCGTGACCATGGACCGGGCGATCGCCGCCGCGGCGTCCGCGCCCTGGGTGAGCCGCACGAGGTGCAGGCAGAGGTCGATGCCGGCGGCGACGCCCGCCGACGTCCACACCCCGTCGCCGCCGGCGTACAGCACGCCGGCGTCGACCTGGGCGGACGGATGCCGCCGCGCGAGCTCGGTCGTGAAGCGCCAGTGCGTGGCGGCCGATCGCCCGTCCAGCAGCCCGGCCGCGCCCAGCACGAACGCGCCCAGGCACAAGCCGGCGACCTGCGCGCCCGCCCGATGGGCCGCCCGCAACGCGGTGAGCAGCTCGGGCGCGGGCTTCGCGTCGAGGTTCGCCAGGCCCGGCACCACGACGACGTCCGCGGTGCGCACCCAGGCCAACGTCCGTTCCGGGGTGATGGTGGCGCCTCCCGTCAGCCGCACGGGGTCCTTCGTGGCCGCGCACTTGCGCAACTCGGCCCCCGGCCCGCTGCGCGCGCCCCACACCTCGTCGACCACGGCCGTGTCGAACAGCCGAGCCCCCTCGAACAGCACCAACGCGATCTTCTGCACCCCTAGAGGATAGCTGGCAGGATCTCATCGATGAACGACTTCACTGCCACTCACCGATGGCCGGCCGAACGAGGCAGGATGGCGGCATGACCACTTTCTCGCTGCGCCATCTCGGCGGTCCGACGTCGTTGATCACCTACGGCGGGGTGCGGTTCCTGACCGACCCGACGTTCGACCAGCCGGGGGAGTACCCGATCGGCAACCGCGCGCTCGTGAAGACGACCGGGCCCGTGGCGAGTCCTGCCGAGGTCGGCGCCGTGGACGCCGTGCTGCTGTCGCACGACCAGCATCCGGACAACCTCGACCGTGGTGGCCGCGCGTACCTCGAGACGGCGCCGCTCGTGCTCACCACGACCTCCGGGGCCGAACGCCTCGGCGGGACGGCCCGGGCGCTGCCGAACTGGGAGCACGTGGAGGTCGGGGGCGTGCGCGTGACCGGGATGCCCGCGCTGCACGGACCGGAGGGCTCCGAGCCCAAGGTCGGCGAGGTTACCGGCTTCCTGCTGTCCGCCGAAGGCCTGCCGGCGGTGTACGTGAGCGGCGACAACGCGTCGCTGACGCTGGTGCGCGAGATCGCCGGCCGCGTCGGGCCGGTGCCGATCGCCGTGCTGTTCGCGGGCGGGGCGCGCACGCCGCTCGTCGACGGCTTCCTCACGCTGCCGAGCCCGTCGGCCGCCGAGGCCGCGGAGATCCTGGGGGCCGTCGACGTGGTGCCGCTGCACTTCCAGGGCTGGGGCCACTTCACGCAGGGCGCCGACACGCTGGAGGAGGCGTTCGCCGGCAAGGCGGCAAGGCTGCACCTGCTCAAGCCGGGCGAGGAAGCCGAGGTCGGCTAGGGCCGCGGGGACCGGACGAGCGCGACCGCACCCAGCGCCACGGCCTTCGCACCACCCCTGGCCAGCCGCACGTCCACCGGAGAACCCGACAGCAGGGGGTGCTCGGCCAGTGCCTCCTGCATCGGCTTCTCCAGCAGCGCCCACGAGTTCGTCACGGAACCGCCGACCACGGCCGTCGCGATGCCGAGCAGGCCGCACGCGTGCGTGATCGCCTCGCCGAGGAAGCGCCCGGCGTCGGTGAACACCGTCAACGCGGCCTCGTCACCGTCCAGCGCGGCGGCCGCGACGGCCTCGGCGCGCAGGGACACGCCCGTCGCCTCCGCGTAGCGGCGGGCCAGGGAGCGGCCGGACGCGTAGGCCTCCAGGTGCCCGGTCTGCCCGCAGGTGCACGGCGCCGGGCCGTAGGTGCCGACGTGGCCGATCTCGCCGGCCCCCGTGCCGCCGCCGTGCAGGAGGGTGCCGTCCACGTACAGCGCGCCGCCGACACCCGTGCCCAGCGCGACGCCGAGCACGTGCCGGTCCGTTGTGGACAGTTCGCCGAGGAGGAACGCGTTCACGTCGTTCTCCGTCACCACCGGTACCCCGCCCAACCGAGCGGAAAGGCCCGCGTTGACGGCCGTGCCCGCCCAGCCCGTGAACGAGTCGCCGGTGACCACGATCGTCCCGGTCTCCGGCTCCACCACGCCGGCCGCGCCGACGCCGACCCCGGCCAGCTCGCCGTGCGCCAGGGACAGAACCAGCGCGGCCGCCCGGTCCAGGATCGCCGCGCCACCCAGGTGCGCACCCGAATCCGCCGCCGCCGACGCCAGCTCCCGGCCGTCGGCGTCACACACGACCACGAGCGTTTTCGACCCGCCGATGTCGACCCCGGCCCACGCTCCGCTCACGCCGCGGGATCCACGTCCGTCAGCGCGTCCCGGCGGCTCCGCTGCACCGCGGGGTCCGGCACGGGCGAGGACAGCAGCAACGCCTGCGTGTAGGTGTGCGACGGCTCCCGCAGCACCCGCGCGGCCGGCCCCTGCTCCACCAGCTCGCCGCCGCGCAGCACGGCGACGCGGTCGCACAGGCTGTCGACCACCGCGAGGTCGTGGCTCACGAACAGGCAGCCGAACCCGAACTCCTCGTGCAGCCGCTTGAACACGTCCAGCACCACGGCCTGCACGGACACGTCGAGCGCGCTCGTCGGCTCGTCGGCGATCAGCAGCTTCGGCCCCAGCACGAGCGCCCGCGCGAGGCTCACGCGCTGGCGCTGCCCACCGGACAGCTCGTGGCCGTAGCGCTCCATCAGCGACTCCGGCAGCTCCACGGCGTCGAGCAGCTCGCGCACGCGGCGCCGCCGCTCGGGGCGTCCGGCGGACGTGTGCATGACCAGCGGCTCGGCCACGGTCTGGCCCACGGTCATCCGCGGGTCCAGCGAAGACGCCGGATCCTGGAACACCGCGCCGATCTGGCGCCGCACCCCCCGCGCCGAGCGTCCCGTGCCGCGTGGCAACGGTCCGCCGAGCACCTCGACGCGACCCGACTTCGGCGTGATCAGGCCCAGCGCGCAGTTGCCCAGCGTCGTCTTGCCCGAGCCCGATTCGCCGACCAGCCCCACGATCTCGCCCGGCCCGACGCTCAGCGACACCGAGTCCACGGCCCGCTTCCCGCCGTACTCCACCACGATGTCCGTCAACGCCAGCACCGGCTTGTCCGGCGCCGGCGCGGCGTCGGCGTGCTCGCCCGCGCCCAGCCGCGGCACGGCGGCCAGCAGCTCACGCGTGTAGGCGACCTGCGGGGTGGAGAACAGCTCGGCCGTCGGAGCCTCTTCCACGAGCCGTCCGGAGCGCAGCACGAGCACCCGGTCGGCGACATCCGCCACCACGCCCATGTTGTGCGTGATCAGCAGCGTCGCCGTGCCCTCGGTCTCCCGGATGTCCCTCAGCAGGTCGAGGATCTGCTGCTGAACGGTGACGTCCAGCGCCGTCGTCGGCTCGTCCGCGATAATCAGCTTCGGTCGCGCGGCCAGTGCGATCGCGATCATCACGCGCTGGCGCAACCCACCGGAAAGCTCGTGCGGATACTGCTTCAGCCGCGCCTCGGGCTCCGGCACCCCCACGCGTGCCAGCAGCTCCACGCACCGCGGGAAGTAGTGCTTGTGCCGCCGTCGCCGGCGGTCGTGGTTGCGGATCGCCTCCGCGAGCTGGAAGCCGATGCGCAGCAAGGGGTTCAGCGCCGTCATCGGCTCCTGGAACACCATCCCCGCGCCCTGCCCGCGCAGGTGCCGCAGCTCTTCGCCGTTCAGCTCGAGCACGTTCCGCCCAGCCAGCTCGATCGCCCCCGACACCGAAGCCGACGCGGGCAGCAGCCCCAGCACGGCGAGCGCGGCCGTGCTCTTGCCCGAGCCGGATTCGCCGACCACCGCCACGATCTCGCCCGGCTCGACCGTCAGCGACAGCCCGTCGACGGCCGGGTCACCGTCCCCATAGGACACCCGCAGGTCGCGGATGTCGAGTACCGGCTCGCTCATCGCCGTCCCTTCACCGCGAACGCGTCGCGCAGTCCGTCGCCCAGGAAGTTGATCGCGCACACCACGAGCACGATCGCGATGCCCGGCGGCAGGATCAGCCACCACGCGCCGTCGAACGTGTAGGTGATGCCCTTCGACAGCATCGCGCCCCAGTCGGTGTCCGGCGCGGGCACGCCGAGGCCGAGGAAGCTCACGTACGCCACGAGCAGGATGGCGTCGGCGATCTGGAACGTCGCGTTCACCACCACCGTGCCGATGGCGTTGGGGATCACGTGCCGGAACACCACGCGCGTGCGGCTCGCGCCGAGCACCGTGATCGCGCGGATGTAGTCGCGTTCGCGCAGGCTCACCGTCTCCGCGCGCATCAGCCGCGCCGGTACCAGCCACGACACGCAGCCGATGATCAGCGCCAGCACTCCGACGCTGGGGGTGACCAGCGTGGCCGCCACCAGCAGCAGGAACAACGCGGGGATCGCGACGCCGGTGTCGACCACGCGCATCAGCACCGTGTCGAGCCAGCCGCCGGTGTAGCCGGCGAGCGCGCCCCACACCGCGCCGATCGCGGTGGCGATGAGCCCGGCCAGCACGCCGATGATCAGCGACGTCCGCCCGGCCACCATCAGCCGGCCGAGCACGTCGTAGCCGAGGTCGTCGGTGCCCAGCGGATGCCCGCTGCCGGGCCCGAGCCGCGCGGCGGAGAGGTCGGTGTGCGACTGGTCCGTGCCGTAGAGCAACGGGCCGAAGAAGCAGAAGAGGATCACCAGCAGCAGCAGGATCGCGCCGGCGAGCGCCGTGCGCCGCCCGAAGACCCGCGAAAGGACGGTCACGACCGCACCCCCTTCACCCGCACGCGCGGGTCGATCACGAGCTGCACGACGTCCGCGAGCAGCGAGCCGATCACGGTCGCCACGGCGATCACCAGCACCACCCCGAGCAGCACGGGGAAGTCGGCGTTGCGCGCGGCCGTCCAGAACAGCAGGCCGACGCCGGGGTAGTTGAACATCGACTCCACCACCAGCGAGCCGCTGAACACCACCGGCACGTAGTAGCCGAGCATCGACACGACCGACGTCAGCGAGTTGGGCCAGACGTGCCGCCAGATGATCGTGCGCTCCGGCGTGCCCTTCGCGCGGGCGGTGCGCACGTAGTCCTCGGCGAGGTTGTCCAGAGTGGACGCTCGCATGTACCGGCTGAACGCGGCCAGCGCCGCCCCCATGCCCGCGACCACCGGCAGCACCAGCGAGCCCGGTTGCGAGAGCAGCTCACCGATCGTCTCGCCCTGCGCGGCCTGCGCCGGGAACAACGGCAGCACCTGCGCGAACACGATGATCAGCACCAGCGACAAGAAGAACACCGGCGTCGCGTAGAGCAGGAACGTGACCCCGGTGGTCACGTGGTCCGCGGCCTTCCCGCGCCGCACCGCCTGCCACACGCCCACCGGCAGCGCCACCACGATCGCGAGCAACGTCGAGATCGCGGTGAGCAGCAGCGTCTTCGGCACGCGCTCTGCCAGCAGCGTCGAGACGGGGGAGTTCTGCGTGTACGAGTCGCCCAGGTCGCCGTGCAGCAGGCGCACCAGGTACTCCCAGTACTGCACGGGCAGCGGCTGGTCGAAGCCCTGGGCCTTGTTGAACGCGTCGATCTGCTCCTGCGTGGCCTTCACGCCGAGCACGCCGCGCGCCGGGCCACCGGGCAGCAGGTGCAGCAGCACGAACGTGACCACGGTGACCAGCAGCACCACGACCACGGCCAGCACGAGCCGCTTGAGGAGGTAGCGGGTCATGTCCTCACCTCGTCCAGTACCAGCGCTGCGGCTGCAGCCCGGCCAGCGGATCCTGGTTCACCCCGCGCAGCGCGGTGTCGATCGCCGACACCTGGTACGGCGGGTTCGGCAGCCAGAGCACGGGCAGCTGCTCGGCCAGATAGGCGCTGTAGTCGAGCATCGGCTGGTCGCCCGTGGCCAGGTTGGTCGCGGTGATCAGGTCGTCGGCGTGCTGGTCGGTGTAGCTGCCGAAGTTCGTCCCGGCGTCCGTGGCGAAGAGGTCCTCACCGCTCGGGTTGGCCGGGAAGTACCAGCTGCCCTGCGTGCCGAAGTACGACAGCTGCCACGAGCACGACGCCTCTTCCGGCTTGCACGCGGTTCCGTTGGCCAGCACGGTGTTCAGCGGCTGCGCGTTGATCTTCATCTCCACGCCGATCTTCGACAGCTCCGAGCGCAGCTCCTGCATCGTCCCGTCGGTCTCGTCGGAGCCCGACTCGGTCAGCATGGTGAGCGACAGCCGGGTGCCGGCTTCGACGCCCTCACCGCACTGAGTAGGTCCGCTGCCGGGCGACGCGCATTCGAGAACGCCGTCGGAGCCGGGTTTCCAGCCGTGGCCGGTGAGCAGCTTCCGTGCGGCGTCGAGGTCGAACGGATACGGGTTGGTCTTCTGCCGCGCCGACAGGTACTTCACGTCGTTGTCCTGCGGCACGGGGCCGTAGTCCACGCGAGCGGTGCCGCGCCAGATCACCTTCGTGATGCTGTCCTGGTCCACGGCGTGCTGCAGGGCCTGGCGCACGTACAGCTGCTTGAACGCCGCGCCGAGCTGCGGGTTGTTGAAGTTGAACGGCGAGTACGTGATCGACCAGCCGTTCCACGGTTCGATCCGGTAGCCCTGCGCCTCGAGTTTCGGGCGCTGGCCGAGGTTCGACGTCGGCACGTAGCCGTAGTCGACGCCGCCGGCGCGCAGCACGTTGTACTCGGCCGACGAGCTCGTGAAGGTCAGGAACTGCACGGTGTCGAGCTTCGCCGGGTCGGGGCCGGTGTACTTCGGGTTCTTGGCCAGCGTCACCTGGCCCGACGCGGTGAAGCCGGCGAGCGTGAACGGCCCGTTCACGACCTTCCACAGAGGATTCGTCGAGTACGTGCCGAGCTGCTTCGCCTGCGCCACCAGGAAGTCGAACACCTTCTTGGCACCGGCGGGGTCGCGGTCGAAGTCGCCGACCGGACCGGACGCGCTGGTGCGGTCCCACGCCTTCTGCGGCATCGGCACGACGAGGCTGAGCTGGTTGGCGGTGAACCAGTCGGCGTTGTAGGGCTTGTCGAGGGTGAGGGTGAACGTGTGGTCGTCGACGGCGTGGAAGGCCTTGATGTTGTCGGGCATCAGGCCTTCGGAGTACTTGCCCCAGTTGTCCTTGCCCGCGCGTACCAGGTTGAGCCAGAATTCGAAGTCGCGGCTGGTCAGGGGCTCACCGTTCGACCACGTGAGCGGCTTGAGCGTGATCGTCACGGTCCTGCCGTCGGCGGAGTAGCTCGGCGCGTTGGCGGCGCTGGAAGGATCGTCGAGCGTGACCGAGCCGGAGCTGCCGTCGTAGTTGTAGAGCGGGGTGTACAGCTCGTTCCGGATGGCGCCGTTGTAGCTCGCGCCGTAGCCGGGGATCGAGATCGGCAGGATCCAGTTCGGGGTCGCCGACGGGGGCATCGCGAACCGCGCGCTGCCGCCGGTCACCGGCTTGCCCGTGCCACCGCCGTGCTGCTCGCGGCTCGTCGCGCAGCCGGCGAGCGCCAGCGCGGCGGCGAGCGTGACCCCGAGCGCGGCGCGCCACCGGTGTCGAGCCATCCGCATCACTTCCAACATCCTTGGTGTAAGTCGATGTCGAGGAACTGGGCATGTTCTTGGTTGCCGTGTAATGTCGCACGCGTGTTGGAAATTGCCAAGAGGCGATTTCGGGGGCAAGTTTCCGGACAGTTACATCAGGCATGAAGTAAGTAGGTGACAGCCGTGGCCCAGGATCCCGCCGGTCTGCTGCGGCTGCTCTGGCTCGTCGCCCACGAGCACGCCGTCTCGCGCATGGACCTCGCGCGCGTGCTCGGTCTGCCGCAGTCGACGGTGTCCGTCCGGACGCAGGCGCTGATCTCCGCCGGAGTGCTCGTCGAGGCCGGCGAGGGCAGCTCCGCCGGCGGCCGGCGACCGAAGCTGTTGTCCGTCCACGCGGGGTTCGGCCACGTCTGGGCCGCCGACGTCGGTTCGCGCCACGTGCGCATCGGCGCGCTCGACATCGCGGGGAACCTGCTGCACGTGACCGAGCGGCCGCTGGACATCAACCGCGAACCGGCGCAGGTCGTCGCGGCTTTCGCCGACACCGTGCGGGAAGTCGCGGCCGAGGCGCGGTGCCCGGGCCGGCAGCTCGGCATCGGCGTCGCGTTCCCCGGACCGGTCGACGTCGGAGCGGGCACGATCACGCTGCCCTCGCGCATGCCGGGCTGGCGCGGGTTCGCGGTGCGCGACGCGTTGCGTGAGCACTTCGACCTACCGGTAGCTGTGGACAATGACGCGAACCTGCAAGCGCTGGGCGAAAGCGTCGCCGGGCCGCCCGGACGCACGTTGCTCGTGGTGAAGGCGGGCACGGGCATCGGCTCGGGGCTGGTCGTGACCGGCCGGCTGTACCGTGGCCGCGCCGGCGTCGCGGGCGACATCAGCCACGTGCGCGTGCCCGCGGCCGGGGATCGCCCGTGTACCTGCGGGAACCGGGGCTGCCTGGAGACCGTGGCCAGCGGCGCGGCCCTCGTGGCGCAGCTGCGCGAGCAAGGCGTGGACGTCGGCAGCACCGCGCAGGTCATGGCGACGGCGGAGGACGGGCACCCCGACGCGACCACGGCCGTGCGACGCGCGGGCCTGCAGCTCGGCGAGGTGCTGGCCACGGTGGTGAACTTCGGCAACCCCGACGAAGTGCTGCTCGGCGGCGCGCTGTCGGGTTCGGAGGCGTTCGTGGCGGCCGTGCGCGGTGCGCTCTACGAACGCTGTCTTCCCCTGGCCACCAGGGAGCTGCGCATCGATCGGGTGCGCTTCGGCCCGGACGCCGGGCTGTACGGCGCGGGCGCGCTGGTGCTGGACGAGGTCTTCGACGAAGCGATACGGAGCGGACGATGACGAAGGTGCGGATCGGGATCACGGGGATCGCCATCGAATCGAGCACGTTCTCCCCGCACCGCTCCACCGTGGCCGACTTCCACGTGACGCGCGGCGACGAACTGCTGGCGCGCTATCCGTTCCTGCGCGAGGACCGTCCTTCGTGGACGGAAGACGTCGAATGGGTGCCGCTGGTGCACGCCCGTTCGCTGCCCGGCGGCGCGGTGACCGAAGAGGCGTACGCGGAGCTGTCGGGGGAGATCCTGGAGCGGGTGCGCGCGGCGGAGCGTCTCGACGGGTTGTTCTTCGACATCCACGGTGCGATGAGCGTGGTCGGCCGGACGGACGTCGAAGCCGCACTGGCCACCCGGATCCGCTCGATCCTCGGGCCTTCGGTGCTCATCTCGGCGTCGATGGACCTGCACGGCAACGTCTCGCGCGAGCTGGCGACGGCGCTTGACCTGATCACCTGCTACCGCAAGGCCCCGCACACCGACGCGTGGGACACGCGCGAGCGCGCGGCCCGCAACCTCGCGGCTCGCCTGCGGCACGGGGGCAAGCCCAAGAAGGCGTGGGTGCAGGTGCCGGTGCTGCTGCCGGGCGAGAAGACCAGCACCCGCCTCGAACCCGCCAAGAGCGTCTACGCCGCCGTCGACGAGGTCGAGGCGCTCGACGGTGTGCTCGACGCCGCCATCTGGGTCGGTTACGCCTGGGCCGACGAACCGCGTTGCCAGGCCGCCGTGGTCGTGTCCGGTGACGACGAAGACGTCCTCCTGCGGCAGGCCGGACGGCTCGCGAAGTCCTATTGGGACGCCCGGCGCGACTTCGCCTTCGTCGCCCCGACGGGAACCCTGGCCGAATGCCTGGAGCAGGCCGTCGCGTCGACCGCGCGGCCGTTCTTCGTCAGCGACTCCGGCGACAACCCGACCGCCGGTGGCGCCGGGGACACGTCCTGGAGCCTGGACGTCCTCCTGCGCACTCCGGCCATTGTGGACTCCGAGCTGACCACGCTGTACGCGGCGATCGTGGACCCGGAAGCCGTCGCGACGGCGGTGTCGGCCGGGCCGGGTGCCACGGTTTCGGTGGAGCTGGGCGGAAAAGTCGACTCCGGTCCGCACGGCCCGGTGCCCGTGACCGCGCGCGTCGAGGCGATCGACGCCGCGGACCCGGTCGCCGGCACGGCCGTGGTGTTCGCCGTCGGCGGCCTGCGCGTGATCGTCACCGCGCGGCGCAAGCCGTACCACCTGGAGTCCGACTTCCTGGCCCTCGGCCTGCGCCCGCGTGAAGCCGACGTGGTGATCGTGAAAATCGGCTACCTGGAACCGGAGCTGTACGACCTGGCCGCCGACTGGCTGCTCGCCCTCACGCCCGGGGGCGTCGACCAAGACTTGCTGCGCCTCGGGCACGCCGGGATCGAACGGCCGATGTTCCCGTTCGACGCCGAGATGGCGGACCCGCCGCTGTTGCCCGAGCTGCTCTGAGCGCCACGGCCGTCAGCGCGCCGAAGGCCAGGTGGTCGAGCCACTGCGCGCCGCGCGGCAACGCCCGGATCGCCGGGTTGCGCCGCCCGACGATCTCCAGGTCCAGCACCGCGATGGCCGCGCCCGCGGCCACCCCGTCGGCGACCGAGAGCGGCCGGCGGCGGTCCACGTAGGCGAGCCCGGCCGTCCAGCCGGCGGACACCAGCCCGTGGACCAGCGCGCCCCGCACCAGCCCGGCCTTGCCGCCGGGCGCGAGCGTGCCCGCCGCGCGCGTCGCTGCCAGCGGATCACCACGCGTGATCACCGCGTGCAAGGTCGACGGCAGCCCGCTGCCGGTCGCTGCCACTGTCCAAGCCTTGACTACCCTCTTCACCAGGCCAGTATGCCGCAGGGCTTGACATGCAGTCATTTGCCTGCCTTACTGTGTGTGTGCAACCGGAGCTGGACAAGGTCTTCAAAGCGCTGGCCGACCCGACCAGGCGCTACCTGCTCGACCAGCTGCACGAGGACAACGGGCAGACGCTGGGCGAGCTGTGCGCCCGTCTGGACATGACGCGCCAGACGGTCACGCAGCACCTGTCCGTCCTCGAAGCGGCGAACCTGGTCAGCACGGTGCGCCGTGGGCGGGAGAAGCTGCACTACCTGAATCCGGTCCCGTTGCAAGAGATGCAGGAACGCTGGGTGGACAAGTTCGAGCGCCCCCGGCTGCGCGCGCTGAGCGCCGTCAAACGCCGAGCAGAGGAAGCCATGACCGACAAGCCGAGTTACGTCTACGTCACCTACATCGAGAGCACACCGGAGAAGGTGTGGCAGGCGCTCACCGACGCCGAGCTGAGCGGGCAGTACTGGGGGCACCGCAACGAGTCCGACTGGCAGCCCGGCTCCCGCTGGGAGCACGTGCGCCTCGACGGCTCCGGCATCGCCGACGTGTACGGCGAGGTGCTGGAGGCCGTGCCGCCGAAGCGCCTCGTGACCAGCTGGTACGACGTGGGCAACCCGGAGGTCCCGCCGTCCCGCGCGACGTACGACATCGAGCAGTACGACGCGATCGTGCGGCTCACCGTGACCCACGAGGACCTGCCCGACGAGCAGGCCAAGCGCGACGTCGGCCGCGGCTGGCCGGCCGTGCTCGCGAACCTCAAGTCGCTGCTGGAGACCGGCCACGTGCTGCCGCAGCAGCCGTGGACCATGCCCTGATTTTTCAGGCCTCGGCTACTTGTCGACACCCTCGTAGGTGCCTCGCGTGAAGCGCTTCGAGAAGACGAAGTACACGATCGCCACCGGCACCGTCATCAGCAGCGCGGCGGCGAGCTTGAGCGGGAACTGGTTGCCCTGCCCGAGCTCGCCGGACACGAGCGAGGCGACGCCGGTGGTGAGCGTGTTCAGCGCCGGGTCCTGGCGCGACACGATGTAGTGCGGCAGCTCGTTCCAGGAACCCTGGAACGCCAGGATCGTCATGGTGATCAGTGCCGGCTTCGACATCGGCAGCACCACGGACCAGAACGTGCGCAGCGGCCCGGCGCCGTCGATGCGAGCCGCCTCTTCCACACTCAGCGGCACGCTCTCGAAGAACTGCTTCATGATGAACACGCCCGACGCGTCGGCCAGCAGCGGGATGATCATCGCCGCGTAGGTGTCGTACATGCCGAACTGGTTGAGCACCAGGAACTTCGGGATGAGCAGGACCACGCTCGGCACGGCGAGCACGGCCACGATCGCGCCGAACACCGCGCTCCGGCCGCGGAAGCGCAGCCGCGCCAGCGCGTAGCCGGCCATCGAGTTGAACACGACCCGGCCGACGGTGATCGTGACCGACACGAAGATCGAGTTCAGCGCCCAGCGCGGGAAGTCCTGCTGGGCGAGGGTGCTGAACACGGCCACGGACCACTCGTGCGGCCAGGGCGTGAGCGGGTGGGCCGTGGCGTCGGCGTCGGTCTTGAACGCCGTGGCCAGCTGGATCAGGAACGGGTAGATGTAGGCCACCGCGACCAGCAGCAGCACGCCGAAGCCGACCCAGCGCAGGTGTCCGCGTCGCTTCACCGCCGGCTCCTCCGTTTTCCGTCTTTCTCCTTCAGCAGCCAGCGCTGCACCAACGTGAGCACCACGATCACCACGAACAGCAGGAAAGCGATCGCCGAGCCCTGGCCCCATTCCTTGCCGATGAACGACGTCGAGTACGAGAGGTACGCCGGGGTGAGCGTGGTGTTGGCGGGGGCGCCGCGGCTGAGCACGTAGATCTGGTCGAAGACCTGCCACGTGCCGATCAGGCCGAGGGTGAGCACGAGGAACAACGTGGGGCGCAGCTGCGGCAGCGTCACCCGCCAGAAGCGCTGCCACCCGTTGGCGCCGTCGATCACCGCGGCCTCGTCGACGGCAGGCGGCAGGTTCTGCAGTGCCGCGTAGAACATCAGCATGAAGCCGCCGGTGGTCGTCCACACCACGAGCACGATGATCGAGCACATCGCCACGCTCGGGCCCGAGAGCCAGTCCCACCAGGACAGCCCGAGGAACCCGTGTGCCGTCAGCGCGGCCGGGTTCTGCGGCACGCCCAGTCCGTTGAGGACGATCTGGAAGAGGCCACGCGGGTCCGCGAACCAGCTGGGACCGTCCACTCCGAACAGTTTGAGCGCTGCGTTCACCGTGCCGGTGCTGGAGAAGAGGAACAGGAACACCACCGAGATCGCGACGGAGCTGGTCACGGTGGGGAAGTAGAACGCCGTGCGGAAGAACTGCTTGCCCTTGAGCCGGCGCTGGTTCAGCACCATCGCGAGGAACAACGCGAGTGCCGTCTGCAGCGGGACCACGAACAGCACGAAGTAGCCGTTGTTGCGGATGCTCGTGGCGAAGTTGCGTTGCGTGAGGCCGGGTTCGGTGAGCAGTGCGGCGTAGTTCTCGCCGCCGACGAAGTGCACGCGCGACGAGAACGGGCTGCCGTTGCCGGTCCAGTCGCTCACGCTCACCCACAGCGCCATCCCGATGGGCAGCACGAAGAACAGGCCGAGCACCACCAGCGTCGGCGCGAGGAAGAGCCAGCCCACCCGGCCTTCGCGCCGGCTCGGGCCCTTCCCCCGCCGCGCCGGGGACGGTGGCGCGGCGGGGGTGCTCGTCGTGGTGAGCAGGGTGGTCATGCCCAGCTCACTGACCCAGCGCGGCGGTGGTGTTGGTCTGCAGCTGCTGCAGGATGTGCTTCGGGTCCGCGCCCGGCAGCTGCTGGATCTGGGCGTCGAAGTCGGTGAGCACCGGGTCCATCTTCGTGAGTGTCACCGGGCCGTGCGCCGAGTCGGCCCCGGCGAGGAACGCCGCCTGCTGCGGGAACTCCTGCTGGTACTGCGCGCGCACCGACTGCCGCGAGGGCATCACGCCGAACGTCTTCGCGAACGCCAGCTCCTGCTGCGGCTGCATCAGCGCGGCCACGAGCTGCTTGGCCTGGTCCTGGAACTTGCTCTTCGCGGCGATGCCCCAGCACTGCGTGAACGAGAGCGTGCCCGCGCCCGCCGGGCCGGCCGGCAGCGGCACCACCTTGTACTTCACGTCGGGGTAGTCCTTGGTCATCCCGCCGACCATCCAGTTGCCGTCGATGCTCATCGCGGCCTTGCCTTGGCCGAACGCCTCACCCGAGTCGCCCGCGCCGATCTGCTTCGGGTACTTCGCGACGCCGGAGGCGAGCAGGTCACGCACGAACGTGAGCGCCTGCAAGTTCTGCGGGGTGTCGGCGGTGGCCTTCTTCTGGTCCGCGTCGAGCGGCCAGCCGCCCGCCTGCACCAGGAACGCGCCGACGCGGTCGCGGGTGTCGTTGAACACGAGCCCGGTGTGCCCGCCGGTCGTCAGCTTCTGCGCGACGGTCTTGAGCTGGTCCCAGTTCTTCGGGATGTCGTTGTCGGTCAGGCCCGCGGCGGTCCACTGGTCGGTGTTGATCGCCAGCGCCAGCGTGGAGAAGTCCTTGGGGACGCAGTAGAGCTTGCCGTCCTTGGTGAACGTGGTGCGCAGCGTCGGGTAGAGATCGTCCTTGTAGGACACCGAGTCGCCGTAGGGCAGCATCTCGTCGGCGTAGCCCTGGAACTTCGTGGCGTCCACGGCGAACACGTCGGGCGGGCTGCCCGCGGCGAAGCCCTGGCTCAGCTGCTGCGGCAGATCGTTGGCGCCGATCACCTGCACCTTTGAGCCGCCGGAGCCGGCCGCCCACTTCGCGGCCGCGTCCTGCACCGCCGTGAGCTCGGCGCCGCCGCTGGAGGCGATCATCAGCTTGAGCTGGGCGGGGCCGGACTGCTGGGTGGCGGGCGCCGTCGAGTCGTCGAAGCCGCTGCCGCACGCGGTGAGCGTGAGGAGCAGGCCGGCAGCGGCGACAGCCGTGCGCGGGAGGGAACGGGGGTGACGCATCGATCCTCCTTGATCGTGCAGGTGCAGGTGGGGGGATGTCAGGTCGTGCGCAGCACGAGCCGGGGGGCGAGCAGGGTCGAGACGGGTTCGGGGCCGGCGGTGCCGCGCAGGGTCGCGCGCAGCTGGCGCACGCATTCGGCGGCTACTTCGGCGATGGGCTGCGCCACCGAGCTGAGGCCGAGGACGGCGGCGGTCGGGGTGTCGTCGAAGCCGATCACGGACGCGTCGGCGCCCAGGCGCAGGCCGCGCTCGCGCAGCTCGCCGACCACACCGAGCGCGAGGGAGTCGCTGGCGCAGACGAACGCGGTGGGGGCGGCGGGTTCGTCGAGCAGCCGGGCGGCGGCCGAGCGCCCGCCCTCCACACCGTCGAACACGGGAATCTGCGGCCGGTCCGCCAGCCCGGCGGCGGCGAGCCCGGCCTCCCAGCCGGCGCGCCGGTCGTCACCGGTCTCGGAGCCCGCGGGCCAGCCGACGAACGCGATGCGGCGGTGGCCCTGGCGCACGAGGTGCTCGGTGGCCAGGCGGGTGCCGCGGGCACCGTCGACGTCGACCCAGCCGTGCGCCTGCTCGTCGCCCCACGGCCGGCCGAAGGTGACGAACGGCAGCTCGCGCTCCTTGAGCCAGCGGGTGCGCAGGTCGTCGTGGTGAGTGTGGGTGAGCACGAAGCCGTCGACGCCGACCGACGCGATGAGATCGGCGTACGCGCGCGTCTCGGCTTCGTCGTCGGCGGCGGTGAAGAGCATGATCCGGTGGTCGTACTCCTCGGCCGTGGCCGTGAGCGAGTGCAGGAACTGGTCGAGGACCACGCCGCTCACGCCGTTGCCGACCGGGGCGATGCGCATCCCGATGATCTGCGAGCGCGTGGTGCGCAGCTGGCGGGCGGCGGTGTGCGGGCGGTAGCCGAGGCGGTCGATGGCCTCGAGCACGCGTTCGCGGGTTTCCGGGCTCACGAGCTCGGGCGAGTTGATCACGTTCGACACGGTCTGGCGGGAGACGGAAGCGGCCTCCGCGACCGAGTTCAGCGTGGCCCGCTGAGCCATCCCGCCTCCTGGTGACCTCGTCCAGCACCTCGACCGAGGTGCCGATTTGAACGTTCAATCTGGCGGCTACTCTGAACGCTGGCCACTGACCTGTCAAGACTTCGATCGAACTTGACACGAACCCGGTTTGATCGATCCAATCGGGGACACCCAACCCCACCGGAGGACGTTTCCATGCAGCCGCTGCTCCACGACCTCGCGATCGCCCTGCGCGCGCCGACCGTCGTCCTCTCCGGTCGCGACGGGCAGATCCGCGGCAACGGCGCGCAGGGTCTGCTGCACGGTGACCTGCGGTTGGTGAGCGAAGCGGTGGTGACCGTCGACGGACACGAGCCCGAGCCGATCGGCTTCGAGGAGCCGGCGGCGGACCGCGGCACCTTCACCGGGCTGGTGCGCCACCTCGGCAACCCGGGCCCGGACCCGACGGTGTGGCTGCGCCGCCACCGCCGCGTCACGGCGAGCGGGGTGACCGAGCAACTGGAGCTGGTGTCATCGGCGGACGAGGCCGTGGAGTGCGTGGTCGAGCTCGCGCTGGCGGCGGACTTCGCGTCGATCGAGGTGATCAAGTCCGGCGGCTCGGTGGTCCCGCTGGAGCCGGTGCGCATCGAGGGTGGTGTGCGGTGGGAGCAAGGCCTGGTCAAGGCGGTGGTCGCCACCGACGGCGGAAACACGGTGGACGGTGCGCGCGTGCTGGTGAAGTGGCGGGTGCGCGTCGAGGATCGCGTGGAGCTGCACTGGACGCTCACCGCCACGGACCCGGAGGCGCCCTTCGTGCCCGGCTCGGCCGCGCGGCTGCCGACGCCCGTGGTGGAGGCCGACGACCGGCGGTTCACGGCGTTGCTCAACCGTTCGCTCGCCGACCTCGACGCGTTGCTGCTGGCCGAACGCGAGCATCCCGGCGACGTGTTCGCGGGCGCCGGCGCGCCGTGGTTCTTCACGCTGTTCGGCCGCGACAGCCTGTGGGCCGCGCGCCTGGCGTTGCCGCTGTCGCTGGAGCTGGCGGGCGGCACGCTGCGCACACTCGCGCGAGCCCAGGGCGAACGTCACGACCCGGCGACCGGTGAGGCGCCCGGCAAGATCCTGCACGAACGCCGTCGTGCCGGCTTCGAGGTCCACGGCATGTCACTGCCCGCGCGCTACTACGGCACCGTCGACGCGACTGCCCTGTGGGTCGGCCTGCTGTACGACGCCTGGCGCTGGGGCTTGCCCGAGGCCGAGGTCCGCGCACTGCTGCCGAACCTGCGCGCCGCGTTGTTCTGGATCACCGGCCTGTCCGACACCGACGGCGACGGTTTCGCGGAGTACCTCGACGAAAGCGGCCGCGGCCTGGCCAACCAGGGCTGGAAGGACTCGGGCGACGCCGTGCGCTTCGCCGACGGCACGATCGCCAAGCCGCCCGTCGCGCTCGCCGAGGTGCAGGGTTACCAGTACGAGGCCGCCGTCCGCGCCGCCGAGCTGCTCGCCGCGCTCGGCGAAACCGCCGACGGGCTGCTCGAGTGGGCCGCGACCCTGCGCGACCGGTTCCGCTCCCGGTTCTGGGTGTCCACTGCGGACGGTCACTTCCCGGCCCTGGCCCTGGACGGCGCCAAGCAGCCCGTGGATTCCTTGACGAGCAACATCGGGCACCTGCTGGGTACCGGCATCCTGGACCCGGCCGAGAGCGCTTCGGTCGGCGAGCTGCTGCTCGGCCCGTCGATGACCGCCGGCTTCGGCCTGCGCACGATGTCCTCGACCGCGGGCGGCTTCTCGCCGCTGAGCTACCACTGCGGCTCCGTCTGGCCCCACGACACGGCCGTGGTCGTCCGCGGCCTGCACGCGGCGGGCCAGTCGTCGCGCGCCGCTTCGCTGGGGTTGCAGCTCGTGCGCGCGGCCGGCGGGTTCGACAACCGCCTGCCGGAACTGTTCTCGGGCTACGGCTCGGACGACGTGTCGTCGCCGCTGCCGTACCCCGCGTCGTGCCGCCCGCAGGCCTGGGCGGCGGCGTCCGCGGTGACGCTGCTGGTCACCTTCCTGGGTCTGCGCGTCGACGTGCCCGCCGGTGTGGTCACCCTGGACCCGCCGCGCCCCAGCCCGGTGGGCGCGCTGCGCGTGACGGGCCTGCCACTGGCCGGCGGCACCCTGGACGTCACCGTCGCCGCGGACGGGACGGTGACGGACCTGCGACTGCCGCCGGGCCTGCGGCTGGGCTGAAGCTCACCGGTTGAGGATCACCCGCTCCACGACCGTCCACGTCGTGGTCGTCAGCAGGTACAGCGACGCGGCCAAGGGAACAAAAGCGGTGACCGCGACTGTTCCATAAGGGAGGAGGCGCAGGAACCGAGCGCCGGGAGCGGTGAGATCGCGTTGGCGGTCCTGCCACCGGATCGAGAACCACGCCACCACGGCGAGCAGGCCGGCCACGACGAACACGACCGGTGCCGCCGCCAGTCCGTGGGCTCCGAGGGTGATGCCGAACACCGTGCTGCCGAGCAGGGCGTTGGGTGCCCCGGCGATCACGGCGGTGCTGAAGAGGTGGTACATCACCCAGAAGAACGGCAGCTGCGCGAGCATCGGCAGGCACCCGACGAACATCGACGTGCCCGACTCCTGCTGCAGTTTCGCCATCTCCGCCGCGAGCTTCTCACGGTTCTTGCCGTGCTTCTCCTGCAGTTTGCGGATTTCCGGGGCCAGGGCCGTGCGGGCCTGCTGACCGCGCGCCGCGGCTCGGGCGAACGGCAGGAGCAGCAGCCGCACGGCGACGGTGAACAGCACGATCGCGGCGGCGGTCGCGAACGAGCCGGTGAGCGGTTCGGTCGCCGAGGCGAGCCAGTGGACGAGGTGGTACGCGCCGGCGACGGGCACGTCGAAGATTTCGGGCATGACAGCACTCCAGGGGAAAGTCGTTTCAGGGCAGGCGGAACCGGCTGTGGACCGTCCTGATCGGACTGACCTGGAAGGGGGTTACGCAGCCGGGGAGTGCCGTCCGGGTGCGCGAGGCCGGCTTCGGCCGGGGGCGCCGGGATCGCGCAGCCGCAGGAAAGCCGCGCGACGGGAACGTTGGTTCAGCGCGGTGCGGCGGGCGCGGACCGGGACGGTCCACGCGGCCAGCTCACCGCGGTTGGCGTTGCCGACGACCAGGACCACGAGCAGGCTCGCGGCGACGACGGAGGCGAACGCGAGGATCTCCGCCGGGCCGGCTTGGCCGAAGACGTGCACGGCGGGGAACGCGAGGTTCAGCAGCGTGTGCATGTGACGTCCCCCTTTCTCCGTCGCCGCGATTGTAGCCTGTTGTGGTCCTCGGTGCCCTTGCGCTATGCTCGGCTCGATCCCCATGGATGCCGGCCCTGCCGCCCGGGGGAGTTCTCACTCTCGCGAAAGCCGCTTCGCTCTCGATGTGGCGTTCGATCGTTTTGCGATCCCACTGATCGCGCCTTTCATCCTTCAAGGAGTCAAAACCATGTCATACCAAGGAATTCTCGACATCCACGGCAAGGCCGCCACCCTCGGCTACACGCCGGGCGGTCCGACCGTCCCCTTTGGACTGGTCCGCAAGCACAACCTGCGCCGCGGCGACGAGATCGTCGTCGACGGCGAGCAGGTCGTCTCGGTCAACGGCGCGCCTCCGGAGCAGAGCCGCCCGGAGTTCGAACGGCTCACGCCGGTGCACCCCGACCAGCGCCTCGTCCTCGAAACCACCCGCCACCAGCTCACCACCCGCGTGCTCGACCTCGTCGCGCCCGTCGGCAAGGGGCAGCGCGCGCTGATCGTGGCGCCGCCCCGGACCGGGAAAACGTCGGTGCTGCAGGCGATCGCGCAAGCGGTGGCCGTGAACCACCCCGACGTGCACCTCATGGTGCTGCTCGCCGACGAGCGGCCCGAAGAGGTCACCGACATGGCGCGGTCGGTGCGCGGCGAGGTCGTTTCTTCGACGTTCGATCGCAAGCCCTCCGAGCACGTGGCCGTGGCGGAGCTGGCCGTCGAGCGCGCCAAGCGGCTCGTGGAAAGCGGCCGCGACGTCGTGCTGTTGCTCGATTCGCTGACCCGCCTCGGCCGCGCCTACAACCTCGCCGCACGCACGTCGGGACGTGTCCTTTCGGGCGGTGTCGACGCCAGTGCGCTGCACCCGATGAAGAAGATCCTCGGCGCCGCGCGCAACATCGAGGGCGGCGGCTCGCTCACGATCATCGCCACGGCGCTCGTCGGCACCGGCTCGCTGGCCGACACCGTGTTCTTCGAGGAGCTCAAGAGCACCGGCAACTCCGAGCTGCGCCTCGACCGCGTGCTGGCCGACAACCGCGTGTTCCCCGCCGTGGAGCTCTTCGGCTCCGGCACCCGCCGCGACGAGCTGCTCGTGCCGGCGGCGGAACTCCAGGTCATGAACGAGGTCCGCCGCGCCCTGTCCGGCCAGGACCCCAAGCGCGCGACCGAGCAGTTCCTCGACCAGGTCCGCACCACGAAGTCCAACGCCGAGTTCATCGCCCGGGTCGCCGCCTCGCTCGGCACGCCGGCGGCGCTCGCCGCGTGATCGGGGGAGGTGATCTCGGAACATGGCGACAACCGAGCCCGAAAACCGGCCGGCCGGCAACCCAACCTGGGCTGGGCGCTGGGCACGGTGCTGCGCAGCTGGAACGCCGAGGTCGACCACGTCCTCGCCGGCCTGCCCCAGGGCCCACGCGGCTTCCAGGTCCTCGGCGCCGTCGTCCACGCGGACATCCGACCCAGGCCGCGCTCGCCGGGCACCTCGGCATCGACCGCACGGTGATGACCTACCTCGTCGACGAGCTCGTCGACGCGGATCTCGTCGAACGCAAGCCCGCGCCGGAAGACCGCCGGGTGCGCCGCATCGTCGCCACGGCCCAGGGCCGCGAAGCACTGGCCGACGCCGAGCGCCGCGTCGCCGCCGTGGAGGAAGCCGTGCTGGGTGGGCTGACCGCTGAGCAGCGCGCGCTGTTCCAGAACCTCACTTATCAGGCCGCGTGCCTGATCCACGAGCAAGACCCGGTCGCGGACTCGTGCCGCACCGTCTCCGAAGCTCTGCGCTGATCCTTCACGCCCTCCTTGGCTGGATGACGCGTGTCCCGACGCGCACCATCCCGAGCGCGTCGTCGACCTGGCGATCGAGACCGAGCGCGCGGGGCTCGACCTGGTGACCGTGCAGGACCACCCGGACAACGCCGGCCACCTGGACCCGCAGACGCTGCTGAGCTGGCTCGCGGCGCGGAGGACGAAGCTGCGGGTGGCGGCGAACGTCACCAACCTGCCGCCGCGCCCGCCGCAGGTGCTGGCGAAGGCCGCGTATCGCATGACCGGCGCGCGCCGCACCACGGGCGAGTCCCGTCCGGGCCCAGGTTCAGCAGGTTGACCTTGTGGTCACCGTCCAAACCGGACCGGGCGACGAAGTAGTTCGACACCGCGAGGTGCTGCGGCTGCGTCGTCTCGTGGTAGAACCCGTCGCTGCCGAGCGCGAGGTTGTCGTAGGCGCCCCAGTGCGGGCCGGGATCGAGGCGCTGGGCGAAGCCATCGACATCCTGCGTGGCATCTGGGACACCGACGCGTCCGGCCCGCTGCGCCACGAGGGC
Organism: Amycolatopsis sp. NPDC049253; assembly: GCF_040678995.1. Classification (NCBI taxonomy): domain Bacteria; kingdom Bacillati; phylum Actinomycetota; class Actinomycetes; order Pseudonocardiales; family Pseudonocardiaceae; genus Amycolatopsis; species Amycolatopsis sp. NPDC049253. Next base: position 84,452 of record NZ_JBFAQX010000024.1, on the reverse strand, counting down.
AAGCACTACCGGGTGCCAGGGCTCAAGCGCGGCCCACGGCCGGCGCACGACATCGGCATCTGGCTCGGCGCCTACCAACCGCGCATACTCGCCCTCACCGGCCGCGCGGCCGACGGCTGGCTGGCCCAGCTACGAATACCTCCAGAACCCCGGGCTTACCGAGGCGATGAAGCGCATCGACCACACCGCCGCCGAAGCCGGGCGCGACCCGGCGCCGGTACAGCGGCTGCGCGCACGGGGTCGCCGAGGCTGGTGGTGCGTGCGCGGTCCACACAGGACGTTGTCGATGCGCTGGCGTATGCCCGCGAGCACAACCTTGCCGTTGGCCGTGCGCAGCGGTGGCCACGGCATCAGCGGCCGGTCGACGCTCGGCCACGGGGTCGTGCTCGACCTGGGCCGGATGAACTCCGTCGAGATCCTGGATCGCGCGAAACGCCTGGTGCGCCTCGAACCGGGCGCGCGTCGGGGCGACGTCGCGCAGGTGCTGGCGCAGGAAGGCCTCGCGATGAACTCCGGTGACCACGGCGACGTCGGGGCGGCGGGATCGCCACCGCCGACGGTCTCGGGTACCTGGCGCGGAAGCACGGGCTCACCATCGACCACGTCGTCGCAGGCGCAGCTCGTGCCGTACTCGGCGATCATGGTGGCCCACCACGGCCAAGGCCGGTCCGACACCCGCAGCGGCCGGCTCACGCACGTGACTCCGGCGGCCGCGCACGCCGTCGCCGATCTCCTGGCTTCCGGCGGCCTCCTCATGGTCCGGTTCCGCCGGGTCAGTGGCCCGGGACCGTCACCAGCCACCGGTCGGTTCGCCGGCGCAGGTAGAAGAACCAGTACCCGCCCGACACCACGAGCACCGCGGTCGTGATGCCCAGGTCCAGCGCGGTCTGCTCGACGAGCACGTAGCCCAGCGCCAGCACCACGACGGCCGGGATCACGGGCCAGCCCGGCATGCGCCAGACGTGCGGGCCGCGGTGGGCGGCGCGGCGGGCGCCGAGCACGGTGATCCCGATGGCCAGGTAGAGCGCGACCACGGCGACACCCGTGACACCGCTCAGCGTCTCGACCGGGACGAAACACAGCACGGCCTCCGACAGGCCGACCACGAGCGTCGCGACCCACGGCGAACCGAAGCGGGAGCTGACCACGCTCAGGGCGCGGTTCACCGGGTCCGGCCAGGCGCGGTCGCGGCCCGACGCGTAGAGCACGCGCGAGTTCTGGATGACCATCACGATCACCGCGTTCACGATCGCGGCGGCGATGCAGAGGCTGATGATCGTGCCCAGCGTCGAGCCGCTCCAGCTCACGACGAGGGCGGTGAGGTCGACCTCGCCCAGGGAGCCGGTGTCGGCGAGCGTGATGGCGACGACGGGGACGAGGATGACGAGCGCGCTGATGCCGAGCGTCCACAGGACCGTGCGCGACACCGTCCGATGTGGCTCGCGCATTTCCTCGGCCAGGTACACGGCCGTCGAAAACCCTTGCACCACAAAGAGAGCCACGGCGAGCCCGGCGATCACGGTGACGAGGCCGACGCCGCTCACGCCGTCGAGGCTCGGGCGCAGAAGCACCGCCGGCGAGCGGTCGGCGTGTGCGAACCCGAGCACCGACACGACCACCACCGCGATGAGCTCGATGGCCAGGAACACCCCGGTGAGCCACGCGTTGGAGCGCAGGTTCGCCAGCCCCATCACGGTCGACGCCAGCATCACCGCCGCACCGGCCAGTGACGGGTCGAGGTGCACGACGGGGGCGAGGTAGTCGGCCACGCCGATCGCGATGATCGGCGGCACGACCAGGATCACGATGAACGACAGCACGAACGTGATCCAGCCGGCGAAGCGGTTGAGCACCGTGGTGACCATGGCGTACTCGCCGCCCGCGCTGGGCACGAGCGTGCCCAGCTCCGAATAGCAGAACGCGATGCCCACGCACAGCAGCACGGCCAGCGCGATGGCCGGCGCCGTGCCCGTGCCGAGGTCGGCGAACAGCGGGGGCACGAGCACGAACAGTGACGACGCGGGCGTCACGCAGCTCAGCGTCAGCAGTGTTCCGCCCGTGACGCCGATGGAGCGCGTCAGCTCGCGGGGTGCCGAGGTGCCTGTCGTGGTGGTGTCGGCGAGAGCCGGATTAGGGGGCATTGGGGCGATGTCCCTCCGTCGGCGGCGCAATGTTTCGACGGATGGAACAGCACTGATTCGGTGTTGTCAACGCCATCAAGACGACTAAATCCGTCGCCTGTCGCGCTGTGGACGGTCGCGTTCAGTGGCTGACCCGCTGGCTTGCCGGGCCTCGGGCGGGTCGGGGATGATCCCGGGGGTGACCAGCCAGGAACCGAGCCACCCCCGGCCCGCGCCGCCGGTGATCGACGACATCTCGAAGAAGATCATCGCCCAGCTGCAGGAGGACGGCCGCCGCGCCTACGCGACGATCGGCAAGGCCGTCGGGCTCTCCGAGGCCGCCGTGCGCCAGCGTGTGCAGCGCCTGTCCGATTCCGGCGTGATCCAGATCGTCGCGGTGTCGGATCCCTTGCAGGTAGGGCTTTTGCGGCAGGCGATGGTGGCGATCACCGTGGACGGCCCGCTGGAGCCGGTCGCGGACGCCCTCGCGGAGATGGCGGAAATCGACTACGTCGTGCTCTGCGCCGGCCGCTTCGACGTGCTGTGCGAAGCCGTGTGCGCCGACGATGAGGCCCTGCTGGACTTGATCTCCAACCGCATCCGCACTCTGCCCGGCGTCCGCACCGCGGAGACGCTCGTGTACCTCAAGCTGCGCAAGCAGTCGTACCAATGGGGCACCCGCTGATCTCGCGCGACTAAATCCGAAGGCTGCGCGTGCTAGAGGGTTTAGAATTAGTCGGCATTGGTCCATTCGGCGACTGATCCGCTTGCGTCGGACGGTCGACTCGTGCGATAACGAAGTGGTCCGGCCGGTTCGCGCCGCCACGCGTGCCCGGCACTTCGAGGTCCGCTTGCGAGGAGCCATGACCACCACCGCCGACCCCAACGCCGCCGCGACCGGCTTGGCCGAGTCCGCGCGCGACAACCTCTGGCTGCACTTCACGCGCCACTCGGGCTTCGAGTCCTCGGAGGTCCCCGTGATCGTGCGTGGTGAAGGCGCCTACATCTGGGACTCCCGCGGCAAACGTTACCTCGACGGGCTCGCCGGTCTCTTCGCTGTGCAGGTCGGCCACGGTCGCGACGAGCTTGCGGAGGCGGCCGCTCGCCAGACGAAGCAGCTGGCGTACTTCCCGCTGTGGGGCCACGCCCACCCGCCGGCCATCGAGCTGGCCGAACGTCTCACGGCTGCCGCTCCCGGGGACCTGAACCGGGTTTTCTTCACCGTCAGCGGTGGTGAGTCGGTGGAGACGGCTTGGAAGCTGGCCAAGCAGTACTTCAAGCTCGTCGGCAAACCGACCAAGCACAAGGTGATCAGCCGCGCCCTCGCGTATCACGGCACTTCCCAGGGGGCGCTGTCCATCACCGGGATCCCCGGTGCGAAGGCGGATTTCGAGCCGCTGGTGCCGAGCACGTTGCGCGTGCCGAACACGAACTTCTACCGTGCTCCTGAGCACGCGGATGACTACGAGGCTTACGGTCGGTGGGCTGCTGACCAGATCGAGCAGGCCATCGAGTTCGAAGGTGCGGACACGGTTGCTGCGGTGTTCCTCGAGCCGGTGCAGAACACGGGTGGGTGTTTTGTACCGCCGCCCGGGTATTTCGAACGGGTTCGGGAGATCTGCGACCGGCACGATGTGCTGCTGGTTTCGGACGAGGTGATTTGTGCGTTCGGCCGGGTCGGGTACGACTTCGCGGCCAAGCGGTACGGGTATCAGCCGGACATCATCACCACGGCCAAGGGCCTCACCTCCGGTTACGCTCCCCTGGGTGCCGTGCTGGCGAGCGACCGCCTGATGGAACCGTTCGAAGCCGGGTCGACGACGTTCATGCACGGCTCTACTTATGGTGGTCATCCGGTTTCGTGCGCTGTCGCCTTGGCCAACCTGGACCTGATCGAACGTGAGGGCATTTACGGTCACGTCCTCGCTCAGGAATCGGCCTTCCGCTCGACCCTCGACCGGCTCCTCGACCTCCCGATCGTCGGCGACGTCCGAGGCGCTGGGTTCTTCTACGGGATCGAACTGGTCAAGGACAAGTCCACGAAGGAAACCTTCACGCCGGAGGAATCCGAACGGGTCCTGCGCGGCTACCTCTCCGACGCCCTCTTCGAAGCCGGCCTGTACTGCCGCGCCGACGACCGCGCAGAGCCGGTCATCCAGCTCTCGCCGCCGCTGATCTGCGGCCAGAAGGAATTCGACGAGATGGAACAGATTCTCCGCGAGACTCTTACCGGTGCGTGGAAACTTCTTTAAAGCTCACCATCTGCTCGGCGGAAATATTTGCCCTTCGGGCAAAAGAAGAACCACTATGCGCTCCCCGAATTTCGATTGTCACCGCGTCGTCACCTTTTGTCGGGGGCCGGCCGGAGGAAGGTCGGGGGTGGTTGGGGAGATCTTGTGTTCGGTTGCCGGCTGGCTGCTGCACGGTGGCGGTCTCTTGCGTGTAGTAGGGGTTGGGCGTTGTCGGCGGACGTAGGGTGGGTCGATGCGGCCGCTGAGGTATTCGATCAATGTCACGTTGGACGGGTGTTGTGATCATCGGACGATCACGCCCTCCGAGGAGTTGCATCGGCATGCGGCTGGGGTGATTGCCCAGGCGGATGCGCTCCTCTTCGGGCGGGTGACGTACGAGATGATGGAGGCGGCCTGGCGGGCGCCGGATCCGGCGATGCCGGAGTGGATGCTGCCGTTCGCGGCGACGATCGATGCGGCGCGGAAGTACGTGGTGTCGAGCACGCTCGGGCGGGTGGATTGGAATGCCGAGCTGGTGCGGGGGGATCTGGGTGAGGCGGTGCGGCGGCTCAAGGAGGAGCCGGGTGAAGGGCTGTACGTCGGGGGCGTGCAGCTGCCGATGGCGTTGGCCGAGCTGGGGTTGATCGACGAGTACGAGTTCGTGGTGCATCCTCGGGTGGTGGGGCATGGGCCGGCGTTGTTCGCCGGGTTGCCGCAGTACCTCGATCTGCGGCTGGTGGACCGGATGGAGTTCGAGTCCGGCGCGGTCGCGATGAAGTACGAGCCGAGGCGCTGAAGCGGACATTGGCGACACGCCCAGCCAGTCGGTCAGACCTTCACTACGCTTCCCCGTGTTCGCTCACGAAACGGAGGAAGCCGCGTGGCGGGATGGGCTGATCTGGTCGCGTTCATGAGGCAGGAGTACCGGGTGATCCGGGAGGAGCCCGACGAGGTGCGGATTCGCATGGCGTTCGGGGAGGATGCGGAGACGACCGGGCGCGCGCAGGTGGTGGTGGTCGCGCACGAGGTCTTCGACAAGAAGGAAGACTGGGTGCAGATCGCGACGCCGTTCGCGCGGGTGGACGAGGTGGATCTGCTCGACGTGCTGACCGAGGTGGGGCACACGCTCGTGGTCGGTGGGATCGTGGTGATGGGGGAGCACGTGGTCCTGCGGCATTCGTTGCCGTTGGTGAACCTCGACATCAACGAGTTCACCGACCCGCTGGAGCTGGTGGCCGGGTCGGCGGAGTTGCTGGAGCAGCAGTTCACCGGACGTGACGATTACTGATCCGCGACGCGAGAAGGGCCTCCCAGGTTTCCTGGGAGGCCCTTCTTCGGTCAGTAGCCGGGTCCGTCCATTCTGGACTTCGAGGTGCCAGGAGTCACGGCGGCGCAGTGGGTTCCGCGGGCGGGGAGCACGCCGTCGATCAGGAACTTGTCCGTGGTGGACACCATGCAGTCGCTGTTCTTGAAGTACGCGCTGTGGCCCCAGCCGTCGTAGGTCAGCAGCGGGGCGCCGGTTTGGCGGGAGACGTGCTGGGCCCAGGAGTACGGCGTGGCGGGGTCGTAACGGCTGTTGAGCAGGAGCACGGGCAGGTTGCCCAGGAAGCCCGGCGCGCGCTGCGGGTCGCGGACGGTGCCGGGCCAGCCGAGGCAACCGGTGGCGGAAGTCCAGGCCAGGGGTGAGAACCGGATGTCCGGGGCGATCGCGCCCAGCGAGCGGCGGAAGGTTTCGAGCTCGCCGTAGCCGCTGACGGGCAGGCGCCAGTCGGAGCAGAAGATGCTGCTGAACGACGTGGGCACCGTGATGTCGCCGAACGCGGACTCGGCGGGTTTGCCGTCGCGCAGGTTGACCATGCTCGTGGCGAGGCCGGACCAGTCGGGGCCGTAGAAGGCGTGGGTGATCATGCCCATCAGCGCCACGGGGTCGAGCGGATCGTCGGGGGTGCCGAGGGTGCCGTGTTCGGCGCGGGTGTAGAGCTGGGCCATGACCGAGCGGACGTCCTGGCCGTGCAGGGCGCAGGACGGAGTCGTGGCGCACCAGTGGACGAACTGGCCGAACATCTCCTGCGTGGCCCGGGTTTGTGAGCTCAGGAACTCCCACGTGCTGCGCACGGAGTGGTCCATCGTCCCGTCGAGCACCAGTGCGCGCACGCGGTCCGGGTAGGCCTCGGCGTACTCCTGGCCCATGAGCGTGCCGTAGGAAGTGCCGTAGTACGTCAGCTTGCTTTCGCCGAGCGCCGCGCGGATGGCGTCGATGTCGTGGGCCACGCTCGTGGTGTCGACGTGCGAGGCGAGCGGTCCGGTGGTCTTCGCGCAGCTCGTGCCGAGGGCCTCGTTGCGCGCGGTGAGCTGGCGGAACTCGGCGACGCTCTTCGGCAGCTGCGGGTTCGGGGCCGTAACCTCGGTGAGGCCGCAGCGCACGGGGCTGCTCTGCCCGACGCCGCGCGGGTCGAAGCCCACGGTGTCGAAGCGGGCCGTGATGGCGGGCGACAGGGTCCAGCCGTCCTGGACCTCGCCCGCGCCTTCGCCGCCCGGGCCGCCGGGGTCCATGAGAATGGAGCCGATGCGGTGGGCGGGGTCCGTGGCCTTGCGCCGCGCGAGGGCGAGCCGGATCGTGCCGTCACCCGGATGGGCCCAGTCGATCGGAACGGTGACCGTGCCGCAGTCGACGCCGGCGGCGGTGGGACACGGTTTCCAGTCGACGGTCTCGCGCGCGGCGTCGGCCGGGGCGGCGAGCAGAGCCGCGAGTGTGGTGGCCGCCGCGGTGACGACGGTCAGCTTCCTGCCCAGGGCCATGCGCCACGCCTTCCGGTGGTGAAGATCAACCGTTCGGGCGTGGATCTTGCCAGAAGAACGTCGCCCCGGCCCGGTGAAGGCCTGGCGCCGTCTGATGTGGACTTCCCGGAAATAGAACAGAGTTCGGTTTTCGTTGTCGTACGTTCGGGCTAATCCGGGTGGTGGCCACCGGCCAGAACCGAATGAGATTCTTGACATGACTCACTAAGCGGGCGTTCACTGGCGGCGCCGGAAAGAGGCTGTCACCCTCGTGAAGGGACGTACATGTCCGGAAACCGCACTCGACGAAGACTGCGAACCACCATCCTCCTGGCACCGCTCACCCTCTTGCTCGCCGCGACGCCGGCACTCGCCGCTCCCGCCGCTCCCGCCGCGAAGGCGTCGCCGACCTCCGCCCCGGGCAACGGCCCGGCGAAGATCACCGGCCCCGTCCCGGCGCAGGGCAAACCCGGGGATCCTGCGCACGACTACGTCTTCTACTCGACGCCGTACGACCTGAAGAAGGCCGGCTACGAGGAAGAGGAGTTCTTCATCTCGGGCACCGCCACCCGGTACGACCCGAACCCGACCGTCGACGAGCAGAAGCAGGTCGCCACTCCGCTGGGCACCACGCCGTACACGACCCGGATCGTGGTGCGGCGCCCGGTGAAGCCCGCGAAGTCGGCGGGCGTCGCGGTGGTCGACTGGCAGAACGTGACCGCCGGGCACGACATCGACACCGAGTGGGGCACGAGCGCCGACTACTACGTCCGCAACGGCTGGACGTGGGTGGGCGCTTCGGTGCAGCACGTCGGCGTCAACGGCGCCACCACGGGCGGGACCGCCGGCCTCGGCCTCACGCAGTGGAGCCCGCAGCGCTACGGCTCGCTCGACGTCACCGACGGCGGCGCCGTCCTCGACGACTCGCAATCCTTCGACATCTACACGCAGATCGCGCAGCTGCTCAAGGGCCGCGGCAAGAAGAACCCGCTGGCCGACCTCGGCATCGACCGCGTGTACGCCGGCGGCGCCTCGCAGTCCGGCCGCTACCTCGGCGTGTACTACAACACCGTGCAGCCGCTGCGCCACGTCTACGACGGCTTCCTCTTCGCCCTCTCCGACAGCTCCCTGCCGCCGCGCGAGGGCGTCGGCACCAAGGCCATCCGCGTCTACACCGAGAACGACGTTTATCGCGGCGCCGGCGTCCCGAGCAAAACCGCCCCCGACAGCGATTCGCTGCGCACCTGGGAAATCGCCGGAGCTTCCCACGTGCCCGCCTACTCCACCGGCACCGACCCGACCGACTTCCGCACCACGCTCGGCGCCATCCAGACCCGCGAGTTCGGCGCGCAGGCGCCCTTCGCCTGCACCAACCCCGGCCCGAGCCAGGTCGAGTCCTGGACGGTCTTCCACGCCGCCTACGACGCGCTCGACAAGTGGGTCAACCGCGGCATCGCGCCCCGCCGCGCCGCGCCGTTGGCACTGCTCGACCCGGGCCCGCCCGCTGTCCTGGCGCGCGACTCCCTCGGCCTCGCCCAGGGCGGCATCCGCCTGCCCGACGTGGAGGTCCCCACGGGCCTCAACGACGGCATCAACTCACCCGCCAACCTCGACAACCCGCTCAGCTCCTTCTGCGTTCTCTACGGCACGCATCGGGATTTCGACGCCGCGCAGCTTCATTCGCTGTACTACAGCACTGCCGATTACCGGCAACAGGTCGCCGACGTCGTGCAACGCTTGGAGACCCAACGGTTCCTCCTCCCGGAGGACGGCCGCACACTGATCAAGGAGGCGGCGAAGCACAAGCTCTTCTGATCCGGTGGTCTTGTGGCCAGGCCCGCACTCGCGCCGCTCGAGTGCGGGCCGTCGCTGGCCGGCCCAGGCGAACAACCGCAAGCTCTCCTGATCGTCGTTCCCCGGTGGTAGCCTGGCCCCGCGCGACTGGCGAGGGTGGGCCACCACCGGGGAGCGCGAGCAACGGGAGCGTCGTCCGCCTGGGGGCTCCTCGGTGTCCGGCACTGAGGAGCGCTTCGCGTGATGGACCTGCGTTACGGCATGAACCCCCACCAGCCCGCCCGGGTGCTCGACGACGGACCCCTGCGGGTCCTCGCCGGCACCCCGTCCTACATCAACCTGCTCGACGCGCTCAACGCGTGGCAGCTCGTCCGCACGGCCGCGGCCGCCACCGGGACCGCGGTCGCGGCGTCGTTCAAACACGTGTCGCCGGCGGGGGTGGCCGCGGCCGGCCCGCTGGACGACGTGATGCGGGAAACCTGGCGCGTCACCGAGCCCGGCCCGCTCACCGCCGCCTACGTGCGCGCCCGCGATGCCGATCCGAAGTCCAGCTTCGGTGACGTCGTGGCGGTTTCCGCGCCCGTCGACGCGGAGCTGGCCGACCTGCTGTCACAGGTGATCTCCGACGCCGTGATCGCGCCCGGGTTCGAGCCCGGCACGCTCGAAGTGCTCGCCCGCAAGAAATCCGGCACTTTCCTGGTCCTGGAGGCAGATCCGGCGTACGAGCCGCCCGAGTGGGAACGCCGCGACGTCCACGGCGTCGTCGTCGAGCAGCGCCGCGACCGGGCCCCGTTCCCGCCCGGGCTCCCGCGCGACGCCCTCCTCGGCCTCACCACGGTTCGCCACACGCAGTCCAACTCCGTCGCCATTGTGGGCGGCGGCATGACCCTCGGCATCGGCGCCGGGCAACAGAACCGCGTCGACTGCGTCCGCCTCGCCGTCGGCAAGGCTCGCACCTGGTGGCTGCGCCGGCACCCCACGGTGCGCACCCTGCCCCGCGTCGACGGCATGCCCCGCCAGGACCGCCTCAACTGGCAGATCCGCCTCGCCGAGGGCAGCCTCACGGCGGCCCAGGAAGCCGAGTTCACCGAGCTTTTCCCCGGCGTCTCACCAGTTCTCCCCGACCCCGGCCCATGGTCCAGCCACGCGACCCTCGCCTCCGACGGCTTCCTGCCCTTCCGCGACAACATCGAGCACGCCGCCACCATCGGCATCAGCCACGTCGTGGAACCCGGTGGCTCCACGCGCTCCGCGGACGTCACCGCCGCGTGCACGCAGCACGGCATCAGCCTGACCCACACCGGCTTGCGCCTGTTCCACCACTGACGAAAGACGGCTCCCCGCAACAGAGCGGGGAGCCGTCTTCGAGCAGTACCTATGCGCGGCTGCCGTAGTTCCGCCACACGCCGGCGGGCTGGCGCTCGCCGACGCCGTCGCGGCGGTAGTCGCAGACGCCCGTCGGGAAGGTCTTCTTCAGAGAAGCCTTCTCCGCCGCGGTGAAGCGAACCGGGTAGGAGTTGAAGTCCAGCGGCTTCGTCTGGCACTTCAGCACGTCCATGGCCAACCCTTCACCAGCCGCCATCCGGGTGTTCTCCGCGACCGGGTAAAGCGCACCGCACTGGCCTGACGACGGGTCGGTCAGCTTCTCCTGCACGCGCTGGGTTGCGGAGAGGTAGCAGCCGTCCGAGAGGTCCCGAGGTCGGTTGGCAATAACGCGAGCAGCGGCACTGCGGCCCGAGTGGTCAGCGGAAATCGCCGTCAGCCAGCGGTCCATCGCGTTCAGCTCGTAAGCGCTCGCCGCTGCCTGCTCGCCGGCAGTCGGGTGGTTGGCGATGATCACCTGGTTGGCCGCGGTGCCATTGGCCGCGAGCAACCGCTGCCGCAGCACGAAGGACCACTCCGAAGTGTGGATGTCGTTACCCGCGCCGGCCAGGTCGAGGTCCGTCCGCTGATCGATGATCGGCGTTGAAGCCAAGCCCTGCGACGCGGAGTTGAAGATGTCGTCGCGGTACAGCGCGTCCAGGGCCTTCGGGTCGGCCGAGGACCGGGCGGCCACCGGCTTGCCCGTGTAGTCCAAGCCGCCGATCGAGGCGTTCAGGGACACGAACTGCGCGGCCGAGATCGCTCCCGACTTCAACGCGTCCAACCCGTACTGCACCCCGACGTTGTCCAGCGTGTTCCGCACGAAACCGGTGCGCGGGTCGCGGCCCAGCTGGTTCGCGAACTGCTCGTTCGAGTTGCAGATCACGCCGTGCGGATTCGTCACCGGGTCCCAGCGAACGGAAACCGGGATCGCCGAGTTGCAGCTGTCCGTGGCCGTCGCGCGGCTGGCGAAGGTGGCGTCCCACGAAAGGCACGAAGAGTACGAGTTCCAGCCGGCCACGGCGAGCTTTTGGGCGTCTGTAAAGGAAGCCGTCGCGAAGTACCGGTTCAGCAACCGGCAGTCCGCCACCGGACCGGCCGTGGTGATCGGGTCCGGAAAGGACACGCCGGGGATGATGCCGTCGACGATGCCGGGGTAGTTCTCGGCGATGTCGTACTGCTGGATGGCCCCGCCGGAGCCGCCCCAGCCGATGGTGTGCTGCACGGGACCATACGTCTCGATGAAGTGTTCCTTCACCATCATCGCGGCTTCGGCCGAGATGATCGGGCTGCAGTTGTTGTCGAGCACGTTCAGGCTCGACGACGCGACCGCGTAGCCCTGCGAGAGGAACAGGTCGTTGACCACGCCGCCGGTTCCGTTGCCCTGGTGGTAGCCGGAGTTGCAGCCGCCGCCGAAGGTGTAGACCAGTTTGCCGTTCCAGCCCGGAGTGGCGACGAACGGTGACGGCGTGGCCGGCCCGGACGCCAGCGCGGCGATCTCGTACACCGCGCGGTCGATCGTGCCGCGTTCGATCCGCACGATGTAGGGCGCGCCGTTGGTCGCCGTGGCGAGGTCGGCCGGGCGGCCGGCGGGATCGGCCAGCGCGACGAACTTGCCCGCGGTGTTCTTGTACTGGTAGGTAACCTGAGTCGGCGCGCTGCACAGCGGCATGGTCGCGGGCGGCAGGCCGAACGCCGTGGTCTCGCAGTAGAACGGCTTCTGCTGCGCCCCGGAGAACACCGGGCCGGTGATCGAGTGGTTCACCACGCGCACGCTCGCGCGATCGTGCCCGGTCGTCGCGACCAGGTCCGTCGGCCCGTTGCGCAGTCCGGTGACGAGACCGAGCAGGCTGCCGTCCCGCGACGCGTGGAAGGCCCGCGTGACGTCATGGCCGCCCGCCGAGACACGAACAGTGGAGCGCGTGTCCGGCGGCGTGACTCTGACCAGGACCTGACCTCCGCTGACCAGATCGGGCCGCGGGTTGGAGACGGTCGTGATGGCCAACCGAGCATGCCCGCCCGGTTGCGCGACGGCCGAGGTCGCCGCTGTGGTGAGGAGGACCGGCACGGCCAGAGCGGCCACTACCGCGGTCGAGCGCCAAGTACGGTTTCTCAACTTCGCACCTCGTTGCTCACGGCACCGCTCGGGTGCGGTGCCACGCAAGTGCCGGGTATAGCACGCATTACTTAGCCAGAACAACATTCGGCCACCCCGTTGATCATCCCCGCTGGATCAAGCTTCGGTAACCGCGAACTCGGCCCGATAACAGGTCTGGGCAAGCCAGGGAGATGTCTGTACTGTTCGTCGCGTCCGAATCGGATTCTGCTTTGCCGGTGTCACTGCAACGAGGCGGTGGGGTGAGCGTGGTCGAGGATCCTGTACTCCTGCGCGCGGAGGGGCTCTGCGTCTCCTTCGGCGGGCTCGAAGTGCTCAGGCAAGTTTCGCTGGAGGTCCACGCCGGGTGTGTACTCGGCGTCATCGGCCCGAACGGCGCGGGCAAGACCACGCTGTTCAACACGATCTGCGGGTTCGTCCGGCCCGACTCCGGCACGATCACCTTCGCCGGTGAAGCCCTCGAGCGCCCACGACCCGAGCGGCTCACGCGCCACGGCATCGCCCGCACGTTGCAAGGACTCGGTCTGTTCGCCGGATTGACGGTGCTGGACAACGTGGTCGCGGGCGCTACGCACCGCTCCCGCACGAGCATTGGCGGCGCGCTCCTCGCGTCGCCCTGGGCCGACCGCGACGAACGCGCCCTCGCCGCCCGCGCGCTGGAGGTGCTGCGCGAGCTCGGGATCGACGGTGACGCGAAGCGGATCTGCGCCGGCTTGCCCTACGGGGTGCGCAAACGCGTCGCTCTCGCCCGCGCCCTGGTGAGCGAGCCCCGGTTGCTGCTGCTCGACGAACCGGCGGCCGGCCTGTCGGCGACGGAGGTCGGCGAGCTGGCCGACCTCGTCCGCGGCCTGGCGCCGGCGACGACCGTGATGCTCGTCGAGCACCACATGGACTTCGTGATGAACCTGTGCGACCGGCTCGTGGTGCTCGACTTCGGTGAGGTCATCGCCCGCGGTACGCCGGCGCAGGTGCGGGCCGACGCGCAGGTGCAGCGGGCGTATCTCGGCGACCCGGTGACAGCCGCACAAGGCGGTGCGCATGCTTGACGTCAGCGGCCTCGTCGTCGACTACGGCCCGGTGCGGGCGCTCGACCACGTGGACCTGGTGGTGGAGCGGGGATCCATCACCGCGGTGCTGGGCTCGAACGGCGCCGGCAAGACCACGCTGCTGCGGGCACTCAGTGGTCTGCACCGCCCGCGTGACGGCGCCGTGCTGCTCGACGGCCACGACATCACCCGCCTGGCCCCGGAGGACCTCGTCCGCCTCGGCGTCGCCCACGTGCCCGAGGGCCGCGGCGTGATCGCCGAGCTGACGGTGGAGGAAAACCTGCGCCTCGGCGGCCTGTGGCGGCGCGAGCGCCAGTGGCTCAAAGCGGGCACCGGCGAGATGTACGACCTGTTCCCCCCGTTGGCCGAACGCCGCCACCAGCGTGCGGAAGCGCTTTCCGGCGGTGAACGCCAGATGCTCGCCATCGGCCGCGCGCTGATGAGCCGGCCCGAGCTGCTCCTGCTCGACGAACCCTCACTCGGCCTCGCACCACGGGTTTCGGCCCGGATCGTGGCCGTGCTGCGGACGCTGCGCGAGGAGAACGGCCTCACGCTGCTCCTGGTGGAACAGAACGCGGCGACCGCGCTGTCGGTCGCCGACCGGGCCGTCGTCCTGCACCTCGGCCGCAAGGTCGCCGACGACACCGCCGACACCCTCGCGGCCGACGACCGCGTGCGCCGCGCCTACCTGGAGGTGTGATGGGCCGCTTCCTCGACCTGACCCTCGCCGGGCTCACCAGCGGGGCCGTGTACTCGGCCGTCGCGCTGGCGCTCGTGCTGATCTGGCGCTCCACGCGGATCGTGAACTTCGCGCAGGGCGGCATGCTGATGATCACCACGTTCATCGCCTACACCATCGTCTCCCACGGCGGCTCCTACTGGCTGGCGCTGATCGTGGCCGTCCTCAGTGGACTGATCCTCGGCGCCGTGGTGGAACGCGTGCTCGTGCGGCCGGTGGAGAAGAGATCACCGCTCGACGCGGTGGTGGTCACCTTCGGCCTGCTCGTGCTGCTGCAGGGTGTGGCCGGGATGCTCTTCGGCGGCACCCCGCGCTCGTACCCGCCGGCGTTCGGCATCGCCGGGTTCAAGGCGGGTGACCGGCAGTTGCTGTTCGCGCCCAACGACCTGTGGATCGTGCTCGTGGTCCTGGTCGTGATGGCGGTGCTGGCGCTGGTGTTCCGCAAGACGAACCTCGGCCTGCGGATGCGGGCCTCGGCGTTCGCGCCGGAAGTCGCGCGCCTGCTCGGCGTGCGCGTCGGGCGGATGCTCACCGTCGGCTGGGCCCTGGCGGCGGCGGTCGGCGCGATCGCCGGGGTGCTCGTCGCGCCCAGCACGTTCGTGAGCCCCACGGCGTTCGACGCGGTGCTGGTGTTCGGCTTCACCGCGGCGGTGATCGGCGGCCTCGACAGCCCGCCGGGCGCCGTCGTCGGCGGGCTCGCGCTCGGCATCGTGCTCAGCTACGTGGCCGGCTACCTCGGGTCCGACATCGTCACGCTGGCCTCGCTCGTCGTCCTCATCGGGGTGCTGATGCTGCGTCCGCAAGGGCTGTTCGGTTCGACGAAGGGAAGGCGGGTATGACGGCGCTCGCCGCGGCGGCACCGGTCCGCGTCTGGCAGCGGTCCACGCTGGTCCGCCACCTCACGCTCTCGGTGCTGGGCCTGATCGTGCTGTACTTCGTGACGACCTCGCTCGACTCGTTCGCGAACCTCCAGTTCGCCCAGATCTGCTACACCGCCATCGCGACGGCGGGCCTGACTGTCCTCTCCGGACTGTCCGGCCAGATCTCCCTCGGCCACGGTGCGTTCGTGGCCGTCGGCGCCTACACCACGGCGTTGCTGCTGGAACACCTCGACTGGCCGCTCGTGCTCGTGCTGCTCGGCTCGGTGGTCGTCGGTGGCGCGCTGGGTTCGCTGGTCGGCGTGGCGGCGGCGCGGCTTCGTGGCCCGTACCTGGCGGGTGCGACGCTCGCGCTCGCCGTCGGCCTGCCTTCGCTGGCCGACTACCACGGCCTGCGCGAGCTCCTCGGCGGCGCCAACGGCCTCATCGTTACCTCCGACCCGCCTCCGCTTTCCCTCGGCGAGACCTTCCCGCTCGAACGCTGGCAGGCCTGGATCTGCGGCTTCTGCCTGGTGGTCACGTTGTTCCTGCTCGCCAACCTCACGCGCAGCCGGATCGGCCGCGACATGCGGTTGGTGCGCGAAGACGAGCAGGCCGCCGCCCTGTCGGGCGTGCACGTGGCCCGCACGCAGATCGTCACGTTCGGCATCAGCGCGGCGTTCGCGGGCCTGGCGGGCGGGCTGTTCGCGATCGTCAACAGCCTGGCCGCGCCCGGCGCGTTCACGCTGGCGCTTTCCCTGTCCCTGCTCACCGCGGCGGTGCTCGGCGGGCTCGGCAGCCTCGCCGGCGCGGTGTACGGCGCGGTGATCGTGACTCTGCTGCCCAACTGGACCGCCGACCTCGCGCAGCAGGCCGACCTGCCCCGGGCGATCTACGCGAACATCCCGCTCGTGCTCTACGGGCTGGTGCTGATCGTGGTGATCATCGCGTTCCCCGGCGGCATCCAGTCCGGGGTCCGCAAACTCGGCGCTTTGCTCAAGGCTCGTTTCGTCCGTCCACTCCAGACCCGTCAGGAGACGAGAAGATGACCGTACGCCGACCAGCATCCGTCGTGGTCGCCCTGGCCGCGGTGGTCGCCCTCACCGCCGGTGCCTGCGCCTCGGGTGGCGACGCCGCGGAGTCCACGCCCGGGATCACCGCCGACAGCGTCACCATCGGGTCCACCATCCCGCTCACGGGCACGGCCGCGCCGGGGTACAGCGAGCAGGGCCCGGCCGCGAAGGCGTTCTTCGACTACGTAAACGCCAACGGCGGGATCAACGGCCGCAAGATCACCCTCAAGTACCTCGACGACGCCTACAACCCGGCCCAGACCGTCACGCTGACCAAACAGCTCGTGTTGCAGGACAAGGTGTTCGCGATCGTCGGCTCGCTCGGCACGCCGACGCACACCAAGGTCGTGGACTTCCTCAACTCCTCGCGCGTGCCCGACCTGTTCGTCGCGTCCGGCTGCACCTGCTGGGACCAGCCGGAGAAGAATCCCTACACGTTCGGCTGGCAGCCGGACTACACGGTGGAGGGCAAGATCCTCGGCGACTACGTGAAGAAGAACCTGGCCGGCAAGAAGGTCGCGTACTTCTACCAGGACGACGACTTCGGCCGCGACGGCATGAAGGGCCTCGACAAGTACATCGACCAGAGCCTCGTCGTCTCGCGCCAGCCGTACCAGCCGGGCAACACCGACGTGGCCGCGCAGGTGTCGGCGATCGCGGCGTCGAAGGCCGACGTCGTGGTGCTCGAGGCGATCCCGGCTTACACCGCGTTGTTCAAGCTGACGTCGTTGAAGCTCGGTTACTCGCCGACGCTCGTCGCGTCCAGTGTGGGCGCCGACCCGATCACGGTGTCGGGGCTGCTGGAGAACTTCGCCAAGCAGGCGGGTTCGTCGGTGAAGGGCCAGGACCTCATCGAAGGACTGGTGACGTCGGCCTACCTGCCGCCGCTGGACGACACGAGCAACTCGTGGACCGCACTGTTCAAGAAGATCCATGACCAGTACATCCCGAACGTCCCCTTCGACGGCAACGTCTACTACGCCATGGCCTACGCCTACACGTTCACGCAGGCGCTCGCCCGCGCCGGGCAGAACCCGACGCGCCAGGGCGTGATCGACGCGCTGAAGAAGGGCGGGCTCACCGGGCCGGGCCTGGTGCCGTTCCGCTACGGCGCCGACTCGCACGCGGGCTACACCGGCGGGCAGATCGCGACCATCAAGGACGGCAAGCAGGTGTCGTCCGGAACGCCGCTCACGACCGACGACGGCGACGGTCCCGTGACCCCCTACACACAACCGCAACCTCAGGCTCCGGCCAACGGCATCCCCGCGGCGTGAGTCCGTCCGGCACAATCACGCCATGACGGAGGCGACAGGGAGCAAGCGGGCGCAAGCGACCCGCGCGGCGCTGCTCGAGGCGGCCGGTGAGGTCTTCACCGCTTCGGGCTACGACCAGGCGAGCATGGCCGCCATCGCCGAACGGGCCGGCGCCAGCATCGGCAGCCTGTACCACCACTTCGTCGCGAAGTCCGATCTGTACATCACGCTCTACAACGAATACAACCGCCGCCAGCAGCACCGGTCCGCCAAGGCGTTCCGCACGGCGCTGGCGCAGGGCGAGGAGGACGCGCTCCGGCTCTACATCTCCGGAGCGCGCGCCTACCTCGAAGGGTGCTGGCAGGAGCGCAAGCTCGCCCGGCTGTTCCTGTCCGGGAACGGCCCGGCGGGCTTCGGCCTGCTCACCCGCGAGCGGTTCCGGGAGTGGCTCACGGCCAACGCCACGCTGGTCAATGGCCACACCCGGCCGCTTTCGGACATGCTCGTGCTCTCCCTCACCGCGATGTCGACGGAGGCCGGGCGCGAGGTCGCGGCCGCTCCTTCGAAGGCGAAGGCGGGGCAGATGATCGAGGAGGTCCTCGAACTGATGGGCCGGCTCTACCCCACCTCGTGACGCAGGTCACCCAAGTCACTGTCGAGCTCTCCCCAGCAGCGCAAACCCCCGCGCCCCGGCCGGATCGGCACGCGCCCGTCCGGTTCGTCCGGGTGGCGCTCGCGCTCGTACACCAGTTTCATTCCCTATGAATGTTTCTCTCTGAGCAGTCCGGGGGCTGGACATGTGCGGGATCACGGGATGGGTGGACTACGGCCGCGACCTGGAGGCCGAGCGGGAGACGGTGGCGGCCATGACGGCCACCATGGCGTGCCGCGGGCCGGACGCGAGCGGGATGTGGTTCGACCGCCACGCGGCGTTCGGCCACCGGCGCCTGGCCATCATCGACCTCGAGCTGGGCACGCAGCCGATGACGGCCGAGGCCGGCGGCACGGTCGCGCTGACCTACAGCGGTGAGGTCTACAACTTCGCCGAACTGCGCGCGGAGCTGCAGGCGCGCGGGCACCGGTTCACCACCGGCAGCGACACCGAGGTGGTGCTGCGCGGCTACCTGGAATGGGGCACCGGCCTGGCCGAACGCCTCAACGGCATGTACGCGTTCGGGATCTGGGACCCGCGCGAGGAGCGCCTGGTCCTGATCCGCGACCGGATGGGCATCAAGCCGCTGTACTACTCGCTGCACGGCGACGGGCTGCTGTTCGGCTCCGAGCCCAAGGCGATCCTCGCGCACCCCGAGATCCGGCCCGTCGTGGAGACCGACGGCCTGCGCGAGGTCCTGTCGTTCACCAAGAACCCCGGCCAGGCGGTGTGGGCGGGTATGCGCGAGGTCGAGCCCGGCACCGTCGTGACGCTGGACCGCACCGGCCTGAAGGTGCGCCGCTACTGGCAGCTCCAGCCGGCCGAGCACCCCGACGACATCGGCGTGACCGTGCAGCATGTGCGCGAGCTGCTCGACGACATCGTGCGCCGCCAGCTCGTGGCCGACGTGCCGCGCTGCGTGCTGCTCTCGGGAGGCCTCGACTCCAGCGTCATCACCGCGCTGGCGGCGCGGCAGCTGGCCGACCAGGACGAGCGGGTGCGCAGTTTCGCGGTGGACTTCGTGGGGCAGGAGGACAACTTCGTGCCGGACGCGTTGCGGTCCACTCCGGACGCGCCGTATGTGCGTGACGTGCACGAGCACGTGGGCTCGATGCACCAGGACATCGTGCTCGACTCGGCCGAGCTCGCCGACCCGGCCGTGCGCCGGACCGTGGTGCGGGCTCGCGACCTGCCGACGGGGCTCGGGGACATGGACGGCTCCCTGTACCTGCTGTTCCGCGCGATCCGCGAGCGCTCCACTGTCGCGTTGTCCGGTGAGTCGGCCGACGAGGTCTTCGGTGGTTACGCGTGGTTCCACGACCCGAAGGTGCAGCAGGCCGACACCTTCCCGTGGCTCGCGCGGCGGCTGCAGTCGGGCGAACGCGGGGTGAGCCAGATCTTCGCCGAGGGCGTGCGGTCCTCTTTGGACCTTGCCACCCACCTGCGCGACTCGTACTCGGCGGCGGTCGCGGAGGCCGGCACGCGGCCCGGCGAGACCGAGCACGAGCGTCGCATGCGCGTGATCGGCTACCTGCACCTCACGCGGTTCGTGCGCATCCTGCTCGACCGCAAGGACCGCCTGAGCATGGCGACCGGCCTCGAGGTGCGCGTGCCGTTCTGCGACCACCGGCTCGTGGAGTACGTCTACAACACGCCGTGGACGGCGAAGACGTTCGACGGCCGCGAGAAGAGCCTGCTCCGCGCGGCGGCCCGCGACGTCCTGCCGGTGTCGGTGGCCGAACGGGTCAAGAGCCCGTACCCGTCGACCCAGGACCCGAAGTACCTCGAAGCCCTGCGCGACCAGGTCGGCGACCTGCTGGCCGCGCCGGCGCACCCCGTGTTCGACCTGTTCGACCGCGGCCTGGTGACGAGGCTGCTTGCCCGGGAGGACACCGTGCCCTTCCTCCGGCCACTCGTGGAGCGTGTGCTGAACTTCGCGACCTGGTTCGATCTGTACTCACCGGAGCTGCGCATCCGGTGAGGTGACCACGAGGGTGAGGAGCGGGCCATGGCGGGCGAGTCGCCGGACGTCGACGCCGACGAGGCGTTCCAGTTCGTGCTGTCGCTGTACCGGCTGCTGCGCGAGCTGCACCGGGCCGCGCCGCCCGACAACCTGCCGCGCACGCAGCTGCTGGTGCTCGCCAAGCTGGCCCGCTCCGGACCCCTGCGCATCGGGACGCTCGCCGAGGAGGTCGGCTGTTCCCAGCCCACGGCCACCAAGGTCGTGCACGCCATGGAGGAGGCCGGCTTCGTCGCGCGCGCGGCCGACGCGGGCGACAAGCGCGTGAGCTACGTGCACCTCACCGAGCAGGGCCGGCGGCGGCTCGGCGCCGTGGTGCGCGATGAGTCACGGGTGCTCGTGGAGCGGTTCGGCGACCTCGAACAGGACGAGGTCGAGCTGCTGCTCAAGGCGGGCGCGGTGCTGCGCCGGATGACCGACGGCGCGGAAACTGATGTTCGACAAATTCCTCGCGAGCCGCAATAGTTACGAAGCCGATCAAAAGCAGGCGGGTACTCACCGGCGGTCGCCTCGTCTGGCAACCGTTCCCGCCGTGGCTGTGGTCGGTTCGTAGCCGGCGGCAGACCAGCGTGAGATGCAGCGCGGTCTCGAGGAGGAGACGGTCGAATGTTCGCTGAACCCGACGTCGAACGCGAGGACCGGCCGGACGGGAGCGTCGTCTTCCGCTCGCGTGATCCGTTGGGCGCCTATCCGCGCAGCGTGGCCACGATGCTGCGGGACTGGGCGCGCGTGGGCCCCGATCACCCGCTGGTGGCCGAACGCGACGGCGAGGGCTGGGCGGCGCTGACCTACGGCGAGGTCCGCCGCCGCGCCGACGCGCTCGGGCAGGCGCTGCTCGACCGCGGCCTGGGGCCGGACCGGCCGGTGATGATCCTGTCGGGCAACTCCGTCGCGCACCTCGTGCTCACGCTCGGCGCGCTGACGGCCGGTGTGCCGGTGGCGCCGATCAGTGTCGCGTACTCCCTGCTCAGCGGCGACCACGCGCGGATCCGCGAGATCGCGAAGGTGCTGAAGCCGGGCCTGGTGTTCGCCGAGGACGGTGGTCCGTTCGCGAAGGCGCTCGCCGCCGTCGAGGGGCCTGCGGTAGTCCTGGCTCGCGAGACCGACGCCGTGCCGGGCGCGGAATCCCTCGACGATCTGCTGACGACTTCGCCGGGCCCGGAGCTCGAAGCCGCGTACGCCGCGACCGGACCGGACACGCTCGCGAAGGTCCTCTTCACGTCCGGCTCCACCGGTTCGCCGAAGGGCGTGCTGAACACGCACCGGATGCTGTGCGCGAACCAGCAGTCGATCCGGCAGGCGTGGCCGTTCCTGGGCGAGGAGCGGCCCGTGCTCGTCGACTGGCTGCCGTGGAGCCACACCTTCGGCGGCAACCACAACGTGGATCTGGTGCTGCACAACGGCGGCACGCTCTACGTGGACGACGGCAAACCCGCGCCGCAGCTGTTCGGCCGCAGCCTGGAGAACCTGCGCTCGGCGCAGCCCACGCTGTACTTCAACGTGCCCGCCGGCTACGCGCAGCTGGTGCCCGTGCTGGAGCAGGATCCCGACTTCGCGCGCGTGTTCTTCTCTCGGCTGCGGTTGCTGTTCAACGCGGCGGCCGCGTTGCCGGCGGCGTTGCGCACGCGCCTGGCGGACGCGGCCAGGGCAGCCGGTGCCGACGTGCCGCTGACGAGCTCGTGGGGCGCGACCGAGACCGCGCCCGCCGTGACGAGCGCGCACTTCCCGTTCGACGACTCGCGGTGCATCGGTGTGCCGTTGCCCGGGCTCGAGGTCAAGCTCGCGCCCGTCGGCGAGGCGCGCGAGATCCGCGTGCGCGGCGCCTCCGTGACGCCCGGCTACCTGCACCGGCCCGACCTCACGGCCGCGGCCTTCGACGAGGAAGGCTTCTACCGCACAGGCGACGCCGCCGTGCCGGCCTCGGACGACCCCGACTCCGGGCTGCTGTTCGGCGGCCGTATCGCGGAGGACTTCAAGCTCGACACGGGCACCTTCGTCCGCGTCGGCGCGCTGCGCACGGCGTTGCTCTCGGCCGTGCCCCGCTGTCCGACGCCGTGATCGCGGGGGAGAACCGCTCGTACGTCAGTGCGCTGGCCTGGCTCAACCAGGCCGAAGCCCGGGCGTTGTTCGCGGGTTCGCTCGAGGCCTCGGACGGCTGCGTGGTGCACGCCGAGCTGCGCGCGCACGTGGGGAAGCTGCTGGCGGCGATGAACGCCGCGGCGGGGTCGGCGGGCCGCGTCGAGCGGCTCGTGGTGCTGGCCGAGCCACCGGACCTCGACGCGGGCGAGATCACGGACAAGGGCTACCTCAACCAGCGTCGAGTGCTGGCCCGCCGTGTGGCGTTCGTCGAGCGTCTTTACGCTGGTGAAGCGGACGCCGCGGTGATCGTCGCGGGGTGATCATTTGGTGATACGTCAACAAATTGGGTAGACTCCCGCCATGAGGGACGCACGCTGGCTCGACGAGCGCGAGTTGCACGTCTGGAAGGTGTTCCACCAGCTCCAGCGGTCCCTGAACGGTGCCATCGACCGGCAGCTCGTGCGCGACGCGGGGCTTTCGGGCCCGGATTACACGCTGATGGTGCCGCTCTCGGAGGCGCCCGGTGACGTGCTGCGCATGCGCGACCTCGGGATGCAGATCCGGTGGGACCGCAGCCGGCTGTCGCACCACGTGAGCCGGATGGAGAAACGCGGCCTCGTCACGCGCGAAGACTGCTCGGACGACGCGCGCGGCGCCATGGTGCGCCTCACGCCGGCCGGGCGCGAAGCCATCGAGGCGGCCGCGCCCGAGCACGTGGAGACCGTGCGGCGGTACTTCTTCGAGCAGGTCGAACCCGACGAGCTCGAGGTGCTGGAACGCGTCTTCGACCGCATGGTCTCGCGCCTGAATGCGGACGACGAAGACGGCCCCTGTACGAGGTAAAGTCGGATTCGTGGCCAAAACGCGCGAGAAGCTCAGCCGCGAAACGATCGTCGACGGCGCGCTCGCCCTGGCCGATCGCGAAGGTCTCGAAGCGCTGACGATCCGCCGCCTCGCGCAGGACCACGGCGTCACGCCGATGGCGCTGTACTGGCACTTCAAGGACAAGCACGAGCTCGTGGCCGGCCTGGCCGAACGCCTGCTGGCGGACGTCTCGCTGCCGGATCCCGACGGTCCCTGGGACGCGCGGCTGCGGGCCGCGCTCGTGGCGGTGCTGGCCGCCGTGCGCCCGCACCCCGCTGTCGCGGACCTCGTCCCGCCGCGCATCCTCGAGTCCGATGCCGGCCTCACCGTGGCCGACCACGTGCTCGGCCTGCTGCGCGAAGCCGGCTTCACGGCCGAAGAAGCCGCGGAGCTCGGCGGCTACCTGCTGTGCGCCAGCATCACCCTCGTGACGGCCGAGCCCGGCGCCACCGACGTCCACCCCGCGGCTTCGCGCGAGGAGGCCGTGGAGCGCAAGCGGGTCGCGCTGGCCGCTTTGTCGCCGGAGCGCTTCCCGAACGTCTCGGCCGCGGCTGACGCGCTCGCCGCGTGTGGCGACGAGGATTCGTACTTCGCCCGCGGCGTCGACCTGCTGGTCGCGGGCGTTCGCGGCCTGCGCTGACGAGCGCGCACCACCATCGTCAGCGCACCGTGCGGGCGTGGTCAGCGCCGCGCCGCAGTCTTGCGTCATCGAAAGCCGAACCCGAGAAGGGACTCCAGCGATGACCAAGACCGTGCTCGTTTCCGGTGCCAGCGTGGCAGGGCCGTCGGCCGCTTTCTGGCTGCACCACCACGGCTACTCCGTGACCGTCGTCGAGGCGGCGCCCGAGCTGCGCCCCGGTGGCCAGGCCGTGGACTTCCGTGGCGAGCAGATGAAGCTGATCGACGCGATGGGGCTCACCGAGGAGCTGCGCAAGTACGAGACCGCGATGGGCGACCAGCTGCTGCTGAACTCTGCGGGCCGGCCGATCGTGACCGTGCCCAGCTCGTTCGCCAGCGGCGAGCTCGAGATCCTGCGCGGCGACCTCGCCCGCATCCTCTACGAGCGCACCCGGGACTACACCGAGTACGTGTTCGGCGACCGCGTCACGTCGGTCACCGAGACGGCCGACGGCGTCGAGGTGACCTTCCGCCACGGCGCGCCCCGCCGGTTCGACCTCGTGGTCGGCGCCGACGGTGTGCACTCGGGGGTGCGTACGGCCGCGTTCGGCGCGGAGGCGCGGTTCCGCAAGGACCTCGGTTACCACGTCGCCGCGTTCAGCGCGCCCAACCACCTCGGGCTCGACCACAGCGGCCTGATCTTCAACGAGCCGGGCCGCGGCGCGATGGTCTACAGCGGCCGCGACGGCGACACCGTGACCGTCATCCTCTACTTCCGCGGCGACCCGCGTGGTTACGGCCGACCGGACCCCGAACGGCAGAAGGAGATCGTGGCCGACGTCTTCGCCGGCGCGGGCTGGGAGATGCAGCGGCTGCTGAGCGCGATCGACGCCGCGCCGGACCTGTACTTCGACACCATCGGCCAGATCGGCATGGACAAGTGGTCGAAGGGCCGCGTGGTGCTGCTCGGCGACGCCGCGTGGTGCGCCGGCCCCGGCGGCTCCGGCACGGGACTGGCGATGATGGGCGCGCAGATCCTCGCAGGGGAGCTGGCGGCCGCGAACGGCGACCACGTGGCCGCGTTCGAGAAGTACGAGCAGCGCCTGCGCAAGCCGGCGCACATCGGCCAGAAGAACGGGGCCGGCTCGGGTGGGTTCCTCGTGCCGGAGAACGAGAAGAAGCTGCGCAGCCGCAACCGGATGTACCGCATGCTGACCGGCCCCCTGTTCAGCAAGGTGTTCGACTACATGAGCACCCGGGCGGCGAACGCGGTGCAGTACCGGGAGTACACCGGCAAGGTCGCGGGCTGAGAGGTTGCCTTGACGCGCACGGCAAGGTCTACCGTCGGACGCATGCGGATCGGCGAGCTCGCCCGGCGGGCGGGGACGACACCACGGGCGCTGCGCTTCTACGAGGCGCAGGGGCTGCTGCCGGCGGGGCGGTCGGCGAACGGGTACCGGGAATACGACGAGGACGACCTGCGGCTGGTCAGCGAGATCCAGACGCTGCGCACGGTCGGGTTCACCCTCGAAGACACCCGCCCGTTCGTCGACTGCCTGCGCACCGGCCACGAGTCCGGCGACGCCTGCCCGGCCTCGGTCGAGGTGTACCGGCGCAAGCTCGAGGAAGTCGAGAAGTGCCTGGCCGACCTCGGTGCCGTGCGGACCGCGCTGATGGACAAGCTCGCCGAGGCTTCGGCCCGGCGCGACCCCTGCGTTGCCGAGGAGACCCGATGACCACCGATGCGACCTTCGCCGCCGACGTCCTCGACCACGACAAGCCGGTGCTCGTGGACTTCTGGGCCGAGTGGTGCCCGCCGTGCCGGATGATCGCGCCGGTGCTGGCCGAGATCGCGGCCGAGCGGGCGGATTCCCTGACGGTGCACCAGATCGACACCGATCTCAACCCTGAGACGGCGCGGAAGTACCAGGTCATGTCGCTGCCCACGCTCATCCTGTTCCGCGGCGGCGAACCGGTGCACACCATTGTCGGCGCCCGTTCGAAAACCCGGCTGCTCGCCGATCTCGACAACGTTTTGGGAACCACGCCTGTCGCACTGTGAAAACCTCGCCGACCCGGTAGAAGATGGTGGTGGACCAGACCGGGGAGGCAACCGTGAACACCCTTGTGCGCTCGTTCCTCTTCCTCCGCCGCGCGATCGGCGTGCTCGGCCTCGCGCTGCCGTTCGTGGTGATCCTCGGCAAGCAGCTGCTGCAAGGCGGCGGCCTGCAGGGTTCGCTCAGCGGCTACTACTACACCGACACGCGCAATGTCTTCGTCGGCACGATGTGCGCCATCGGCGTTTTCCTCGTCTCCTACCGGGGTTACGGGCGGATCGACGACATCGCCGGCAACGTCGCGGCGGTCGCGGCCATCGGCGTCGCGCTCTTCCCGACCAGCCCGGCCTCGCCGACGGGCACCGAGCGCGCGATCGGCATGGCGCACCTCGTGTTCGCCGCGATCTTCTTCCTGACGCTGGCGTTCTTCTGCTTCTTCCTGTTCACCAAGTCCGCCGATCCGTCGCCGACCTCACGCAAAGCCGTGCGCAACGTCGTCTACCGCGTGTGCGGTGGCGTGATGCTGGTGGCGCTGGCGCTGATCGTCATCGACGCGCTCTTCTTCGGCGCGGCGACGGCTTCACTGCACCCGACGGTGTGGCTGGAATCCCTCGCGGTGATCGCGTTCGGCGTCTCGTGGCTGGTGAAGGGTGAGGCGCTGCTGGCCGACCTGCCACACGACCGCGGCGAACTGGTCCAGGCCTGACCGCGGTCCACTTCGGACGAAAGTGGTTCAGTTCAGCCGGCCGTAGGCGGCCGAAACCTGGGTCAGCCACTCGACTTCCGCGGCGAACGTCTTGGCGTCGTGGTCGTCGAAGCTGCCGTTGTCGTGGCTGTGCGCCGGGGTGACGCCCGAGTTCTTCGCCCGGAGCGCGTGCTTGATCTTCGTGGCCTCGACCAGCGCCTGGTTCGCCGCTTCGGCCGGGGAGGACTCGGTGCGGTCCATGTACGGCCGCAGTGCCCGCCAGCCGTCGCGGATCTCGATCACGCGCCGGTGCAGGCGGTAGTGCAGGTCGGACCACTGGCGGTCGGCGCTGGACGGCGGCTCCAGCGCGATGCCCGGCGACGACTCGTAGAGCGAGTGCCACAGCGGGTAGAGCGCGCGGTAGGAGCTGTAGTTCCGGCCCCACGCAAGGAGGTTCGACACGTGCCCGCCCCACGACGGCATGGTCAGCCCGAGCGACACGATCACGATGCCGAGCGCGCTGAACAACGACGCGGCGATCGCCCACGGCCCGACCGACAGGCCGAACATGGGGCTCACGATGTTCACCGTGCGCGCGGCGCAGTAGAGGAACAGCACCACCGCGCCGACCGCGAGCATCCGCAAAGCGCGGCGCAGCCACGGTTTCGTGGTGCTTCGCGCGTACGGGATGCACTGGCGGTAGATCGTCACGCACGGCACGGCCTGCGAGACGATGAACAGCAACAGGTAGACGAGGATGACCGGATCGCTGCTGCCGGTGCCGAACGCCGACGCCGGCGTGCCGGGTCGGTTGCCGATGAAGAACAGCACCGTGAGCACCACGCACAGCACGACGCCGGCGATGATCCACGCCCGGATCGCGCGCCGCACCTCCGAGAGCGGGTTCGCCCACTGCATCAGCAGGATCTGCGCGCTGATGCAGTAGGCGACCGCCGAGAGGTGCAGGACGAGGATGGCCAGGTTCTGCACGCCGAAGAACGTCACGACGCTGAGCGACACCGCACCCATCGTGAACGTGAGGCACTGCAGCACCAGCGTCACCATCATCGTGACGTACCCGATGTCACCCCAGCCGCGCCGGATCGACGCGAGCTTGTAGAGGAACGCGGCGTACGACGACACCGCGGACGACGCGAAGAGCACGATCTTCAGCGCGTTCACACCAGACCACCCCAGTTGTGTACTGTATCGATTGTTACTAATCCGACCACAGTCACGGCCGAATGGCTTCGTAGCAACGGTTACGCGCCGCGTGGGGGGGCGGCCTACTTCTGGCCGGATGAGTAACTCGAGATTCAGGCGTTCACGGCCTCGCGCCGGCTGCCTTCGAGCGGCACGGCCAGACCGACGGCTTCCGCGGCCACGGCCACCGCGTAGTCGAAGAAGGCCGACTGGTCGGCAACGCTGTCGTGCGTGCGGCTGAACACCTGGAACACCAGCAGGCCGATCAGGTTGCTCCACAGCACGATCCCGCGTTCGAGCAGATCGCCGTACGGAGCCTCGGGCTGTCCGCCGAAGAGCGCGACGGCCTCGGCGGTCACGAGCGTCGGACCGGGCAACGGCCGGCTCGGCGGCGTGAGGGATCCGGCCGCCAGCGCGGAACGCAGCACCACGGCGAGCGCGGCGGGCGTGCGCGACGCCGGGCCCACTGTGGTCTCCGGCGCGGCGTAGCCGGGCACGGGCGAGCCGTAGAGCAAGGCGAACTCGGCCGGGTTCGCGAGCGACCATTCGCGCAATGCGCGGGTGACGGCCAGCAGGCGCGCGCCGGGATCCGTTTCCCGCTCGCCGGGATCGGCCTGTTCCATGGCCTCGCCCGAGGCGTTGTAAGCGTCGATGATCAATGCGGTCAGGAGATCGTCACGATCTCCGAAAACCGGCTGCACCTCGGCCACGGTCACGCCACTCCCGACGGCCACCGTCTGCAGCGTCAGGCCGGTCGCACCGGTCTCGGCGAGCTGACGGCGAGCCGTGTCCTTGACGAGCCGGGGGAGATCTTCAGAAGACATAGGCATCCTTGTCGGAACTGTCCATGATCGGCGACCCTACACCAACGCCCGTCGGCCGCCTAGGGTCCGAAAAGCGGCTCCGGCCACCGGGAAGACTCGAGAGAAGAGCACTGAGAAGTCCCTGTGAATCGGATTAATCGCGGGCCTTTTCCGGGCACGTTCACGGTGGGCTCCCAGGCGTCCGAGAGGTTTACGGACAACTGTCCGAAGAAGTTCGCGGTGAACCCGGAGTTACGGATACCTGAAAAGCGAATCCCGCTCACCGGGCTGACTATGGTGTGGCGCATGAGTCTTCACGTGGTGATCGGGTTCGGCCCGGCGGGGGCGGCGACGGCGAGGCTGCTCGCCGAACGGGGCGAGCGGGTGAAGGTGATCGGCAGGTCATCGCGGCCCGAGGAGCCGGGGCTCGAACACGTAGTGCTCGACGCCACCGACAGCGCCGCGCTGACCGCCGCAGCCGAAGGTGCTGACGCGATTTACCAGTGCGCGAGCCCGCCGTACCACCGGTGGACGCGCGACTGGCCGCCGCTGGCCGACGCCACCGCCGCGGCGGCCGAGGCGACCGGCGCCGTGCTCGTGGCACTGGGGAACCTGTACGGCTACGGGCCCGTCGAAGGTCCGATCACCGAGGACCTGCCGCTCGAGGCGACGGGACCCAAGGGCCGCGTGCGCGTGCAGCTGTGGAAGCAGCTGCACGATCTGCACGAGCAGGGCCGGATTCGCGCTGCCGAGGTGCGGGCGTCGGACTTCTTCGGCCCGGGCGTGACCGACGGCGGGCACCTGGGCTCGCGCGTGGTGCCGGCGGTGCTCAAGGGGCGCAAGGTCCAGGTGATGGGCGACCCGGACGCGCCGCACAGCTGGACCTACATCCCGGATGTCGCGCGCACGCTGGTGCGCGTCGCCGCGGAGGAGAAGGCGTGGGGCCGCGCCTGGCACGTGCCGACGCTGCCGGCTCGGTCGTCGCGCGTGATGGTCGGCGTGCTGTGCGAAGCGGCGAGTGTGCCGCCGGTCGGCGTACAACGGCTTCCGGCGCCGTTGCTGCGACTGGCCGCCGCTGTTTCACCCTTGCTGCGAGAACTGCAGGAGGTGCGCTACCAGTTCGACCGTCCGTTCGTGGTGGATTCCCGTGCCTTCACGGAATTCTCGGGCGAGGAAGCCACCCCGCTCCGCGAGCAGGCGGCGGCGACGATCAACTGGTGGCGTGATCGGTCGGCTACCGAGGGTTGACCCGCGGTCGGGGATTTTCGCACGAATTCCTGGACGCTCTTGAAAATCCGATCGCCACGGGGCAATCTCTCACCTACTGGGTGGGCGATCGGCGCGAGGAAGTTCTGTCATGGCGTCTTGGGGATCTGCTGCGCACAAAATCGGAAATCGACCGGACATCGCTATTGTCGGTATCGGGTGCCGTTTTCCCGGCGCTCGGAACGTGAACGAGTACTGGGATCTGCTCAGCGAGCCGAAACCTCAGTTCAGGACCGTCCCGGATTCGAGGTGGCGCCGGGACTCGTTCTACCACGACGATTTCCGGGACACCTCGGCCGCGTACTCCGACAAGATGGCGCTGCTCGACGACGTGGGCCACTTCGACGCCGGGCACTACGGCATCCCGCCGCGCCGCGCGAAGTCGCTCGACCCGCAGCACCGGCTGCTGGTCGACCTCACCCGCGAAGCGCTGCAGGACGCCGGCTGGGAGGCTGGCGGCTTCGAGCGCGAAGACACGTCGGTGATCATGTCGCTGTCCGACAGCGGTTACCGCGAGATGAGCACGCTTCACCTTCGCCTGCGGCAGCTCGCGGGCGGCGAGTTCGGCCGCTCGGCGGGTGCCGAGCTGGCCGAGGCGGGTTCGGCCGTCGGCGGCCTGCACGCCACGGCCATGGCCGGGCTGCTGCTCAACATGGGCCCGAGCTCGATCAGCTCGGTGTTCGACCTGCACGGCGAGAGCTACGCACTCGACGCCGCCTGCTCCGGCGGCCTCACGGCGGTGGCCAACGCGGTGTTCGCGCTGCGGGCGGGCCGCTGCCGCATCGCCGTGGCCGGTGGCGCGCAGCTGGTGCTCACGCCGGACCTGCTGGTGGGTTTGTGCCGTATCGGCGCGGTTTCCCGCACCGGCGAGTGCCGGCCGTTCGACAGCCGGGCCGACGGGTTCGTGCTGGGTGAAGGCGCCGGCGTGCTCGTGCTGCGTCCGCTGGCCGACGCGCAGGCCGCCGGCGACCGGATCTACGCGGTGATCCGCGGCGTCGGGCTGTCCAACGACGGCACGGTCAAGGGCGGCATGATGCCGCAGGAGGCGGGCCAGCTGCTGGCGCTGCGGCGCGCGTACCGCGACGCCGACGTGGAGCCCGGCTCCGTCGGGTACCTGGAAGCGCACGGCACGGCGACGTCGGTGGGCGACGACGTGGAGATCAACGCGCTGGGCGAGCTGCGCCGCGATGCGACCACGCCCGCGTACCTCGGCGCTGCGAAGTCCGTGGTGGGGCATTCACTCGGGACCGCCGGGATCGCCGGGCTGATCAAGTCGGTGCTGTCGGTCCACAAGGGACAGATTCTGCCGCAGCCGGACTTCGAGCCCGCCGGGCACCTGGCGCTGGACGAGGCCGGGCTGCGGGTGGCCGGCGAGATGACGCCGTGGAGGGCCGATGGCCCGCGCCGCGCGGGGGTGAGCGCGTTCGGCTTCGGCGGGACGAACGCGCACGTGGTGATCGAGGAATCTCCCGTGGCACCAACGGTTTCTCCGGCCGTCCCGCAGTTGCTGCTGCTGACCGCGCGCGACCGCGCGGGCTTGGCCCGGCACGCGCGTGAGGTCGCGGAAGTCCTCTCGCGCGAGCCCTTGCCGCCGGCCGCGGTGGCGTCCACTTTGGCGCGCCGCACGTTGCTCGCCGAACGGCTCGCCGTGGTGGCCGACGACGCCGCCGATGCGGTGTCGAAGCTGGTGGCGGCGTCCGTCGCGCTGGAATCCGGGTCGACGGGGGAGCTGGCGCCGGCGACGTACGCGGGTGTCGTGGCGCCGGGCGCCGAGGTGCCCGCGCCGGAGCTGCCGCTGCCGGAGCTGGCCGCGCTGGCGGTGACCGGCGCCGGGCTGCGGCCCGCGATCGGCCGGACGCCGCCGTGCACGCTGCCGCCGAGCCCGCTGAGCCCGCGTAACCATTGGGTCGTCGACGAGGCGAAGCGGGCGAAGGCACGGTCGTTGCCGCCTCTGAGTGGTTCGGTGGCGGTGGAACTCGTTGAGTCACCGGGGATTCCGGCTTCGCGGGACGTGCTGGCCGTGGTGCTGGAGGAGGTCGCGCGCACGAGTGCGTTCCCGGTCGGTGACCTGTGCGCCGGGCAG
This sequence comes from Amycolatopsis sp. NPDC049253, assembly GCF_040678995.1. NCBI lineage: Bacteria > Bacillati > Actinomycetota > Actinomycetes > Pseudonocardiales > Pseudonocardiaceae > Amycolatopsis > Amycolatopsis sp. NPDC049253. Next base: position 52,750 of record NZ_JBFAQX010000024.1, on the reverse strand, counting down.
GCGTTGATCGACGATCTCGGGTTCGACTCCCTCATGCTGACGGAGCTGGAAGCCAACCTCCGTAAGCGCTTCCCCGGACAGCGGTTCGGGATCGAGCAGGAACGCGGTGTCACGGTCGGTGCGGTCGCGGGGCTCATCACGCCGGCGGTGCCGGTGCCCGCGCTGCCGGCTTCGGAGACCTTCGCGTTCGACCCGGCCACGGCGTCGATCGACGACTTCCCCGAGGCCGCGGCGATCGACGCGCGGCTGCGGGAGTTCTCGGACCTCGGCGTGCCGAACCCGTACTTCCGCAAGCACCAGGGGCTGCTGACCAGCACGACGACCGTCGGCGGCCGGCAGTACCTGTCGTTTTCCAGCTACAACTACCTGGGGCTGTCCGGCCACCCCGCAGTGACGGCTGCGGTGCACGACGCCGTGGAACGCTATGGCAGCTCGGTGTCGGGCAGCCGCCTGCTCGCGGGCGACCGCGACCTCACGCGTCGGCTGGAGTCGGAGCTGGCGGCGTTCCTCGGCACGGACGACTGCCTCGCGCTGGTGAGCGGCCACGCCACCAACGTGAGCGCCATCGGCCACCTCGTCGGCCCCGGCGACCTCATCGTCCACGACTCGCTCGCGCACGACAGCATCCTGCAGGGCTGCACCCTCTCCGGCGCGACGCGCCGCCCGTTCCCGCACAACAACGTCGCGCAGCTCGAAGACATCCTGCGCCGCACGCGGGCGCGCTTCCGCCGCGTGCTCATCGTGGTCGAGGGCGCGTACAGCATGGACGGCGACCTCGCCGACCTGCCGGGCCTGATCGAGGTGAAGAAGCGCTACGGCGCCCTGCTGATGGTCGACGAGGCCCACAGCATCGGCACGGTCGGCACCACGGGCGCCGGCGTCGGCGAGCACTTCGATGTCGAGCGGTCCGACGTCGACCTCTGGATGGGCACGCTCTCCAAGTCCCTCGCCGGCTGCGGCGGCTACCTGGCCGGCTCGTCGCGCACGGTCCGGTGGCTGCGCTACTCGCTGCCGGGCTTCGTCTACAGCGTCGGCCTCACGCCCGCCAGCGCCGCCGCTTCGCTCGCCGCCCTGCGCGTCCTGCGCGCGGAACCCTCGCGCCTGGCGCGGCTCCGCGAAAACTCGCGCTCGTTCCTGCGGCTGGCCCAGGCGGCGGGCCTGCCCACCGGCTCGGCCTCCGCGACCCCCATCGTCCCCTGCGTCATCGGCGACTCCACCACGACCCTCCGCCTGGCCGGCACCCTCTACGACCGCGGCATCATCGTCGACCCGATCCTCCACCCGGCCGTCGACGAATCCCAAACCCGCCTGCGCTTCTTCCTCACCACCGACCACGACCCCACACAACTGCAGTACACGACGACAACGGTGGCCACGGAACTCGCCCGGCTGCGGGCTCAGCGGTGAGCGCCCGCGCCGGTTCTTGCCGGCGCGGCCACTGGTGTTGCGCCCATCCGAACTCGCCGGGAGCCGGGCATCCCCGACCCACGGAGCCGCGCGAAACCAAGCTCCTCAAAGTGCGCAGCCAGCCCGGAGCTCACGAGCGCCTAAAGCAGCATCCGTTCGATCCGGTCGATCGGCTTCTCCTCCGCCGCCGGGATCTTCGCGGCCGGAGCCGGAGCCGGTGCGACGCCCATCCGCTCGGAGAGCAGGTAGGCGATGATCTCCGCCTCCTGCTCCTGGGCGTCGTCGTAGGTGGCGCGCATCAGCATGTCGCGGACGATGTCCGGGTCGAGGTTGGGGAACAGGGACCGGGCGCTCTCGTCGTCGAGCAGGCCCGAGCCGCGGTGGCAGCAGATGATGTGACCGAGCTCGTGCAAGATGATGTGCTCCTGGTGTGCGCCGGTGGTGTTGGCGTCGAAGAAGATGAGGTCTTCTTGTTGCGCCGCGACCCACATGCCGCACGGGTGGGAGGCCGGCATGGGCATCGGCACGAGGGTGATGGGCCGTTCGCGGATGGTGCCCAGCCGTTCGCACAGCGTCGGGAGGTCGCAACCCTCCGGCAGGTCCAGCTCGGCGATCCGCCGCGCGCCCTCTTCGCGCATCCGCTTGAGCTGGTCTCGACGCTCCTCCGCCATGCTCAGCCCGCCGCTTCGTCGCTGACCGGCGGCAGGCCCTGCATCTGGCGGTACTGGTCCATGATCGTGGTGATCGCCTGCAGGTTCTCCTCACGCATCCCCGCCGCGCGCATCGCGACCGCACGCACGCCGGCCTGCCGCATCGCCTCGAGGGCGGCCAGCTCGCCCAGCACGTCGCCCGCCACCTTCTCGTCGAAGAAGTACGCGACGGACACCCCGAAGAACTTCGCCAGCGCCGCCAGCAGCTCCTGCGACGGGTTGGTGCGCTTGCCCGACCGCAGCTGCGACAGGTACACCGAGCCGACCTTCAGCTCCGGCGACTCGCGCTTCAGCTCGGCGGCCACCTCGGCGTTCGTCCAGTGCTTGCCCTGCGGACGCACCGTGCGGAACAGATCGTCGAGCCTGGCGGCCAACGTCGGCCGAGTGTCATCACTCGAGTCACTGGACATGTCCGCCCCCTCCGGTCAGCGACTGATTGCTCTCAGCTAGGTCGACTATCCCAGATTAGCTGACAGTTGACAATCAGAGCTCCCCTGCACAAGACTGTGAGCAGCGCGAGTTAGCTGTTAGTTAACTCGCCAACACAGGCTTAGCGGTAGGCGTTGCACTGCCGCGGGGCGGCGCTGGGGGTGTCGCTCCGCCGGTCCGCCGGCCGGGCCCGGAGGCAGCCGGATTCAGCGAACTGCCTCCGGGCCGGCGAGCTGCGCCCATTCGTCGGCCCAGCGCACCGCGCGCCGGTGGTCGAGTACGCGCCGGGCGATCCAGAACGCGCCGGCCAGCAGGCCGATCGCGCACAGCCACGTGAAGGTGGCCACGAGCACGCCGTTGGTCACCGCGTCGGCGTGGGTGAGCGGGGCGGTGGTCTGCTTGCCGTTGTCGTCCAGCCAGATCGGCGCCTGCGAACCGGGGTTGCCGGCGCCCGCGGGCACCGTCACGACGCCGGTCTGCGGCGAGCCGTTCGGCAGCCGCCAGCTGGCGAGCACGCGAGAGCTGTGGGAGATCGGGGCGCTGTCGCCCGTCGACGCCGGCTTCGGCGCGGGCGCGAGCACGGTCGCGGTCACTTGGTGGCGCGCCTGAAGCTGCGCGTCCGACGCCGCGGTCTCGTGGGAGGCATCGGCTTTGCCGAGCAGCACCACGAGCGGGAGCGCCAAGATCGCGATCAGCGCGGCCAGGCCGGCGAGGAGACCCTCGATCCGGTCGGAGCGCCGCACGAGCGGATTGCGCGCGAACCCCAGTCGTCGCAAGAAACGAGTGAAGAGAAGAGGTGGTCTGCCAGCCCGGGCCTTGTTCCGCATGAACACCATGGTCCTCTTACACGCCCGCGCGCGCTGTGTCCAGCACAACGTTTTCTTTGGTTTTCCTGGGAAAACAGTGTGTTCCTCAGCACGCTCAAGGTGGTCACCCCACTTGTGGGTGAACGCCGTCACTTCGCGTCGTGATCGACTTGCCCGATGCTCGCCGTGCGTTGAATGCGGAGCCCGGAAACCGGTGTCAGTCGACGAGCCGGACGGTCGCGGTGGTGCTGTACGACTTGCGTCGTGTGATGCCGTGCTCCGCCACGATGCTCAGCTGGATCGACCGGTCGGACGGGGCCCAGTAACCGGTGCGCACGAAGTATCCGTCCATGGTGCAGAGGCGGTTGGCGGTCTTGCGCGAGCTGATCGCTTCCCAGCCCCAGTGCCGGCCGCTCGCTTCCACTCCGTTGCGCCGGACGTGGAGGCGCGGGTTGCCGACCTGGCGGCAGTACTCCGCACCTTCGGCGATGTAGAGCACGCCGTCGACCTTGTAGAAGCGGTTGCCGTCGAGCAGGCTCACCTGACCCGACAGCGTGACGTTCACGCGGCCGCCGTCGTTTCCCTCCATCTCCCAGTCGACGCAGAATTCCTTCGCCGGAGCTTCGATCGACTGGGTCATGACCGCGTCCCCTTCGTGCACTGTTTCGAGAAGATTCGATTAGAAGATAGGGAAGAATCGCAAGGTCGGAAGGTTCTGGGAACGGTTTTCACCCGATAAGGCTCACGGCTCGACGGATTGTGTTCGACGCATGAATTGCCGGCATTTTTCAGCGCACCGGGTGATGGTGGACACGGGAAGTGAAATCGCATTACCCGGAACCGGTCATGTCCCACCGTTCGGCTGGGCGGTGTGGGTCTCGGTCGAGGCCGGTCGTGTCGGCAGCGTGAGCGCTCACTATGACGGCGGTCATAGTGAGTCGATCAGGGAAACCGTGCTACCCATGGGTCATGACAGCTGTCATAACGACCGTCGAGCCGGCGACCGCCGGCGCCGTCGAGAGCCTCGTGCGAGCGTGCTCGCCGGAGAGCCTCGCGTGGCGCTTCATGCTGCCCGGGCGCCCGGCGCCGGACTGGATCCTGGCGCGCTACCGCGCGTTCCTGCTCGCCGGCGAGGCCCTCGTCGCGAAGGTCGGCGATGTCGCGGTCGGCTTGGTCAACCTCGTGCCGGAAGGCGAGCGCCGGGCCGAGCTCGGCGTGCTCGTGGCCGACGCCTGGCGTCGCCGCGGCATCGCGAGCGCGCTCGTGCGCGGCGTGACCGACGACGTCCGCTGGGCCGGCTGGACTCTGCACGCCACCGTCCAGGTCGGCAACACGCCGGCCGAGGGCCTGCTGCGCGCGCACGGCTTCCGCCCGGTCCTGACGTTCGAGCGGGGCGAGAAGGAGTTCGAACGGGTCGTGCCGACTAGCATGACCGGTGTCATGAAGGAGGTCGTCGGTGGCGGAGTCGGAGAGGCCGGCGCGGGACCGGATGGTGTTCAGCGCCGCGCAGCTGCTGCGGACGCAGGGCGTCGGCGGTACGGGCCTGCGGGACGTGGTGGCCCACGCGAACGCGCCGCGGGGGTCGCTGCAGCACTACTTCCCCGGGGGTAAGGAGCAGCTCGTCGCCGAAGCGGTCGCCTGGGCGGGCCGGTACGCCGCGCGCCGCGTGCGCCGCAATGCCGAATCGCTGGAAGACGCGACGCCGGGCAACCTCTTCGCCGCGATGGTCGCGCCGTGGCGCGCCGAATTCGCAGACCAGGGATTCGGGAACGGCTGCCCGATCGTCGCCACGGTCGCCGATTCCGCCGCGATGAGCGAAAAGCTGCGGGAGAGCGCGGCCGGCGCGTTCGCCGAATGGCGTAAACCGCTCGTCGAAGCATTGGAGCAGATGGGCGTATCTGCCGCACGCGCCGCTTCGCTGGCCGTGCTGATGATCAGCTCTCTCGAGGGCGCGATCGTGCTCGCGCGCGCCGAGCACGACGTCGCCCCGCTCGACTCGATCGTCGAGGAGCTGCGGCCGCTGCTGGACGGCGCCGTGGACAAGCGCCGCCGCAAGCTCGCCTGATGCGTTGTCGGTTACCAATCCGACCACAGTCACGGCGGGAACAGTTGCCGGACGTGGTCACGTCCTGCTGGATTCCCGCCTACTTCTGGTCGGATTGCTAGCGGCGGCCGAGCTTCGCGCGCAGGTTGGCGACCGTCGCCGGGTCGTGCAGCAGCTTCCCGAAGTGCTGCGACTCGACGTCCATCCGCTCGCGCACACTCGTGCTCTCGGTATCGCGCAGCAACTCGCGGGTCAGCGCCAGCGATGAAGCCGGCTGCGCGGCCAACGCGGCCGTCCGGTCGGCGACGCGGGTCTCCAGCGCCGCCGTGTCCGCCAGCACCTCGTTCACGAGCCCCAGTCGGTGCGCCTCGGGGGCCGGCACGCGGTCGCCGAACAGCAGCAGCTCGGCGGCACGCTGCGGGCCGACCAGGCGCGGCAGCACGAAGCTACTGCCGAACTCCGGCACCAGCCCCAGCGACGTGAACGGGAACTGCAGGTAGCTGCGCTCGGTCGCGTACACGAGGTCGCAGTGCAGCAGCAGCGTCGCACCGATGCCGACGGCCGGGCCGTCGACGGCCGCGACCACCACCGCGCGCGTGGCGAGCAGCGCCTCCTGGAACCGCCGCACGGGCGTGTCGTCGCCGGCGGCGGAATCGTCGTGCGCGAGGAAGTCGCCCAGGTCGTTGCCCGCGGTGAACGTGCCGCCGGCGCCGGTGAGGACGACGATCGGCGTGGCCGCCGTCTCCAGCGCTTCGGCCAGGGCCGAGTACAGGGCCGTGGTCAGCGCGTTGCGCTTGTCCGGACGGTTGATCGTCACGGTGGTGACGGCTTCGCCGGCCACGACGTCGATGCTCATGCCCCGAGAGTTCCACAACGGAACTCAGCCGGTCAACGCCGCCTCAGTGCGGCCGCGGCCGGTAGTCGACGCCGCGCGGCACATCACGATCGGCGCCACCCTCGGCATCGCGGACCGCCGGTCAGGCCGCCGGATGTCCTTCGTGCGCCGACCCGGCGGCCGTCCACGACATCCGCGCGGTCTACGTGCGCGGGGCGGCCGTCACAGCTCCGCCACCGCGCTGACGAGCCGGTCGACCTCGGCCGCCGTCGTGTACGGCGCGATGCCCGCGCGGACGGCGCCCGTGTCGCCCAAGCCGAGGTGGCGGGAGCACTCGATGGCGTAGAAGCTCGCGGCCGGCGCGTTGACGTTGTGGCTCGCGAGGTGCTCGTACACGGCCTTGGGTTCATGGCCCGTCACGGAGAACAGCACGGTCGGCGTGCGTTCGCGGCCGGGGGAGCCGTGGCGGACGACCTGCGGCAGTGCGGCGAGCCCGTCGTCGAGGCGCTGCAGCATCTCCCGCTCGTGCACTTCGAGCGCGGCCAGCGACGTGGCGAGCCGCTCGCGCCGCGTGCCCTCGGCGGGCACCAGGTTCGCGAGGAAGTCGATGGCCGCGGTGGTGCCGGCGAGCAGCTCGTAGGGGAGCGTGCCCAGCTCGAACCGCTCCGGCACGGCGTCGCTGGACGGCACGAGCTTGTCCGGTCGCAGCGTCTCCAGCAGCTCGGGCGCGGCGGCGAGCAGGCCGAGGTGCGGGCCGAGGAACTTGTACGCGGAGCAGGCGTAGAAGTCGGCCCCGAGCTCGGCGATGTCCACGGTGGCGTGCGGCGTGAGGTGCACCCCGTCGACGTAGCTGAGCGCCCCGGCTTCGCGCACCTTCGCCGTGATCGCCGCGATGTCCGGCCGCGTGCCGAGCAGGTTAGACGCCGCCGTCACGGCCACCAGCCGCGTCCTGCCGGTCAGCAACGACGTCACCGCCTCGACCGGCAGCTCACCCGTCGCCGGGTCGAAGTCGGCCCACCGCACGGTGACCCCGCGCGCAGCCGCCGCCTGCACCCACGGCCGGATGTTGGCGTCGTGGTCGAGCCGCGTGACCACGACTTCGTCCCCGGCCTCCCACGTCTTGGCCAGCGCGCGCGAGAAGTCGTACGTCACCTGCGTCATGCTGCGCCCGAAGACCACGCCCTCGGCCTGCGCGCCCAGCAGATCCGCGACAGCCTGCCGGGCTGCCCGGACGACCCCGTCCGCCCGCCGCTCGGCCGGTGTAACGGTGCCCCGGTTGGCGATCGCGGAGCAGAGGACGGCCGCTACGGCTTCCCCCACCACGTCCGGCACCTGCGAGCCCCCGGGCCCGTCGAAGTGCGCAGCCCCTTCGGCAAGGGCGGGGAAGTGCTTGCGGATCGCGTTCACGTCGTAGGCCACGCAGCCCAGCATGCCGGAAGCGATCAGGCGGGTGCGAGAGCGGTTGGTCGACAGTCGAGACGACCGGTCATATAATCGACAGATGCCACGTCCCAGCGTTCGTGAGGTGATCGTCGACACCGCGGTCACCGAGTTCCACCGCTACGGCTTCGCCGCGTGTTCCGTCGACACCATCACCCGGGCGGCCGGCGTGCCCAAGGGGTCGTTCTACAACCACTTCAAGAGCAAGGAAGACCTCGGCGCCGAGGTGGTCGCCCGCTACGCCGAGAGCTCCGGCTGGCGCGACGGCCACGGCGACCTCGGTCCGCTCGACACGCTGCGCGCGCGGTTCACCGTGATGCGCGACGTGCTGGTGGACAACGAGTTCACCCGCGGCTGCCTCATCGGCAACATGGGCTCCGAGCGCGCCGACCACAGTCCCGTGATCCGCAAGCAGGTCGGGGAGAGCCTCACGCACTGGTCGGACAGCATCACCGACTCCATCCGCCAGGCGCAGGCCGCCGGCGAGGTCAAGGGCGACAAGGACCCGGAGCTGCTCGGGCGGTTCGTGCTCGACGCTTGGGAGGGTGCGATCATCCGTACCAAGGTGGCCAAGAGCGTCGCCCCGCTGGACGACTTCTTCGACGTGGTGTTCGGCTCCCTGCTGTAGGAAGGTGCCCCCAGCGTGCTCGCCGACCTGGTGGACGAACTGCTCGCCCAGCCGCTCCCGTGGCCCATCGTCCAGGCCGGTGACCCGGTGCTGCGCACGGCGGCGTCGCCCTATGAAGGCGAGCTGAGTGAAGCCGCGCTCGCCGGGCTGATCGAGGGCATGAAGGAGACGATGCACGCGGCGCCCGGCGTCGGGCTGGCGGCGCCGCAGATCGGGCTTCCGGTGCAGCTCGCCGTGATCGAGGACTACGAGCGGCCGAACACCCCGCCCGAGGTGCTGGCGGCGCGTGGGATCGGGCCGTTGCCGTTCCGCGTGCTGGTGAACCCACGGTACACGGCGCTCGGCTCCGAGCGGGTCGCGTTCTTCGAGGGCTGCCTGAGCGTGAACGGCTGGCAGGCCGTGGTCGCACGGCCGTTGCGGGTCCGGCTCGAAGCGCAGGACGAGACGGGTGCGACCGTCGACGAGGAGTTCGCGGGCTGGCCCGCGCGCATCGTCCAGCACGAGACCGACCACCTGGGCGGTGTCCTCTACCTCGACCGCGCGGAGCTGCGTTCGCTGTCGACGCACCAGTCCGTGGCGCAGCGGTGGGCGCAGCCGACGCCGGCCGACGCGGCCAAGGAACTGGGCTTCGACCTGCCCTGAAAAACCTGGGTGCCTGATTCTCCGGCGGTCCTTGACAGCATCTAAGACGACCGGTCATATTCAGCTCATGACAACTTACCGAGCTCTGGAAGTCACCGGAAGCCGCCAGTTCGCGCTCAGCGAGCGGGAGCTCGTCGCGCCGTCGTACGGGCAGGTCCGGGTCAAAGTGGAGTACTGCGGCGTCTGCCACTCCGACGTGCTGGCGGTCGAGGGGATGCGTGCCGACCCGGATGTGCCGCGGGTGCCCGGGCACGAGATCGTCGGGGTGATCGACGCCGTCGGCGAGGGTGTGCGGGCGTGGCACGTCGGCGAGCGCGTGGGCATCGGTTACCTGGGCGGGCAGGACGGCGAGTGCGAGTACTGCCGCCGCGGCGACTTCGTCAACTGCGCCGACCAGCCGTGGACCGGCACGCACGTCGACGGCGGTTACGCCGAATACACCTACGCCCGCGCCACCGGTCTCGTGCGCATCCCGAATGGACTGTCCTCTTCGGACGCTGCGCCGTTGCTGTGCGCGGGGATCACCACGTACAGCGCGTTGAGCAAGCTCGACGCGCGGCCCGGGTCGCTGGTCGCGGTGCAGGGCATCGGCGGGCTGGGCCACCTCGGCGTGCAGTACGCGAAGGCGCTGGGCTACCGCGTCGCCGCGATCGCGCGCGGCACGGACAAGGCCGAGCTGGCCACGCGTCTCGGTGCGGACGAGTACGTCGACAGCACCGCCGGCGACCCCGGCGCGGCGCTGCAGAAGCTGGGCGGCGCGGCGGCGATCGTCGCGACGGCCTCGAGTGGTGCGTCCATGTCACTGCTGGTCACGGGGCTCGCGCCGCGCGGGCGGCTGGTGGTCGTCGGCGCGGCGCCCGACCCGCTGTCGATCGGCACCACGGACCTGATCTTCGGCACGCGTACGGTGGCCGGCAGCCTCACCGGTTCGGCCATCGAGAACGAGGACGGCCTCGCCTTCGCCGAGGCTCGCGGCGTGCGGCCGATGAACGAGATCGTCCCGTGGACCGACGCCCCGAAGGCGTACGAGCGCATGATGTCCGGTCAGGCGCGCTTCCGCGTCGTCCTCGACCTGGCGGCCTGAGGCGGCCCGGGCCCGTGGCGGCTTCGACCGCCGGCGGCCCGTTCACCCCGATCGGGCTGAGCCAGATCCCGGTCGAGCTGAGTTTTTTGTCGGTGCCCGCTGCTAGCGTCCTCCCCTGTTGGTATTCGACTGGGAGGATCGCATGGAATCGTTGCAGGTCAAGGCAAAGGCGTTCAGAGAGCTGCACGCCCAGCCGATGGTGGTGCTGCCGAACGCGTGGGACGCCGGCAGCGCGGCCGTCGTCGAGCACGCCGGCGCGAAGGCCATCGCCACCACGAGCGGCGGCGTCTCGTGGGCGCTCGGCCGCGGTGACGGCCAGGGTTTGACGCGCTCGGAGATGACCGGCGCGGTGCGGCAGATCGCCCGGGCCGTCTCGGTGCCGGTCACCGCCGACATCGAAGGCGGCTACGGCCCGGACCCCGCGGACGTCGCCGCGACCGTCGCGGAGGTCATCGGCGCCGGCGCGGTCGGCGTCAACCTGGAGGACTCCCGGGCGGGCACGCTCTCGCTGTTTTCGCCGGAGGCCCAGGCCGCACGTCTGGAGGCAGGCCGTACGGCCGCTGCGTCGGCCGGCTTGCCGGAGCTGTGGATCAACGCCCGGACGGACGTGTACCTCTTCGGCATCGGCGAGCCGGAGGGCCGCTTCGACGACGTCGTCGCGCGCGCCCACGCATACGCCGAGGCCGGCGTGGACAGCATCTTCGTGCCGGGCTTGGTGGACCTGGCGGTGCTTCGGGAACTGACGGCCGCGTCCCCTCTCCCGGTCGCCGTCATGGCCGGGCCCGGCGCTCCGTCGGTGTCGGACTTCGCCTCCGCCGGCGTCCGCCGCGTCACCGTCGGCACGGCACTGGCCCAGAGCGCCTACGCCGTCGCCCTCCGCGCGACCCAGGAAATCCTCGGCACGGGCACCTACGACGAACTGGCCTCCGGGATGGATTTCGGCGCTCTGAACGGCTTGTTCAAGTGAGCGCCCTCGCCGGCGCGGAGGTGAGTGCCGTGTAATCCGCGCCCTGGCCCCAGCCGCGTCGGGGGCGGCTGGGGCAATACTGCACCGCACGGATCACCGGGGACCGACCCCTGCCGACACAGCGGGCTCGAACCGCGTGGGTCCAGGGGACGGGATCGCGTGGATGGTGCAGGTTCGGGTCGCGTGGACCCTGCGGAGCTGAACCGCGTGGACTGCGCCGGTTCGGGCTGGGCGGGTTCGGTGGGGGCTGGATCGCGAGGATGGCGCGGGTTCGAACGGCGTGGGCCGTGCGGAACTGGACCGTGGACGGCGGGGTTCCGCAGAACTGGGCTGCGTGGACGGCGCTGGTTCGGGCAGGGTGGGTGCCGTGGGTGTGGATCGCGTGGACCATGTGGGTTCGAACGGGCCGGGTTCTGCGGGAGCGGACGGCGCGGACCGTGTGGGTTCGAACGGGCCGGGTTCTGCGGGAGCGGACGGCGTGGACCACGTGGGTTCGAACCGCGTAGAGCCGCCGGGGCTGGACCACGCTGGTCCTACGGGTTCGAAACGCGTGGACCGTGCGGAGCTGAGCGTGGGTGGCCCGGCGCCGTATCGCGCGGATAGCCCGAGGCTGAGCGGGGTGGAACGTCCCACCGCTATCCAGGTGAATCCCGCGGAACCGGACCGCACGGACCACCCCGGGGATCTGATCCCGGCGGATGACGGCTGTCGCCTCTGGACGACGGTCGTCGGCGAGGGTGGGGGCGAGCCGGTCATCCTGTGCCACGGCGGGCCGGGCCTGTGGGACATGTTCGGTGACCTCGCTGCCGCGCTGGCCACTCGCCTGCGTGTGATCCGGTGGGACCAGCGCGGGTGCGGCCGCTCGGAGCGCCGCGGGCCGTACTCGGTCGCGCAGACGATGGCCGACCTGGACGCCGTCCGCCGCTACTATGGGCTGTCCCGCGCCGCTGTCCTGGGCCATTCCTGGGGGGCGACGTTGGCGCTGCGCTACGCCTTGGCCCACCCGGCCCACGTCACCAAGCTGGTTTACGTGTCCGGGACCGGCCTGGGCCGCGCCTGGCATCCGGCCTACGAGCGCAACCTCGACGCCCGTCTCGGCCGGGACTTGCCGCGGCTCAGGGAGCTGAACTCTCGCGCCCGGACGCCGGCCGAGGACCGAGAAGTCGCTGTCCTGCAATGGACCGCGGACTTCCCCGACCCCTCGACCGCCCGCTCCCACGCCGAGCGGATGGCCACACCGTGGTTCCCGATCAACTACGACTGCAACGCCGCCATCAACACCGAGGAGAAACGCCGGTCCCCGACCGAAGCCGAGCTCGTCGCGGCCTGCCGCGCCCTGCCGACTCCCACCCTGATCGTCGACGGTGACCAGGACATCCGCCCCCGCTGGGCCGTGGACGCCCTCCACGCCGCCCTCCCGACGGCGACGCGCGTCAGCCTGCCGGGCGTCGGTCACGTCCCCTGGCTCGAAGCGCCCGACGCCGTCGCCACGGCCCTTCTGGATTACCTCGCCCCGCAGCCTAGACACCCAGGGCTCAGGTTTCCGGGCAGCTAAGCGGGCAGGTAGTTGATCGGATGATCACCCGTCGCCCACAGGTACTGCACCGCGTAGGCGCGCCACGGTTGCCAGGCCGCCGCATGCCGGGTCAGGGCCGAAGGCGACGTCGGCAGATCCAGCGCCGCCGCGGCCAGCTTCACCCCCAAGTCCGTGGGCACGAACGCATCCGGATCTCCCAGCGCCCGCATCGCGATGGTCTCCACCGTCCACGGCCCGAACCCCGGCAGCGCCGACAGCTCGGCGCGGGCGCGAGCCCAGTCCCCACCGGGCGAAAGGTCGAGGTCGCCCGCGGCGAGAACGGCGACGAGGCCCAACAGCGTCCGACGGCGAGACTGCGGCATCGCGAGCGACGAAGGATCCAGGTCCACGAGATCGGCCGGCGTGGGAAAGAGAAAACCCAGGCCGCCCTCACGGTCGTCGACGGGGGTGCCGTGGGCCGTGACCAGGCGGGCGGCGTGGGTGCGGGCGGCGGCGGTGGACACCTGCTGACCCAGCACCGCCCGGATCGCGAACTCCTCCGGATCCGTCGTGCGCGGCACCCGGCGCCCGGGGTTCTTCGCGACCAACGGGGCCAGCGCCGGGTCCGCGGAGAGCTGAGCGTCGACCGCGATGGGATCCGCGTCGAGGTCCAGCAGGCGCCGGCAGCGGCTGATGGCGGCCGACAGGTCGCGCAGGTCGGTGAGGCTGAGGCGGCACGCGATGTGGTCGGGCGTCGGCGCCAGCGAGACGATGCCGTGGCCGTTCGGAAGACGCAGGGTGCGCCGGTACGCGCCGCCACGCCATTCCTCGACGCCCGGCACGGCGGTGGCCGCCAGGTGGCCGAAGAGGTTGTCCGGGCACAGCGGCGCGCGGAACGGCAGCCGCAGCGAAAGCGACCCCGGCGACGACGGCGCGCCGGACGCCCGCGACCGCAGCTCGCTCGGCGTCAGGGCGAACACCTGGCGCACGGTGTCGTTGAACGTCCGGATGCTCGAGAACCCCGCGGCGTGCGCGATGTCGCCCATCGGCATCTCGGTGGTCTCGACCAGCAGCCGCGCGGTTTCGGCGCGCTGCGCCCGCGCGAGCGCTAGCGGCCCGGCGCCCAGCTCCGCGTGCACCTGCCGCTCGACCTGCCGCACGCTGTATCCGAGCCGCGCCGCGAGCCCGCCCACGCCCTCGCGGTCGACCACGCCGTCGGCGATCAGCCGCATGGCGCGCGCGACCACGTCGGCGCGCTCGTTCCACAGCGGCGACCCCGGCGTGACGTCGGGCCGGCAGCGCTTGCACGCGCGGAACCCGGCCGTCTGCGCCGCCGCCGCGCTGCCGTAGAAGCGCATGTTCTCGACCTTCGGCGGCACGACCGGGCAGCTCGGGCGGCAGTAGATACCGGTGGTGACCACAGCGGTGAAGAACCACCCGTCGAACCGGGCGTCCTTCGACTGCACCGCGCGCACGCAGCGTTCGATGTCCTCGTACACGCCCGTCAGTCTGCCCGGCGGCACCGACAAAACCTGGCGGGAATGCGACACCATCCCACCGAGCGTCACACTCGGCGAAGGCGAAGGGGCACTTTCCCGATCATCGAAAAACCATACCGACTGGTTGGTGATGATCACCCTTTCGGCGGTGTGTGCCGAAGTGCGATCGCTGTAGTTTTTCGCGCTGGCGGGAATTCCTGGGAAGTTCGCCATACGCGTCCGGGGGCGTTCCCTCCTGTTCGAGTCCGGTCCTTCGGCCGGGTTTTCTCCATCGAAATTCGATTGAATGAAGAAGCATATTTCGCTGGTTCTGAGCGTGCTCGTGGGCGCCGGTTCGATGCTCGCGCTGGCCCCGTCCGCCAGTGCGGCCGGCACCTGCGCCTCCGCGCACTTCTGCCTGTTCGAGGACGACGACTACAAGGGGCAGCACGTCGATGTCGCCTACCGCGCGGGCGCGATCGACCTGTCCAGGACCAAGTGGGCGGGAGGCAACGGTTTCGTGACCAACGGCGCGAGTTCGATGAAGAACAACACGAGCCACGTCGTGAAGCTCCACGGCTCCGGCAACTGCGGTGGCGACCAGGGTTACGAGGCCAAGAAGAATTCGGTGGACACCGACTTCTCGAACAACGGCTTCGACAACAAGGCCAGCTGCGTGTTGTTCTTCTGCCCTGAAAACCACGAATAGTGCCGCCGGAAAACAATTCCGGTGGCACTATTCGTCGTCTCCGATGGTCACTCAGCGCTACCGCTGACAACCTCCCCCAGACTTCAGCTCGAATTCACCGCCGTGATCGTTCACGGCGCGCCGGCAGCCGGATAACGTGCCCATCGCGGGACGAACCACGCACGATCCGGCCCGCGTTGAGACGTTTCAACACCCGCTCCACCGGCGAAGAATGACTGGGGAAGCCGTCGACGGTGAGCACAACCCATGTGCCGCACGCGTGCGGCCGTCCGCCCTCCCGCGGGCAGGAGCGCCGTCGGGACCGCACTGGATCGGAGCGACGTGGACAACCCGACGCGACGCAAGTTCCTCACCGTCACCGGAGCCGCCGCCGCGCTGGCGCTCGCCGGGACGCTGCCCGGCATCACCGCCTCCGGCGCCACGACCGTGGACACCGACCGCGTACCCGGCTACCCGTTCACGCTCGGCATCGCTTCGGGCGACCCGTTGCCCGACGCGGTCGTCATCTGGACGCGCCTGGCGCCGAAGCCGCTGGAACCGTTCGGCGGCATGAACGACCGTCCGGTGTCGGTGCGCTGGGAGGTGGCCGAGGACGAGCGGTTCCGCCGCGTCGTGCGCTCCGGCAACGCGCTCGCCCGGCGCGAGGAGTCGCACAGCGTGCACGTGGACGTCCGCGGGCTGCGGCCGTGGCGGCACTACTTCTACCGCTTCCACGTCGGCGGGCACACCAGCCCGGTCGGCCGCACCCGCACGTCGCCGACCGCGCACCAGTCGGTGGCCGCCGTCTCGCTGGCGTACGCGAGCTGCCAGGCCTGGTACGAGGGCTTCTACACCGCCTACCGCGACATGGCGGCGAAGGACCACGACGTGGTCTTCCACCTCGGCGACTACATCTACGAGTACGGCGTGGGCGCCGACGGCGGGCTGCGCAAGCAGGACATGGCCGTGGACTTCCAGCGCGAGACCACGACGCTCGACGACTACCGCGGCCGCTACGCCCTCTACAAGACCGACCCCGATCTGCAGGCCGCGCACGCCGCCGCGCCGTGGATCGTCACGATCGACGACCACGAGGTCGAGAACAACTGGGCCGGCGACATCTCCGAGAACAACGACCCCGTCGCGCAGTTCCTCGTGCGGCGCGCCAACGCGTTCCGCGCGTGGTGGGAGCACCAGCCCGTGCGCGTCTCGCAGCTGCCGACCGGTCCGGACATCCAGATGTACCGCCGCTTCCAGTACGGCGATCTGATCCGCTTCAACGTCCTCGACACCCGCCAGTACCGCGACGACCAGGCCGCGGGCGACGGCACCAAGGCCCCGAACCCGGACTCGCTCGACCCGAACCGCACGATCACCGGTGCCGCGCAGGAGAAGTGGCTGCTCGACGGCATGGCGCAGCGCTCCGCGCGCTGGGAGGTGCTCGCGCACCAGACCGCGATCGCGCAGCTCGACACCGCCGCGGGCCCGCCGGTGCTCGTGCCGATGGATACGTGGGACGGCTACGTCGCCTCCCGCAAGCGCATCCTCGGCGGCGCGCAGGACCGCAAGGTGCGCAACCTGGTGAGCATCGCGGGCGACCTGCATCGCAGCGTCGCTTCGGAGCTGCGGCCCGACTACGCGGACCCGAGCTCGCCGGTCGTGGCGACGGAGTTCGTCGGCACGTCGATCACGTCGGGCCAGGACGGCATGGACCTCGACGCCGGCGGCCAGACCATCCTCGACGAGAACCCGCACGTCAAGTTCGGCAACTTCCAGCGCGGCTACGTGCGCTGCGAGGTCACCCCGCGCGAGTGGACCGCCGACTACCGCGTGGTCGACAAGGTCTCCATCCGCGACGGCAAGGTCACCACGCGCGCGAAGCTCACCGTCGAAGACCGCGTCCCCGCCATCCACGTCCACTGACAGGAGTTCCCCCATGCAGCCACGTCACCTCGCGGTGGCCGCCGGCGCGGTCGTGCTCGGTGTGGCACTGGCGACCGCCGCCCAGAGCAGCCCGGCCACGCCGACTCTGGCGCTGTCCGCCACCCCCGGGCAGGTTCAGGTCGTCGGCCTGCCGTGCCTGCCGAGCGCCCTCACCGTCGGCATGACCAACAACGGCCGTGGCTCGGTGTACGCGGACATGGAGCTTTCCGCGCGTTCGCCGCTGGCGCTCGACCGGCGGGTGTTCTCGTCGTGGCTGCCTGTGGGCCAGCCGGTGTCGGTTCGGGTCGGGGTCACCGTGCCGCGGACTGCGCGCCCCGGCCACTACACCGTGGACTTGTCGGTGGACCGCTCGCGCTTGTCCGTCCCGGTCGACGTCCTTCCCTTGCCGCCCAAGGGCCCCGGCGACAACCTCCTCCTCGGCGAACAAGCCACGCCGTCGTCGACCAACGGCAGCTTCTCCCCGTGCGGCGCCGTCGACGGCGATGCGGACGGCGACCACTGGTCCACCACCACGGGCTGGAACGACGGCACGAAGTCCGTGTTCCCGGACAACTACGCCGTGACCCTGCCCGCCGCCGGCGCGGTCGGCCGCGTCGTCACCGACACCCTCGACTCCACCAAGTACCCGGCCGCGAAATACGGCCTGCGCGACTTCGACGTCCAGGCCCACGTGGGCGGCGCCTGGGTCACGGTGGCTTCGGTGCGGGGCAACACCTCGGGCTCGGTGACGTCCACGTTCCCGGCGGTGCAGGCCGATGGGGTGCAGATCGTGACGTTGGATTCGAATGATCACGCGTATTCGCGGATTGTGGAACTGGAGGCATACTCCAGCTGACCGCTCACGACTCAACCGTGCGGCGGACGCCGTCGCCACCGCCATCACCGCCGCGCCGGCGATCAGGGTTGAATCCGCCGGCGAGGGCGCCGAACGGTTGCATTCCGTAGACGAGGAACCGCCACGTCGCGGTGGCACGGGAGAGCAGTTCGGGCGCGATGAGGGTTTGGCGGAGGGTCTGCTGGTTCACGCCGTACAGCCGCACGCCGCGCATCACCTGTCCCGCCATGGCGGCGGCGGCCCCACCCGCAGCGATGACCGAACCGACGACGCGGGCGCCCCTCGCTCGTGCACGCCGTGGACCCCGGCGAGAGGGCCGCCGTCGCGCGCAATTCCGCCCCGGACGACTGCGCGCAGTCTGATCGGACCGTTGCGCGGGCTAGACCCATTGCCATCAACCGCAACAGCCGATCGGTGTTCTCGACCCTGCGCCGTGTGCAATCCCATCCGCGACTCGCCAGACAAGCCCCGCCCTCTATCCTTGCCAGGCCCCAAAAATCGGTCGACGGCGAATCTGTGGACAACTGCGGGTGCTCGGGAGGGACCTGTGGACAAGCGCGGGATACCCCTTGACATGAGGTTCCGAGGACTCCTCGTGCGGCTACGTTGCCTCGGAACGACATCCGCGCAAGGAAGGCGCCGTCGAGAGCGCAGCCCATGGTGGTGGAGCTGGGTATCAAGGCGTTGTCGGTGGGAAACACGGCCGCGTGGCACCATTGTCGGGACTGTGCGGCAACCACTTCGAAGAGATTCGCGACGCCGGCGAGGAACACGACAACCAGCAGTTGCACCAAGCTCAGGACCCCGAACGCTGCCTCGACGGGCACCGAGCCGATGAGTACCAGTTGCGCGATATCGGCCGTCACGAGCAGGCGCCGGTACGGCAGGCGGTCCACCCAGGCGTCGGTGTGGAGGCCGAGCAGGAAGTGCAGCAGGAGAGCCGCGGCGCCGAGGAGTCCCATGCGGACGGACGAGGCCGGCAACGTCAGCCCGGCCGCCAACGGCAGCGCGACGTTGGTGACGCTGGAGCCGAGCAGTGATACCGAATTGCCGAGGAAGAGCCGGCGGAAGGAGGATGTGCCGCGCCACGTGGGCGAGGTTACGCCGAAACGTGGTGGAGCCGCGTCACTCGGTGAAGTCAGGCTGAAACCCGTTCCCGCTCACGACGTGCGTCCACAACCCGCAACCCCGCCAGCAACCCCGTCAGCCCGCGATGCCCGCGTGTGAAGATCGCGAACAGGCCGCTCACCACGATCCACAGCCCGGTGAACGTCGAAGGTTGAGCGCTGGCCATGGCAACCCCGAGCGCGACGAAGTACCCGCCCGACCCGAAGACGAACCGCACCAGCATCTGCAGCACCGAAGGCTTTTCGTCATTGGAGTTCACCGCCGTCAGGAGCACCGCGCGCTGTCCGGGTGTCGCGCCTTTGCCGGCCAGGGGTACCGCCAGCAGCAGGACCAGCGCGGGCAGCCACTCGCCGAGCACGGCGTTCACGAGAGGATTGCCGGGGCCACGAAGACTGTCCGGGTCGCGCAGGAGCTGGACGGCGACCACGACGACGTTCAACGCCACGCCGAGCAGCGTCACCGCGATGAGGTCGAGCAGCATGCCGAACAGGCGACGCCCGCTGCGGACGGGGCGGGGGGCCTTCGCGTCGAGGCGTTCGTGGGGGCGGCCCAGCACCGGGGCGGCCAGGGCGCCGACCGCGGCGCCGAGGGTGTTGGACAGGAGGTCGCCCGTGTCGAAGAGGCGGTAGGGGCAGTCGACGAGGAACCAGACGCCCGTGAGCTGCGTGGTCTCGATGAAGAGCGACACGAGGAACCCGGTGGCGATCGCGAAGCCCGGGCCCTTCCGGTACAGGCGGCGCATGAACACGCCCCACGGCACGAACAGCGCGACGTTGAACAGCACCTGCCGCAGCGCCGGATTGCCGAGCAGTCCGGTGTGGAACTGCTTCATGTCCGAAAGGAACTGCAGCGGGTTCACGACGGGGTGACGCAGCGACTCGTGGCTCGCGCAGAAGGCGGCGTCGACGACGGGCGTCGGCACGAGCGTGTACGTGATCAACGCGCAGCAGTACACGAGAAACCCCAGCGCGGCGATCGCGCGCCCCGGGCCGAACTCGCCGCGGCGGCGGTAGCTGAGCACGGCGTAGGGCACCACCAGCACGAACGCCAGCCCGAACCCGCCGAACAGGGCCAGCAACGTCGGCCCGCTCCACTCTGTCACTGACCCCTCCACCTCCGTAGGCGCGCCCGAGGGTAGCGATCTTGGCCGCGACCCACCGGTCGAGGGACACTGGCAGCGGTGCGTAATCTGCACGCGGAGGCCTGGAGAGAGGAGCCGTTCGTGGACGACGACATCGAGGACAACGCCGACACCGGCGTGCTCGACCCCGAAGACACCCTCGAGGACGGCGACCCGTACGACGAGGGCTACTCGCCGCCGGAGAAGCCGCTGGCCGTACGCGAGTGGGGCATGACCGCCGCGGAGGAGCTGGCCGGCGAGAGCTGGGAGGGCCGCCTCGCGCGCGAGCTGCCGGACCTGGCCTACGACGACGGCGACGACCTCGGCGACACCACCGACACCGACGGCGAGCTCCTCGACGACGAAGTCGGCGACGCCCGCGCGGGCCGCCTCGTCGCCCAGGATGCGGGCTTCGGCCCGGACACCGACGAAGAGCTCTACGCCTCCGACGCCGGCATCGACGGCGGCGCCGCGTCCGCCGAGGAGGCCGCCGTCCACATCGTCACGCCGCGAGACTGAACCTGGCGGTGACGGGACTGGTCACGTCGAGCTGGGGTTGCTGAGCGGGGTTTCAGCCGGTCGGTGACAGGGGTGGTTTCACGGCCGGCCGTCGCGCGCGGTCTCCAGACGTCGCGTTTGGGTTGCCGGCCGATCTCGGTCGGTGACCCGGGTGATTTCACAGGGTGGTGGTCGTCGCGAGCGGTCCAGCGGCGACGTGCTCGGGTTGCCGGTCGGTCCGGGGCGGCCGGTGGTCGTGGTGGTGTCGCAGCTGATCTTGGCTGTTGCGAGCGGTCCCTCGGTGACGTGCTTCGGTTGCTGGCCCCAGGTTCGGCAAGTGGCCGGGGTGGTTTCGCGGCGTTGAACTCGGCAGCACGGTCGGTCTCTTCGCGACGCGCTCGCGGTGCGGACCGACCTCGGCAGGTGGTCGGGGTGATGTAGGGGCTGGTGTCGGTCCCCCCGAGCGGCCCTCGGCGATGCGGTCGCGTTGGTGAGCGGAGTCCCGGCAGGCGTTGCGCGAGGTGTGACTCGGTGGAGACGACGGCGTCGCGAAAGGACCCCTCGACCGGTCCACCGAGGCGGCAGCGGCGGGTGTTCCACAGACTCACCGCGCGGCCCACTGATCTTCGCGATGTGTCCGAGAGTCGCCGTAGCGGTGCCCTTCACAGCGCGCCGGCCCAGATTGAGGTCGGGAGCAGGTAGGGGCGCAGCAGGGCGGTGAGCTCCGGATCCCCGCGGTGGTGGAGGGCGTTTTCGGCCAGGCGGCGGGTGACGCCGGCCAGGAAGTCGGCGAGTTGGACGCGCGGGTCGGCGCGGGAGTCGACGAAGCGGATGTCGCGGGTGGGGCCGAGGAGGGTGGCGAGGCGTGCGGGGGTGAGTGAGGGCTGTTCGTCGTGGATGACGGTGGTGGGGTGCCAGTGGGTGATCGTGTCGACGAGGGCCGGCATCAGGGGGTCGAGTGGCGGGACCAGCGATGGATCGGCGAGGAGCCGATCTCGTAGTTCGGTCAGGTGCTCGCGAGCCGGTGGTGGGTCGATCCGCGGGTCGACCGACTCGCGTTGCGGCGGCCGGATCCGTGGGCGCTCGACGTGGTTTGACTCGCGCTGGTGCTGCGACCAGCGCTGCTGCACCTGCGAACAGGACACGTCCGCGCCCCACTCAGGCACCCGGGCGAGAGAACTCAGCACCTCGTCCTGGGTGAAGAACTCCGACGGCGTCAACCCCGGCCCCCGCCGTTGCGAGGTTCGCAGCAGAGCGGTGAACGACCGCAGGAACTCACTCCACCGCGCCCCGTGAAGTCGGGGGCCGTCGTGGTGGAGGGTGACGGCGCGGGAGTCCGGTCGGCGGGCGAGGCAGCCGGGGTAGGGCACCCGGTCGACGAGGAGGTCCACGACCTTTCCGGTGACGAACAAGGCCTTGTCCACCAGTACGACCCCGGCCCGCCCCGCCAAGGGCCCCGACGGGCCCAAGAACCACACCAGCGCCGCGCGGTTCTTGGCGCGCAGCAGGTGGTTCGCCTTGTACTCCAGGGCCGGCGAACCGATTCGCGACCGAAGCTCGCCGACGCAGTCCGCAGCCTCCCCAGCGCCCACCCGTACGCCGGCGTGCGCGAAGACGGCCGTGTTCGCCCCGATGAGGTTGACGCCCTCGGAGCCGGACTCGTCGCACGCAATCGTCCCGGACACCACCGCCATCCTGCCAGGACCGACTCGCCGGCGCACCGGGTTTTCAAGCTAGAGTCCACAATGGACTCAACCCAGCGTGAACGGGTCCCGCGTCCCTCCGGTCAGCTCCACCCAGACGGCCTTCTCCTCCAGGTACTCGTCCACCGCGTGAACCCCGTTCTCGCGCCCCAGCCCGGAATTCTTGAAGCCGCCGAACGGAACCGACGGCGCCACCACCCGATAGGCGTTCACCCACACCGTCCCGGCCCGGATCCGGCCCGCGACCCGATGTGCGCGGTGCACGTCCTTGGTCCACACCGCCCCCGCCAGTCCGTACGGCGTGTCATTGGCCAGCTTCACCGCTTCGTCCTCTTCGGTGAACGTCAACGCCGCCAGAACGGGCCCGAACACCTCCTCCCGGTAAACCGTCGACTCCGGGGTGACCCCGGTCAGCACCGTCGGCTGCACGAACAGCCCACCCAAACCGGGATCCGCGACACCCCCATACGCGACCGTCACCCCCTCGGCCCGCGCGGTTTCCAAGTACGACAACACCTTTTCGTACTGTGGCTCGTTCGCCACCGGTCCCATCTCGGTCTCCGCGGCGGTCGGATCGCCCAGCCGAATCGCGGCGGCGCGCCGAGCCACCAGCCGCACCAGCTCGTCGTGGACGTCCGCGTGCACGATCAACCGCGAACCCGCCATGCACGTCTGCCCGGTGGCCGCGAAAACGCCCGCCACGATCCCGTTCGCGGCCGCCTCCAGGTCCGCGTCGGGGAACACGACCTGAGGCGACTTGCCGCCCAGTTCCAAAGTGACCTTCACCAGGTTCTCCGCCGCCGCCCGCGCGACCGCCCGGCCGGTCGCCGTCGATCCCGTGAACGCGACCTTGTCCACGCCCGGGTGGCCGGCCAGCGAGGCACCCGTCTCGCGCGAAAGACCGGTCACGACATTCACCACCCCAGGCGGAAAACCGGCCTCCGTGACCAACGCGGCGAACCCCAGCGTCGACACGGGCGCGTGTTCGGAAGGCTTCACCACCACGGTGCACCCGGCGGCCAACGCCGGCGCCAGCTTCCACGTCAGCAACAACAGCGGCGAGTTCCACGGAGTGATCGCCGCGACCACACCCACCGGCTCGCGCTTCGTGTACACGAGGTAGTTCGGGTTGGGCGACGGGATCTGCCGCCCCTCGATCTTGTCCGCCAGGCCGGCGAAGTAGTGGTACCAGCCGCCCAGGGCGGTGAGCTGGCCGAGCATCTCGCGCAGGAGCTTGCCGGAGTCGTTGACCTCGAGGCGGGCCAGCCGTTCGGCGTTCTCGCCGATCAGGTCACCCAGCCGGCGCAGCAGCGCGGCCCGGGTGAAGCCCGTCGCGGAGCCCCACTCGCCGTCGAGGGCGGCGCGGGCCGCGCGCACGGCGGCGTCGACGTCCTCGGGCGCGCAGTCGGGGAGCACGGCCCAGGGTTCGCCGGTGTAGGGGTTGCGGGATTCGAACGTCTTGCCGCTGATCGCGTCGACGGCGCGACCGCCGATGAGCATCTTGAAGTGTTCGGGCATGGCCCACCTCTCCTCGGTCTCGCTTCGGACGGTACGTCCGCACCCGAGGAGGCACCAGACCCGCGGATTCAGCGGATCGGCGAAAGTGTCCACTAAGGACGCCGTGGACCAGGGCCGTCGGGAGTGCGGTGAGCGCACCGCACTCCCGACGGCCGGGCGGTCGGGCGCCGGGGGCGGTGATCCCAGTGCACAGCCGCCGGCGTGTGCCGACCTGGTGAGAGGAGCAGGCTGGGAAGATCACTTCGAACGTAACCCACACCCCAGCGGGCCTGCCAGTACTGTTCCCCGATCGAGGCGGTGTGAACAATGCACGTGTGCTGTCCGATGCGAGCGGCAGGGAACCGAGAATGAGCCAGAACACCGACGCCCCCCTCGGGGCGCCGTGGGCGCACCAGCAGCAAGAGGCACTCCCGCAGGTCCCGGCCCCGCCGCCGGCCCCGCAGGAGCCGCCGAAGCGCAAGCGCCCCCTGCGCGCCGTGCTGATCTCACTCGGACTGGTGGTGCTGCTGGCGCTCGTCGGGGTGGCGGTCGGCCACTACGCGTGGGGGCCGAAGACGCCGCCCGCGCCGCCGCCGGCCCCGGTGCGGGCGCAGCCGGCGTTCGACGTCGCGTCGGTGGTCGCGAAGGTGAGCCCCGCCGTGGTGGACATCGACGTGGAGCTGGGGCTCGAGGGCGGCGGCGCGGCGGGTACGGGCATTGTGCTCAGCGACGACGGCCTGGTGCTCACCAACAACCACGTGGTCGAGGGCGCCACCGCGATGCGCGTGACCGACGTCGGCAACGGCCGCGGCTACGACGCCACGGTGCTGGGTTACGACCGCAGTCACGACATCGCCCTGCTCAAGCTGAAAGACGCGTCGGGCCTGGTCACCGCGACGCTGGGCGAGTCCGGCGCGGTGAAGATCGGCGACGGAGTGGTGGCGATCGGCAACGCGGGCGGCCTGGGCGGGCCGCCCAGCGCGTCGCCGGGCAAGGTCACGGCGCTCGACCGGCAGGTCACGGCGGCGGACGAGGTCACCGGCGCCACCGAGACGCTCACCGGCCTGCTCCAGGTCGACGCCGACATCCAGTCGGGCGACTCCGGCGGTCCGCTGGCCGACACCCAGGGCCACGTGATCGGCGTCGACACGGCCGCCAACGCCGGATACGTGTTCGACGAGGGCCTGCGCCCGCACGAGGGCTTCGCGATCCCCATCACGACAGCCGCCGACATCGCGAAGCGCATCCTCGAGGGCAAGGCGTCCGACACCATCCACATCGGACCCAGCGCGTTCGTCGGCCTCACCGTGGTCGACGGCGGCAACGGCACGGGCGCGCTGATCAAGTCCGTGGTCGCGGGCGGGCCGGCGGCCAAGCTGGGCCTGAAGCCCAACCTGCTCGTGGTGGGCATCGACGACAAGCCGGTCACCTCGGCGACGGCGCTGATCGCCCTCATGGACACCCACCACCCGGGCGACAAACTGCGCGTCACGGTCGCCGGTCAAGGCGGCAAAACGGCCACGGTGACGCTCGTCCCGGTGACTGGTCCGATCGGCTGAGCGCGGGGCCGGGGCGCGACAGGACGCGCGGGACGCTTCCGTCACCCACCGTGGTGGCGAGGTCGGCGAGCGCGTTGAAACCGGGTCCGCCGGGGGACGAACGGGCACCGTCCGTGGCCGAAGGTGTCGGTTGCCCCCGGTGTTGGCAATCGTCCGTTCAGGGGAAGGGTTGACTGTCGCGGGGTGCGAAGCGGCCACTGTGGGTGGTGGTCGCCGATCGTGCACCTCGTGTGGACGGCCTCGGGTGCTGTCCTACAGTTCTGCGCAGCAGGGCAAGGATGATCTTGCCGGTTCGGGGAGGGTGGTCCGGAATGGCCGGGTTGAGGACTCGTCACCGCCAACAGGTGGCCGACGAGGCGCTCGTCCGCTCGTTGTTCGAGGAGCACGGAAAGGCGATGCTCGCCTACGCCACGAGACTCCTCAACGACCGCGCGGCCGCCGAGGACGTCGTGCAGGAGGCCCTGGTGCGCGCCTGGCGCAACCCGGAGAGCCTCGTCAACGGCAAGGGTTCCGTGCGCGGCTGGCTGCTGACCGTCGTCCGCAACCTGGTGATCGACAAGGTCCGCGCGCGCGACGCTCGCCCGGCGGAGGTCGCGGAGTCGCCGACCACCGTGCCGGTGGAGCACGACCACGCCGACCACGTCGTGGACTCGATGGTGGTCCTGTCGGCGCTCGAGGGCCTCTCGCCCGAGCACCGCGAAGTCCTGGAACAGATGTACCTGCACGGTCGCACCGTGACCGAGGCCGCCGAGCAGCTGGGAATCCCGGCCGGCACGGTGAAATCCCGCTCGTACTACGGTTTACGGGCATTGCGGGAGAAGTTCGCGGATCAGCGGGTGGGGGCGGCGTAGATGAGCGGGTTCAGCGACTTCCCCGACCACGCGGACCTCGCCGGCTACGTCGCCGGTGACGTCTCCGCGGAGGAGAAGCAGACGATCGAGGCGCACCTCGCCGGCTGCGCGGACTGCCGCGCGGAGATCGAGTCGCTGCGCGAGATGCAGGAGTTCCTGGGCGATGTGCCGCCCGAGGCGCTGCTCGACGGGCCGCCGGAGGGCGGTGACCTGCTGCTGCAGCGCACGCTGCGCCAGGTGCGTTCGGAAGCTCGCAGCTCGGCCGGCCGTGGCCGGTTCCTGGCCGCGACGGCCGCCGTCGTGGTCGCCGCCGCCGCGATGGGCGTCGGTGTCGTGGTGGGCAAGGCGGGTTCGCCCGCGGGCCCGGCCGTCGCCGTTCCGCCGCCGCCCGCGCCCGTGCCGACGACCGCGTCCAGCACCGTGCCCGGCACGAAGTTCCTCAGCGGTGCCTCGGGCGGGACGCGGCTCACCGCGAGCATCGTCCCGGCCGCCGGCTGGGTCCGCGTCGAGGCCGCCGTCACCGGCATTCCGGCGGGCGAGAAGTGCCGCCTGGTCGTGATCAGCAAGAGCGGCGACCGCGAAATCGCCGGCGGCTGGCTCGTGTCCCAGAAGGCGGCTCACGACGGTGCGGACCTCTACGGATCCGCCCTCGTCGACCCGTCTCAGGTCGCTTCGATCGTGGTCGAGAACACCGAGGGCCACCAGTTCGTGGAAGCGAACGTCTGACCTTCCGCGCTTCCTGCCCAGGCCGGTGGTGTGTTCGGGCAAACCGGCGCCGCGGAGTCCACTTCGGACGGTCCCGCGGCGGCCGGCGCGCGGATGCGCCGGCTCGCCGACGGGAACGTCGCGGCCCTAGTTCCGGTACCGGAACAGGATCCGGCCCCGGGTCAGGTCGTACGGGCTCAGCTCCACCAGGACCCGGTCGTACGGCACGATCTTGATGTAGTTCTTCCTGATCTTGCCACTGATGTGGGCGAGCACGTGGTGCCCGTTCGACAGCTCGACCTTGAACCGGGCGTCGCGCAGGCACTCCACCACGGTTCCTTCGACTTCGATCCCGCCCTTACCGGCCATGGCGCACCAGCTCCAGGGTGCTGTTCGCCCGCCGGGCCCCGAGGCCCTCGAACAACGCGGTCGCCGCTTCGTTGGCCTCGTTCACCTCGGCCGACGCCCGCTCGATCCCCGCCTCGTGCAGCGCGCCGAGCGAATGGACCAGCAGCGCCCGGGCGATGCCGCGGCGCCGCCGGGCGGTGCGGACGGCGACCAGCCCGATCCGGGGCAGGCGCGTCACCTGGACGACCCGGACCAGGCCCACGTACTCGCCTGCTTCGGCGGCCACGGCGTACTTCGCCGGGTCGATGATGGTGTCGCCGGGCCGGACCAGTACCTCGGCCGGCATCTCCTGCCAGCCGACCGTCGCTTCGACCTCCGCGCGGACGACGCGGTCCAGCTCCCGCAACGGGCCGTCTTCGGCGGTTCCGGCGGGCACGAGGGTGACGCCCTCCGGCGGGAGCGCCGGCCCGGTGACGCGCGGATCGGTGGGCACGACGTACTCCCACTCGCGCCGCCGGATCGTCAGGCCGGCCTCGCGCCAGGCGGCGAGCAGTTCGTGATCGGTTTCGTCGACCACGGTGTGGAGCGGTTCCGGCAGCGTCGTGAGCATCGTGCGGACGAGCTGGTCGAAAACGGAGCGGTGCCAGGCGTCGACGCTGAGGAAGACCCGCCCGTCGGGGCGCGTGGTGGCCTCGGCGCGACCGGTGACCCGGTCGTCGTCCAGCGCGTGCCACAGCCTCGGCGCGACGCGGGTGATCTCCACCGCGGGTCGGCCCGCGGTGAAACGCAGAGTGTTCATGGTGGTCACCTTTCGGGAGTGCCTGATCAAGGCGCTCCCGGCAACCCCTACGTCAGTCGCCCGACCGTGACGACGAGGGGAGCACCCACATCGAAACAGCGTTCATGGGTCTCACCTCCCGGTGTCGAGTCACGGTCCCCGGAACGATAGCGGTCGGGCGCCGTCGTGCCCACCGATTTTGGCCGCTAGCTAGCCGAACCTCGTGGTGAGCCAGGTGCGGGCGTGCTGCCAGGGTTCGTCGGCGGGGTCGATCACGCGGAAGTGGTCCACGCCGGGGAGCTCGGTGAAGGTGACGTCGTCGCCGGCGCTGCGGGCGGCCTCGACGTAGCCGCGGCTGTGGTCGACGGGGACGCGGACGTCGGCGTCGCCGTGGACGATCAGCTGCGGCACACCGAGCGGCAGGCGCGTGAGGGGCGAGGCGGCCGGGTCCGGGGACGGCAGGAACAGGCTCGCGGCGCCTTCGCCGAGGCCTTCGGCGGCGCTGCGAGGGACGTCGGTGATGGGGGCGAGGCTGATGACGGCGGACGGTTTCACGGACGGGGCGGCGAGGAGGGCCAGGTGACCGCCCGCGGAGTGGCCGACGGCGATCGTCGGCAGGCCTGCCGCGACCGGGACGGCGGCCATGGCGGCGAGGACGTCGTCGAGCGTCTGGGGCCAGCCGCCGGTGTCGCCGTCGATGCGGCGGTACTCGATGTTCGCGACGAGCCAGCCGGCGGCGCCGAGGTCGGCGGCGAGCGGGTCCATCAGGTGCAGGTCGCGCTGGGCGCGCCACCAGCCGCCGTGGAGCAGGAAAGCCGTGCCGCGCACGGGGTTGTCGCCGTGCAGCTCGACGAACTGGCTGGGTTCGCCGCCGTAGCGGATCGTCCTCATTCCTCCATTACATCAGGGTCGCGCGGCGGGAAGCCGATGATCGCGGCGAGCACGTCGTAGTCCGGGCCGGCTGTTCTTCGTCCACGCCGGGGGACACGGACCCGGCGTGGTGACGGTTCACCGCAGCAGCTCGTGCACCTTCGCGAGCCCCTCGTACGAAGCGCGGTACGCCTCGTACAGCCGCGTCAGGTCCGTCTGCGGCTCGAACACGCGCTCCACGGCGACGGTCGCGGCGGCCGCCGTCTCGACGTCCGGCTGCAGACCCACGCCGACGGCCCCCAGCAGCGCGGCCCCGAGCGCGGCGCTGTCGCGCACGCGGAGGCGTTCGACGGGACGGCCGAGGACGTCGGCGTGCAGCTGCGTCCACAGGTCGCTGCGCGCGCCACCGCCGGAGAACGTGAGGGACGGCAGGCGGAACCCGCACGCCTGCTCCACCTGCTCCAGCACGTGTCGCGCGGAGAACGCGACGCCCGTCAGCACCGCGCGCGAGAGGTCCGCTCGCGTCGCCGACGAGGTCAGGCCGAGGAAGCTGCCGCGCACGTCGGCGTCCCACAGCGGTGCGCGTTCGCCCTGCAGGTACGGCGTGAACACGATCCCGGGCTTGCCGTCGGTGCCCGAGGTGAACACCTCGGGCACGGTCTGCCCCGACGCCTGGGCCCACCACCGGACGGCCTCGCCCGCGGCCTGCGTCGGGCCGGCATGGACGTGGAGGTCGCCGCGCGGCGGGAACGTCACGATGCCCTTCTGGGTGGCGCCGTGACGTGACGCGCCCGCGACGACCAGCGACGTGCCGCAGGAGATCATGCCGCGGCCCGGCTCGGTCGTGCGTGTCCCGAACACCGCACCGAACGCGTCCATCGTTCCCACGACGACAGGCGCGCCGTTGAGGAGCTTTGCCGGCCCCAGCGGCGTTTCGGGCTCGAGGAGCTCCGGCAGCCGCTTACCCAGCCCGTCGACGAGGGCGACGGCCTCGGGCAGATAGCCGTGGGCGCCCGCGATCCGGACTCCGGACAGCTTGTCCGTGGCCACGCGTCCGGTGAGCCGCGCGCCGATGAAGTCCTTGGGGCTCAGGATCCATCGCGCCCGCGCCCACTTGTCCGGTTCGTGCTCGGCGAACCACGCCGCCCGCGCCCCGGCGAACGACGCGTCCAGCGCCACCGGCCCGCCCCAGATCCGCAGCTTGTCCTCAGGGGTGAACCGCGCGTCGAGCTCCCTCGCGACCTCGGCGCACCGCTGATCCTGCCAGATCACGGCCGGCGTCAGCGGCGTCAGGTTTTCCGTGGCGAGCAGGTGGGTGTTGACCTGGCTCACGATTCCCGCCCCGCTGATGCCGACGCCGGGCAGCTCGGCGAGCACGGCGCCGATCGCGGTGACGGTGGCTCGCCACCAGTCCTCGGGGTCCTGCTCCGCCCAGCCGGGCCGCGGCCGGGTGATCGGGTAGCCCACGCTGTGCACCGCGCGCGCCCGGCCGTCCGTCCGGAACGCGGCGACTTTCACGGCGGTCGTGCCGATGTCGATGCCCAGGACCACGTGGTTGTCGTTCATGGGAGAGAGGTATCAAATCCCGCTACGGTCACGGGGTGACGACACCCGCCGAAGCCGTCATGGCCGCGTACCACGACCGGAAACCCCATGTGATGTCCGAGCTGATCGATTCGTGCCGGGTGGTCGGTGACGGGCGGACGAGTTACGAGGTCCTCGCCGCGCGGTTGCCGGGCGCGCGGCGCGTGCTCGACCTGGGCTGTGGCGACGGGTCGCTGCTGGCCGCGATCGAGGGCGCCGAGATCTTGGCTGGTGTGGACCTGTCCGCGGCGCACCTCGACGTGGCGCGCACCCGGCCCGAACTCGCGAAGGCCGACCTGCGGATCGCGCGCGTGCAGGAGTTGCCGTTCGCGGACGGGTCGTTCGACGCCGTCGTTTCGCACATGGTGCTGATGCTTCTCCCCGACGCCGACGCGGTCATCGCCGAAGCGGCTCGCGTCCTGGCGCCCGGCGGGCTGTTCGCCGCGGCCATCGCCGGTCGAGTCACGGGAGCGCTGAAGGTGTTCATCGAACTGGCGATCCCGCTGTTCGACGAGGTTCCCGAAGAGCGCCGAGTCCGCATCGGTGGCAGCCCGCGCGTGCGGCGGCGCGAAGGCCTCGACGAGCTGCTCGGCGGGGCCGGTTTCGAGCCCGTCTCGTGGGATCTGATCGACCTCGACCTCGGCGGGCCCGAGGCCGAGGTCTGGGCGCGCTGCTGCGAGATGTTCTACCCGGTCGACACCCTCGACCCCACCCAGCTGAAGCGGCTCGAAACCGCGTTTCTGGAGGAAACCCGCGACCTGGCCGAGGACGGCCGATTGCGCGCAGGGCTGAACATGCGGATCGTCGAAACGCGGCGACGCCAGGATCTTCCGCTCTGACGTCGGGAACATGCCGACGCCGGGGGGAGCTGTGGCTGCGCGAGTACCACGATCGCAAGCCGGATTCGCAATCGGTGCTGATCGAGGCCGTGACGGGGCGCTGCTGGCGACGTTCGCGAGGCAGGGCGCCGAAAACCTGGCCGGTATCGACCTGTCCGCGGGGGAGCTGGAGCTGGCGCGAAAGCGGCCGGAGCTCGGAGCCGCCCGGCTCGAGCAAGGGCGAGCGCAGGAACTGCCCTTCGCGGACAGAACGTTCGACGCCGTCGTGTCGCACATGACGTTGATGCTCATGGCCGATCTCGAGCAGGTCGTGGCGGAGGTGGCGCGGGTCTTCGAGCCGCGTGGGGTGTTCGCGGCGGTGGTCGGCGGGGGCGGCGCGATCGGGGCCACGGAGGTGTTCTTCGAGCTCGCCAAGCCGAGGTTCGACGCGGTGCCCCCGGACCGCAGGCCGCCGATCGACGGGGACCGGCGGACGCGCACCGCGGAGGGTTCGACGAGGTTCTCGCGCCGGTGGGGTTCGAACCCGTTGCGTGGGAACAGATCGTGGTCGATTTCGCCGCGCCGCCGGACCGGGTGTGGGTCACGTGCTGCGAGACGCTCTACCCCGCCTCGACGCTCGACGACGCCCAGCTCGCCGGACTGCGCGCCGAGTTCACCGAGGCGACGCGCGGGCTGCTGACCGCCGACGGGATCCTGCCCGCGGCCGTGCGGCTCAACATCGCCCGAACGCGCCTGGCGGAGTGACGATCCGCGCTAACGTCTCGCCATGACGTCCGCCGAGGAGTTCCTGCGCAGCTACCACGACGCCCGCCCGGACGCCGCGTCCGAGCTGGCCGGGCGCGGCCGCGTGACGGGCGACGGGCGGACCGTGTACGAGGTGTTCGCCGACCGCGTCGCCACCGCCAAGGCTGTGCTCGACCTCGGCTGCGGTGACGGCGCGCTGCTCGCCGAGCTCGGCAGCCGCGGGGTGGCGAAGCTCGCGGGCGTCGACCTGTCGTCCGGGCAGCTGGCGTCGGCCGGGCGCCGGCCCGAGCTGGCCGAAGCCGATCTGCGCCAGGGGCGGGCGCAGGAGCTGCCGTTCGAGGACGGCGAGTTCGACACCGTGGTGTCGTTCATGGCGTTGATGCTCATGACCGACGTCGAGCAGGTCGTCGCGGAGGCCGCCCGCGTGCTGGCTCCGGGCGGCACGCTGGCGATCGGCGTCGGTGGCGGCGGGCGTGAGGCGCTGGAGATCTTCCTCAAGGTCGCGCGGCCGCTGTTCGCCGTGGTGCCCGAGGAACGCCGGGTGCCGGCGGCCGGCGACCCCCGGACCCGCACGCGAGAAGGTCTGGACGAGCTGCTCACGCCGGCGGGCTTCGAACCCGTGGCGTGGGACCGGATGGTCGTCGACTTCGGTGGCACGCCCGACGAGGTCTGGCAGACCTGCCACGACAGCTACTACCAGATGGCCACCCTCGACAACACGCACCGGAAGGGCCTGCGCACCGCGTTCACCGTGGCGACGCGCAACCTCGTGACGCCCGAAGGCCGGCTGGCGGCGTCCGCGTGCGTCGACGTCGCCGTCACCCGGCTGCGGTGACGGTGCCGAACCAGCGCGTCAACGCCTTCTCCAGCGCGCTCACGTCCGGCCGGGCGTCGGAGGAAGCCCAGGCGACGTAGCCGTCGGGGCGGATCAGCAGCGCTGTCGCGTCGACACCCGTCGCAGCGGTGACCGTGTCCACGCGGTCGGCCCACGCGGCGGCGGCCGAGGAGACCGAGCCGTCCGAGGTCAGGTCGACCAGGACCGGCCGCGCCGCGCGGTAGGCCGCCGAGACGCCATCCGAAGCCAGGTCCGGCGCCCACCGGCCGACGAGCGGGTGCGGGTCGTCGCCGTAGCGGATGTCCGCGCCCGACAACAGGTCCGCGAGGTGCTGTGTCACGTCCTGGTGGCCGAGGAGCTCCTCGAACAGCTCGCGCAACGCCGTGACCTCCGGGCCTGGCGCGGTCAGCGCGCCCTGCGCCTGCGTGTGCATCACCACGCGGCGGCTGACCGGCCGCCGTTCGGCGTCGTAGGTGTCGAGCAGGTCGGCCGGCGCCCAGCCGCGCACCTCGGCGGCGAGCTTCCACGCGAGGTTGACGGCGTCCTGCAGCCCCAGGTTCAGGCCCGGTCCACCGATCGCCGAGTGCACGTGCGCGGCATCACCGACGAGCAGCACACGCCCGGCGCGGAACTTCTCCGCCAGGCGCGTGTTCCCGCTGGACACCCGGCGCAGCTGGTGCGGCCCGGGACCGGACGGCGCGTCCAGCGGCAGGTCGGCGCCCAAGACCCGCCGCACGCTTTCGCGAACCTCCTCGAGCGTCACCGGCACGTCGTCGGGCACCTGCGGCCGGCCGCGTTCGGACGAGGCCACCAGCGGCGCGGAGTTCGGGAACGGCGCGAACACGAACAGCCCCGTCTCCGTGCGGAAGTGCCGGAACGGCGCCACCGCGCCGACGCCGTCGAGCCGCAGCCCGCCCGTCGCCGGGTCGCGCACGGAGTCCGGCACGCTCACGTGCGCGGTGTAGGACACCATGTTCTCCCGGGTGACACCCGGAAAATCGATGCCGGCGAGCTTGCGCACGGTGCTGCGCCCGCCGTCCGCGCCCACCAGGAACTGTGTGTCCACAGTGTACTCGCCGGCGGGTCCCGAAACGGCGACGCTCACCGAATCGTCCTGCTCGAACCCGGCCACCTCGTGCCCACGCCGGATTTCCACGCCCAGTGAGAGCGCCCGCTCCTCGAGCGCGCGTTCCAGCTCACGCTGCGGCAACGGCAGGAGGTACACGGGATTGACCGGCAGGCGGGCGAGGTCGAGTGGGAACGCGCCGAACATGTAGTGCGGCGCGGGCTTGGGTTCGGCCGCCCCGTTCAGCCGCTCGTACAGGCCGCGGCGGTGCAGCAGCGGCACGACCTGGCCGACGAGGCCGTTGGCCCGCTGTTCTTCGCTGCGTTCGGTGCGGCGCTCCAGCACGAGGGGCCGGACGCCGGCCAGGCTGAGCTCGCACGCCAGCATGAGCCCGTTGGGCCCACCGCCGGCGATCACGACGTCGATCGCGGGCATGGTTTCTCCTTGGCGAATCGGAAAAGCTCGGAGATCAGGGAAGGTCGACGGTCACCGCGCCGAAGGCCGCGCGCAGCACCGAGCTGAAGGAAACGGGTGGTTCGGCGCGCATCCAGTGCACCATGGCCGCGCGGATGGCCGCACCCGCGGCGGTTGCGACGAGCACGGGGTGGAGGTCGCGTTCGGCGTCGGTGCCGGTGCGGTCCGCGATCGCCTGGGCGAGCGCGATTTCGGCGGCGACGTTGGCTTTCTGGAACTCGCCCTGCAGAGCGGGTTCGGCGATCATCAGCTGCACGCCCTGTGTCCACAGCGGATCCGGAGTGGACTCGGCGCGGTCGGCCTCGAACCGGGCGAGCGCGGCTTCGGTGACGGCTTCCCAGAGCGGTTCGCCGGCCGGCCGCGCGCGCAGCAGGTCGGCGATGCCCTGGGCGCGGTCGTGGTGCCGGGCCGCGATGGCCTCGGCCTTGCTGGAGAAGTAGTTGTTCACGGTGCGCGGCGAAACGCCGGCCTCGGTGGCGATGTCCTCGATGGTCACGTGCGCCAGACCGCGTTCGACGGCGAGCCGGATCGCGGCCCAGGAGATCGCGGAGCGGGTCTCCTGGCGGCGCCGTTCACGCAGGCTCGGCCGTTCGGTCATGTCCCCAAGCTAGCGCAAACTTGCGCAACACGCAAAGTCTGCGTGATGCGCAAGTTCGGTGGGCACAAGAAAGCCCAGGGCCACGTGACCCTGGGCTTTCCCGGAACTCAGTCCTTGACGCCCTTCACGGCGTCCTTGACCTTTTCGGCGGCCTGCTTCAAGTTGCTCTTGCCCTGCTCCGCCTTGCCTTCGGCCTGCCACTGCTCGTTGCCGGTGGCGTCGCCGACGGCCTCCTTGGCTCGGCCCTTGAGCTCTTCCGCCTTGTTCTCGGCCTTGTCGGTCATGGTGTCGCCTCCCTTGCTTGTCGGCTGGTGCCCACTGGCTACCCCGTGGGCGGGAGGCCAAACACGCGGACTCAGGCGGTGCGAACGGTGGCGAGCGCCTTGCTCCACGCCTCGACCTGGTCGAGCGTCGTGTTGAGGTAGCCGGTGTGCATCTCGGCCGGCTTGAACACCGACATGTTCTCGAAGTCGGTGAACAGCGACAGCGCGACCTGGCTCGTCACGCTGGCGACCTGCAGGTTACCGAGCACGAGACGCAGCTGCTCCACGGCGCGGACGCCGCCGTTGGCCCCGTAGCTGACGAAACCGGCGGCCTTGTTGGCCCACTCGGCGGCCAGGAAGTCGATGGCGTTCTTCAGGGGGCCCGGGACGGCGTGGTTGTACTCGGCCGTCACGAAGACGAAGCCGTCGAACTCGGCGATCTTCTCGGCCCAGCGCTTGGTGTGCGCCTGCGAGTACTGGTTCATGCCCGCCGGCAGCGGCTCGTCGAGGTGCGGGAGCTCGTAGTCGAGGAGGTCGAGGAGCTCGTACTCGGCGGTGCCGCGCTGCTTCGCGATGTCGAGGGCCCACTTCGCCACGGCTTCGCCGTTGCGGCCCGGACGGGTGCTGCCGAGGATGATCGCAATCTTGGTCATGTCCGACTTTCCTGGTTCGAGGGGTGGTCATCGGTTCAGTCGCACTGGTCAGGTCTTGATCCAGAGGTATTTGATGACGCGTCCGCAATTTAGTCACCGCTCTGCGGACATGTCAACAAACCTGGGGTGAGGGTCATTCCCACGGTCGGGTGAAGAGCAGTACCTTGTGCGTGCCGTCGCCCACTTCCAGGAGCGAATCGTGACCACCTCGCAGGACAGCTATCCGCTCGTGATCAGCGGCGGTCGCGTGCTCGACCCGGAGAGCGGCTTCGATTCGGTGGCCGATGTCGGAATCACCGGCGGCACGGTGAGTGTGGTGTCCGCAACACCGCTTCGCGGCGAGCAGACGATCGACGCGACCGGCCTCGTCGTCGCGCCGGGCTTCGTCGATCTGCACAGCCACGGCCAGGCGATTCCGGAACAGCGGCTGCAGGCGCTCGACGGCGTCACCACGGCGCTGGAGCTGGAGGCCGGCATCACCCCGGTCGGTGCGGCGTACGCGCGGGCCGCGGCGGAGGGCCGGCCGATCAACTACGGCTACTCGACGTCGTGGGCGCTGGCGCGCATGGCCGTGCTCGCGGGCGCGCCGCTCGACGGCCCGCCGGACACGGTGCTCACGTACCTGGGCGTGCCCGCGTGGCGCGCCGAGGCGTCGGCGGCCGAGCGCGCGCGGATCTTCGAGCACCTGTCGCGGGACCTGGCCGACGGTGCGCTGGGCATCGGTGTGCTCGCCGGCTACGCGCCGCACTTGGACCCGGCCGAGTTCGTCGCCGTGGCGGAGTTGGCCGCCGAGGCCGGGCTGCCCGCGTTCACGCACGCGCGCCCGCTCGTCGAAGCCGACCCGGACGTGCCCGTCGACGGCGCCGAGGAGATCGCACGCGTCGCCGGGCAAACCGGTGTGCACCTGCACTACTGCCACGTGAACAGCACGTCGGGGCGCCAGGTCGACCGCGTGCTCGGGCTCGTGGAGCGCTGCCGGATGGAAGGCGCCGAGGTGACCACCGAGGCGTATCCCTACGGTGCCGGCTCGACGGCCGTCGGCGCGGCGTTCCTGGCTCCGGAAGTCCTGGCGCGCCAAGGCATCCGGCCCGACTCGCTCGTGCTCGTCGGCACGGGGGAGCGCATCGCGGACGCCGCCCGCCTCGCCGAGGTCCGCGCGAGCACGCCGGGCGCGCTCGCGCTGCTGCACTTCCTCGACGCGAACGACCCGGCGCTGGAGCGCGCCCTGCTCTTCGAGGGCACCGCCATCGCGAGCGACGCCATGCCGCTGACGTGGACGGGTGCGCGGCCGGATCCGCTGACGTGGCCCCTTCCGCCCGGCGCGCTCGGCCACCCGCGCGGCGCGGGCACGTTCTCGCGCGCCATCCGCCGGCTGCACCGCGAAAGCGGGAAGCTGACGTTGTCCGAAGCGGTGGCGCGCTGCTCCCTGCTGCCCGCGCAGGTCCTGGACGAAGCCGTGCCCGCCCTGCGGCGCAAGGGCCGCCTGCGCGCCGGCAGCGACGCCGACGTGGTGGTGTTCGACCCCGCGCGGATCGCCGACCAGGCGTCCTATGTGGACGGCACGCGGCCGTCGGTGGGGATCGAACACGTGCTCGTGAACGGCGCCCCGGTGGTTCGCGCCGGCTCGATCGTTCCCGGCGCGTTGCCGGGCAAGCCCGTGCGCGCCTGACTCAGGCCGCAGTGCGCCGGCGCAGCCCGACCGCGGTGGCGACCGTCGCCGCCGCGAGCACGAGGAACACGATCGCGGCCCCGGCCCGGTCCAGCGTCAGGTTCCCGACGAAGCCGATCAGCAGCGCAACGGTGAGGGGCGCCCACATGGCGGATGGTCCTTTCTCGCGGTAATACTTGTCAAAGCTAAGCTTTACGGTACGGCGAGGGGGAGGCTCGGCGCATGATCAAGTCGCGCAAGGAAAACGTCAATTCCGGATCAGTGTGGCCCGCCACGGTTCGGGTACGCGACCGGAGACGTCGACGCGTTCGGCGCCGGTGAACGCGGCCGGCT
Source organism: Amycolatopsis sp. NPDC049253 (assembly GCF_040678995.1). Taxonomy (NCBI): domain Bacteria; kingdom Bacillati; phylum Actinomycetota; class Actinomycetes; order Pseudonocardiales; family Pseudonocardiaceae; genus Amycolatopsis; species Amycolatopsis sp. NPDC049253. The sequence continues at coordinate 15,182 of NZ_JBFAQX010000024.1, read as the reverse complement.
CCGCGATCGCACGCCGGGCGGCGGCCCCGGGCGGGCCGGGGCGCCAGGCGGCAGGGACGCTGCTTCGGCCGGGGATGTGGTCGGTCATGGGTGCTGGGGTGGGCACGCTTGTGCGGGGCCTGCGGGTGGAGTTCCCCGACGACATCACCACGCACAGCAAGGTGCAGACGTTCTACTTCGACGCCGACGGCCTCATCCGCCGCCACGACTACGACGCCGAGGTGGTCGCCGGCGGCCCCGCGGCGCACTACTCCTCGGAGCACCGCGAGGTCGACGGCATCGTGGTCCCGACCAAGCGCCGCGTCTACCCCGCCGGGGAGGACGGCAAGCCGGTTCCGGAACCGCTGCTGGTGTCGATCGACCTCAGTGAGATCAAGTTCGCCTGAGCAGTGCTACAAGCCGCGCAGGAGCCGCAGCGGTGACTCCACGCAGTCCGCGATGAACCGCAGGAACCCGCCCGCCGTGCCGCCGTCGCAGACGCGGTGGTCGAACGCCAGCGTCAGCTCGGTGATCTTGCGCGGCACGACCTGGCCCTCGACGATCCACGGGCGGTCGATGATCCGGCCGATCCCGAGGATCGCGACCTCGGGGTGGTTGATGATCGCGGCGGAACCGTCGACGCCGAACACGCCGTAGTTGTTGATCGTGAAGGTGCCGCCCGTGAGCTCGGCGGGGGCGAGTGAGCCGGAGCGGGCGCGCTCGGTGCGTTCGGCGAGGGCGCCGGAGAGCTGTTCCACGGACAGCTCGTGCGCGCCGGGCACGACGGGGACCACGAGGCCGCGGTCGGTCTGCGCGGCGAACCCGAGGTGCACGGCCGAGGGGATCACGATCTCGTCGCCGTCGAGGTGCGCGTTGAGCTCGGGGAAACGGCGCAGGCCCTCGACGGTGAACTTGGCCAGCAACGCGAGCAGGCTGATCTTCGGGGCGGCGGTGTCGGCGTTGAGGGCGGCGCGGGTTTCGAGCAGGGCCGTCGCGTCGACGTCGACCCACACCGTGGCCTCCGGGATCTCGCGGCGCGAGCGGGTGAGCTTGTCGGCGACGGTCTTGCGGACGCCGCGCAACGGGATGCGGCGTTCGTCAGCGGCGGCAGGAGCGGCCGGCTCCACGGTCGCGGCGATCGCTCGCTCGACATCGGCCCGGCTGATGAGCCCGTCGGTACCCGAACCGGCGAGCGCGTGGATGTCCACACCGGACTGCTTGGCGAGCTGCCGCACCAGCGGTGACACCACGCGCACGCGCTCGTTCACCGGCCGCGGCGCGGGCACGGCGGCAGCCGCCGGCCGTCGCGTGCCCCGCGCGCGACGGGTCCGCCGCGCCTGGGTCGTGCCGGTGCCGTACCCGATCAAGACATTGCCGCTGCCCTCCGAAGAGGACGCGGACGGCGTCGGTGTCACCACTCCCGGCTCGAGAAACGCCGGTGCCTCCTCCACGGTGATCAGCGGACTGCCGACGGTCAGCACGTCGCCGGCCGCGCCGTGCAGCGTCGTGACCCGGCCGGCGAACGGCACCGGTACCTCGACGCTCGCCTTGGCCGTTTCGACCTCCACCACCGTCTGGTCGACGGTCACGGTGTCGCCCACGGCCACGTGCCACGCGACGATCTCGGCGTCGGTCAGGCCCTCGCCCAGGTCGGGCAGCTTGAAGACGGCCATCACGCCTCCGTGTTCGTGAGCGGAGCGGCGTCGTCCCACTGCAGCCGCTCGATCGCGTCGAGCACGCGGTCGACGTTCGGCAGGTGGTGCTTCTCCAGGTTCGGTGCGGGGTAAGGGATGTCGAACCCGCCGACGCGGAGCACGGGTGCCTCCAGGTAGTGGAAGCACGTCTCCGAGAGCTGGGCCGCGACCTCGGCGCCGTAACCGCAGAACCGGCTCGCCTCGTGCACCACGACCGCGCGTCCGGTGCGCCGCACCGAAGCGGCGACCGTGTCGAGGTCGAAGGGCGCGAGGCTGCGCAGGTCGATCACCTCGGCGCTGTAGCCCTCTTCCTCGGCGGCCGCGGCGGCTTCGAGCGTGGTGCCGAGCGCGCCGCCGTAGGAGATCAGCGTGACGTCGGTGCCCGGGCGCCGCGCGACCGCACGGTCCAGAGTGGACGATCGGTGGTCGAGCAGCACGGTCTCCTTCTCCCAGTACCGCCGCTTGGGCTCCAGGAAGATCACCGGGTCCGGGCTGTCGATCGCCTGGCGCAGCAGCGCGTACGCGTCGGCAGGCGAAGCCGGCGTGACGACGCGCAGGCCGGCCGTGTGCGTGTAGTAGACCTCGGAGGAGTCGCAGTGGTGCTCGACGCCGCCGATGCCCCCGCCGTAGGGGATCCGGATCACGATGGGCAGCTCGACGGCGCCGCGCGTGCGGTTGCGCAGCTTCGCCAGGTGGCTGGTGATCTGTTCGAACGCCGGGTAGGCGAACGCGTCGAACTGCATCTCCACCACGGGCCGCAGGCCGTTCATCGCCATGCCGATGGCCGTGCCGACGATGCCCGACTCGGCGAGCGGGGTGTCGAACACGCGCGTCTCGCCGAAGCGGGCGGCGAGCCCGTCGGTGACGCGGAAGACGCCGCCGAGCGTGCCGACGTCCTCCCCGAACACGAGCACGCGCTCGTCCTCGGCCAGCGCGTCGGCGAGGGCGCGGTTGAGCGCGCCGGCCATGGTCACGGTGTCCGGCTTCAGAGCCTGAGCGGGCTCCAGGGTCGCGGTCATTCTTCGGCTCCGAAGGAGAGTTCGGCGGTGAGGTCCTCGGCCTGGCGGCGCAACGCGGCCGTCGGCTCGGCGTATACGTGGCGGAACAGGTCCGCCGGGTCGAGCACGGTGTCCACGTTCATGCGCTCGCGCAAGGACGCGGCTTCGGTCTCGGCGCGCGCGGCGATCTCTTCGCGCGCGGCGTCGTCGAGCAGGCCGCGGTCGGTGAGGTAGCGCTCGAGCCGTGCGATCGGGTCGCGGGTGAGCCAGGCTTCGACCTCGGCGCGGTCGCGGTAGCGGGACGCGTCGTCGGCGTTGGTGTGCGACTCGATGCGGTAGGTGAGGGCCTCGATCAGCGTCGGCCCGCCACCGGCGGCGGCGCGCGCGACAGCCTGCTCCACCACGGCGTGCACGGCGGCCGCGTCGTTGCCGTCCACCAGCACCGACGGCATGCCGTAGCCCACGCCCTTGTGCGCGAGCGAAGGCGCCGCGGTCTGCTTCGAGAGCGGCACGCTGATGGCGTAACAGTTGTTCTGCACCAGGAACACCACCGGCGACTGCCACACGGCCGCGAAGTTCAGCGCCTCGTGCGTGTCGCCTTCGCTGGTGGCGCCGTCGCCGAGCAGCACGAGCGCGACGGTGTCCTCGCCCTTGGTCTTGGCGGCGTGGGCGAACCCGACGGCGTGCAGCGTGTTCGTGGCCAGCGGCGTGCACTGGGGCGCGACGTTGGTTTGGTATGGGTCGTAGCCGCAGTGCCAGTCGCCGCGCAGCAGCGTGAGGACCTCGACCGGGTCGACGCCGCGCGCGACCACGGCCATCGAGTCGCGGTAGGTCGGGAAGAGCCAGTCCTGCGGACGCAACGCGAGGATCGAGCCGATCTCGCCGGCCTCCTGGCCGCGCGCGGACGGGTACACGGCGAGGCGGCCCTGCTTGGTGAGCGCGGTGGCCTGTGCGTCGAAGCGGCGGCCCGACACCATCGCGCGGTGCAGGCGCAGCAGCACGTCGTCGGCGGGCATCTCCAGGGCGGCGTCGGCGACGGGCGCGCCGTCGGCGGTGATGAGGCCCAGCGGCTCGTCGCTCGGGAGGAAGAACGACGCGGCGGTGCGTTCCGTGGTGGTCACCGGCAGCTCCGATCGACGGGGGACAGGGAAGACGTCTAACGCCGATCTTCGCTGTGTGCCGATCAGGGATCCAGGTATCGACGACAAGTGTGGAACAATGGCTCTTCTGCTTAGATTGGGCCGGATTATTGGCTTCGGGAGGTGCCGGGATGTCCGAGCCGGGTGGACGAATGGCGGCGGCCCTCGACGAGGTCGACCTGAAACTCATCGCCGAGCTGAAGGCCGACGGGCGCGCGTCGATGCGCGCGCTGGCCGAGCGCGTGCACATTTCGCGAGCGGGCTGTTACACCCGGGTGGAGCGGCTGCACCGCGAAGGCGTGATCACCGGGTACGCCGCGGTCACCGATCCGCGCCGGATGGGGCAGGGACTCGCCGCGTACGTCTACCTCAAGGTCACGCAGAACTCGTGGCGCACCGTGAGCGCCGCGCTCAAGAGCATCCCCGAGATCGAGCATGGCGGGCTCGTCTCGGGGGACAACGACCTCATCCTGTTCGTGCGCACGAGCGACGCCGACAGCCTGCGCCACCTGGTCTTCGAACGGCTTCAGGCGATGCCGGACGTGCTCTCGACGCACACCGTGCTGGTCTTCGACGAGCTGTGAGGCCTCAGGAGACCAGCGAGTCGAGCAGCTTCAGGCGCTCGGCCGACGGCGAGCCGGGCTCGGCGCCGGCGAAGATGATGCGCTGACCCGAGTCGTCGGGCATCCGCAGGCTCTCCTCGTTGAGGGTGAGCCGCCCGACGAGCGGGTGGTCGTACTCGCGGACCGAGTGGAGGCACTCCGCAACGGGGTGCGAGGCCCAGATCCGCGCGAACTCGGGGCTGTGGATGCTCAGATCACCGATCAGCTCCGCCATCTTCGGGTCTTCGGTCACCTCGCCGGTGGCCATCCGCAGGTAGGACGCCGCGTTGCGGGCCTGGCGCTCCCAGTCGACCACGAGGTCGCGCATCGCGGGCTCGAGGAACATGTGCTTGGTCAGGTTGGGCCGCGCGTCGCGGTCGATGCCGAGCAACGCGAAACCGAGCCGGTTGCCGCCGAGCAGGTCGGTCCGCCGGCCGACGATGACCGCAGCCTGGTCGATGTTGCTTTCGACCAGCGCGAGAACGGAGTCGCGCACCATTTCCGGGCCTGCCTCCCGCCGCACCACCTGGGCGGGCCAGGCCAGGCGCAGCAGGTGCGTCCGCTCGCTCTCGTCGAGGCGCAGCGCGTTGGCGATGGCCTCCATCACCGAGTCGGACATCTGGTGGCTCTCGCCCTGCTCGATGCGGGTGTAGTAGTTCACACTCACGCCCGCGAGCTGCGCGACCTCTTCCCGCCGCAGCCCGGGGACGCGCCGCGGGGTGCCGTAGGTCGGGACCCCGGTCTCCGCGGGCGTCAACGCCGCCCTGCGGGAGCGCAGGAAGTCCCCGAGTTCGGTATTGCGCTGCTCGCTCATAACCCGATTCTCCTTCGGCGGCTCGCCCGCTGCCGTCCCCTCGTGTGGGTACCCAGCGCGTGGCGAGGTGCGGTTGCCGTGGTGGTTACAACATCGGGGCATGACGAAGTATTCGGTCACCCTCGGACTGGACACGTTCGGGGACGTGCTGTCCGACGACGGCGGCGCGCCCGTCAGCCACGCCGAGACCATCCGCGGCCTGGTGGAGCACGGCGTGCTCGCCGACCACGTGGGCCTCGACTTCTTCGGCATCGGCGAGCACCACACGGTGGACATGCCGCTCTCGGCGCCCGACGTGGTGCTGGCGGCTGTCGCGGCGCGCACGTCGCGCATCCGGCTGGGCTCCGCCGTCACGGTGCTGAGCTCCGACGACCCCGTGCGCGTCTTCCAGCGCTACTCGACCCTCGACGCGCTGTCGCACGGCCGCGCGGAGGTGATCCTGGGGCGCGGGTCGAGCACTGAGTCGTTCCCGCTGTTCGGCTACGACCTGGGCGACTACGACGAGCTGTTCGACGAGAAGGTGGACCTGTTCTCCCGCCTGCTGGAGGAGAAGCCCGTGACGTGGTCCGGCCGGCTGCGACCTTCGTTGAGCGGCCGGGAAGTGGTGCCCGCACACGGAGACGGGCCCGATCCCGGCGTGGATCGGCGTCGGCGGCAGCCCCGAATCGGTGCTGCGGACGGCGAAGTACGGCATGTCGCTGATGCTCGCGATCATCGGTGGCCCGGCCGCGCGGTTCAAGCCGTTCGCGGACCTGTTCCGCGACGTGCAGCGCCGCCTGGACAAACCGCAGAAGGCGGTCGGGCTGCACATGCCCGGTCACATCGCCGACAGCGACGAGGACGCGATGGAGGAGCTGTACCCGCACTACGTCGACGTGCTCACCCGCGTCGCGCGCGAACGGGGGTTCCGGCCGCCGTCGCGGGAGCAGTTCCTGGAGGAGATCTCCGAGCGGGGCGCCTGGCACGTCGGCTCGCCGGAGACGGTCGCACGCAAGATCGCCGCGTCGCTCAAGACGGTGGGGGCCACGCGGTTCGACCTGAAGTACGGGCTGGCCGGCCTGCCGCGGGGCTCGGTGCTGCGCAACATCGAGCTGTACGGGACCCGCGTGGCGCCGATGGTGCGGGACCTGATGGCTTGAGCCATGGCGGGGGTGGCGGCCTGGCCACCCCCCGCGAGGTCAGGTCAGCCTGGTTACCGCGGTTACGAGATCGCGCCGGCTTCTTGGACTGAGCGGTTTCGCGCGGCCGAACGACCGAGCGAAAACCGAGAGGGGGCGGCGATCTCGCGCGCCTCGGCGGAGCCGAGTCAGAAACTCGGAGGGGAACTGACGAGTGCGGGCAGAACCGCTCGACGAAGAGAGGCCGGCGTGGCGCACTTGTGCGTGCGTTCGACGCGCCGGCCGGGCAGGGTGGTGGGTTTAGCTCGCTGTCGCGCCTTTGGTCAGCGCGTCCATGAAGAGGTCGACGAGTCGACCGGCCTGTTCTTTGGTGCCGTGCTGCACCGAATAGGCGATGCCGCCCATGAGGATCAGCACATCGTCGGGGGTGACGTCAGTGCGCAGGCTGCCGTCGGCCCGACGCCCCACCGGTACACGCCCAGTCCGGAGCCGTGCTGCTCACCGCGTCGAGCAATGACCGGCGTAATCCCGACTTCGCGGACCTGCTTGCGGTACTCGTCGTGGTCATACCCACGGTCGGCATGCAGTGCGTCCGGTCGCTGTCGGGGCCGTCCGCGACGGACCCGAACCGGCGGGATCGTCTGGATCAGGGGTATAAAACCGGGTGACGTCGTTGCGGTTGCCGCCGGGTCAGCGACACCTGCAACGGGATACCGTGCGCTTCGGTGATCAGATGGTGTTGTCGAGCCAGTTCGGGCGCGGTAGGCGCTGCCAGCACGTCATACCGGAACCGAAGCCCAGTTCCAGCCGCAGGAACTCGTACTGAATCGTGGTGCAGACCACGAACAGGATGCCGCACGGGACTTTCCGGTCATCCGGATGCTGGCGGCCTGGATGGTCAGTGCGTCGCGGGACGACCGGTAGCCGCAGCTCGATCCGCACCCGCAACTCGTCGGAGACGATCCACGGAGGCTGCTGTCCCTTCCTCACGCGCCGACCGACAACCTCCTGGATCAACTTATGCCAAGATCCATTTTGCCAGGAGTTCTTCGAGCACCAGGGCGCGCGCCGCGCTGCCCTCGCGCACGAAAAGGCGATCATCAACCGCGGAGCCACCGGCGCCCCGATCGTGAAGCCGTTGCGTCGCAGTAGCTCCGCCGAGTTCGGCTCCCGCTGGGACAGGTCGGCGTGGGACCTTGCCCGACGGGCCGGTCACCTCATCGGCGGTGCCCGCAGTCAGGTCGACGCGGTCGTTTGCCCGGGCCGTCCCGCGCCGGCCCGTCGGTCGTCCGAATTCATGACCGTGCCCTCCTCGACCGATCCGCGAGTCAAGGAAGATCTGGCCGAGCACCCGCCCGTGCCGGCAAAGGTCCGGACAAAACGAAATGCGCGGCCGGGCGCAGCTGCGCCCGGCCGCGCATTTCTTCAGATCAGCGGAACAAGCCGGAACCCAGGGTGTGGGCGTTGAAGAAGCTCCAGATCACCTGCTGAGCCTTCACCGTCTGCGTCGCCGAGCCCGGGCCGCTGTCCACGAGCTCGCCGGGCCAGGTGTGGCCGGCGCCGAGGATGCGGTAGTGGGTGACCGAGGCGTTGACGGCGCAGTTCTGCCAGGAGAACTGGATCACGTCGGAGCCGATCGGGGTGCTGACCGGCGTCGCGGCGCAGTGGTTGTGGTTCGCCCAGTTCTGGGCCCAGTCCATGAGGTAGGGGATGGGCTCGCTGTGGCTGGTGCCGCCGTTGTACTCGATGGTCGGGTCGGCGGTGCCGTGGAAGTCGACGATCGGGGCGGGGACGCTCGACGAGCAGCCCACCGTGGTGCCCGGGTAGAAGGCACCGGCGATCGTGGCGAAGGCGGCGATGCGCATCGGCAGCTGGCAGGCCAGCAGCGACACGAAGCCGGCGCCGTTGGACTTGCCGGTGGCGAAGATCCGCAGCGGGTCCACGCACAGCGTCGCCTGGAGGTGGTCGAGCAGGTCGCCGACGAAGCGGACGTCGTCGACGCCTTCCGCGGCGTACGGGGCGCTCTGCCAGGCGCGCTGGTCGTCGAGACCCTTGGCGCCCACCGGGTAGACGGCGATGGTGTCGAGGCCGTCGATGCCGGAGAACTCCTCGATGTCGCTGCCGTCGCCCTTGCGGCCGTGGAACGCCATGACCACGGGCTTCGGGTGACCTGGCTGGTAGTTCGCGGGCAGGTGGATCAGGTAGTCGCGGGAAAGCCCGCCGGAGGTGATGGTCTGCGTGACCGTCTGCCCGAGCGGCAGGGAGGTGGAGTGCGCGGTGCAGCCCGTCGAAACCTTGGGATAGTTGCGCACGGAGGGGGTCGCGGACGCGGTCTGCGGCACGACCGCCGTGGCGGTCAGCGCAAGCGCGGCGACAGCGGCGAGCTTGGCGAATCTCAATTCAGAGCACCTCGTCGAGGAAGGACCGGAGCCGGTCACTGCGGGGGGACTCGAAGAACTCGGTGGGGTGGGCGGCTTCCACGAGCCGTCCCTGGTCGAGGAACACGACCTGCTCGGCGACCTCACGGGCGAACCGCATCTCGTGCGTCACCACGATCATCGTCATGCCGCGGGAAGCCAGGTCGCGCATCACGGCGAGCACGCCTTTCACGAGCTCGGGGTCGAGTGCGGACGTCGCTTCGTCGAACAACATCACCTCGGGGTTCATCGCCAGCGACCGTGCGATGGCCACGCGCTGCTGCTGGCCGCCCGAGAGCTGGGAGGGCCGGCGGTTCTCGTACGCCGCCAGCCCGACCGCGGCGAGGTTCGCCCGCGCGGTCTCCACAGCTTCGTCGCGAGACACGCCCAGCACCTGCTGCTGGGCGAGCGTCACGTTGTCGAGCACCGTGTGGTGCGGGAACAGGTGGAAGTTCTGGAACACCATGCCGACGCGGGTGCGGATGCGGTCGACGTCGGCGCCCTTGTCGGTGATGGCCTCGTCCCCGATGAAGATGCGCCCGGCCGTCGGGATCTCCAGCAGGTTGGTGCAGCGCAGCAGTGTCGACTTGCCGGAACCCGACGGGCCGATGATGCACGTGGTGGTGCCGCCGGGCGCTTCGAGCACGATGTCGTGCAGCACCGGGGTGTTGCCGAAGCTCTTGTCGATGTGCTCGTAACGCACGGTCGTCCCGGTGGTGGTCACGGCGTCGGCCGCCGCGGTGCTCGCCTGGGTCATACCAGTGCCTCCTCGGTGCGCACGGCCGCCGGCGCGGTGGGCGCGGCGGGCCGGCCTTCGCGCATCCGCTTGTCCCACCGGTTCACCACGTAGGTGAGCGGCACGGTGATCGCCAGGTAGAACAGGCCCGCGGCGACCAGCGGTGAAAGCGAAGCGTTGTTGGTGGACGTGTCCTGGGCGATCGCGAACATCTCCCGCTGCCCGGCGGCGAGGCCGAGCAGGTAGACCAGCGCCGTGCTCTTGATGACCAGGATGAACTGGCCGGTGAGCGCCGGCAGCACGCGGCGGAAACCGATCGGGATCACGATGAGCCGCATGGTCTTCGTGTGCGACATCCCGAGGCTGCGCGACGCTTCGACGATGCCCTTGTCGACGCTCTGGAAGCCCGAGCGGAAGATCTCCGCCATGTAAGCGCCTTCCATGAGCCCGATCGCGAGCGCCGCGTAGCCGTAGGTCCAGTTGCCGAACATCGTGAGCCCGGCCAGCGGCAGGCCCTGGCCGATGAGGTAGATGCTCAGGATGTGGGGCAGGCCGCGGAGGATGTCGACGTACCAGCGGCAGGGCAGGCGCAGCACGCGGAAGCGCGACATCAGGCCGCTGGCGAGGAAGATGCCGACCACGAGGCCGATCGCGCTCGCGAGCACGGTGAGGAACAGGGTGTTCAGCAGCCCCTCCTTCAGCAGCGTGGGGAGCGTGCTGCCGATGAGGTCGAGGTCGAAGAACGTGTCCCAGATTTGTTTCAGGCCGTCCATGGCACTGTCCTTTCAGGACCCGTCGGCAGCGGTGACGCCGGGGCGCTGCTGCATGCCGGGGTAGGCCTTGAGCATGTCCGACGGGATCGCGATGCCCTTGGGGTTCCACTTGTCGAACAGCTTCGTGTACGTGCCGTCGGCGATCACGGCCTTGAGCGCCTCGTCGAGCGCTTTCTTCAGCTCGGGCTTGTCCTTGGCCACGGGGAACGCCGTCATGCCGCTGGTGATCGCCGGCGAGGCCTGGTAGTCCGGGTGCTTCTCCAGGAGGTCGTTCGTGGTCGCGACGCCGGTGAACAGCCCGTCGACCTGGCCCGCGGTGAGCGCGTTGGAGCTGGCCGCGATGTTCGGGAACTCCTTGACCGTCACGGTCGGCACGCGCTTCTTCACGAGCGGGATCAGCTCGCTGCCGCGGGTGATCGCGATGGTCTTGCCGCCCGAAGCATCCACATTGGACAGCGGTGCGCTCTTGCGGGAGATCAGCTGGGCCTGCCCGTAGTTCACCGCGGTGGTGAAGTCGGTGACCTCCTGGCGCGGTGGCGTGACGAGCGTGCCGAACGCGGCGGAGTCGTACTTGTGGTTGCGGATGTTGGGCAGCATGCTCGCGAAGTCGGTCGCCGTGTAGTCGGCGGTCAGGTTCATTTTCTGCGCCATCGCCTGCGTGAGCTCGATGAGGAAGCCGGCGGGCTTGCCGCCGTCGATGAACGACGTCGGCTTGTCGTCGGAGCGGAAGGCGAAGTGGACCTTGCCGGGGGTGACGGTGCCGAGCGGGTTGGCGGCCTGGTCGTCGCTGCCACCGCAGGCGGTCAGCGTGAGGCCGGCCGCGAGCACGAGGGTGGCCACTCCGAGACGGCGTCGGGTCGGGGCGGTCATGGCGTCTCCTGGGGAATGCGGGTGAGGGTGGGTGCTGACTGGCGTTCCGGCAGGTCGAGGAACTCCTGCAGGAAGCCGCTGATGCGCTCGACGGTGGCTTCCACCAGCCGAGCACCGATCTCGACGGACGACTTGGTGGCGTCGCCGAGCGTGCCGGTCTTGCTCAGGTCGTGATAGGACTGTGGAAAGTGGATCCCCGGCCGCGAGCGGCTGAGCTTGCCCGCCTGGTCGAGGTCGTCGAAGGTCGAGCTGCCGGGCGTGAGCCGCCCGGGGAGCACGAGGCCCGGGTCGGCGAACATCGCCTGCGAGGTCTCGATTTCGCTGGAGTGGCCTCCGATCCGGCTTTCGGACAGCTTCGACACGAGGTCCGAGACCACGGGCGTGATCCCGCTCCACGCGATGTGCAGGTCGGGCAGGTCGGTGCGCAGCCGCGTGACGGCGACCTCGACCGTGGCGTTGTTGCCGCCGTGGCCGGTGAGCACGTAGACCTTGCGCCAGCCGTGGCGGTGCAGGCTGGTGACGAGCTCCACGATCACCTGCTGCAGCGTGATCGGCGACAGCGTGAGCGTGCCGGGGAAGGCCATGTGGTGCTCGGAGACCCCGACGGGGATCACCGGGGTCACCACGACCTTCGGCGAAAGGTGTTGTGCCACAAGGTCTGCGACGACCTCGGCCCGGGTGGTGTCGGTGCGCTGCGCGAGCCCGTGGCCGTGCTGTTCGGTGGCTCCGAGCGGCACGATCGCCACGGGGGCGTGCGGGCGCAGGTCGTCGATCTCGGGCCAGGTGAGGTCGGCGAGGCGATGTGAACGTGGTGCGATCGGCATGGTGTCTTTCCCGGTCATTCGGCCCGCCCGAGCTGGCGGGCCACTTCGGTGCGGAGTTGTTCGAGGTGGTGGCGGGTGTGTTCCTCCGCGGCGGCCGCGTCGCCGGAGCGCACGGCGTCGAAGATGGCGAGGTGCTCCTCGTAGTCGCGCCGGCGGTCCTCGATGAGGGCGCGCAGGGCTTTCTGCTCCCGGCCACGTGCGGCGAGCAGCGAGTCGACGACCTCGAAGAGCACCTGGTTGCCCGAACCGCCGGCGAGCTCGCGGTGGAAGTTCAGGTGCGGCCGGTGGTCGGTGCTGTCGCGCTTGGCCGTGTCGAGCGCGAGTTCCAGGCGCTGCAGGCCTTCCTCGCTGCGGTTGACCGCCGTCAGCGCCGCGATGCCGGGCTCGATCGTGAGCCTGGCATCGACGAGCTGGAGGATCAGCTCGTCCTTCATCGGCGCTGAGTTCGGGTTCGGCATGAGTGTGCGGTGGATCCCGTCGCCCACGTAGATGCCCGAACCGTGGCGCATGCGCACCGCGTCGGTGGTCTGCAGCCGGCGCAGCGCTTCGCGGATCGTCGGCGTGGTCACGGAGAATCGCTCGGCCAGCACGCGCACGGTCGGCAGGCTGTCGCCCGGCGCCAGTCGCTCGTCGGCGATCAGCGCCAGCAGCCCTTCCACGAGCTGCTCGGACAGCCCGGGTTTCGGGTGCGCTTCGGTCATCGGTGACTCCGTTCTGCGAGTGAATTGACTAAATCACTTGCTCAATTTGAAGTCAAGGATTTCGCGACGAACGTGCATAGATGCAGGTCCGGAGGGTGTGGGGCGATCTTCGGGTGTGCGGGCTACGCCGTGCCGGCGGTGGCGAGCCGGCGCGCGGCGACGTCCTTCGCGGTGCGTTCGAAGGCCTTCAGGTCCGGCGTCGGGGTGCCCTCGGCGCGGCCCAGCACAAGGGTGGTGCCGGCCTGGCCGACGACCGGGACGGCCACCACGGCGTCGCCGATCCGGCTCGCGGCGCTCTCGCCGACGACCACCACGAGCGCGCCGAGCGCGACGCGGTCGACGATCTCGTCGAGCGACACCGGCGGGCACGACGCGCGGTAGGCGTCGATCCGGCGCAGCTCCTCCAGCGGGACGGCCGCGCGCGTCGCGAGCGGGTGGGAGACGGGCAGGAGCGCGACCGGCGATTCGACGGCGAGCTCCGTGGTCGCTAGTCCGGTGGTGTCGGCGGACGCGCAGAAGAGGGCGACGTCGGCGGCACCTTCGCGCAGTGCCCGGGTCTGGTCGGTGGTGAACAGTAGCTCGACCGGCGCAGCGGCGGAGCGGCGTGCGTAGGCCTCGAGCAGGTCGGACAGCAGGCCCGCGCCGGTGCCCGAGCGGACGGCGACCACGAGCCGCGCCGGCCGCGCCGCGCGTTGGGCTCGCCGCACCGCGGTATCCACGGCGGCCAGCGCCGCGCGGCTTTCGGCGAGGAAGACCTTGCCGGCTTCGGTGAGGGAGACGCGGCGGCTCGTGCGGTCGAACAACCGCACGCCGATGCGCCGCTCGAGCCGGGCGATCGCGCGCGACAGCGGCGGCGCCGCGATGCCGAGCCGCTCGGCGGCGCGGGCGAAGTGCAGCTCCTCGGCCACCGCGACGAAGTAGGCGAGCTCGCGCGTCTCCAGGCGATCCATACCTCCAGGGTAATGATCGTCGCCGCGACGGTCATCGTTCCGCGGGTCACGGGGGCGTTCTCTGGATGCCGTCCCCCAGAGAAAGGCCATTTCCGTGAGTGACGAACGTGCGGTCCAGGAGGTCCTGGCCCGCTATGTCCGCGCGACCGACCGGCGAGACGGCGCCGCGCAGGGCGCGCTGTTCACCGACGACGCCGTGGTCCGGATCCACGTCCGGACCGGTCCGGACAGCTTCGAGCCGGTCGGCGAACCGCTGATCGGCGGCGCCGGCGTGCGGTACGCGGTGGAGAACTTCATGGCCCCGCACCCCGAGGGCGGTTCCGGGCACCACGTGACCTCGGATCACCTGATCGAGGTCGAGGGCGACCGGGCGCACCTGTCGGCGCAGTACGTGGTGTTCGAGACCCTGCCCGGACACGGCGTGCGGCCGATCGAGTCGGGCTACTACGACACCGAGCTGCGCCGCGTCGACGGCGAGTGGAAGATCTCGCGCCACGACGTGCTGGGCGACCTGCTCCCGCCGGGGCTGCAGTCGTGAAAGCCGTGGTGCACCACCGGTTCGGCGGGCCCGAGGTGCTGGAGCTCGCGGAGCTGCCGGACCCGAAGATGAACATCGACGGGGTGCTGGTGCGGGTGAAGGCGGCGGCCTTGAACCCCGCGGACCTCGGGCTGCAGGCCGGCGTGCTGGCCGACGCGCAGGAGACGTACTTTCCCGCGGTGCCGGGGTGGGACGTCGCCGGCGTGGTGGAACGCGCGGGGCCGGCGGCACCCGAGTTCTCGCCGGGTGACGAGGTGATCGGGTTCATCCGCGGCGAGGTCGCGCACCGCAACGGCGGGTACGCGGAGAAGGTGGCTGTCGACGTCCGGACGTTGGCGCGCAAGCCTTCCCGGCTGTCGTGGGCCGAGGCGGCCGGGCTGCCGCTGGGTGGACTGACGGCGTTGCAGGCGGTCCGGGCCCTCGGGTTGTCCTCGGGTGAGACGCTGCTGGTGCACGCGGCCGCGGGTGGTGTGGGTTCACTCGCCGTGCAGCTGGCGGTTTCGCGTGGCGTGCGGGTGATCGGGACGGCTTCGGAGGCCAATCACGAGTACCTGCGGTCGTTGGGTGCTTCGCCGGTGTCCTATGGTCCGGGGCTGGCGTCGCGGGTTCGCGCGCTGGTTCCTTCCGGCGTCGACGCGGTCCTCGACACGGTCGGGCGGGGCGCTCTTTCGTCCACTTCGAACTTGGCGTCGTCCGGCGTGCGGGTGGCGTCGATCGCGGAGTTCTCCTTTCCCGGTACGGTTCCGGTGTTCGCCCGGCTTGATCAGCGGGACCTGCTGACCTTGGTCGAGCTGGCCGAGGCTGGCACCCTTTCGGTGCGGGTGGCGCGGACTTTCCCGCTGGCGCAGGCGGCTGACGCGCAGCGGTTGCTGGCGGAGGGGCATGCGCCGGGGAAGGCTGTGCTGGTGCCTTAGAGCGTGTCTCAGTAGGGGTTTGGCTGGTCTTGGTGGATGATCTTGGGTTGTGGATGATCTGTCTCGGCGGCTGGTGCCGGATGAGTTGTGGGCGCTCGCGGAGCCGCTGATTCCG